>NZ_PISD01000007.1 GCF_002835735.1 Cytobacillus horneckiae | reverse complement strand
CTATGCCCGGTTTTTCTTATATCGCTTCATAGAATTGAAAGGGTTTCAGTATGACAACAATTTATCAGCATTTTAGACCGGAAGAGAAGAGCTTTATTGATCAAGTTCTAAATTGGAAAAGCCAGGTTGAACAATCATATGCTCCTAAGCTGACCGATTTTCTTGATCCGCGCGAGCAGGAAATTTTAAAAACGGTCATCGGGAAGAATCACGACGTGCAATGGCAGCTATTTGGTGGTGCCCATTATTCAGAAAGAAAGAGAGCGCTTCTATATCCTGACTACTTTGAAGCTGAAAAAGATGATTTCCAATTAACTTTATTTCAAGTCGTTTATCCTCACAAATTTGTGAAAATTGAACATCCTCAAGTTTTAGGAAGCTTGATGTCATTGGGATTAAAGCGAAATAAGTTTGGAGATATCCTATTTAGGGAAGAAGAAATCCAATTTATTGTGTCAAAAGAAATTGCCGATTATTTATGTGTGCAGCTTGAATCAATTGGACGAGCCACTGTTAAATTAGTGGCGAAAGGCTTTGAAGAGGTGATTGAGACAAACGAACAATGGCAGGACCGTCCGATTACAGCTTCTTCATTAAGGCTTGATACAATTCTGGCTTCGGTTTATAATCTTTCTAGGCAAAAAGCGCAGGCCTATATTCAGTCCAATCTAGTAAAGGTGAATTGGACACACATTGAGAACCCCGCTTTTGAATGCAGGGAAGGTGACATCATTTCTGTCCGCGGCCTTGGCCGTTCAAAAGTAATATCGATTGAAGGCAAAACAAAAAAAGATAATTGGAAGGTAGTCATTGGGCTTCAAAAATAATTTCCTTGATTGAAGGAATATGAAGGAACATGTCGAATATATGTTTAACAGCATACATATTTGAAACAACTGATCTGGGAGGTGGCATATATGCCATTAACACCGTTAGATATCCATAACAAAGAATTCAGTAAAGGGTTCCGTGGTTATGATGAAGATGAAGTCAATGAATTTTTAGACCAAGTCATTAAAGATTATGAAATCGTTATTCGTGAGAAAAAGGAATTGGAAGAGAAGCTTAACGATTTAAATGAAAGAGTTGGTCATTTCACTACAATTGAAGAAACGCTGAACAAATCGATTGTGGTTGCACAAGAAGCTGCCGAGGAAGTAAAACGCAACGCTCAAAAGGAAGCGAAGCTTATTATACGTGAGGCGGAAAAGAACGCTGACCGCATCGTAAATGAGTCGCTATCCAAAGCTAGAAAAATTGCGATAGATATCGAAGATTTGAAAAAGCAGTCTAAAGTATTTAGAACTCGCTTTAAAATGCTAATTGAAGCCCAGCTAGATATGCTGAATAATGACGATTGGGATCACTTAATGGAGTATGAGCTTGATTCCACTGAATTAAAATCGTCTAAAGAAGAAGAGGATTCGTTAGCTTGACGAAAAGCGTTCCTATCGCATATAATTTTAAAATAATAATCAATGATTACAAACGTTGAGAGGGACAGTAAAATTCTCGTCAAACTTATAGGCAAATATAAATTTGCGATTAGCGATTCAGGGGCGGTGCAAGCCTGAAATAAGTGAAGGATTTGAAAATCACCCTTTAGTTCCTTGTCTGAACACTACAATCAGTTTTTAAGCCAAGGCGAGTCATTCACGTTAAGAATTCTTGAGCGGATAGAATTTTTCTATCTACAAGGGTGGTACCGCGGGAATATAAGTCTCTCGTCCCTTTTAGGGATGAGGGGCTTTTTTATTTGCTTTTCAAAGTGAGGAAGGCTGAAGGAGTCGCTAGAATGATCTAGAGACCGCCTTGTTTTCGCGTCTTATGTATTATTATTATGTTGTCAATAATGTTAGTGAATTGTATTAGGAGGAAATAATAATGGATTTTAAAGACACTTTATTAATGCCAAAAACAGAATTTCCAATGCGTGGGAATCTTCCGAAAAGAGAGCCGGAAATCCAGGCAGAATGGGAAGAAAAAGATATTTATGAAAAAGTGCAAAAACGTACAGAAGGCCGACCGCTATTCGTATTGCATGATGGACCTCCTTATGCAAATGGGGATATCCACATCGGACATGCATTAAATAAAATTTTAAAGGACTTTATTAACCGCTATAAATCAATGAGCGGATATCAGGCTCCATATGTGCCAGGCTGGGATACACATGGACTGCCGATCGAGCAGGCGCTGACAAATAAAGGCGTCAAACGAAAAGAGATGACAGTTGCTGAGTTTCGTAAGCTATGTGAAGAATATGCTTATGGCCAAATTGACAGTCAGCGGACACAGTTTAAACGCTTAGGCGTTCGTGGTGATTGGGAAAATCCATACATTACGCTTAAGCCAGAATATGAGGCACAGCAAATTAAAGTTTTTGGAGAAATGGCGAAAAAGGGTTATATTTACAAAGGTAAAAAGCCAGTCTATTGGTCGCCTTCTTCTGAATCAGCACTTGCTGAAGCTGAAATCGAATATAAAGATAAGCGTTCTGCATCCATTTATGTTGGCTTTAAAGTAAAAGACGGAAAAGACATTCTTGATGAGGACGTACAAATTGTCATCTGGACAACGACACCATGGACAATGCCTGCCAATAAGGGTATTTCTGTACATCCTAAATTAAACTATGTAGTAGTTAAAGTTGAAGATCAAAAGTATTTAGTGGCAGAAGATTTATTATCAGCAGTAGCAGAAGAAATTGGCTGGGAGAACCTAGAGGTCATTAAGACAATTAAAGGCAGCGAGCTTGAATATATCGTTGCAGAACATCCAATCTACGGCCGTGACTCACTTGTCATGCTAGGAGATCATGTAACTACTGATGCGGGTACAGGATGTGTTCATACAGCACCTGGTCATGGGGAAGATGACTTCTATGTTGGGGCAAAATATGGTTTAGAAGTGCTATGTCCTGTTGATGATAAAGGTGTGATGACTGATGAAGCACCTGGATTTGAAGGATTATTTTACGATGCAGCAAATAAACCGATTACAGAGAAGCTGGAAGAAGCAGGCGCATTATTAAAGCTTTCGTTTATCACTCACTCATATCCACATGACTGGAGAACGAAAAAACCGGTTATTTTCCGGGCGACAGCGCAATGGTTTGCTTCAATTAAGGACTTCCGTTCCGATTTATTACAAGCAATTAAAGATACTGAGTTTACACCTGCATGGGGCGAAACGCGCTTGTTTAATATGGTGCGTGATCGTGGAGACTGGTGTATTTCCCGCCAGCGTGCCTGGGGAGTGCCAATTCCAGTATTCTATGCTGAAAATGGAGAAGAAATTATTACTGATGAAACAATCAATCATATTTCAGAATTATTCCGTGCACAAGGATCAAACATTTGGTTCGAAAAAGAGGCAAAGGATCTATTACCAGAAGGCTTTACACACCCAGGGAGTCCTAATGGCGAGTTTACAAAAGAGACGGATATTATGGATGTTTGGTTTGATTCAGGTTCCTCTCATCAAGCAGTATTATTAGAGCGCGACGATTTGCAAAGGCCAGCAGACTTATATTTAGAAGGATCTGACCAATATCGCGGCTGGTTTAACTCCTCTTTGTCCACTGGTGTAGCAGTTACAGGCAAAGCGCCATATAAAGGGATTTTAAGTCACGGATTTGTTTTAGACGGCGAAGGCAGGAAAATGAGTAAATCCATTGGAAATGTCATTGTACCAGCAAAAGTAATGAATCAGCTTGGTGCAGATATTTTACGCCTATGGGTTTCTTCAGTCGATTATCAAGCTGATGTCCGTGTATCAGATGCGATTTTAAAGCAAGTGGCTGAGGTTTATCGTAAAATCAGAAACACTTTCCGATTCTTGTTAGGAAACCTTGCTGACTTTAATCCGAGCAGTGATTCGGTTGCATATGAAGATTTGCGCGAAGTTGACCAATTTATGCTTGTAAAATTGAACAAATTAATTGAAACATCACGTAAAGCTTATGAAAAATATGAATTTGCAGGCATTTATCATGCTGTTAATAACTTCTGTACATTAGATTTAAGTGCATTCTATCTTGATTTTGCAAAGGATATTCTATATATCGAAGCAAAAGACCATAATGACCGCCGTGCGATTCAAACGGTCCTTTATGAAAGCTTAGTTGCATTAACTAAACTTGTATCGCCTATCCTTTCTCATACAGCAGATGAGGTATGGCGCTTTATTCCAAATGTAGAGGGCGATAGTGTTCAGCTTACTGATATGCCGGAAGCTAAAACATTACCAAATGCAGCGGTATTGGAAGAAAAATGGAGCTCCTTCATGAAGCTGCGTAATAATGTTCTTAAAGCGCTTGAGGAAGCTCGTAATGAAAAAGTTATTGGTAAATCCTTAACTGCAAAAATTACATTGTATGTTGATGATGAAACAAAACAGCTTCTAGATTCCATTTCCGAAAATCTTCAGCAGTTGTTTATCGTATCTGCATTTGAGGTTGCCGGCAGCTTGCAGGACGCACCAGCGGAAGCATTGAAATTTGAAAACACAGCGATTGTGGTTTCTAAAGCTGATGGAGAAACATGTGAGCGCTGCTGGACAGTAACGCCTGAAGTTGGGACTGTAGAAGAATTTGAAACTTTATGCCCGCGCTGTGCAACAGTTGTAAAAGAAAACTATAGCCATTTAAGCTAATATAATAAAGATGGGGGCGATCCAATCATCCGATTTTATCGGATTTTGGATGCCCTTTTTTTGCATTTAAGAAGATAAACGAATTCATTCGTAACAAAATTATACGATGCGCTTATAGAGAAATAATTCCACCTCCACTAAATGTTGTTCTCTCTGTTAAATGTTTAACCGCGTTTTAAACGAAGTTAGAGAAATAATAAAGAAAATATCATTTATAACGGAGGATGAAGTATGGGCGATAAAAAGAAAAAACTAATTTCCGAACTCCGTAACACTAGGCATGAACTACTTGAAAGACTGATGGATCAAAAAGATCATCCTTTTATGAATGAAGTCATCATGGCAGAGCTTTATGATATTGAGGAAACAATAAAAAAAATTGAAAATGGTGGCTTTGGCACCTGTGAAATTTCCGGCGAATTTCTTCCCGAGGATTTGTTAGAGATGGTTCCAACATTAAAGTCAATGGATGATTGCCTGGCGATTAAAAGCTTTTATCGGAAAGCAATTTACGATTAAACGACTGAAAACTATCGTTTTTATGGTGATTATGCTAAAATGCAAAGGTAAACAAATGAATAATGGGGGTTGCCTTTGTGTTTTTCTACATAATTGCATTACTAATTATTGCCCTTGACCAATTAACAAAATGGTTAATCGTAAAGAATTTTTCAATTGGAGAAAGTATAACAGTTATTGAAGACTTTCTTTATATTACTTCCCATCGGAATACAGGTGCAGCCTGGGGGATTTTAGAAGGACAGATGTGGTTTTTCTATATTATCACCGTTGTTGTCATTGTTGGGATAATTTACTATATGCAAACGCAAGCGAAAGGCAAATGGCTTCTTGGTGTATCACTGGCATTCATTTTAGGTGGAGCAGTTGGGAACTTTATCGACCGTGTCTTTAGAAAAGAAGTGGTTGATTTTGTTCATACATATCCATTTGGATATAACTTTCCAATTTTTAATGTTGCTGATTCTGCTCTTTGCATCGGTGTAGCGATGATGATGATTCAGATGATACTTGAGGAAAGAGAAGCAAAGAAGGAGAAAATGAATGAACAAAATGGAACAAATCATTCTTGAAGATCACGCAGGTGACAGAATTGATAAGGTATTAGCTAAGCTGAACTCAGAGTGGTCACGCACGCAAGTGCAGCAATGGATTAAAGATGGACACGTCCTTGTAAATGGACAAAAGGTGAAATCTAATTATAAATGCATGTTAAATGATCATCTCTTAATTGAAATTCCAGAGCCTGAAGAATTAGATGTAATCGCTGAAGAAATGAATTTGGAAATTTATTATGAGGATCAGGATGTGCTTGTTGTAAACAAGCCGAAGGGAATGGTTGTCCATCCGGCAGCAGGTCATGTTAGCGGTACGCTCGTCAATGGGCTTATGGCCCATTGTAAGGACCTCTCTGGAATTAACGGCGTCATGCGGCCTGGAATCGTACATCGCATTGATAAAGACACTTCCGGGCTGTTAATGGTTGCTAAAAACGATGTGGCGCATGAAAGCCTAGTTGATCAGCTTGTCAAAAAAACGGTAACAAGAAAATACAAAGCAATCGTCCATGGAATCATCTCTCATGATTACGGCACCATTGATGCGCCAATTGGAAGAGACACAAAAGATAGGCAAAGCATGGCGGTTGTTGATAATGGCAAAAATGCTGTTACTCATTTTCAAGTAATCGAGCGCTTTAAAGACTTTACACTTGTGGAGTGCCAACTTGAAACAGGTCGGACGCACCAAATCCGTGTGCATATGAAATACATTGGCTATCCTCTAGCGGGGGACCCTAAATATGGCCCTAGAAAAACAATTGATTTTAATGGACAAGTTCTTCATGCTGGCTTATTAGGATTTGATCACCCGCGGACAGGTGAGTATATGGAGTTCGAAGCACCGCTTCCTCAAGACTTTGAAAAATTAATCACTATCCTGAGAAAATAATCATTGACAGCTGAACCTTCATGATTTATGATTATTTTAGTTGAATAAGTCCTTTAACTGCAGTCCTGTGAGGCTGAGAAGGAAACGGTATGAATATTGGTGAGGAAAATACCTTTATTCAAAACTTGTACGATCGTTTACCCTCTCGTCTGCTGGCGAGAGGGTTTTTTAGTATATTGAGAGGTGACAGACATGCCACAAAAAGCCATAGTGTTAGATGAACAGGCAATACGAAGAGCATTAACACGCATAGCTCACGAAATAATTGAGAAGAATAAAGGCATTGAAGACTGTGTATTAATAGGGATTAAAACACGAGGAATTTACTTAGCGAATCGTTTAGCCAAAAGAATAGAACAAATTGAAGGAGCAAAAGTCGCTGTTGGTGAGATTGACATTACTCTATACAGAGATGACCTTTCGAAAAAAACAGCTAATCAAGAACCGCTCGTTAAAGGCTCGGATATCCCAATAGATATTAATGAAAAGAAGGTCATTGTCATAGATGACGTTCTCTATACAGGAAGAACTGTCAGAGCTGCATTAGATGCACTTATAGATATCGGAAGGCCATCCTCCATACAGCTGGCGGTGCTTGTCGATCGCGGACATAGAGAGCTGCCGATTCGCGCAGATTTTGTAGGTAAGAATATTCCTACATCAAGTTCAGAAAAAATTGTCGTTGAATTAGATGAAGTAGATAGCACTGATCAAGTAAGTATTTACGAAAAATAGAATAGCCCTTTTTAAATGCAGTCCAGAGAGGCTGACAAAGGGGATTATAAGCAATGAATGGCTCCAGTTCATTGCTGTATCCACAACCCCCTTTGTCGACATGCAAAGAGGGTTTTTTAATTAAAGGGGAGACGAAAAATCATGAATAAACCAATCTTAGACGTAAATGATCGTCCAGCACCAATTCATTGGCTGACTTTAAGCCTACAGCACTTATTCGCCATGTTTGGCGCAACTATCTTAGTACCTTTTCTAGTTGATTTAAGCCCCGCAATTGCCTTGATATCAAGCGGTATCGGAACAATCGCTTTCCTTATAATAACGAAATGGCAAGTGCCGGCGTATTTAGGCTCATCTTTTGCCTTTATTATCCCAATACAGGCTGCACAGCTTGGTGGAGGGCCAGGCGCTGCAATGATTGGAAGCTTCATGGCCGGTATGTTATACGGGATTGTGGCACTAATTATAAAAAAAGCAGGCTACCGCTGGATTTTAAAACTGCTTCCCCCGATTGTAACCGGTCCGGTTATTATCGTCATCGGTCTAGCACTATCAGGCACAGCGATTGATATGGCAATGAATAACCCTGACACGGGTGAATATAGCATGCTTCATTTCTCAGCAGCATTAATAACACTGGCAGCAACGATTTTCTTCTCGGTATATGGTAAAGGGATGTTTGGGATGATCCCTATTCTAATGGGTATTATCATCGGTTATGTATACTCGCTGGCGATTGGAATTATCGATTTCTCAATCGTGGCTTCAGCTAAGTGGTTTGAGATGCCTGAATTTATTTTCCCATTCATGGATTATGATGTAAGAATCACGCTGGATTTAGCACTTCTAATGATTCCAGTTGCAGTAGTGACATTATCAGAGCATATTGGACACCAACTCGTTCTTGGAAAAGTAGTTGGAAGAGATTATATAAAGAAACCTGGTTTGCATCGCTCTATCATGGGGGATGGAACAGCTACAATGATTTCAGCATTAATCGGCGGTCCGCCAAAAACAACCTACGGTGAGAACATCGGGGTAATGGCTATTACGAAGATTTACAGTGTATATGTTATAGCAGGAGCAGCCGTCATCGCCATCATCTTCGGATTCATAGGAAAGGTAACAGCGTTAATTAGCTCCATTCCTACTCCAGTGATGGGAGGCGTATCCATCCTCTTATTCGGGATTATCGCATCATCCGGTTTAAGAATGCTAGTTGACAGCAAGGTTGATTTTGGAAATAACAGAAATCTGGCGATCGCATCCGTCATCTTGGTTTTAGGCATCGGTGGAGCACATATTAAGCTATGGGTGTTTAGCTTTGAAGGAATGGCCCTAGCAGCCATCGCAGGTGTGTTATTGAACCAAATCCTGCCTGGTAAAGAAGATGTGAAAGAAGACATGTTTGAAGCATAAAATATCATAATAACGCCTTTTAAAAAGAATCCAGAGAGGTTCTCAAGGGTGTTGAAGAATAATATTGGTATGAGGTGTATTCACACTGAATATCAATTATGAAAATTCTAACTTCGACACCTTGGCGATTACTGCCAAGGTGTTTTTTAATACAAAAGGAGGCGTCTTAGCATGAAGCATTGTCTAACGACTACTGATCTCTCAATTGAAGATATCAACGAGATTTTAACAGATGCCGAGTATTTTATTAATGGCGGTACATGGAGACCTGAAAGGAATATCTTCATTGCAAATCTTTTCTTTGAAAACAGCACGAGAACAAAGTGCAGCTTTGAAGTTGCAGAAAGAAAACTTGGCTTGGACATCATCCCATTTGAAGTAAGCACTTCCAGTGTATCAAAAGGAGAAACGCTGTATGACACTGTCAAAACATTAGAAGCAATCGGTGTGAATGCAGTCGTAATTAGGCATAGTCAAGATCGTTATTTTGATGAATTGGAAGATAAAACAGATAGCGCCATTATAAATGCCGGCGATGGCTGTGGTCATCATCCAACACAATCCCTTCTCGATTTGCTGACAATAAAACAGGAATTTGGTGGATTTGAAGGACTGAAAATTGCAATCATTGGAGATATACGCCATAGTCGTGTGGCAAGATCAAATGCGGAGGCACTAACAAGGTTGGGTGCAAATGTTGTTTTCTCGGGACCTTCAGAATGGTTTGATAATGGTTTGCTGCAAAATGGTGAATATGAACCGATTGACGAAGCTGTGAAAAGTGCCGACGTTGTGATGCTGCTTAGAATACAGCATGAGCGTCATGGTGACAATGCTGTAAAGTCAATAGATGAGTACCATCACTCTTATGGACTAACAATCGAAAGAGAAAAAACAATGAAGGATCGAAGCATTATCATGCATCCTGCCCCTGTGAATCGTGGAGTAGAAATTGCAGATAGCTTGGTGGAATGCGAAAGGTCTAGAATTTTCAAACAAATGAAAAATGGCGTATTTATCAGAATGGCTGTATTAAAAAAAGTAATCGAACAAACGGAAGGGAGCATGAATCATGTCAATCATCATCAAAAATGGTCAATTACTCACTAATGAAGGTGAACTTCAAATAGCGGAGATTTACATTGAAAATGGAAAAATCATTGAAGTTGGGCATTCATTACAAAGAGCAGCCGACGAGGTTATTGATGCGAAGGGACTTTTAGTTGCACCAGGCTTGATCGATCTCCACGTTCATTTACGAGAGCCAGGCGGAGAAAATAAGGAAACGATTGCGACAGGAACATTAGCAGCTGCAAAAGGCGGGTTTACGACTGTTGCTGCTATGCCAAACACAAGGCCAGTTCCAGATAGCAAAGAGCAAATGGAAAAGCTACATAAGCGGATTGAGGCAACCGGCGCTGTGAAGGTTTTGCCGTATGCATCAATCACCATTCGCGAAGCAGGAAAAGAGCTGACCAATTTTAATGAGTTAAAAGAAGCAGGCGCTTTTGCTTTTACAGATGACGGTGTGGGTGTCCAATCAGCCGATATGATGCTACAGGCAATGATAAAAGCCGCTGAAGCTGATATGGCCATCGTTGCCCATTGCGAAGAAAATACACTCATTCATAAAGGAGCGGTTCATGAAGGGCAATTTTCTAAAGAGCATGGCATCAATGGTATTCCATCTGTATGTGAATCGGTGCATATCGCTAGAGACGTGCTGTTAGCTGAGGCAGCCGGATGTCATTATCATGTCTGCCATATTAGTACGAGAGAATCAGTAAGAGTAGTTAGAGATGCAAAGCGTGCAGGCATTAAAGTGACAGCGGAAGTAACCCCACACCATCTCCTGCTTAGTGAAGATGATATTCCAGGGATGGATACGAATTATAAAATGAACCCTCCGCTAAGAGGCGCTGCCGACAAAGCAGCATTAATTGAAGGCCTTCTAGACGGCACAATCGATTTTATTGCAACAGATCATGCACCGCATACTGCAGAAGATAAAGCAGAAGGCATGGAGCTTGCACCATTTGGAATTGTTGGCTTAGAAACAGCATTTCCACTCCTTTACACTAATTTTGTAGAAAAAGGGCTGATGACTTTAAAGCAGCTGGTTGATTTCTTAACGGTTAAACCTGTCGAAAGCTTCGGGTTAGCTGGCGGAGTAATTACAGAAGGCGCAGATGCGGATATCGTTCTTATTGATCTGAATCAACAAGAGAAAATTAATCCGGAGACCTTCTTGTCTAAAGGAAGAAATACACCGTTTACTGACTGGGAATGTAAAGGGTGGCCGGTCCTAACAATGGTAAATGGAAAGATTGCATGGAGCAAAGGGAGTGTAACAGCATGAAAAAGCAATTGATTCTTGAAGATGGCACAGTGTTTATTGGTGAAGGGTTTGGTAGTGATAAACATTCTATTGGCGAAGTTGTATTTAACACGGGGATGACAGGTTACCAGGAAATCCTGTCTGATCCATCATACTGCGGCCAAATCGTTACCTTAACCTATCCGTTAATTGGGAATTACGGGATTAATAGAGATGATTTTGAATCGATTAATCCTGCGATACAAGGCTTTATCGTTAAAGAAGCAGCAGAATTTCCATCAAACTGGAGAAACGAACAGTCTTTAAACGAATATTTTCAAATTCGAAATATCCCTGGGATTGCCGGTATTGACACTAGAAAACTGACAAGAATCATTCGTCAGCATGGAACATTGAAGGGCGCTATTTGCCATATTGACGAGAATGTTGATTCAGTTTTAGAGAAATTGCGGGCAACTAAGCTTCGTAATGACCAAGTGAAGCAAGTATCGACGAAAACACCCTATCCTAGCCCAGGAAGAGGCAGCAGAGTCGTCCTTGTCGATTTCGGCATGAAGCACGGAATCCTTCGTGAATTAAATAAGCGAGATTGTGATGTCATTGTTGTTCCTTATGATTCAAGTGCACAGGATATATTAAATTTAAGTCCTGACGGTGTGATGCTCTCAAACGGACCTGGAGATCCAAAGGATGTACCGGAAGCGATTCATATGATTAAAGAGCTGATTGGTCAAGTACCGCTGTTCGGAATTTGCCTTGGACATCAATTATTTGCCCTGGCTTGCGGAGCAAATACAGAAAAACTAAAATTCGGTCATCGGGGCTCAAATCATCCTGTAAAAGATTTGCGCACAGGAAAGGTTGCTCTGACTTCTCAAAACCACGGCTACTCAGTAGAAGAGGCGTCCATCACAGGAACTGACTTGGAAGTCACTCATATTGCTTTAAATGATGGAACGATTGAAGGGTTGAAACATAAAGCTTTTCCGGCTTTTACAGTACAATATCACCCGGAAGCATCACCTGGACCAGAAGATGCGAAAGGACTATTTGAACAATTTCTGCAACTAATTGAAAATCATAAACAGGAAGGTGCATGCACATGTCAAAACGTACAGATATAAACAGTATTTTAGTCATCGGGTCAGGCCCGATTGTCATCGGTCAGGCGGCAGAGTTTGATTATGCTGGCACACAGGCATGCATCGCTTTAAAAGAAGAGGGATACCGGGTTATCTTAGTTAATTCAAACCCGGCTACAATTATGACAGATACTGAAATCGCAGATGCTGTCTATATAGAGCCGCTAACATTGGAATTTGTAAGTAAAATTATTAGAAAGGAACGTCCTGATGCATTAGTGCCAACTTTAGGTGGGCAAACTGGTTTGAACCTTGCTGTTGAACTGGCGAAATCAGGTGTTCTTGAAGAATGCGACGTAGAAATTCTCGGCACGAAACTTTCGGCAATAGAACAGGCGGAGGATCGTGATTTGTTCAGGAACTTAATGAATGAATTAGGTGAACCGGTGCCGGAAAGCGAAATTATTCATAATCTTGAAGAAGCATACGCATTTGTTGAGATTGTTGGCTACCCTGTAATTGTCCGCCCTGCCTTTACACTGGGAGGAACTGGCGGAGGAATATGCAGCAATGAAGAGGATTTAATCGAAATTGTTACGAGCGGCTTGAAACACAGTCCTGTTACTCAATGTCTTCTAGAAAAAAGTATTGCTGGATTCAAAGAAATTGAATATGAGGTCATGAGAGATTCTAATGACAATGCAATTGTTGTGTGTAATATGGAAAATATCGATCCTGTCGGCGTCCATACAGGTGACAGCATTGTTGTCGCACCAAGTCAGACATTAAGTGACCGCGAATATCAAATGCTAAGAAATACATCGTTAAAAATCATTCGTGCACTCGGTATTGAAGGCGGATGTAATGTGCAGCTTGCACTTGATCCAAACAGCTTTGACTACTATATTATCGAGGTAAACCCGCGGGTAAGCCGTTCTTCTGCGCTTGCATCGAAAGCAACCGGCTATCCAATCGCGAAACTGGCTGCAAAAATTGCTGTCGGCTTGACGCTTGATGAGATGATGAACCCTGTAACAGGTAAGACCTATGCTAGCTTTGAGCCAGCCCTTGACTATATCGTAACAAAAATCCCGCGCTGGCCATTTGATAAGTTCGAATCAGCGAACAGGTCTTTAGGAACGCAAATGAAAGCAACTGGTGAGGTCATGGCAATTGGCCGCACATTTGAGGAATCAATTTTAAAAGCGGTAAGATCTCTTGAAGCAAATGTGTTCCACTTGAACTTGCAAAATGCGGATGAAATCGGCGATGCATTATTAGAGAAGAGAATAAGAAAAGCCGGTGATGAGCGTCTGTTCTATATCGGTGAAGCACTTAGAAGAGGCTACACAATTGAAGTCATTCACGACTGGAGCCAAATAGATTTATTCTTCTTATACAAGTTTAATAGAATTGTAGTTTTAGAAAAAGAAGTGCGCGATAACAAGTTCAATACAGATACAGTCAAAAAAGCAAAACAGTTTGGCTTTGCAGATTTAACAATCGCACAGCTTTGGGATACAACTGAAGCGGATGTATACAACTTCAGAAGAGATAACCGCATCGTCCCGGTTTATAAAATGGTTGATACTTGTGCAGCAGAATTTGAATCAGAAACACCCTATTATTACGGGACGTACGAAGATGAAAATGAATCTGTTGTGACTAATCGAAAAAGTGTAATTGTACTCGGTTCAGGTCCAATCCGCATTGGCCAAGGGGTGGAATTTGATTACTCAACTGTCCATGCAGTTTGGGCGATCAAAGAGGCAGGTTATGAGGCGATCATTATCAACAACAATCCTGAAACTGTTTCAACAGATTTCAGTATCTCTGATAAATTATACTTTGAACCACTTACAATTGAAGATGTCATGCATATTATCGACTTGGAAAAGCCTGAAGGCGTTGTCGTTCAATTTGGCGGACAAACAGCCATCAACTTGGCTGCTGCTCTTGTAGAAAGAGGAGTCAAGATTCTTGGAACATCACTTGAGGATTTGGATCGTGCTGAAGACCGCGATAAATTCGAGCAGGCATTACAAGCGCTTGGAATACCGATGCCAAAAGGAAAAACGGCGCTGTCAGTGAACGAAGCGGTTAACATCGCAACAGAAATTGGCTATCCAGTGCTTGTCCGTCCTTCCTATGTCCTTGGCGGGCGGGCGATGGAGATTGTTTATAAAGAGGAAGAGTTGCTGCACTATATGAAAAATGCAGTAAAAGTAAATCCGGATCATCCTGTATTAATCGACAGATACTTGACTGGAAAAGAAATTGAAGTTGATGCAATCTGTGATGGCAAAACAGTTGTCATTCCTGGAATTATGGAGCATATCGAAAGAGCAGGCGTTCACTCAGGAGACAGTATCGCAGTCTATCCGCCGCAAAATATCAGTCTGTCAGTAAAAGAAAAATTGGTAGAGTACACAGAGAAAATGGCAAAAGGTTTGGGAATCATTGGGTTGCTGAACATCCAATATGTTGTGTCAAAAGGCGAGGTATATGTGCTTGAAGTTAACCCAAGATCGAGCCGCACAGTGCCATTCTTAAGCAAAATTACCAATGTACCAATGGCAAATATCGCAACAAAAGTAATTTTAGGAAAAACACTAGAAGAGCAAGGCTATGAATCCGGACTTATCCAAGAAAAACAAGGTGTGTTTGTAAAAGTGCCAGTCTTCTCTTTCGCAAAATTGCGCAGAGTAGACATTACATTAGGACCTGAAATGAAATCAACCGGCGAGGTTATGGGGAAAGATTCTACTCTAGAAAAAGCATTATACAAAGGGCTTGTAGCATCAGGCATTACGATTCATAAATTTGGGACGGTGCTGATGACAGTAGCTGATAAAGATAAAGACGAAGCGCTTCAACTAGCGAAACGATTTGTATCTATCGGCTATCGCTTGATGGCTACGAGCGGAACGGCAGAATTTTTGGAATCAGCCGGCATCCCTGTAGATGTGACGAATAAAATTGGATCTGAAGGTCCGAATCTGCTTGATGTCATTCGCAATGGTCAGGCCCAGATTGTGATCAACACTTTAACAAAAGGAAAGCAGCCAGCTCGAGATGGCTTCAGAATCCGTCGTGAATCTGTCGAGAATGGCGTACCTTGCTTAACTTCATTAGATACAGCTGCTGCAATACTGCAAGTGATAGAGTCGATGAACTTCTCAGCAGATGCAATGGAGAAATCAACACAAGCTGCACAGGAGGCGATGTTTATATGATCAAACAGGAAATGTGTGAGGTCATCTCACAACAACAAATCGCTTCCCATATTTATAAGCTCACCTTAAAGGGTGAGCTTGTTCATGGGATGAATGAGCCAGGGCAATTCGTCCATTTGAAGGTCAGTCAAGGAATGGATCCCTTATTGAGAAGACCAATCAGCATTGCCGAGATTGATCATGAGAATAGCAGCTTTACCATGATTTACCGGGCAGATGGGAAGGGGACCTCCATGCTTGCAGAAAAAAGCGAAGGAGATTCCATCGATGTACTCGGTCCACTTGGGTCTGGTTTTCCGCTGAATGCGGTGAAAAAAGGAGAGACCGCCCTCCTTGTAGGTGGCGGGATTGGCGTGCCTCCACTTTATGAATTATCGAAGCAGCTTGTTAAAAAAGGAGTCAATGTGATCCATGTGCTCGGGTTTCAAGCTAGAGAGATGGTTTTTTATGAAGAAGAGTTTTCAATGCTGGGTGAGACGCATATTGCAACAGCGGATGGCAGCTATGGAACCCATGGGTTTGTTACAGATGTCATCTCACATAATGGGATAAAGTTTGACTGTTTGTATACTTGCGGACCAACACCTATGTTGAAAGCTTTGGAAAAGGCATATCAACATAAAAAAGTATATTTGTCGCTTGAAGAACGAATGGGGTGCGGCATCGGTGCATGCTTTGCGTGTGTATGCCATACAGGCGATGATCCGACAGGACATTCCTATAAAAAAGTCTGCAGTGATGGCCCGGTATTTAAAGCAGGGGAGGTTGTTTTATGAGTTCAATTAACATTAGCCTTCCAGGGCTGAATTTAAAAAACCCGATTATGCCAGCTTCAGGCTGTTTCGGATTTGGTCGAGAATTTAGCCAGCTTTATGATTTAAGTGAGCTAGGGGCAATTATGATTAAAGCGACAACATTAAGCCCGAGATTCGGCAACCCTACACCCCGTGTTGCGGAAACATCAGCAGGTATGCTGAATGCCATCGGTTTGCAAAATCCGGGATTAGAAAGGGTGATCAATGAAGAACTAAAATGGCTGGAGCAACATAATGTCCCAATAATTGCAAATGTAGCTGGCTCGACAGAAGAGGATTATGTAGCAGTCGCAAAAGCCATTTCCAAAGCGAGGAATGTTCATGCATTGGAACTCAATATCTCTTGCCCAAATGTAAAAACAGGTGGAATTGCTTTTGGAACAATTCCTGAAGTGGCTAAAGATTTAACGAAAAAAGTAAAAGATGTGTCTCAAGTTCCTGTCTATGTTAAGCTCTCACCAAATGTGACAAACATTGTAGAAATGGCAAAAGCGGTAGAGCAAGGCGGCGCAGACGGCTTAACAATGATTAATACTTTAGTAGGTATGAGGATTGATATTAAAACAGGCCTTCCTGTAATAGCAAACAAAACTGGCGGGTTATCTGGTCCAGCTATTAAGCCAGTGGCAATTCGGATGATTCATGAAGTGAGCCAGCAAGTTTCACTTCCTATTATCGGAATGGGCGGAGTTCAAACAGCTGAAGACGTCATCGAGTACTTTTATGCAGGAGCAAGCGCTGTTGCAGTCGGTACGGCGAATTTTGTGGATCCATTTGTTTGCCCGAATATAATTAAAGAGCTGCCAGCATTAGTTGAACAATTAGGATTTGATCATATTTCAGAATGTACCGGAAGGAGCTGGAAAAAGAATGAACCACTCGCTTATCATCGCGCTTGATTTTCCCGATAAACAAAAGGTGCTCAATTTCCTAACGCCGTTTGACAATGAAAAATTATTCTTAAAAGTTGGGATGGAGCTTTTTTATCAGGAAGGCCCTGGAATTATGTATGATTTAAAATCACTAGGACATAAAGTTTTTTTAGATATAAAGTTGCATGATATCCCAAATACAGTGAAAAATGCAATGAAGGGTTTAGCGCGCTTAAACTGCGATTTGGTCAACGTTCATGCTGCCGGCGGTGTTGAAATGATGGCTGGTGCTTTAGAGGGACTTGAGCAAGGAACCCCTTTAGGCCAAGACAGGCCGCTTTGCATTGGCGTAACACAGTTGACAAGCACTTCTGAAGAGCAAATGCAATCAGAACAGCTCATTCACACGTCTTTGCAGGAATCCGTGCTGCACTATGCTTCATTGACGAAAAAAGTAGGGCTAGATGGTGTTGTTTGCTCTCCATTTGAAGCTAGACATATTCGAGAGCAAATAGGCGCTTCATTTTTAACCGTGACACCAGGGATTCGTTTAACTACGGATGACAACCAAGATCAAAAAAGGGCGGCGACCCCCGAATTTGCCCGGGATGAAGGGGTGTCAGCCATCGTAGTGGGGCGTTCAATTACAAAAGCAAAAGATTCTGTTGCAGCGTATCATCAAATCAATCAACTTTGGAAGGGTGAAGGAGCATGAAGAAAATGATTGCTGAAAGTTTACTAGATATTAAGGCAGTAGCCTTAAATCCAAAGGAGCCATTTACTTGGTCATCTGGGCTGCGCTCACCAATCTATTGCGATAACCGTTTAACACTTTCTTATCCGACAGTAAGAAAGGAAATTGCTACGGGCTTGCAATCGCTAATTAAAGAACATTATCCAGACGCCGAAGTAATCGCAGGAACAGCTACTGCGGGTATCCCGCATGCGGCATGGGTAAGTGATTTGATGGATCTTCCGATGTGCTATGTCCGCTCTAAAGCGAAAGGGCATGGAAAAGGAAAACAAATTGAAGGCAAAGCAGACGCTGGGCAAAAGGTTGTGATTGTCGAAGATCTTATTTCCACAGGAGGAAGTGCAATCACGGCAGTCAAAGCATTAAAGGAAGCAGGTTGTGAAGTTTTAGGAATCGTTGCCATCTTTACTTACCAGCTGGAAAAAGGAAACGATTTGCTTGCAGCAGAGGAAATAACTGCGCATGCACTATCAGACTTTGATGCGCTCTCCGTAGTCGCTAAAGAAAAAGGCTATATTGATGAAGCGGATTTTTCCACTTTGTCACAATGGCGTAAAGACCCAGCTGAGTGGGGCAAAGCATTTGTATAATAGTAAAAGCAGCCATGGAAAATGCATCGTTTTCCATGGCTGCTTTTTTTCTTTGGATGGATGTGGCTAGCCGAATAAACTACCAGGCAAAAAAAGATTAAGACCTTGCCGAGACAACTTCCTTATATAAACCTAGTAGCGTCGAAGCGGTACGACGCACGAACCACTTAGGAAGCGAGCGGTAAAAGTGATTTTTATTCTTTCAACCAGAATGAGAGGGAGGTTTTCAATCTCTTTCCTTTCATCTCCCCTAACTTTTAGCTAATTTCAACACAAGTTCTTCATCAGGTGTAACATAAACGGTTTGCTGATTGTCATAAATAACGAACCCTGGCTTTGCTCCATTTGGTTTTTTTACGTGTCTGACAAGAGTGTAATCGACAGGTACTTTACTTGCGCTGCGCGCTTTGCTGTAATAGGCGGCAAGGCTTGCCGCTTCGAGTATTGTCTCGTTATTAGGCACTTTATGCTTTATAACAACATGCGATCCAGGAATATCTTTTGTATGAAGCCATATTTCATCTCTGGCAGCTAATTTGTTTGTTAAATAATCATTTTGCTTATTGTTTTGCCAACGATTATTTCCGTGCCATCAGAAGCATAGAAATAATCCAATACAGGCTTGTGATTTTGTGACTTTTTCGCTTGCTTTTTTTGCCGTTCGCGCAAATAACCGCCTTCAACTAGTTCTTCGCGAATTTCGGCGATGTCTTTTGTCGATGCTGTTAGAACTTGCTGCAACAGCGAATCAAAATAAATAACTTCTTCACTTGCTTTTTCCATTTGTTCTTTGACAATGAGTTTTGCGTTCTTCGCTTTTTGGTAACGCGTAAAATACTTTTGCGCATTCTCAGACGGTGTTTTTTGAGGATTTAGCGGAATAACAACTGTCCCGCCATCTTCATCATAATAATTTATGACCTCAACTTCTTTGATTCCTTTTTGGATGGCATAAATATTTGCAGTGATGAGCTCGCCATATAGCTGGTGGATGTCAGCATTTTCTGCTTCTTTCAATGTGGCTTCCAATTTTTTTATTTTCTTTTCGTTTTTCTCTTTTTCGTTCATTATAAAGCGCTCTAAATCATTTGCCTGCTGCTTTACTCGGTCGCGAACCGCTTTGCCAAAATAGAAGCGGTCAAGCATTTCACTTAAGGTTGCAAATGGGCGTATGTCTTCGCCTATATGCTTCAGTGGGAAAAGATAAAAGTATTCTTTGCCTTCGCTGGCTGTGACCGCAGGCGTCGCTTCATTTTTACGAGCAAGTTCAATTTGCTGTAAAAAAGCAGCAGGAATTGTTTTTTGGTTTGTAAGGCCAGCATGAAACAGAACTTCCTTCGCAAAAAGCGGAGAGATACCTGCGAAGTTTGCTACTAGCTGTTTGTCAATTTTCCCGCTGTTAAAGTCCAATTTTCTTAAGATATCCGTTTCATCAGCAGTAAAAGGATTTGCTTTATTTTGCTTTGGCGGCAAGATATATTCCTGGCCCGGCAAAATCGCCCTGTAGCTATTTACTGCGTAGGAGACATGCTTAATGCTGTCCAAAATAATGTTTCGTGATTGATCGACTAATGTGATGTTGCTATGTCTCCCCATAATTTCCACAATTAATTTTTTATAGGTTGTATCACCTATTTCATTGCGGCCCTTCACTTCAAAAATAATGATGCGGTCAAGCTCCTCCTGATGAATACTTTCTAATATATAGCCTTCAAGGTGCTTTCTTAAAAGCATGCAAAACATTGGCGGCACTGAAGGATTTTCATGGCTTTCATTCGTTAATTGAACCCGGGCATAGCTCGGATGCACAGACAGGAGCAATTTGTGATTCTTTCCATTTGCTCTAATTACTAAAATGATTTCATTTTTATATGGCTGGTGAACTTTATTAATTCTGCCGCCTTTAAGCGTTTGTGATAGCTCTGCTACCATCGCTTTTGTAAATAAACCATCAAATGACATGAGAAACATCCTTTTCTAAGACAATCGTCTTTTCATTTTCTTTTTAATGATAGCATAGCATTTTTTTGGACGAGACTGAATAAGCTTTTTATAGAGTGAGAAACTGGACAGCTCTGTTTAGATTATAACAGTGGAAGCAGGACGGTTCGCTAATAAATGCATAGCGAATTCTCTTAAAATGAAAAGGGGGATGTGTGATGTCCGTATGAAGTACCATGAAATGGAGGCAAGAGAGGTAGAAGAAACATTAAATACCGATCGCCATGAAGGAATGTCAGAAGAGGATGCGAAGAAGCGGTTAAAACAATTTGGATATAATGAATTAGAAGAAGGGGAAAAGCAATCAGCTTTACTCTTATTTTTTAGTCAATTTAAAGATTTTATGACGCTTGTACTATTAGCAGCCACCCTTATATCGGGTTTGCTTGGTGAATATATTGATGCAATTGCGATCATTGCGATTGTCGTCATTAACGGATTTCTCGGTTTTTTTCAGGAGAGAAAAGCAGAGAAATCTTTAAGTGCCCTAAAGGAATTATCATCGCCTCAAGTCATCGCTTTAAGGGATGGAGAATGGAAAAAAATCTCCTCCAAAGAAGTGGTTGTCGGCGATTTATTAAAATTTACTTCAGGTGACCGCATTGGTGCAGATGTTAGATTAATAGAATGCAATAATTTAGAAATTGAGGAATCTGCGTTAACAGGAGAATCATTGCCTGTGCAAAAGTCAGTTTCACCGGTGAAAACAGATGATCCAGGTATCGGTGATATGGAGAATATGGGGTTCATGGGTACGATGGTTACGCGCGGAAACGGGATTGGAATTGTCATAGGAACGGGTATGAAAACTGCAATGGGACAAATTGCCGATTTGATACAAAATGCGGAATCAATGACAACCCCGCTGCAAAGAAGATTAGAGCAATTAGGTAAAATCCTTATTGTTGTTGCCTTATTATTAACCGTTCTTGTTGTAGCAATTGGCGTCCTTCAAGGACAGGAGCTTTATATGATGTTCCTTGCCGGCGTATCATTAGCTGTTGCCGCCATTCCAGAGGGGCTGCCAGCGATTGTTACCGTTGCGCTTTCGTTAGGCGTACAGAGGATGATTAAGCAGAAAGCGATAGTGAGAAAGCTTCCTGCAGTTGAAACATTAGGCTGTGCGTCTGTCATTTGCTCAGACAAAACTGGCACACTCACTCAAAATAAAATGACAGTGACACATATATGGAGCGGGGGAACAGAATGGACCGTTGACGGTATTGGCTATACGCCTAATGGAGAGTTTTATAAAAGAGAGAAAAAAATTGAGCCGAAATCAGATAAAGCGCTGCAGCAAATGCTTATGTTTGGCATGCTCTGCAATAATGCAGAAATTAAGCAAAAAGAAAGTGAATATATCATCGATGGCGACCCAACTGAAGGGGCTCTGCTTGTAGCAGGTATGAAAGCGGGCTACAATCGCTCATCACTATTACATCAATTCCAAATTACAGAGGAATTTCCATTTGATTCAACGAGAAAAATGATGAGTATTGTGGTAAACGACCAAACAGGAAGGCGTTTTATTGTGACAAAGGGGGCACCGGACGTACTGGCGAATATTAGTGATACCATTTTGTGGAATGGAAAACGCCAAATCATGTCTAAGGAAATGTCCGCAAATATAAATGAGGCAATTAATGATTTAGCCTCTCAAGCGTTAAGGACGATTGCAATTGGCTATAAAGAAGTATCAGCAGGTGCAGGTAAGTTCGATGAGAAAGAAGCAGAGAAAAATTTAACGTTTATCGGCTTGCAAGGGATGATTGATCCGCCGAGAACAGAAGTGAAATCTGCTGTTAAGGAATGTAAAGAGGCAGGTATTAAGACAATAATGATCACTGGAGATCATGTTGTCACTGCACAGGCAATCGCAAAACAGCTTGGGATTTTAACTAAGTCATCCAAGGTGATGGATGGTCGGACATTATCTACTCTTGGTACTGAAGAACTGGAAGAAGTAGTTGAGGATGTTTCTGTCTTTGCACGCGTCTCTCCGGAACATAAATTGAAAATTGTTAAGGCGCTGCAAAACCGTGGACATATCGTTGCGATGACAGGTGACGGCATTAATGATGCCCCAGCAATTAAAGCTGCCGATATCGGAATAGCAATGGGGATTACAGGAACAGATGTAGCAAAAGAAGCATCATCACTGATTTTATTAGATGACAATTTTGCCACAATAAAATCCGCTATAAAAGAAGGAAGAAATATATATGAAAATATAAGAAAGTTTGTCCGTTATCTACTTGCTTCAAATGTTGGAGAAATCTTAGTCATGTTATTTGCGATGATTATGGCGCTCCCATTGCCGCTTGTGCCAATTCAAATTCTTTGGGTAAATCTCGTCACAGATGGTTTGCCTGCTATGGCCCTTGGCCTCGATCGACCTGAAGAAAATGTTATGAAGCGAAGTCCGCGAAATCCTAAGGAAGGAATTTTTTCAAGAGGACTTGGGTGGAAGGTAGTTTCCCGCGGCTTCTTAATTGGAATCGTTACCTTGCTGGCATTTATTTTTTCCTACCAAGGTAATCCAGAACAGCTTGCCTATGCGCAGACAGTGGCGTTTGCAACATTAGTTTTAGCACAGCTCATACACGTTTTTGATTGCCGCAGCGAGAAATCAGTGTTTGCCCGCAATCCATTCGGCAATAAATATTTAGTCGGAGCAGTGATTTCTTCGCTTTTGCTTATGCTTGCAGTCATCTATTGGGAGCCGGTTCAGCCTATATTCCATACACTTCCAATCAAAGCTTCGGACTGGTTGATGATCATCGGGCTATCTTCTGTTCCAACATTTTTACTTGGCTTCACATATTTGGCAAGAAAAACGAAATAAAATATGATATAATCCTAAAGGTAGTAGAGCTTACTCTATTACCTTTTATTTTTTCGGGGTCTGTAATTACACTTGAACTGATACATAAATGATACGATAGCCTGCCTGAATAATTTAAATGGCTGAACAGTGCGTTGAGGCGTTAAAAAAATAACACTTTTCTCAAGAAGAATTTTATTGTATAAGCCGCATAAGAAAAACGAAGATATTCACCGAAAGGACATTGTTGCGCCTAAGTTTTTCTAACTAACGATGATTACAAGTGCCAGCATCAATGGAAAAAGGATCAATCGGCACTTCACGCATATGCGAAAGGAAGTGTTAATTAGCTATGGTGGCAAGTATGACAGGGTATGGACAAGGAAAAAAGGAAAGCGGTGCCTTCTCCATTACAATTGAAGTAAAAACAGTCAATCATCGTTTTACAGAATATTTCTTGCGCATGCCAAAGCAATTTTTAAAGTTGGAAGACAAAATTAAAAAAACGCTTGGGCAATATGTAAAGCGAGGAAGAATAGAAGTGTATGCTACGGTTGAAGGAAGAGGCGTCAATCAAAGAAGAGTGAGCGTAGATTGGGAATTGTTAGATGAATATTATCATTCACTTTCGCAAGTGAAGGAAAAATACCACTTAGCTTCTGAGCTTTCAATGCGAGACCTCGTAAAGGAAGAATTAATCAGCATTGTCGAAGTAGATGAGGGAAGCGAAGAGGTAGAGAGAATCATTCTTGAAGCAGCAAACGAAGCAGCTAAAAGCTTGAGAGAAATGCGTTTGGCAGAGGGCTTAGAGCTGGAGAAGGATTTGCGGCGTCAGCTTGATTTGTTAAGTGTTTGTATCAATCGATTATACGAGATGGCCCCTTCCGTTGTGAACCAATACGAAGAGCGGTTAAAGAAACGGATGGAGGAGTTTTCGTCAGGAAAAATAGATGAATCACGCTTGATAACAGAGGTAGCGATATTTGCAGATAAAGCAGACATTAATGAAGAGCTTACGAGATTAACTAGTCATCGCAATCAATTTGCTCATGCGTTGGACTTGAACGAACCGATTGGAAGGAAATTGGACTTTATGATTCAGGAAATGAATCGTGAAGTGAATACGATTGGTTCGAAGGCTAATCATTCATCGATTGCTTCAGAGGTGGTAGAGATGAAAGGGCTGCTTGAGAAGATGAAGGAACAAGTGCAAAATATTGAATAAAGCGGTTTAGATTCGTGCATGAAAGGCTAAAATAGTAAACTGATGACGGGAGGACGCATATGTCAATAAAATTAATTAATATTGGCTTCGGAAACATTGTTTCTGCCAATAGAATCATATCCATTGTAAGTCCAGAATCAGCGCCAATAAAAAGAATTATTCAAGATGCCAGAGATCGTGGTGTCCTTATAGATGCCACCTACGGCCGAAGAACAAGGGCTGTGATCGTGATGGATAGTGATCACGTGATTTTATCTGCGGTACAACCGGAAACAGTCGCAGCACGTTTAAATGACCGCGATGATATCATCGATGAAGGGTAGGATTTTTGAATGAAAGAAAAGGGATTATTAATTGTACTCTCAGGACCGTCTGGTGTAGGAAAAGGAACTGTGAGAAAGGAAATTTTTTCACAGCCTGATACCGCATTTGAATACTCTATTTCCATGACTACGAGACAGCCTCGCGAAGGCGAAGTGGATGGAGTAGACTACTTCTTCAAATCGCGCAAGGAATTTGAATCGTTAATACAGCAGGATAAGCTTCTTGAGTATGCTGAATTTGTCGGCAATTACTACGGGACACCAGTTGATTATGTAAAGGAAACTTTAGAAAGCGGGAAGGATGTTTTCTTGGAAATTGAAGTACAAGGTGCCAGACAAGTGAGAGAGAAGTTCCCGGATGGTTTGTTTATCTTCCTCGTGCCGCCAAGTTTATCAGAACTTAAAAACCGCATCGTTACGAGAGGTACCGAACCAGAACATGTCATTAATAATCGCATGACAGTTGCAAAAGAAGAAATTGAAATGATGAATTTATACGATTATGTAGTTGAAAACGATCAAGTTGAGCTTGCATGTGATAGAATTAATTCTATTGTTGTAGCTGAACATTGTCGAAGAACGAGGGTTGAACCTAGATATATTAAAATGTTGGAGGCTGAATAAAATGTTATATCCTTCTATTGATGCTCTAATGACTAAAATTGACTCAAAATACTCTTTAGTTTCAGTTGCTGCAAAGCGTGCACGCAGAATGCAGCAGCATGAGAAACCACAGCTTGAAAGCTATGTTTCTCATAAAAATGTCGGCAAGGCACTTGAAGAAATCAATGCAAATGAACTTTTTTATCGCTTAGGAGAAACGGATCCAAACGAAATGTATAAATAAAAAAGATGAATGCCGTCGCTTTACTAATGCGAGATATTATCGATAAGTAAAGTCAGATTCACTTCAATCCGTTAAATAAGTATACTTGTTCGCAATAAATAACAACCTAATTGAAGGTTGTCAGAGTGCAGAAAAAGTGATCATAAGAAAATTTAGTAGGTTTTGGAGAGGTTTCCGCTCGCCCCGCTTAAAAGCGAGCGGTAAGCCTCGGAAAATCCCTAACCTTTCATACTTATTTAGTAATGAGTTTCTCTACAGCCTAACAACCTAATTAAAGGTTGTTATTTTTATTATGGAAACAATTTCACATTTGCCGCTAATTTTAGTTAGTATTAGATGAAAAAAACCAGTCATTCTTGCATAATAAAAGAAATAGATAAGTGAAGATGGGGGTTTATCATGTTGAACGGTAAAAATATTTTATTATGTGTGACAGGCGGTATCGCTGTTTATAAAGCAGTAGCCTTAACAAGTAAATTAACGCAAACAGGTGCAAACGTAAAAGTAATCATGAGCGAATCAGCGATGCAATTTGTCACGCCTTTATCCTTTCAAGCACTATCGAGAAATGATGTTTATATAGATACTTTTGATGAGAAAGATTCTAAGAAAATTGCCCATATAGACCTTGCTGATTGGGCAGATTTGATTTTAATCGCACCTGCAACGGCCAATATTATCGGCAAACTTGCGAATGGGATTGCAGATGATATGATTTCTACTACTCTACTGGCGGCTACTTCTCCAGTATGGCTTGCTCCAGCAATGAATGTTCATATGTATTCGCATCCGGCAGTAATGAAAAATTTCGATACTCTATATCAATTCGGCTATCGATTTGTTGAGCCAAGCGAAGGCTACCTTGCCTGCGGCTATGTAGGAAAAGGGCGGTTAGAAGAACCGGAGAAAATTATCAATCATATCGCCGATTTTTTTGACGGATCTAAAAAAGTCTTGAAAAATAAGAAAGTCATTGTTACCGCAGGACCAACAAGGGAGAAAATTGACCCGGTTCGCTACTTAACGAATCATTCATCCGGTAAGATGGGCTATGCGATCGCAGAAGAAGCAGCCTCACTTGGCGCCGATGTCAGACTTGTGTCTGGACCTGTTTCTATCGATGCACCAGCAGGCGTTCAGCTTATTAAAGTCGAGAGTGCTGAGGAAATGTATCAAGCTGTTCTTTCCCAATACGACGATGCTGATATTGTGATAAAAACGGCAGCGGTTGCTGATTATAAACCAAAAAAAGTTTACAAACATAAAGTGAAGAAAAAATCAGGCGAAGAGTATTTGGAATTGGAGAGAACAAAGGATATTCTCTTTGAACTCGGAAAAAGAAAGAATAAACAAGTGCTAATCGGATTTGCTGCAGAAACAGAAAAGCTTGATGACTATGCAATTGGCAAGCTTGAAAAGAAAAATGCAGATATGATTGTTGCTAATAATGTAACAGCAGAAGGCGCTGGATTTGGCACAGATACTAATATCGTTACGCTTTACAAACGTAATGGCAGCATCGATCACCTTCCGCTTATGTCGAAACATGAGGTCGCAGCGAAAATTTTAGATGCAGCCAATAGGCTATTAAAGGATGAACAGAAATGAATATTGCCAGTGTCATTGTCGATGTACCTGCAAAACAAACAGATCGTCCATTCGACTATCTTATTCCTGATTCATTAGTTGAAATTATCAAACCCGGAATGAGAGTGACTGTCCCATTTGGCCCCCGTAAAATTCAAGGATTTGTTGTCGAGCTAAAGAGTGCATCCTCTTTTAAGCAGTTAAAGAAAATTATTGAACCAATGGATTTATCACCGATACTAAGTAACGAAATGCTAAGTCTGGGCGATTGGTTATCCAAACAAACATTAAGCTATAAAATATCCGCCTATCAGGCGATGCTGCCGGCAGCATTAAAAGCTAAATATGAGAAATACATTAAACTGTCTGCTGGTACTTCTCCCGAAAACTTATCACCTGAAGTTCAGGCTCTATTTTTAAAATCGAGCAAAATTACTTGGGATGAAGCGAAGGCATCAGATAAACTTCATGCTTTACAAAAGGAAGCTTCCAGCGGCTCTGTCGAAATCGTATATGAGGTAAAGGAACGAGTAAAAAAGAAAAAGCTTAAATCCGTATATGCCGGGATGAATGCCGAAGAATTAAAAGAGTATAGGCAATCTTTGTCTGCGCAAGCAAGAAAGCAAGCAGATGTAATCGATTATTTTATTAAGGATAATAAACCTAGCATCATTCGCGACCTTGCCAAGGAGCTTAACATTTCTTCCGCTGTTATTAAGGAGCTGGTCAAAAAAGGCGTCCTTATAGAGGATGAAATGGAGATTTACCGTGACCCTTTCGAAAATCGTCAGTTTGAAAGAACAGAAGCGCTGCTGCTTACAGCCGAGCAGGAAAATGCGATTGCGCCGATTCTGCAATCGATTGAAGATATTAGAAATGAAGTGTTTCTATTATACGGTGTAACAGGAAGCGGCAAAACGGAGATTTATCTTCAATCAATCCAGAAAGTTATTAATGCAGGTAAAGAAGCTATCGTTCTTGTTCCTGAAATTTCTTTAACTCCGCAAATGGTGAAACGTTTTAAAGGTAGGTTTGGTAATGAAGTAGCCGTGATGCACAGCGGGTTATCGGCAGGAGAGAAATATGATGAATGGCGAAAAATTCAAAGAAAAGAAGTAAGTGTAGTAGTTGGAGCTAGATCAGCCATTTTTGCGCCCTTTGAAAATTTAGGCATTATTATTATAGATGAAGAACATGAGACAAGCTATAAGCAAGAAGAGAACCCGAAATATCACGCGAGAGATGTCGCAATTAAAAGGGCTGAAGGCAGCAATTGTCCAGTTATACTCGGCAGTGCGACACCGTCGTTGGAATCTTTTGCGAGAGCGAAAAAAGGGGTCTACCATTTATTATCGCTGCCAAAGAGAATGAACAATCAAGCATTGCCGGCTGTTGAAATTATTGATATGAGAGAAGAACTCCGAGGTGGAAACCGCTCGATGTTCTCTGTCGTTTTATTGGAAAAGTTGAAAGAGCGGATTGAAAAGAAAGAGCAAACGGTTTTATTTTTAAATAAACGCGGACATTCTTCGTTTGTTATGTGCCGAGATTGCGGATATGTAGCTGGATGTCCGAATTGTGATATTTCTTTAACATATCATCGCTATAATCAGCAAATGAAATGTCATTATTGCGGATATGAAGAAAGTGTGCCGGCCATTTGCCGTGAATGTGGAAGTGAACATATCCGCTATTTTGGAACAGGAACACAAAAGGTTGAGGAAGAGCTGCATAAGGTTTTGCCTGAGGCCAGAGTGATTCGAATGGATATAGATACGACAAGCAGAAAGGGTTCACATGAGAAATTATTAGATCAATTTCAAGAGGGTCATGCCGATATTTTATTAGGCACACAGATGATTGCTAAAGGACTTGATTTCCCTAATATAACATTGGTAGGTGTGCTTTCTGCTGATACAATGCTTCATCTGCCTGATTTCAGATCATCAGAGAAAACCTTTCAATTGCTGACTCAAGTAAGCGGAAGAGCGGGCAGGCATGAGCTGCCTGGTGAGGTTATTATTCAAACTTACAGCCCAGAGCATTATAGTATTGGCTTATCTGCACTGCAGGATTTTGACCGTTTTTATGAGCAGGAAATGATGATAAGAAAAGTGCATAAATATCCGCCGTTTTACTATATAGCCCTTGTTACTGTAAGTCATGAACAGCTAATGAAGTCGGTATCCGTAACGGAGAAAATCACCTCTTATGTTCAATCCAAGCTATCAAAAGATGCGATAGTATTGGGGCCAGTCGCTTCTCCAATTCCACGAATCAACAATAGATATCGCTATCAATGTTTGATAAAATACAAACGGGAGCCAGGACTTCAATCGGCCCTTAAAATAATTCTAGATCAATATCAGCAGGAAATCGCCTCTAATGGACTGCAAATTGCTGTTGATGTGAACCCGTATATTTTAATGTAATCAATTATCGCTCATTAACGGGCAGTAAGACCCTCACTTAAGGCTTTTTGGGAGAATTATATAGGATAAGTGAGGGAAGCAACTGCTCGTAAAAGTCTATTGTGAGATACAGTGATACATACCTTTACGCTCTTTCAAAGGTATAGTTGAACCAATTGGATTCGTGCTGTCGATTAATCGAAGCTTGAGTGGAGATCTTAGCGACAATAGAGCCGGACTAAAAGAAGGGAATTCCACTTTATCATAGATAAAGGCAATAAACGCCCTTCAATCTTTTAATGAGGCGAAAGAAGGTTGGAGGTAACTGCCCTAAAATGTTATTAAGACATGCAATCAGTGGTGAGAGACCCCAACATACGGTCGCTGCCCTTTATGTTTAGCCGATAATTTGGTTATAGTAGTAAAAATAATAATAGTGAAATGAGTATAGCTTGGAGGAAGAGTTTTTGACTGTTAGACAGATTGTAATGTACCCGAATGGAATTTTAGAAGAAACTTGTGAGCCGGTCTCTGTATTTGATAAGAAGCTGGTGAAGTTATTAAATGATATGTATGATACAATGATTGAATTTGACGGAGTCGGCCTTGCTGCTCCCCAAATAGGAATTAAGCAAAGAATCGCCATTGTTGATATCGATGATCATCATGGCACTATTGAAATGATTAATCCAGAGATTCTTGAAACAGATGGAGAGCAAACAGACCCAGAAGGCTGTTTAAGTTTTCCTGGGTTATATGGTGAAGTAACTAGACCTGATTATGTGAAAATCAAAGCGTTGAACCGGAAAGGCAAGTTTTACACTTTTGAAGCAGAAGGCTTTTTAGCAAGAGCCATTCTGCATGAAATTGACCATTTGGACGGCATATTGTTTACATCAAAAGTAAGCAGATATATGAAGGAAGAAGAGTTGGAAGGATTGAGTGAGGAATGACAAAAATAATATTTATGGGCACACCTGATTTTTCTGTGCCAGTACTGCAAAAAGTTCTAGCGGAAGGGTACAACATCATTGCTGTTGTCACACAGCCAGATCGACCGGTAGGCAGAAAGAGAATAATGACACCTCCGCCAGTAAAGGTGGAAGCGGAGAAACATGGCATTCCGGTTTATCAGCCAGAGAAGATTCGCAATCCTGAAGAACTGCAGCCGATATTAGATTTAGAGCCGGATTTAATCATAACTGCTGCATTTGGTCAAATATTGCCGAAGAAATTGCTCGAAGCACCGACATTTGGCTGTATAAATGTACATGCTTCATTGCTTCCAGAATTAAGGGGCGGCGCACCCATTCATTATGCGATTATTCAAGGGAAGAAGAAAACAGGCATTACAATCATGTATATGGCCGAAAAGCTCGATGCCGGCGATATTTTAACACAAGTTGAAGTCGAGATTGATCATAATGATACGGTTGGAAGTTTGCATGATAAATTAAGTGAAGCTGGCAGCAATTTACTATCGGAAACCTTGCCGAGAATTCTAAACAAGGAGCTAAAGTCTATTCCGCAGGATGATGCATTGGCTACTTTTGCTGCGAATATAAAACGTGAACAAGAAAGAATTAATTGGAATAAATCAGCTAAAGAGATTTATAATCATATACGCGGGATGAACCCTTGGCCTGTCGCTTATACAACCTTTGATGGCTCTGTAATCAAAATATGGGAGTCAAAACAACTCGATAAGAGCAGTGGTGCAAATCCAGGAACGATTATTGAGGTTGATAATGAAGGCTTGACCGTAGCAACAGGAGATAATGGGGCAATCAAAATTATCGCGCTTCAACCATCTGGTAAGAAAAGAATGGATGCAGGACAATATTTACGGGGTGCGGGTGCCCACATTCAACCAGGTCACTGTTTAGGGAAAAGCAAATGAATAAACGTCCAGCAAAGAAAAATGTAAGAGAAACTGCGTTAGAGCTTCTTGAAACGATTGATAAAAACCAATCTTATAGCAATATTCTTCTTAACCATGCAATTAATAAAAATCAAATCAGCGACAAAGATATTGGTTTGCTTACAGAATTAACCTATGGTACCTTGCAGCGGCGCATGAGTTTGGATTATTTTTTGCAACCATTTATAAAAAATCCTCGCAAAATAGAATCATGGGTCATGCATTTATTGCGATTAACACTATATCAAATGCTGTATTTAGATAAAATCCCAGATCATGCTGCATTAAATGAGGCCGTTGAAATCGCAAAAAAACGCGGTCATAAAGGGATTTCCTCCATGGTTAACGGCGTTTTGCGCAATGTTCAGAGACAAGGGGTAAAACAGATCAGTGAAATAACCGACCCGATTGAGAGACTATCGATTAAAACAAGCCACCCAAAGTGGCTAGTAAAGCGATGGGTAGAGCAATTCGGCTATGAAGAAACGGAAAAAATGTGTGAACTAAACTTAACGGCACCGACACAAACTGCGCGAGTGAATAGAATAAAGGCGACAAGGGAAGAAGTACTGGCACAATTAGAAGATGAAGGATTTGCTGCGAAAGCAAGTCCGTTTATCCCTGAAGCGATTCATTCATTAAGAGGTAATCTGGCACATTCGGATGCTTTCAAAAGTGGGTTGTTGACTATCCAAGATGAAAGTTCGATGTTAGCTGCCTATGCACTTGCACCAGGAAGTGATGAAATTGTTCTTGATGCATGTGCTGCACCAGGAGGAAAATCCACTCATATTAGTGAAAAATTAGGGAACACTGGCAAAGTGATTGCACTCGATTTACATGATCATAAAGTGAAGCTTATCGCTGACAATGCCAATCGACTTGGCTTAGAAAATGTGGAAACGAAGGCGATGGACAGCAGGAAAGTACAGGAAGTTTTTGCGGCTGAATCATTCGATCGCATTTTGCTTGATGCACCTTGCTCAGGGCTAGGTGTCATGCGCCGAAAGCCGGATATGAAGTATACAAAAAAAGAAGCAGACTTGCTTCATTTAAAAAAAGTTCAAATAAATTTATTAAGAGCAGTTTCGCCATTATTGAAAAAAGGTGGTATTCTAGTCTATAGTACGTGTACTGTCGACAAAAGCGAAAACCAGGAAGTAGTGACTGCTTTTTTACAGGAGCAGCTAGGTTTTGAAGGTGATGAATCGTTAAAGGAAAGAATGCCAGAAGCAGTTCAATCGTTAGTCAATAGTTACGAATTACAAATTTTACCTCAACATATAGGTTCAGACGGATTTTATATTGCCTGTCTGAGAAAGAAGGTGCAATAAATGGAACAAACAGCAACGAAGAAGAAAACAACAACAGATCACAAGCCCTCCATTTATTCTTTACAGCTCCATGATGTAAAAGAATGGTTGAAAGAAAATAATGAGAAGGCTTTTCGTGCAGAACAGATTTTTGACTGGCTTTATACGAAAAGAGTAACAACCTTTGAGGATATGACCAATCTATCAAAGGGGCTAAGGGAAAAACTGAGTGCTAAGTTTACATTGACGACATTGAAAACAATCATTCAACAGCAATCATCGGATGGCACAATCAAGTTCCTATTTGAGCTTCATGACGGATATTCTATCGAAACGGTTTTAATGCGCCATGATTATGGCAATTCTGTATGTGTAACGACACAGGTTGGCTGCCGCATTGGATGTACATTTTGTGCCTCTACTTTGGGCGGCTTAAAGCGACATCTTGAAGCAGGAGAAATTGTTGCACAAGTTGTAAAGGTTCAGCAAGCATTGGATGAGACTGACGAACGTGTTAGCTCTGTTGTCATTATGGGAATTGGAGAGCCGTTCGATAATTATGATCAAATGATGCCTTTCCTTAAAATAATTAATCATGATAATGGCTTAAACATTGGCGCGCGCCATATAACAGTGTCAACAAGCGGGATCATACCAAAGATTTATAAATTCGCAGATGAAAATATGCAAATTAACTTTGCGGTCAGCCTACATGCACCTAATAATGAAATTAGAGGACGTCTAATGCCTATCAATCGCGCCTATAAACTTCCTGACCTGATGGAAGCGATTCGCTACTATATTGATAAGACCGGCAGAAGGGTTAGCTTTGAGTATGGTTTATTTGGCGGTGTAAATGATCAGGAAGAACATGCTGAAGAATTAGCAGCCCTTGTAAAAGATATTAAATGCCATATTAATTTAATTCCTGTGAATTATGTACCAGAAAGGGATTATGTAAGAACACCTAAAGATCAAATCTTTGCTTTTGAAAAAACTTTAAAGAAACATGGTGTAAATGTAACGATTCGCAGAGAGCACGGTCATGATATTGATGCAGCATGTGGACAACTTCGTGCAAAGGAGCGAAAAGAGGAGACGAGGTGACAGTATGAGAGCTGTTTTTATGACTGATGTTGGTAAAATCCGTCAAAGAAATGAAGATAATGGTGGAATATTTGTCAATGCAAGTGGAGATCGCCTTGCCATCGTAGCTGATGGCATGGGCGGCCATCGTGCAGGTGATGTTGCAAGTGAAATGGCTAGGGATAATCTGAAGGAATTATGGGAGAAATCCGCAAAGATTCAAACCGCAGAAGAAGCAGAAAAATGGTTATCGCAAAATATTAAAGATGTGAATGCGATATTGTTTGAGCATGCAAATAATGTTCCTGCATGTGAAGGTATGGGAACGACAGTTGTTGCAGCTATTTGTACAGATCGCTTTGCAACAATAGCGAATGTCGGTGACAGCCGGTGCTACATAAAAAATGAATCAGGATTTCAACAATTAACAGATGATCATTCACTAGTAAATGAGCTTGTTCGCTCCGGACAGATTTCCAAAGAAGATGCAGAACATCATCCAATGAAAAATGTTGTTTTACGGGTTCTTGGAACTGAAGAAGATGTCAGTCTTGACCTAAAAACAATTATATTCGAAGAGGACGATGTACTGTTATTATGCTCCGATGGGTTATCAAATAAGGTATCGGAAGAAGAGATGGATACAATAATAAAGAGCAATGATAATTTAGAAGAAAAAGCTTCAAAACTAATAGATATGGCTAATCATTATGGAGGCGAGGATAATATCACCCTTGTTATCGTTGAGTTTGAAGATGGCAGTGAAAGAGGGTGATGATGAGTGATGATCGGAAAACGCATTAGTGGTCGTTATAAAATTCTTGAAATGATTGGCGGCGGAGGCATGGCCAATGTTTACCTTGCCCATGATATGATTTTGGACAGGGATGTGGCTGTTAAAATGCTTCGTCTAGATTATGCGGAAGATGATGAATTTATACGCAGATTCCATCGTGAAGCACAATCTGCAACAAGCCTTGCTCATCCAAACATTGTTAGTATTTACGATGTGGGTGAAGAAGATACACTTTATTACATCGTGATGGAATATGTTGATGGCTATACTTTAAAGCAATACATACAAAAGAACAGTCCAGTGCCGATTGAAACGGCATTAAATATTATGAAACAGCTTACTTCGGCGATCTCTCATGCCCATCAAAACCAAATCATTCATAGGGATATAAAACCTCATAATATCTTAATAGACCCGGAAGGTAATATTAAAATTACAGATTTTGGTATCGCGATGGCATTAAGCGCAACAAGCATTACTCAGACAAATTCCGTTCTCGGATCTGTACATTATTTATCACCAGAGCAGGCAAGAGGCGGAATGGCAAACAGAAAGTCTGATATTTATTCACTTGGTATTGTCATGTTTGAATTGCTTACTGGAAGATTGCCATTCTCAGGAGAATCCGCTGTTTCCATTGCATTGAAGCATCTGCAATCAGAAACCCCATCTTTAAGAAGGTGGAACCCGGAAATTCCGCAAAGTGTTGAGAACATCGTCTTAAAAGCGACTGCGAAAGATCCATTTCACCGTTATAACAATGCAGATGAGATGAAAGAGGATTTATCTACTGCACTAAATCCTGAGCGGTTGAATGAAGCGAAATTTGTTATAGCTGAAGATGATGATGCAACAAAGGCAATTCCAATCATTACAGCTGATAAAATGTATCCTGTAAGCGATGAAACAATCATTCATAAGACAGTTGAAGAACCGGAAGGCAGCAAGGAAGACAAGCCTAAGAAAAAGAAGAAGGACAAAAAGTCTTCAGATAAAAAACAGAAAAAAAAGAAAAGATGGTCTGTTATTTTAGTCTCTGTTTTTGTGCTCTTGCTTCTAATTGGTGTATTGAGTGTGACGGTTTTGCCGGACATTTTATCTCCGAAAGACATTGCAGTGCCTGATGTGGCTGATATGCCGGTAGAAGAAGCAATGAATGAGTTAACCGAAGCAGGATTTAAGGTCGGAGAAAGACATAAAATTACGGACGATGAAATTCCGGGGGGCGATGTCATTCGTACGGATCCAAAAGCAGGTAAGACAGCAAAAGAAGGAGCTGCCATCACGATATATGAAAGCATCGGCAAAGAGAAATATGAGCTTGAAGATTATACCGGCCGCATGTATGAAGATGTCGAAAACCAATTGGAGGAGGATGGTTTTACCTCCATTACAAAAGAAGATGTTCACAGCGATGAAACTGCCGGCATCATTGTTGAACAAAATATAGAAAAAGGCGAGGAAGTCATTCCTGAAGATGAAGAAATCGTATTTAAGGTTAGCTCAGGGCCTGAGCCTATTACTTTAAAAGATTTAAGCGGATACAACGAACCTGGGTTAGAAGAATATGAAAACAGCACTGGGCTCGTTATTGACATAGTAGGAAGTGAGAATGATCCTGAGGTGAAGGAAGGCCTTGTTCTAACACAAGACCCTGTCCCAGGGACTGAGCTCAGCCCAGGCGATAAAGTGAAAATTACTCTATCTGCCGGCCCGAAACAGCTTCCTAAAGAAGTAAAAAGAGAAGTGAATGTGCCGTATGCGCCTGAAGAAGAAGGTCAAACCCAAGAAGTGCAAATTCATATAGAAGACATGAATAATGAAATAGATGAGCCTTATAATACGCTGTATATTACAGAAGAGCGTGTTATTCCAATTATACTGCAAATTCAGCCTGGCGAATCTGCATCATATCAGATTATTAGAGACGGAACGTTAATTATTGAAGAAACAGTTAACTATGACGAAGAATAAAAACAAGGAGTGCTGCTATGCCTGAAGGCAAAATTATTAAAGCGTTGAGCGGATTTTACTATGTATTAAGTGATGAGGAAGAAATTATTCAATGCCGGGGGCGCGGCGTTTTTCGCAAGAATAAAATAACTCCGCTCGTCGGTGATGAAGTGGTGTATCAGGCGGAAAATGATAAAGAAGGCTATATTTTAGAAGTTAAAGAGCGCAAGAACGAACTTATTCGGCCCCCAATTGCGAATGTCGATCAGGCTTTTCTCGTCTTTTCTAGCGTTGAGCCAGCCTTTAGCACAGCGTTATTAGACCGCTTTCTCGTATTGGTTGAGTTTAATTCTATAAAACCAATTATTTGCATAACAAAAATGGATTTGGCGGATGAAGCGCAACAGGAAACAATACGGGGATATGCGGATGATTATCGTAAAGCAGGCTATGAAGTACTGTTGACTTCTTCGGAAACAGAAGAAGGGATTAATGAGCTGGCACCTTTTATACGTGGGGAGATATCTGTCTTTGCCGGTCAATCAGGCGTTGGGAAGTCATCACTTCTCAACGTATTGCGTCCTGATTTAGAGCTTAAAACAGATGACATCTCTACTCATTTAGGAAGGGGGAAGCATACGACTCGTCATGTTGAGCTAATAGAGATTAATGATGGATATGTTGCGGATACTCCAGGTTTCAGTTCTTTAGAATTTACTCATATCGAAATGGAAGATTTAAATGGATGTTTTCCAGATATTCAGGAAAAAAGTGAGGAGTGCAAGTTTCGCGGTTGTCTTCACTTGAAAGAGCCGAAATGTACGGTAAAGGAAGCTTATGATTCAGGCGAAATCCCTGCATACCGCTATGAGCATTATATTGCTTTTTTGCAGGAAATTAAAGAGAGAAAGCCGAGGTATTAAACATGGTGAAAATTGCACCTTCTATCCTATCAGCGGATTTTTCCAAATTGGGAGAGGAAATAAAAGATGTTGAACAGGGCGGAGCTGATTATATTCATATCGATGTGATGGATGGCCATTTTGTTCCTAACATTACAATTGGTCCTTTAATTGTTGATGCCATACGTCCGATTACAAAATTGCCTTTAGATGTTCATTTAATGATCGAAAATCCAGATCAATATATTGAAGCATTTGCTAAAGCCGGTGCGGATTATATTACTGTGCATGTTGAAGCTTGCCAGCATCTTCATCGCACCATTCAATTAATAAAATCCTACGGAATTAAAGCTGGTGTAGTATTAAACCCAGCAACACCTGTACAATCAATCAAACATGTGCTTGAGGATATTGATATGGTTTTATTAATGACTGTCAATCCAGGTTTTGGCGGGCAAAAGTTTATTACTAGCGTGCTTCCGAAGATTGCTGAAGTAAAGCAGTTAATTGAAGCGGGTGACCTGCAAGTTGAAATAGAAGTAGATGGCGGTGTAAATGAGGAGACTGCGAAGCTTTGTATGGAGGCAGGAGCAGATGTTCTTGTTGCAGGTTCTGCAGTATATAATAAAGAAAATCGTGCCGAGGCAATCGCTGCGATTAGAGGGTAGAATTAAAGGGGCTGTCCCAAAAGGGTCATGAAAATGACACCTATTGGGTCAGCCTCTTTTTCTATCTAATTCAGGAAATGAAGTTTTGATTAAGGAATTTCATTATTTCCGAAAAGTGCACAAAAAATCGTCACTTTAACCGGCAAATAAAGTGACGAACACACAAAAGAAAGTATTCATCAGCACTCTAAGAGATATATTTGTCTAAAATACGCTTTTGACTCAGCTTTTTTTCTATTTAGGTAGGCGTATTATGCCATAGGCTAGCATGGAAACTCGCCATATAGTTTTTTTACTATAAATATTGCAGATTCTTTGTGATTTCTTATAAGAATGTAAGTGGCTTACTACGTTCAAAAGATGGAAAAGAATTACCGGAGTATTTGCTTTTATTAAAGAGAGCCTACTGGTTGACTTAAATATCCGTTTAAGCTGAATGGGCGCCTCTATCAAAATTAAAAACAGTAAAAAACATGAATATTCACGATTAGGATAGTAAAATAGGGTATATACAAACTATGTCCTTCGGAACAATAACATACAATAAATGAGGTGTATAAATGATTATAAATATTTTAGCTGCTGGTCCGGAACAGTATATACCTAAATTAGATAGCTATCATTCAGATGAAGGTCAATGGATCGGTGTGGATAAAGGAACAGTTACCCTTTTATCAAAGGGTATTCAGCCGATTATGGCTTTTGGAGATTTTGACTCAGTATCTGAAGATGAAATGAAGCAAATTGAATCAGGAGTTTCGAAGTTAAACCGGTTTAAACCTGAAAAGGATGAAACGGATATGGAGCTGGCTTTAAATTGGGCATTAGAACAAAATCCGCAGCTTATAAGAGTGTTTGGTGGAACTGGTGGAAGGCTGGATCATTTCTTTGCCAATGTCCAGCTGCTTGTGCAGCCGCTCTTACGAGAAGTGCCTGTGCCGATTGAAATGATTGATGAAAAAAATATTATTTATATAAAAAATCCTGGTGAATATCATATACATAAAAGGGATTCATTTAATTATATTTCATTTATTCCAATGACTATGGCAGTAGAGAATTTAACACTTATAGGGTTTAAGTATCCTTTATCTGACAAGCATATTCCTTTCGGATCCACACTATGTATAAGTAATGAACTTCTTGATGATAATGGTACTTTTTCTTTTACAGAAGGCATATTAATGGTGGTAAGGAGCAAGGATTAAGTAAGACAAATTGTTCGCAGTACTTATTTTCTTAATATGAATAGTATAGAAATAGGCTGCCAAATAGCCAGATGTGTGAGATTTTGAGGAGGGACTTAAATGAGGTTTTATACAATTAAACTGCCCAAATTTCTAGGCGGGATTGTCCGCGCCATGTTGGGAACATTTAAGAAGGGATAGATGAATTCAGCAAGAAATACTTGATTAAGCACCTATTCAGGTGCTTTTATTTTTCCAATAAAAAAGAGGGAATCCATTGTGGATATCCCTCTTATTCATTATACGCGTTCAACTTTACCTGATCTTAGTGCTCTTGCAGATACCCAAACACGTTTTGGTTTACCGTCTACAAGAATACGTACCTTTTGAAGGTTAGCTCCCCAAGTACGTTTGTTAGCGTTCATTGCGTGAGAACGAGCATTACCTGAAGTTGTCTTTTTTCCTGTTACAACACATTTGCGTGGCATGTATATTCCCTCCTTACTAAAACATGACATCAACTATTTTCATGCTTTCGATTACAATTGTCAGTTACATCTGATTTAATAAGAAAACAGTCCGCACTGCTTTCATACTAAAAAGATACCTTAATAATTTATCATACTAGCTGTGACAATGCAATAGTTGCTGTTAAATCTATCAAGAAAAATTCCTTGACATATGATATGTATTTATAAGCTATAATAAGGTGAAGGAAGTATGGCTTTTAAATTCTTCGCTCATATAGTAAAATATTCTTTATGAAAAGCAGTAAAGTATATATGATATATATACGTACCCGCATGATTGCCAAGGATAAGCAAGTGAGCAAGTAATCATTAAACTTCATACATTTGGCAGACGTGCTATACTAAAATGCTATTTTCCAAAAGGGGGAACGAACTATGTCCATCGAATTAAAAACGAATTACGGGCAAATCGATATCTCAAACGATGTGATTGCAACAATTGCGGGTGGCGCAGCAGTCGACTGCTACGGAATTGTAGGCATGGCTTCTAAAAATCAAATTAAGGATGGCTTGACTGAAATTCTACGTAAAGAGAATTTTACTAGAGGAGTCGTCGTTCGCCAGGAAGAAGACGAAGTACATATTGACATGTACATTATTGTTAGCTATGGAACTAAAATTTCAGAAGTAGCGCATAATGTGCAATCAAAAGTAAAATACACCTTGGATCAAACAGTCGGTCTCAGTACGGACTCGGTTAATATATTTGTTCAAGGTGTTCGTGTAACGAACCCGTAATGAGGAGGAAAGATCTGTGTCAATTAAAGTTTTAGATGGAAAACAATTTGCACGAATGATTGTACAAGGTGCCAATCATCTGTCTGCAAATGCTAAATATGTAGACGCATTGAATGTTTTCCCTGTTCCTGATGGAGACACTGGAACAAACATGAATTTGTCTATGACTTCCGGTGCGAAGGAAGTAAAGAATCATGCGAATTCGCATATTGGAAAAGTGGGTGTCGCTTTATCGAAGGGCTTGCTGATGGGGGCGCGCGGTAACTCAGGTGTTATTCTTTCACAGCTTTTTAGAGGATTTTCCAAATCTATCGAACATAAAGAAAGCTTAAATGGCAGTGAATTTGCAGCTGCTTTTGAAGCAGGTGTGGAAACAGCCTATAAGGCAGTTATGAAACCAGTAGAAGGTACAATCCTTACAGTTGCAAAGGACGCTGGAAAAAAAGCAGTTCAAGCAGCTCAAAATGAGGATGACATTATTGTTATTATGGAAGCGATTGTAAAAGAGGCGAAGGCTTCTCTTGATCGCACACCTGATTTACTGCCTGTTTTAAAAGAAGTAGGAGTTGTTGATAGCGGCGGGCAAGGATTGCTTTTCGTATATGAAGGGTTCCTTGCTGAATTAAAAGGAGAGAAGCTACCTGATTCAGCGCAAACGCTTCCAAAAATGGATGACCTTGTAAATGCAGAACATCATAAAAGTATACAAAGCCATATGAACACTGAGGATATTGTTTTCGGCTATTGCACAGAATTTATGGTTCGTTTTGAATCAGAAAAAATTGCTGATCATCCTTTCTCTGAGGAGCAATTCCGCCAAGATTTAAGTAAGCTTGGAGATTCTCTGCTTGTCATTGCAGATGAAGATTTAGTTAAAGTGCATATCCATTCAGAGCAACCTGGCGACTGCTTATCCTACGGCCAACGCTATGGGAACTTGATTAATATGAAGATTGAAAACATGAGATTGCAGCATACGAATATTCTTGATGAAGACAGCTCGCATGCGGTAAATACTCAAGCAGAAAAACCAGCGGAAAAGCTTGAATACGGAATTGTTACTGTTTCAATGGGAAGCGGAGTAGCTGACTTATTCCGCAGTATTGGTGCCCATGCTGTCATCGAAGGCGGACAGACAATGAATCCAAGCACTGAAGATATTGTTAAAGCAATTAAAGAAGTTAATGCAGAAAAGGTCATTATTTTGCCTAATAATAAAAACATTATTATGGCAGCACAGCAGGCAGCGGAAGTAACAGAAGAAGAAGCAATTGTCATTCCGTCAAAAACTGTCCCTCAAGGAATGTCAGCTTTATTGGCTTTCAATCCTGGAGCTGACCTTTCTGAAAATGAGGAAAGTATGTCTGAAGCACTTGCACATGTGAAAACAGGTCAAATCACTTACGCAGTGCGTGACACAAGCATTGATGGCCTTGAAATTGAAAAAGGCGATTTCATGGGAATTGACGAAGGTAAAATTGTTGTTAAAGATAAAGATAAAGTGCAATCTGCAATCAATCTGTTATCGAGTATGATAGATGAAGAAGCAGAAATCTTAACAATTATTAAAGGTGAAGATGCAACAGATGAAGAAGTTGAATCTTTAGTCGCTTTTATTGAAGAAAAGTATGAAGAGATAGAAGTTGAAGTCCATAATGGAAAGCAGCCTCTCTATGCATTTATTTTCTCAATAGAATAACCGTTTCAAAGAACCATGATGAGCGTGCAGAGCGCTTTTCATGGTTTTTTTTGATGCATTTAAATGGAGAATAACCAATCCGTTTAGATGCACGTTATTTATTTTCTTGATTGAAAAACGACAATTCCATCATTTAATCCTGGACTCTTCTTTATCAATAGTACTTCATGATAAAAATGTGATAGGATGAGTAAAGAATCAACAATATAAGGAGGTTTGCGGTCATTAAAGCATATTGCCGCAAAAGTATGTGAATATGTTAAATGAGTCAATTACTGCTGTGAAAGGGATTGGTGAAGAAACAGCCGCAAGCTTAGCGGAGATGAATATACTGACCGTCCGGGATTTATTAGAGCACTTCCCATTTAGATACGAAGACTACCGTTTAAAAGACCTCGAAGAAATTAAGCATGAAGAGAGAGTGACAGTAGAAGGGAAGGTTCATAGCGAGCCTTCTCTTGTCTATTATGGTAGGAAGCGGTCAAGGCTGACACTTAGAGTGCTTGCCGGACGCTATTTAATCCAGGCGGTTGTTTTTAATCAGCCTTATTTAAAAAATAAAATAACCCTAAATGATACGGTCACAATAACGGGCAAATGGGATCAGCACCGTCAGATAATAACGGTCAGTCAGCTTCATGTTGGTGAAGCGAATAGAGCCCATGATTTTGAACCGGTTTATGCTGTAAAGGGCAAGCTGACTGTAAAGGGGATTCGCCGATTTATCAATCTTGCCTTTTCACAATATGGTGACCAAATTGAGGAAACACTGCCAGTGGAATATTTACAGGCATATAGATTAATGAATCGTAAAGATGCGATGAAAATCTTGCATTTTCCAACAGGTCCTAATGATTTAAAACAAGCAAGGCGCAGGTTTGTTTATGAGGAATTTTTCTATTTTCAATTGAAAATGCAGGCGCTTCGTAAAATTGAACGGGAGAATTCCCGAGGAATCGGAATTCATTATGTATTGCAAGAATTGATGAACTTCATAGACAGCCTCCCGTTTTCATTAACAGACGCGCAAAAAAGAGTTGTAAATGAGATATTGGCAGATATGAAATCGCCTTATCGCATGAACCGCCTTCTCCAAGGGGATGTTGGCTCAGGGAAAACTGCTGTTGCTGCCATTGCGTTGTTTGCGGCAAGAACGGCTGGCTATCAAGGAGCTTTGATGGTTCCTACTGAAATATTAGCTGAACAGCATGCGCAATCGATGGAATCAATGCTTGCGTCCTTCAATATTCGGACAGAGCTATTAACAAGCTCTGTGAAAGGAAAAAGAAGGAGGGAGATTCTTCAGCAATTACATGAAGGCGAGATCGACATACTGATTGGAACACATGCGCTTATTCAAGAGGAAGTTGAGTTCAATCATCTTGGTCTTGTCATAACAGATGAACAGCATCGTTTTGGTGTAAATCAGCGCAGAGTATTGAGGCAAAAAGGGGAAAGCCCCGATGTTTTATTTATGACAGCTACACCGATACCAAGGACACTTGCTATTACCGTGTTTGGAGAAATGGATGTATCGATCATTGATGAAATGCCAGCGGGCAGAAAAGCCATTGAGACGTATTGGGCTAAGCCAGACATGCTTGATCGCGTGCTAGGCTTTATGGAAAAGGAACTGGTAGCGGGGCAGCAGGTTTATGTTATTTGTCCTTTAATTGAGGAATCGGATAAACTTGATGTGCAAAATGCAATTGATGTACACAGCATTTTATCCCACCATTTTGCTGGTCGATATCATGTGGGTCTTATGCATGGGCGGTTGCATGCCGAGGAAAAGGAAACAGTTATGTCTGATTTCAGTCAAAACAGTATCCAAGTGCTTGTCTCTACCACTGTTGTTGAAGTTGGTGTGAATGTACCAAATGCGACAATGATGGTCATTTATGACGCGGAGCGGTTCGGTCTTGCCCAGCTTCATCAGCTCAGAGGTCGCGTGGGCAGGGGGGACAAGCAATCCTATTGTATATTATTAGCTGATCCTAAGTCAGAGGTCGGCAAAGAGCGCATGAAGATTATGACGGAAACGAATGACGGCTTTTTGCTTAGTGAAAAAGATCTCGAGCTTCGCGGTCCAGGGGACTTTTTCGGTCGGAAGCAGAGCGGTTTACCTGAATTTAAAGTCGCTGATATGGTTCACGATTACCGTGCGCTAGAAACTGCCAGAAATGATGCTGCACAATTAATTCAGTCTGAAAAGTTTTGGAAAGAGGACGAATATTTGCTGTTAAGAAACTACCTACAGAGTGCAGGCGTGTTAGAGGGAGAAAAATTAGATTAGAAAAGAAGTTTATTGGACAGGTAAATCCCATAGTAATAAGAAATTTAAGTATGATTTTCATCCATCTTAAACAAGGAAAATTATTGCAAAAAAAATAAAAAAAGTAATCGAAAAACGCAAAGTTTTTCTTTGAAATGAAGGAGAATTCCTTCTTGCAATATCATTTTTTTAACTATATACTACTATTAGTACCTAGTCTTAATTACTGTGGACGGTGTAAATGATATGAAAAGGAATAAAAAAGAACGGCAATCATTATTAATTGAAACGATTCAGGATAATCCGTTTATCACTGATGAAGATCTTGCTGAAAAGTTTTCAGTCAGTGTACAAACGATTCGACTAGATCGATTAGAGCTCTCTATTCCAGAGCTGCGCGAACGAATTAAACATGTAGCAGAAAAGAATTTTGAAGATGAGGTCAAATCTTTACCTATTGATGAAGTTATTGGCGAAATGATCGATATACAACTAGATTCGACCGCTATTTCGATTTTTGATGTGAAAGAGGAACATGTTTTTAAAAGGAATAAAATTGCCAGAGGACACCATTTATTTGCACAAGCAAATTCACTTGCTGTTGCAGTAATCAATGATGAACTTGCCTTGACGGCAAAAGCGAATATCCACTTTACTCGTTCCGTGAAACAAGGTGAACGCGTCATTGCGAAAGCGCGGGTAATATCAATTGAAAACGACCGCACAAAAGTGGAAGTCATTAGCTCTGTCAATAACGAATGTGTATTTAAAGGCGAATTTGATATGTTCCGTTCCCATTCACCGGAACAATAAAATAAAGTTATGCATCCCAGAAATATGTAGCAACGTCAACCTAAAACACTGATGCTTCTATATAAGTAACAGCGTAAAAGGGGGCTGCTATTTTTCTGTTTCTAAGCTAAGCTTTTCCAAGAATTTTAAAGTAAAAGGATGAAGCAACATGAAAATAGCAATTGATGCTATGGGCGGAGATCATGCGCCAAAGGAAATCGTACTCGGCGCAATGAAAGCAGCTGAGGATTTCCCTGATCTTGAAATTACATTGGTTGGAAATGAAGAGAAAATTAATGAATATTTAACGGCTCATAATAGAATAAAAGTTTTACATACTGATGAAGTCATTTTAGGGACAGATGAGCCAGTGAGAGCTGTCAGAAGGAAGAAAACTGCTTCCATGGTGCTGGCCTCCCAATTGGTTTCAGATGGAGAAGCAGATGCATGCATCTCCGCGGGTAATACAGGAGCTTTAATGGCCGCTGGATTGTTTGTTGTTGGTCGAATAGAGGGCATCGAACGTCCCGCGCTTTCACCAACGCTGCCTACAATTGATGGAAAGGGCTTTCTTTTGCTTGATGTTGGTGCTAATGTCGATGCGAAGCCGGAACATCTATTACAATATGCATTAATGGGTTCAATCTATGCAGAAAAAGTAAGAGGCATTCAAAACCCAAGGGTTGGATTATTGAATATTGGAACAGAGGATAAAAAAGGTAACGAGCTTACAAGGAACACCTTCACATTACTACAAGAAGCAAATATAAATTTTATAGGTAATGTTGAAGCGAGAGATTTGCTTGACGGTGTAGCCGATGTAGTTGTGACAGACGGATTCACTGGGAATATGGTGTTAAAAACGATTGAGGGAACAGCAATGTCTGTATTTAAAATGCTGAAGGGTGCATTAACAAGCAGTCTTAAGAGCAAGCTTGCAGCAGCAGTCCTAAAACCTGATTTAAAAGAGTTAAAAGGGAAGATGGATTACTCTGAGTATGGTGGTGCCGGATTATTCGGCCTGAAAGCACCGGTTATAAAAGCACATGGCTCTTCTAATGCGAATACACTGTATAGTGCAGTGAAGCAAACGAGGATAATGGTTGAGCATCGAGTTTCTGAAAAGATAAAGGACGCTGTCGAAAAATAATTACATGAATAAGGGGGAATTATTATGGGGAAAATCGCTTTTATGTTTCCGGGTCAAGGTTCACAGACAGTAGGCATGGGAAAACAGCTTGCTGATGGAAATAAACATATTCAATCACTCTTTGATAGTGCCGATCAACGATTAGGTTATTCACTATCTAATTTAATCTTTAATGGTCCGCAAAGTGAATTGACTTTAACGACGAATGCACAGCCTGCTTTGCTCACGACTAGCATTGCGGTTTTAGACGCGTTTAAACATGCTGGCATTCAGCCTGATTATGTTGCAGGTCACAGTTTAGGAGAGTATACTGCATTGGTGGCTGCTGGCGCAATCTCGTTTGAAGATGGCGTCTATGCTGTCCGTAAAAGAGGGGAATTTATGGAAGCTGCTGTTCCTAATGGTGAAGGAACAATGGCAGCTGTTCTTGGTATGGGCAGAGATGAACTGAGGGCAGTGACGGAAAAGATTACAAATGATGGCCACTCTGTTCAGTTGGCCAACTTGAATTGCCCTGGACAAATCGTTATTTCAGGAACGAAAAAAGGCGTGGAGTTAGCCGGAGCAGAAGCAAAGGCTGCTGGAGCAAAGCGAGTCCTTCCGCTTGAAGTAAGCGGACCGTTTCATTCGCAGTTAATGAAGCCGGCAGCAGAGCGGCTGAGCGAGGTTCTTGAAGAAATAAATTTGCAGGATGCAAAAGTCCCTGTGATAGCAAATGTTACGGCTGATGAAATGACTACCGCAGCAGAAATAAAAACACGCTTAATTGAGCAGTTATATTCTCCGGTGTTATGGGAAGATACTGTAAAAAGAATGCTTGAGTTAGGTGTGGATACATTCATTGAAATCGGACCAGGTAAAGTGCTGTCAGGGCTAGTAAAAAAAGTCGATCGTTCGGCAAAAATTTATGCTATTTCTGATGAGCAATCAATCCAAGCAGCAGTAGAAGGACTTAAGGAGGGAAGCTTATGAAACTAACAGGTAAAACAGCCATAGTTACCGGTGCTTCACGCGGTATCGGTAGAGAGATTGCGCTTGAACTGGCAAGGCAGGGAGCAAGCGTGGCTGTAAACTATGCGGGCAGTGAGGCAAAAGCGAATGCAGTGGTTGATGAAATTAAAGCACTAGGTGTAGCTGCTTTTTCCGTTCAATGTGATGTAAGCAGCAGTGAATCTGTTTCTGCAATGATAAAAGAGGTTATTGAAGAATTTGGACAGATTGACATTCTTGTAAATAATGCAGGAATAACAAAAGATAATTTGCTAATGCGCATGAAGGAAGACGAATGGGATGCTGTTATTAATACAAATTTGAAAGGTGTATTCCTTTGTACAAAAGGTGTAACTAGACAAATGATGAAGCAGCGCAGCGGAAGAATTATCAATATTTCTTCAATCGTAGGTGTAAGCGGAAATCCTGGACAAGCCAACTATGTAGCAGCTAAATCTGGTGTAATCGGCTTAACAAAAACAACTGCGAAAGAGCTAGCATCACGCGGGATTACAGTAAATGCGATTGCGCCTGGATTTATTACGACTGAAATGACAGATGAGTTAAATGATGATTTAAAGGGACAAATGCTGCAGCAAATCCCATTAGCAAAATTTGGTGAACCATCAGATATTGCTAAAGTCGTCAGCTTTCTGGCATCAGAGGATAGCAAGTATATGACAGGGCAAACACTTCATGTTGATGGCGGCATGGTAATGTAATAATACTTTCACATTTTCGGATATTCATCTATAATATCTTGAGGGGAGGTGAACAAGCATGGCAGAAGTATTAGAGCGTGTAACGAAAATTATCGTTGACCGTTTAGGTGTTGAAGAGTCTGAAGTAAAAGTAGAGGCTTCATTCAAAGATGATCTTGGTGCTGATTCACTAGATGTTGTTGAACTAGTAATGGAATTAGAAGATGAGTTTGATATGGAAATCTCTGACGATGATGCTGAAAAGATTGCAACAGTCGGTGATGCTGTTAATTACATACAAGCAAAACAATAATCGTTGGAATTTTTTCTTAGTGAGGGCGGCTTTCGTCCTCACTAATTCTATGAGAATGATTTCTTTATTTATGTGTGATCTTCATGTGCTTGTTGTCCGTTGGGACTTGAAAAATTTTTCAGGTAATTACGGACAGTAAGTACACCTGTTATCTTTCAGGCTCATTGCAGTTTTAACTTGGCTGATAGGAAAGTATAAATTATTTGCGATTAAAGGGATATCAACCTTCTGGAAAGATATCAATTATAAAGCCGCATAAGAAAAACTAAGGCTTTCGCCTACAGACTTGGCAAAGGCCAAGTTTTTCAAAGCTTGGATGGGAACTCTGCCAAGTTTCTTTGTGTTTTTTGCAGAAATTGCGTAAACTGATGAAAGATAAGAACATGAGTGTAATCTGAAATTATTTAAGCAAGGTGGATGTTAATATGCACAATTATAAAGAAAAAGAAAAAAAAGGACGCGCGAACGAACGAAAGTTTAAAGACTTTCAACAAAGACTTGGAATAGAATTTAAAAATGAAAAACTCCTTAAACAGGCTTTTACCCATTCATCTTATGTGAATGAGCATAGAAGGAAGCCGTATGAAGATAATGAGCGCTTGGAATTTCTCGGTGATGCTGTGTTAGAGCTTACGGTATCAAAGTTTTTATATATAAAGTATCCGATGATGAGTGAAGGGGAATTAACTAAACTACGAGCAGCCGTCGTATGTGAGCCTTCTTTAGTTTCGTTTGCAAATGAGCTTTCATTCGGTGAGCTTGTTTTGCTTGGTAAAGGTGAAGAAATGACGGGCGGTAGAATGCGCCCGGCGTTGCTTGCTGATGTATTTGAAGCGTTTATAGGCGCTTTATATTTGGATCAAGATTTGGATACCGTCGTCAAATTTTTAGAAAATGTTGTTTTTCCGAAAATAGATTCAGGTGCTTTTTCACATGTGATGGATTTCAAGAGCCAATTACAGGAACTTGTGCAAAGAGATTCTGCTGGAGTAATTGAGTATAAAATACTTCAAGAAAAAGGGCCAGCCCATAATCGCGAGTTCGTCTCAATCGTCATGCTTAACGGAAAGGAACTAGGCACAGGAACAGGCCGCTCCAAAAAGCAAGCGGAGCAACATGCTGCTCAAATGGCTCTGGAAGTATTAAAAAACCATGTGCAGTAAGTGAAACCTCCATCATTAGAGGGATTTCTTTATCCCCACTGATGATTAGTACTTGCCCGCAGGATGCGGGTCACTCAGACGTTGCCACAGGAAGGTGTATTTAGTCTGAGTTCTAATAATCGGGATTTTACAGGCAGTTGACCCCGCTCATCCTTTATGATTCCACAGGAAAACTTGAAGTGGTGGTTCTTCTGCTCGTTAATGCGCGATAAACCCTAAACAACCAGATATGATTGAACAGTAAGAAGGTAAGGGAGGAGCATAACTTGTTTTTAAAACAGCTCGATATCGTCGGATTTAAATCGTTTGCCGAGCGTGTAACGGTAGACTTTGTCACTGGAGTGACTGCAGTCGTTGGGCCTAATGGCAGCGGGAAAAGCAATATAACTGATGCAATACGGTGGGTGCTTGGCGAACAATCGGCAAAATCGCTCCGAGGTGCAAAGATGGGTGATATTATTTTTGCCGGCAGTGATTCAAGAAAGGCATTAAACTTCGCAGAGGTAACGTTAACCTTGGATAATAATGATCAATTTCTTCCGATTGACTATAATGAAGTCAGTGTAACTAGACGTGTGTTTCGTTCGGGAGATAGTGAATACTTAATTAATAAGCAGCCATGCCGTCTAAAAGATATCATCGACTTGTTTATGGATTCAGGACTTGGCCGTGAAGCTTTCTCCATCATCAGCCAAGGGCGTGTGGAAGAAATACTAAATAGCAAGCCGGAAGAAAGACGAACAATCTTTGAAGAAGCAGCCGGTGTCTTGAAATATAAAACAAGAAAAAAGAAGGCTGAAGTTAAATTAACAGAAACAAAAGAGAATCTAAACAGGGTAAATGATATTCTTCATGAATTAGAAACACAAGTGGAACCATTAAAAATTCAAGCTTCGATTGCAAAGGATTATTTAGAGCAAAAAGAGGAATTAGAAAAATTTGAAGTCGCTTTAACTGTATATGAAATTGAAGAACTCCATGAAAAATGGGAAAAGCTTACTAGCTTATTCGAAAATCATCAGCAGCGAGAGATGGAACTCTCGACAGTTTTGCATGGTAAGGAAGCGAAAATCCAGGCGTTCAGAGACCATGTGACAGCGTTAGATGAATCAGTAAATGATCTGCAAAATGTACTTTTACATGCGAGTGAAGAATTGGAAAAGCTTGAAGGCAGGAAAGAAGTCTTAAAAGAAAGAAAGAAAAATGCCTCACAAAACAAAGAGCAATTAAAAAGAAGTCTTGAGAAGCTTACATCTTCTTCAATAGGATTGAAAAAAGATAAAGTTAATCACGAACAGGCGAAAGAACTTTTAGAAAAAGCGGCTAAAGCGCTAAAACAGCAATTAGAAGTAAAGCAAGAGAAGCTTAAGCTGTATAGTCAGAATACGGAGGAGCAAATTGAAAATTTAAAGAGTGAATATATCGATTTGCTTAACCGCCAAGCAGCTGCTAAAAATGAAAAGCAGATGATTGATCGGCAATCAAACCAGCAGGAAACTCGTCATTCTAAATTAGAATCCGACAATGCAAAATATATCGATGAACGAAAACAAATTGAAAGCCAGAAGGACAGTATTCAGCATCGCTTTAAAGAGATAAATGAAAAATTAGAAGAACATGTGCATCTGTACCGCAAAGAAGAGCGCAAGCTTGAATCATTAAAAGGGGCATATGAAAAACAGGAAAAAACACTTTATCAGGCCTTTCAGTATCTTCAGCAAGCTAAATCGCGCCAGGAAATGCTAGAAGAGCTAGATGAGGATTATTCCGGTTTTTTCCAAGGTGTGAAAGAAGTCCTGAAGGCAAGAGAAACAAAGCTAAATGGCATACAAGGAGCAGTTGCTGAACTCATAACCGTACCAAAAGAATTTGAAACAGCGATTGAAATTGCACTTGGTGGAGCGATGCAGCATATTGTGGTTGATACGGAAGCCGATGGTAGACAAGCCATTCAATATTTAAAAAAGAATGGTTATGGACGCGCGACTTTTTTACCTTTAAGTGCTATTAAGAAAAAGTTTATCAATGAAGCACAATTGCAATTGGTTAAACAACATGGAGCATTTATTGGCGTTGCTTCTTCACTTTTGCAATTTGATACGAAATATAGCGTAGCAATTGAAAGCCTGTTGGGAAATGTTTTAGTAGCAAAGGATATAAAAGGTGCAAATGAACTGGCGAAGATTCTTCAATATCGCGTTCGCATCGTCACACTTGAGGGTGATGTAGTTAATCCGGGCGGTTCGATGACAGGGGGAGCCGTTAAGCAAAATAAATCGTCCATCCTTAGCCGAAAAACTGAGCTGGAAGAACTAAAGCAGAAAATTGTAGGAATGAATCAAAAAACTGAAAATATGGAGAAGCAAGTCAAGCAAATAAAAGCGGATCTCCAAAAACAAACGCTCCATTTAGAAAATCTTAAATCTAAAGGCAACGAGTTAAGAGAGCTGGAACAATCTATGATGAGCGAGCTTCGCGAAATAGAGTATGAAGAAAAGCGGGTTAATGAACGTTTAGCGCTTTATGACATGGATAAATCGCAATTCACTGAAGAAAAAGAAAGACTGATAACAAGAAGCAAAGAGCTCCAGGATGTATTAGGAGATTACCAAAATCAAATCACAACGCTTGATGACAAAATTCAAAAGCTCACAAAGTTGAAGAATACGCAGCAAACGTCAAAAGAAAGCCTGCTTGAAGAAATAAATGAATTAAAAATAAAACTAGTTTCCAAAAATGAACAGCTAAAATCTGCAGTTGATAAATACAAGTCGACATTTGCAGAAATCAATGAAAACGAGGAGCGGCTAAAAGTTGTAAAGGAAGACCTTGAACTATTGTCATCAGAAATGACAAATAATTCTTCAGGGGAGCATCATTTAGAAGAAGCTGCGAAACGGAAGCTGCAAGATAAAAATGAAACGTTAAATTTAATTTCTGCAAGACGCGATGAAAGGTTAAAAATGCAAACTGAGCTTGAAGATCTTGAACTTGAAGTGAAGGAATTAAAGCGTCAGCATAAAGGGATGACAGAAGGCTTAAAGGACGAGGAAGTAAAAATAAACCGTTTGGATGTAGAGCTGGAATCGAGACTTACACATCTGCGTGAAGAATATTTGTTGTCATTCGAAGCAGCGAAGGAAGAGTATCCGTTAACAATTGAAGTGGACGAAGCCCGGAAAAAAGTAAAACTCATTAAATTGGCGATTGATGAGTTAGGCACAGTCAACCTAGGGGCCATTGAAGAATATGAGCGTGTTTCTGAACGCTATGAATTCCTACTTGAACAGAAAAATGATCTTCAAGAAGCAAAGGATACGCTTTTCCAAGTTATTGATGAAATGGACGTAGAGATGAAAAGAAGATTTCAGGATACCTTCGAAGGCATTCGCTTTCATTTTGAATCTGTTTTTCAATCATTATTTGGTGGAGGGAGAGCAGATTTGAGGTTTACCGATCCCGATGATTTATTAAATACGGGAATTGATATTGTCGCTCAGCCTCCAGGGAAGAAGCTGCAAAATCTTGGCCTGCTGTCAGGCGGAGAAAGAGCGCTAACCGCCATTGCTTTACTATTCTCGATTTTAAAGGTAAGGCCTGTCCCATTCTGCATCCTAGATGAAGTAGAAGCAGCGTTGGATGAAGCGAATGTTCATCGCTATGCCCAGTACTTGAAGCGTTACAGCCATGAAACTCAGTTTATTGTCATCACACATCGTAAAGGAACAATGGAAGAGGCAGACGTGCTTTACGGAGTGACAATGCAGGAATCCGGCGTATCGAAAATGGTTTCAGTGAGATTAGAAGAAACAAAGGAAATGGCACTAAGCTAGACAAGAGGATGCGGATTACGCATCTTCTATACATAACAATTTTTAGTGTAGGAAGTGAAAAAAATGAGTTTTTTTAAGAAGCTAAAAGAGAAAATTACCCAGCAAACAGACAGTGTAACAGAGAAGTTTAAAGATGGATTATCGAAAACACGCGATAACTTTTCAGGTAAGGTCAATGACTTAGTAGCCCGCTATCGAAAGGTCGATGAGGATTTCTTTGAAGAATTAGAGGAAATTCTTATTCAAGCAGATGTCGGCTTTGATACGGTAATGACTTTAGTAGAAGAATTGAAAATGGAAGTGAAGAGAAGGAATATTCAAGATCCGGCAGAAGTGCATAGTGTAATTTCTGAGAAGCTCATAGAGATTTATGAAAAAGGTGGAATTTCATCGTCAGCATTAAATATTCAGAATGAAGGCTTAACCGTTATATTATTTGTCGGCGTTAACGGGGTTGGAAAAACGACAACCATTGGTAAACTTGCACATAAATTGAAAAGTGACGGCAAGAAAGTCTTGCTTGCGGCAGGAGACACCTTTCGTGCAGGTGCGATTGAACAGCTGGAAGTATGGGGAGATAGAGTTGGTGTAGATGTGATTAAGCAGGGTGCAGGCTCTGATCCAGCAGCCGTAATGTTTGATGCAGTGCAAGCGGCAAAATCTCGTCAGGCAGATATCCTTATATGTGATACAGCAGGCAGGCTGCAGAATAAAGTAAACCTAATGAAAGAGCTGGAAAAAGTAAAGCGCGTTATTGAGCGTGAAGTGCCAGGCGCCCCTCATGAAGTTCTACTTGCGTTAGATGCAACGACAGGTCAAAATGCAATGGTACAGGCAAAAACCTTCAAGGAAGCTACTAATGTCAGCGGAATTGTTCTGACTAAGCTTGATGGCACAGCAAAAGGCGGAATCGTTCTAGCGATACGAAATGAGCTCGATATTCCTGTTAAGCTTGTAGGGCTTGGCGAGAAAATGGACGATTTACAAGAATTTAATGCAGAGCAATATGTATATGGATTGTTTGCAGATACAATAGAAGCAGATGAAAAATAGCTTAAAAAAGGGGTGAGCCATGATGGCTCATCTTTTTTGTTTGGACTGAAGTTTATAAATAAAAGGAATTAATTTGTAAAATAGAGAATTTTACTAAAGAATATCTAGATTATGTGTAGGGAGGATAGGAAATTAATCGTCTATTATATAGAAATATTTCTTAAAATGCAGAACTTTTTAAATTATATTTCGTCTATTGATGTGTGGAATGAAAATCAGGGGGAGATTTCGTGCGGAAAAGAGTAAAAATAGCCATTATAACATTATTTACTGTCCTGCTTTGCTTCAATTGGACACAGCCCGCTGCTGCTTCGGCAGAAAAAATAAAAATATCTGTCGATGCGGGTTTTGACGGGAAAGTAAAAAGAGGAGAAGGTTTTCCGTTAAAAATTACAGCAGAAAATTCAGGAGGAGATTTTAGCGGTTATCTGCTTGTAGAGTTTTATCCTACATATAATGCTGGTGGCGCAGTACCAGTTAAAATAGAACTGCCTGCCAACAGCTCGAAAGAATTTGAAGTCGCCATACCTGGTGTCACGGAAGATCACCAGTCCTATTATCAAAATGAACCAACCATTCATTTGTATAAAGGTGATTGGCGAGATGGAAAGGCAGTTGCCTATAAAGGCGACAAAACAATTAAACCGAAATTTATTGATATGGGCGATAACGTAATTGGCGTTTTAAGTGTACAATACGATCGCTTAAAAGAGTTAAGGGTTCTTCCAAAAGCACAGACGCAAATGGTGCATATAAAAGAAGAGCAAGTTCCGAAACATGCATTAAGTTTACAATCGCTTGATGTTTTACTAATTGATAAATTTGCTGTTTCCGCTCTATCAGAAGAGCAGCAAACGGCAATAAGCGAATGGATTGCTGGCGGAGGCGTATTAATTGCTGGTGGAACGCCAAATGCAAGCCAGTTTTATGGTTCGCTTTATTCAATACTGCCGCTACATACAAATAATGAAACAAAGGGTGATGCATCCTTTTTAAATATAAATAAAGATAAAGATTTTCCGTTAAAGGAATTGCAATTATTTACTGGAGACCTTGGAAAAGATGCGGCCGTACTGACAGAGAGCGGTGAAACGCCAGCAGTCGTTAAGAAAGCGCATGGACAGGGCATTATTTTGCAAACGGCATTCTCATTAGGGGATGAGCCGTTATCTTCATGGCCCAATTATAGTGATTGGTTTGATGAGTTATTAAAACATGCGGATATAAGCAATATTACAAGTGGCTATTATGGCTCAGATATGCTGGATCAGCTTTATTGGGATTTTGCAGAAGTAAATGAATATTTTCCGTCATCAAGCTTTTCAATTGGCGTATTAATCGCTCTGTTAACAGGCTATATTATCCTTGTTGTACCTATTCTATATTTTATTCTTCGAAAGCTAGATAAAAGGGAGCAAACATGGTGGATTATTCCATCCATTTCGCTTGTTATGGCAGTTGTCATCTTCGCGATTGGTGCGAAGGATAGATTAGGAAATCCGCAAATGAATCAAATGGGATTTTATATTCAAGATCAACAACAGCTGAAAGGCTATCAATCAGTGACAACGCTCGCAAATAAACAGGGAGCTTATACAGTAAGCTATCCGAAGAATGAATTTACGCCAGTAATGAGTACAATGAATACGACCAGCTTTGAACCATTAAGAGGTGCTGTGATGGAGAACAAAACGAAGAGGGATCGTGTCATATTTCCTAGTATAGAATACTGGTCTGCTAAAACGGTATATGGCCCTGCACAGCACGAGTCTGCTGGCTCGTTTAAAGCCGATTTAACCTTTAAGAATGGCCAATTGACGGGAACGGTGGAAAATCTATATGGTTATGATTTTGCCGAGCTTTATCTATGGACTGGAAACCGTCAAGTAAAGCTAGGACCGGTGAACAAGGGAGAAACGATATCTGTCAAAGCAGAAGTAAAATCGAGCTTTCTTACCCGTCCATATTCAAATGGCTACGGAGGATCTAACCAACAGGACATCAATGAGATGAAGCAAGAAAGGTTATTCTCTGCGGCATCCACCTTCCTGCTTGATCAAACATACAAAGACAACAAGCCTGTGCTTGCAGGCGTATTAACAGAACCGGTCATTGATATAAAAATGGAAGACAACAAAGAAAAGCAGCATAATCTTAACCTTATTATTGAAAAAACGGATGCTAAACAAGAAATTACCGGGAAGTTCACTTTGAAAAATGATCATCTAAATGCCCGCTTTAAAATAATTGATGGCCAAGTTCATGAGGATTGGTACAGCACTGCAAATAATGAAGCACTTTTAGATGACGGCGAATATGATTATATTTATCAATTGCCGACAGAGATGATTGGAAAGAATTATAGATTAGATGAAATAAAGCTTACGATGAATAGTTACGGTGTTAAATATTCAATTTATCATCAAAGGGAAAATGAATGGATTGACATTGATCTTAGCAAAAACAATTCTTTCCACCTTAAAGAAAAGGACTCAATCGATGAATATATATCCGAAAAAGGTGAATTAATCATTAAGTTTAACAAAAATTCAAACGGAGATCCTTATACCCAATTGCCGAATATTACGATTAAAGGGGAAGTGACACCATGATAGAAACGATAGAGTTAACAAAACGTTATGGGAAATTTACTGCGCTTGATTCATTGAGTTTAAAAATTGAAAAAGGAACGGTATTTGGGTTTGTTGGACAAAATGGTGCAGGTAAATCGACAACGTTCTCGATTTTGGCAACTTTACTTGCACCAACATCCGGAACAGCCTTTGTGAACGGCTATAATGTGCAAAACGAAGCGAAGATGGTTCGCAGACAGATTGGCTACATGCCTGACTTTTTCGGCGTTTATGACCAGCTGAAGGCAAGTGAATACCTTCATTTTTATGGAGCGAGCTATGGCATCCCTTTAACAGAAAGAGAAAAATTAATTCCTCAACTGTTAGATTTAGTGAATTTAACGCATAAGCGGGACGCATATGTGGATTTGCTTTCGCGTGGCATGAAACAGCGTTTATGTTTAGCAAGAAGTTTAATCCATGACCCAGAGGTGCTGATATTAGATGAACCTGCGTCAGGGTTAGATCCGAGAGCGAGAATTGAAATGCGCGAGATTTTAAAAGAGTTAAAGGAAATGGGGAAAACCATTTTAATTTCTTCACATATTTTGCCTGAGCTTGCGGAAATGTGTGATCGTATCGGCATCATTGACCAAGGAAAGCTTGTTGCTGAAGGTGGGGTAGCAGAAATCCAAGCGCAGCTAAAAGGTGAAAAAGTGATAACAGTCATCCTCACTGGACGTGCAGAAAATGCGATTGCTTTTTTTGAGGATGACCCGTTAGTAGCAAGACTACAGTATTTGCCTGAACAGCACGCAATTGAGTTTACATTCAAAGGAACTGAGCAAGAGCAGGTCGAGCTGCTGCGCAGTGCAATCAATTATGGTCTGGCGATCAGAAGCTTTGCAGAAGCGCAGGTTGACCTTGAAGATATCTTTATGGAAATCACGAAAGGAGTGGAGCTGTCTTGAAAAACTTTGTCATCAATCCGGTATTAAATAAAGAATTTAAGTTAAGGTTCCGCTCGTATAAGAGCTTTCTTGGCCTGTTATTTTATTTGCTTGCCCTGGCAATTTTAATCGTTGGTTTTGTCTTTATTGAATCTTTAACTAGCTCACAAGGCTTTTTTAAACCGGAACAAAGCCGAATGATGTTTATGATGCTCTCCGTTTTACAGCTCATTTTAATTCTTTTTATCACGCCGGGATTAACTGCTGGTGTAATTTCAAGTGAAAGAGAAAGACAAACGTTGAATATTATGCTAACGACGGCTCAAAGTTCAGCAAGTATTATATTATCAAAACTGATTTCGTCTATATCATTTTTAATGCTCTTAATTATTGCAAGCCTGCCACTGTATAGCTTTGTATTCTTATATGGAGGGATTTCACCTCAACAAGTGTTAACAACTGTTGTTTATTATTCTTTTACCATTCTTGGGTTTGGAAGTTTAGGTGTGCTTTTCTCCACCTTGATTAGGAAGACGATTGTTTCAATGGTTACAACTTATGCGGTCACGCTTTTTCTTGTAGGCGGAACAGCTTTCTTAACGTTAATATTGCTTCAATTTGGCCAAGGTTATTATAATACATCCACAGCAAGCACGCCGCCGACAGTGCCATATGCATATTTTACAGCAATGCTAAATCCAGTTATCGTGCTGGCAGGATCATTTGAACCGGGTATACATGATGAAATTTATCGAATCACAGGTATTAAAACACCGCTTTGGGTATCCTATACGCTTTCTTATACAGTTATTTTTATCGGAGCGATTCTTTTCAGTATTAAGAAGCTTCGTCCAAATATGAAAAAAGGAAAATAGTTTTTACAAAGAAGCTTAGGTGGTGGATAACTGCCTGTGAAAGTCCGGATTATTAAAACTTAGACTAAATACGCCACGGCTCGCGGTATCGTCTAAGTGACCCGCATCCTCCGGGCACAGACTAACTATTTAGTGCGGTAGAGGAAAACCACACTGATTGAAGCTTTACTTTATTCAATCTAAAAAGGAATGAACTTAATGACTAATAAGAATAGATTCATTAAGCTTTTAAAACCGGTCAAACGCCAGCTTTTATTAGAAGTCATCTTGAAAGAGCTGCAGCTGCTCCTGTTTATTTTTGGGGCGGCCACGCTTTTTCTTTTGCTGCTTTCAAGATTCATAGTGATACCGTATTTGCTTAATTATGTAATTGGTGTCTTTTTAGCTGCGACAGTCTTGTTTTTCATTCGAATATGGAGAGCACGGCCAACATTGAAACAAGCTGCTCTTATTTATAATCGCTATGTATCAGATGACCGCGTAATAACCGCTGCGTCATTTATGAATGAAGAGAGCTTGATGGCTGAGCTGCAGCTTGATGATGCTGTTCAGTTTATGAAACGTGAATCAGAACATGTCTTAAAAAGAAAAAAGAAGTGGTTCCATCCAAGATTACTGCTATTATTCGCAGCCTTTGCTGCTGGAAGTGTTCTGCTATATAGTTTCCCAAATGAAACGATGAAGCTCGCTGGTCAGCTTGAAAATGAAAAAGCACTTATTGAAGAAGCGGAAAAAAAGCTAGCTGAGAAAGTAAAGGAAGAAGAAAATCCTGAAGTAAAGAAAAAAATTGAAGAAGCAAAGAAAAAAATGTCACAGCAAAAAACTGCTGAAGCTGCGCTTGAGGAACTGGCAAAAGAAATGAAGAACATCGAGCTTCAACAGATGAAGGAAAAAGAAAAACTCGAATTATTGGAACAGCGGAAGACAGAGCTTAATGAACAGGATATGGGGAACTTAGCAAAACTTCTTAATGAAAAACAGCTGGATGATTTTAAGAAGGAGCTGGCTGCCTTAAACAAGGATTGGGAGAAATTAACCAAAGAGCAAAAGGATCTGTTGAGCGAAATGGCAGAATCAAAAGGACAATTATCTGAAGAAGATTTGGAAAAACTCGTTCTACAATTAGAAGATGCGCTTAATTCAGAGGAATTATTAAAACAATTAGCGGCCGCGCAAAATGCAATCCAAAGCGCTGGGAATTCTATGCAAAGTCAAATGGCAGCTATTGGAAATCCTGCAAAAAACCTAGCTTTTGCACCGTCCTCTAATCAAAATAGCCAAGGAAACCAATCCAACCAGTCACCACCGGATACATCTGATGATAGCAGTGGAAATGATGGTGAATCTGAAGGAGAGGGTGAGGGTTCAGGTAGTGGAAGCGGCCAAGGCAATGGCTCAGGCTCAGGCAGTGGCTCAGGTTCTGGGAGTGGTTCAGGATCAGGGAATGGTTCAGGCGGTGGCGCTGGTGTTGGACAGGGCTCAAGGGAGCTGCTGACGATTCCAGAGCGGATCAAAGGTAAGGAAAATGTAGAAACAGAGAACGGAGAATTAGGAAATGGGCAATCTGTTGAATCTTATGAAAGTGAAGGTCCAGTAATGAAAGGCAATAGCAGACCTTATGAGGAAGTGTATCGAGAGTATGAGGAAGCCTATCGCAAAAGTACTGACCGCTACAGATTGCCATCAGATTTAGAAGAAATCGTCCAATTATATTTCACAAATATCGACCCGAATAAGGAGTGACCAACATGTCTGTTTTAGAAGAAAAAGCACGGGAGTTTTCACAAGCAGCTGAATTAATATTAAATGTAAAAGAGGAAGTGCAAACCTTTATAGTCGGGCAGGAAGAGGTAATTGACCAAGTTTTGTGGAGCATGTTAGCAGGTGGACATGTACTATTAGAAGGACTACCTGGACTCGGTAAAACAATGCTAGTAAAAACGATATCCGAATGTCTTGATTTGAAATTTTCACGAATTCAATTCACACCTGATATAATGCCTTCAGATATTACAGGAACGATGCTCTTGCAGCCTGATGACAAAGGGAAACAAAGCTTTATTTTTCATGAAGGTCCGCTGTTTGCCAACATGGTCTTAGCTGATGAAATTAATAGAGCGACACCAAAAACACAGAGTGCATTGCTTGAAGCAATGGGGGAAAAAACAGTAACTATCATGGGCGAAACGAAAGAAATGGCAAAGCCTTTCTTTGTTCTGGCAACGCAAAACCCGATTGACATGGAAGGGACATATCCATTGCCAGAGGCCCAGACGGACCGGTTTATTTGCAAAGTTGATGTAACCTATCCTACGAAAGCTGAGTTAAAAGAAATAGTGAAGAGAACGACTGGAACTTCTGGCAGATCGCTAGAAAAAGTCGCCCGAGTTCAAGATGTTGTCTTTCTGCAAAATCTGGCAAAAGAAATTATTATTTCTGAAGACTTGATAGAATATGCAGTTGATCTCATTGCCTATACCCACCCAGGTGCCACTGATGCACCGGAAATAGTAAAACAATATGTTCAATATGGCAGTGGCCCCCGTGGTCTGCAAAGTTTAATTAGTCTGGCAAAGGCGCGTGCGCTTTGTCTTGGTCGATATCATGTTTCCATCGGCGATTTAAAGCAAACAGTTAAAGCGGTATTAAGACATCGCATTATCTTGAATTTTGAAGCGGAAGCAAACGGTATGACAGCAGATATCATCATTGATCGACTGATTGAAGAAGTGGGGGCTTTAACAAAATGAATCGGTCGGAGGGGTATTTGCGCAACTTACAGCAAAGAAGACTAGTTGTACGCTCAAAAAAAAGAGGGGTTCATAACGGGTCGAGGCAATCAAGTAAATTCGGTTCATCATTAGAGTTTTCCGATTATCGAGTATATCAGCCTGGTGATGATGTCAGGCTGATTGATTGGAATGTTTATGGAAGAACACAGAAGCATTATATTAAAAGATTTTTAGATGAACAGGAAATATCAATCGCCATTTACCTAGATGGAACGGCTTCAATGAGACATATTGCTGCAAAGTGGCATTTGGCAAAGAAACTGGCTGCTGCCTTAAGCTATCTCGTTCTTAAAGAAGAAGACCGGCTGTTTTTTTCACTAATTCCTACAAGCAACACTCATCCTTTGAAGAGAAAAGGTGCTATATATAGCAAAAAAACTTTTTTAGATATAATCAGCCTTGATACTGAGGTAAAATCCGGTGGCTTTGTAAAAATACTTGAACAATCCCTTGCCAAAAAGCATCAATTGTCCATTCTCATTACAGATGGAATGGAAGAGATTGGCTATCTTGAAACGGTATTTAGAAAAATGAAGGCATTTAAACAGGAGATTTGGATGTTTCAAGTGCTGGCAGCTGAAGAAATAACACCTACTTATAGCGGAGATGTGAAGTTAATAGATAGCGAGAAAGACACTGCCGTGAATGTAAGCATGAATGATACTATTTTAAGAGATTATCAGAGGCGTATGGTTGAGCATACAGAGCAATTAGAGCTGCTATGCCTTCGCTATGGCGGCACTTTTTTGCAATTGACAGAAGAGAAGGAGCTGCACGCTTTTTTATTACGGGATATGGTGAAAAAGGGATTAATTCAATAATAAAATAGCATAGTAGTATTCAATTGGGGGGATTATTCCATTTGAATGTTAAGTGAACAGAGAGGTGGAGCGATGCAGTTTTTAAACCCTTATTTTTTCGTATTCAGCATCTTTATTGCTGCGGTTATACTCTTTTATTTTTTTCGAAAACAGTATAAGGAGCAAGCGGTCGCTTCAAATATGCTGTGGCAGCAGGTCTTAAATGAATGGCAGGCTTCGCCGTGGCTTAAGCAGCTGCAGCAAAACTTGATTTTTTGGCTTCAAATTTTGGCGCTCCTATTATTAATGTTTGCGCTTGTGCGTCCTATTTTTCTCGGACAGCAAGTAAAGGGGGAGCATTTAATCTTTATCGTAGATACTTCAGCGTCGATGTCTGTAGTATCTGAGGATGGGACAAGGTTTGATAAAGCGAAAGAAATGATGAGCGAATTAATTAAAAAGATGAATGGGCAAGATGTAACGCTTATTCAAGCAGGTGATAAGCCTTCCATTCTGTTAAATAGAGAAGACGATAAGGCGGTTATTAACGAGAAGATTAAAAGTCTTGAAGTTAATTACAATCATGAAAACATCGATAAAACTTTAAATCTGGCTGCTTCTATTGCAGATAGTAAGGATACAGCTATACATATTTTTTCTGATGGTGTAAAAAAACAAGAGGTGAGAGAGCTTCTTAATGATCAATATGCAGAAGTGCATAACACGGGTGGCAAAACTCAAAATATTTCTCTGCAATCCTTTGGTGTTGCGGCCATTGATGGAAAAATTGCTGGAGTGGCTGTTATAGAAAATCAAACCGCTTCAGAAATGAAAGCAAGCTTTTCAGTACGAACTGAGAATAGCGAATGGTTTAATGAAGAAGTTACTATTCCTGGCAATGAACAATTAATTGTCAATATAGAGGACCTTCCTCCACAGTCTTATTATGAAGCGATAGTTGAAGTGGATGATGGCTATCATGCCGATAATACCGCAACAGCTATATTTACTGAAAACAAACCTGCTGTGTATGCGCTCGATGAAATCAATCCGTTTACAATCAAAGGGTTCCAAATAATCGGTACAGATATCGTTCAAGTGGAAGAGAAGCGCGACAATATGAGCGGAATATTTATCGCAGAAGGAGAATCTTTACAAGATCTCCCTAAACAGCCTGCCCTCTTTTTCAGAACGAATGGAGAAAAGCAAAAAGTAACAGAGCAGCTTGTTGTGAAAGACGAAAAGCTTCTTCAATATGTAGATTTTAAAAATGTTTATATTGATGCGGTTGTAACATCTCCTGAAGAGAATCTTGAGCCGGTGCTTATAAGCGGTGATGTCCCAATCATTCAAAAGGGGATGAAAAATGGCTATCCTGTTATTGTGATTAACTTTTCCCTCGCTGAGTCCGATTGGCCGCTGCAGCCGGGCTTTCCAATTTTTTTGTATAATGCCTATCAATATCTGTCACAAACAAATGAGTTTTTAGGATACTTTAGTGCAAATGAAGAAAGATGGATTTCAAGCGGTGAAGATGTGCACGTAGTTGAGATTTTTAACCAGAAGGACGAAAATCTATATTCACTTAATTTGAAGAAAGAGAGTTTTATTGCACCTGCACAGCCAGGTGTTTATCAAGCTGTTATAAATGAGCATATTAACTACTTCTCAGTTTTGTTAGATGAAAGAGAAAAGCAGCCTGCTTTGGAAGAAGCATTTACAATCAATGAGAAATCGTTAAGTGAAGAAGGGACGAATAGGCCAGTGGGCTATACTTGGTATTGGCTAACACTGATTGCTCTATGTCTTTGTTTCCTTGAATGGGAGGTATACCGACGTGGGCATCGAATTTAAATATCCGCTTGCTTTATTTCTATTACTTCCGGCTTTCTTTTTCGTTTATTTATATTTAAAGAATGGAAACAAGTATAAAAATAGAGAAGCACGAATCATCTCAGCAATTAGAATCTCCGTTTTTATTTTGCTTATTTTTGCATTGGCTATTCCGCAATTAAATTTGCCTATAAAAGGCGAAAAAGTAGTTTTTTTAGTTGACCGTTCAGCAAGTGTAAATGGAACAGAAGCGGAAACGCTCGGCTGGATTGAAGAAAGCGTGAAGCATAAGGGCATCAAAGATGAATTTGCGATCGCTTCATTTGCGGAAAACATTGTGATAGATCAAAATTTAGGAAATCAATCAGAATCATTACCAGAGTTTAATGGTGCTGTAAATGAAACAGAAACGAACATAGAATCCGGGCTTCAGTTTGCCTCCACCCTTATCCCTAGAGATTCTAGCGGTAGAGTCGTTGTCTTTACCGATGGTAATGAAACAGCAGGAAACGGTGCGGAAGCAGCCAAGCTTTTAAAAAATAGAGGAATTGAGCTTGATTATGTTCAAGTTAACAGCAAAGTAGAAAAGGATATGGCATTAGCTGATTTAAAGGTATCCCCTTCTCTCTATGAAGGGGAAGCGGCTTCTGTCTCATTAAGCGTGAATAGCAATATGAACCAATCTGCTCAAGTTCGTTTATATTTGAATAATAAAGAAATATTGCAGGAAAAAGTTGAGGTAAAAGAAGGGAAGAATGAGTTCTCATTTAGTTATGAAGCCCAGGGCAGCGGTCTGCAGGTTTTAAAGGCTGAAATAGAAGCTGAAGGCGATACATTTATCGAAAATAACGCTCTTCAAGCAACTACGAATGTAAAAGGAAAACCTAAGCTGCTTATTGTACAAAGTCATGAATCTGATCAACTGCAAAAGGCTCTGCAAAGCTCCGGTATAGAATTGGATACAATTGTGCCAGAAAAGTTGCCAACTAATTTATCTGGCTACCTACAGTACCAGTCGATTATATTTAACAACGTTCAAGCAACCGGCATCACACAGAAGCAGATGGAGCTGATTGAACAAGCTGTAAGGGAGTTTGGTGTAGGGTTTATCATGGGAGGTGGCGAAGAAAGTTTCGGTCTTGGCGGTTACTTTAAAACACCAATAGAAAAGCTTCTTCCTGTTGATATGGAGATAAAAGGGAAAGAGGAAATGCCTTCTCTTGGTTTAATGATTGTAATGGACAGATCAGGCAGTATGGATGGACAAAAGCTAGAATTAGCGAAGGAAGCAGCTGCCAGGTCTGTTGAGTTATTGCGGGAAGAAGATACGCTAGGGTTTATCGCGTTTGATGATCAACCATGGGAGATCGTTGAAACGGGTCCTTTAAAGGATAAAGAAGCGGCAGTGGAAAAAATTCTATCTGTTACTCCAGGCGGCGGAACTGAAATTTTCACCTCTCTAGAAAAAGCCTATGCAGAATTAGAAGATTTAAAGCTGCAGCGAAAGCATATCATTCTTCTGACAGATGGACAATCTTCAGGAAATGGTGATTATGAATTAATTATAGAAAACGGGAAGGAAAACAACATTACACTATCTACAGTAGCAATTGGGCAAGATGCAGATAGGGCGTTGCTGGAGGATTTAGCGGAACAAGGTTCCGGCAGATATTATGATGTGACTGATGCTTCGGTGATTCCAAGTATTTTATCCCGTGAGACTGTGATGGCAACAAGGACGTATATTGAAGATCAGCCTTTTTTTCCGCTTGTTCAAAATTATCCTGAATGGACAAGTCTGTTTACTGAAGGCGTCCCGAAGATGAATGCCTATATTGCGGTCACAGCAAAACCGAGAGCGCAAGTGCCCATCTTAAGTGAAAAGGAGGACCCCGTTCTAGCGCAATGGCAATATGGGATTGGACGCACGATTGCGTTTACATCTGATTTTACTGGCGGGTGGTCAGGGGATTGGGCTAGATGGGGAAGGTGGCCGGATTTTATTAATCAGCTAGTCACTTCTACATTGCCTCAATATGATAGCGAACCATTTCGAGTATCGGTTTCAAAGGGAGTAGAGCAAGCAACTGTCCATCTTGAATCTATCGCAAATCAATCCTTGCCAATTGAGGCGACCGTCCTCTCTGAGGATGGCAGCGAAGTAAAAACGAATGCTAAGCTCGTTGCTCCAGGAAAATATGAAGTAATTGTTCCGGAAAAGGAAGGGATGTATTTTTTAAGTATTAAGCAAGCGAATGAGCATGGGGAAATGATTTCGTATCAAACAGGGTTTGCTATTCCTTATTCAGATGAGTATTTACTAGAAGGGACAAATCTCGATTTGCTTAAAGAACTTGCCACTATTACAAATGGAAAGAAGCTAGATAACGAAGCTGATGCATTTCGGCCGCTTCAACAAAGGGCGTACAACCAACAAGAAATTAGCATTATGTTAGTTTCCTTAGCTTTTATACTTTATTTTATCGAGATTGCGATCAGACGGTTTGGCTTTCCTGCCTCAAGAAAAAGCAAACAAGTATCAAAAGGGGAGAAATTGAATCAAACCGCCAATACCCAAAAAGGATATTCAACAATTTCATCCAATCAAAACAAGCTAGATGCTGAAGAGCAAAAAGATAATCAAGTAATAAAGGAAAAAACAGTGAACAAAAAGAAGAAGATAAAAGAGAATCCAATAACTGAAGAAGAGAGAGCAGACAGGATGAAGAGGCTACTGGAGGCTAAAAAGCGTAGGAGCTAGTTGAATGAAAAGCTATACAAGTGATGAAAGGATATTTCCTTGACATGGACACTTCATATAGGTAAACTTACTTTGTAAAGGCTTTTCACTTAACAAGGGGGAATAGGGATGCTTGAAAAGACAACGAGGATGAATTACCTCTATGACTTTTACCAATCTTTGTTAACACCTAAACAAAGCAGCTATATGTCCCTGTACTACCTCGACGATTTTTCACTTGGAGAAATCGCAGAAGAGTATGATGTTAGCCGTCAAGCGGTGTATGATAACATTAAGCGAACAGAAGCGATGCTTGAGGAATATGAAGAAAAGCTGTTATTATTTCATAAATTTCAAGAGCGCTTCAAGTTGATAGAAGAGATGAAGCAACTGCTTAAAGCTGATTCCTCAAACGGGGAAATGGAAAAATTGCTTGAAGAGCTTGAGAAATTAGATTAGGAGGCGGCATACATGGCATTTGAAGGTTTAGCCGACCGACTGCAGAATACAATCCAAAAGATTCGCGGCAAGGGGAAGATTAGCGAAGCTGACGTGAAGGAAATGATGCGTGAGGTTCGTTTGGCTCTTCTTGAAGCAGACGTAAACTTTAAGGTTGTTAAAGAATTTGTGAAAAAAGTCAGTGAGCGTGCTGTCGGCCAGGAGGTTATGAAAAGCTTAACACCTGGGCAGCAGGTCATTAAGGTCGTAAAAGAAGAATTAACGGAATTAATGGGTGGAGAGCAAAGTAAGATCGCTGTCAGCAATCGTCCGCCTACTGTCATTATGATGGTAGGTCTGCAAGGGGCGGGTAAAACAACAACAACTGGAAAGCTTGCTAATCTGTTGCGCAAAAAATACAATCGTAACCCTATGCTTGTTGCAGCTGATATTTATCGTCCAGCAGCAATTAAACAGCTGGAGACGCTTGGAAAGCAATTGAGTATGCCGGTTTTCTCATTGGGCGACCAAGTAAGCCCTGTAGAAATTGCCAAGCAGGCAATCGCAAAGGCTAAAGAAGATCATAATGACTATGTTTTAATTGATACTGCAGGTCGACTTCATGTAGACGAAGCGCTGATGGATGAGCTTAAAGACATTAAAGAGCTCTCAAATCCTGATGAGATTTTCTTAGTTGTCGATGCGATGACTGGTCAGGATGCAGTAAATGTAGCCCAAAGCTTTAATGAGCAGCTTGGATTAACAGGGGTTGTTTTAACAAAGCTTGATGGTGATACGCGCGGTGGTGCCGCGCTTTCTATCCGCTCTGTAACCAACACGCCAATTAAGTTTATCGGGCTAGGTGAGAAACTGGATGCATTAGAGGCTTTTCACCCGGAAAGAATGGCTTCGCGCATTCTAGGCATGGGGGACGTGCTTTCGCTTATTGAAAAAGCACAAGCCAATGTTGATGAAGAGAAGGCGAAAGAGCTGGAGAAGAAAATGCGCACAGCTTCTTTCACTTTAGATGACTTTTTAGAACAGCTCGGTCAAGTGAAAACAATGGGACCGCTTGATGAACTTTTAAAAATGATGCCTGGCGCGAATAAGATGAAGGGTTTAAATAACCTCAAAATCGATGATAAACAAATTGCTCATGTTGAAGCCATTATTCAATCGATGACGAAGGAAGAGAAAATTCATCCTGAAACAATTAATGCAAGCCGTCGTAAAAGAATTGCCAAGGGAAGCGGAAGAACAGTCCCTGAAGTAAATCGTTTGCTTAAACAGTTTGAAGATATGAAAAAAATGATGAAGCAGATGACAGGCATGCAACAAAAAGGCAAGAAAAAAGGTGGCTTTAAGCTTCCATTTAATCCGTTTTAAGGATTGAAAACAGTTTTTTGATCTATGTAAAGAAAAAAACCTTTACAAACTAACTGACTATCTGATAATATACTATCTTGTGTGAAACTATTCGGAGGTGCTTTATAAAATGGCAGTAAAAATTCGTTTAAAACGTATGGGAGCAAAAAAATCTCCTTTTTATCGTATTGTAGTAGCTGATTCTCGTTCACCACGTGATGGACGTTTCATTGAAACAGTTGGAACTTACAACCCTGTTGCAAATCCAGCAATCGTTGATATCAACGAAGAATTAGCGCTTAAATGGTTACAAACAGGTGCGAAACCATCTGATACAGTTCGTAACTTATTCTCAAACGTTGGCATTATGGAAAAATTCCATAACGCTAAACACGGGAAGTAATTCTTACTCCTATGAAAGAGCTTATCGAAACGATTGTGAAGCCCCTGGTTGATTTTCCGGAAGATATTCAAGTGAATGTTCGTGAAGAGAACCGAGCAGTGACCTACTTGCTCTCCGTCAACAAGAATGACATGGGGAAGGTAATAGGGAAGCAAGGGCGCGTTGCGAAAGCGATTAGAACTGTTGTTTATGCAGCAGGAACATCTGAAGAAAAAAAGATTTTCTTAGAAATTAAATGAAAAAAGGAACCGCTTGCCTTGACGAGCTTAAAGCTGCGAAGGGATAGGCGGTGTCCGGGCGCTTTGAAGGTAGAACAGCCTATCAGGTGCACATTCATTTATGCAAAGCTGAATAAACAATTTGAAAAGGAGGGGGTTCCCCTCCTTTTTTTGGCTAATGTGAAATTAAAATTTGTCTTATGTGAATGTAACACACTTCAATAGATAGAATACAAAAATCACAAAAGAAAAACTAAGCATTTCTCAAGTATAAAAGATAAATGATGGAGGGCTGCCACCATGCAAATTATTCAAACGGTAACAGTAAAGCAAGTGTTAACGGAAAACAGCAAAAGCAAATTGCTGTCTAATTATGAATGGAAGAAACAGCAGCTTCAAAAGGAATGCGATCAATTTAAATTTGAAATGAAGAAATGGGAAAAAGCCAAAAAAGCTCAGTCCAATTTGAAAACATATTTTGATAAAGAAATACAATCAAGAAATGAAAAAATCAAATTGCTTGACTTTCAAATAGAACAATTACATATGCTACCATTAGGTAGTGAGCTAAAAGAAAAAGAAGTCCAGGCGCTTGTTATGATAGAAAAAGGCGATCGCTGGGATTCAATAGAAAATGGAAAAACAATCATAATTAAAGACGGTATCATAGATGAAATCCGCTAGAGGTGAATGTAAGTATGGAAAAATGGTTTAATGTTGGAAAAATCGTAAATACGCATGGTGTAAGAGGGGAAGCAAGAGTCATTTCAAAAACGGACTTTGCAGACGAACGTTATTCACCAGGAAATAAGTTATATTTATTTATGCCAGATGCGAAAGACCCAGTAGAATTAACGGTGGCAACACATCGCCTTCATAAATCATTTAATTTACTGACCTTTGAAGGTATAAATAATATGAACGAAATCGAAAAAATGAAAGGCGGAATTTTAAAAGTTCCTGAAAGTCAGCTTTTAGAGCTTGAAGAAGATGAGTATTATTATCATGAAATCATTGGCTGTTTAGTAAAAACCCTTGATGGAGAAGAGGTGGGCAAAGTGAAGGAAATACTATCTCCTGGTGCAAATGATGTGTGGGTTGTAAAAGGTAAGAGCGGCAAGGATATATTGATCCCATACATTGAAGCTGTTGTGAAAGAAGTAAATACAGCAGAAAAAGTTATTATGATTGACCCGATGGAAGGTCTGCTCTCATGATGAAAATTGATGTATTGACTCTCTTTCCCGAAATGTTTGAAGGAGTGTTTGGTCATTCCATCTTAAAAAAAGCTGAAGATCAGCATGCTGTTCAATATAATGTCGTAAACTTTAGAAGCTATGCTGACAATAAGCACCAAACAGTTGATGATTATCCTTATGGCGGCGGTGCCGGGATGGTACTCAAGCCTCAGCCTATCTTTGATGCGGTAAAGGATCTGCAAGATAAATCAAGCTCTTCCCCTCGTGTTATTCTGCTATGTCCTCAAGGTGAACGCTATACTCAGAATAAAGCGGAAGAATTGGCAGCAAGTGATCATTTAATTTTTATTTGCGGTCATTATGAAGGTTATGACGAAAGAATTCGAGAGCATATTGTCACAGATGAAATTTCAATTGGCGATTATGTATTGACCGGCGGTGAGCTAGGTGCAATGGTTGTCATAGACAGTGTGGTCCGTCTTTTGCCAGAAGTGCTTGGCAACGAAGAATCACATATGAAGGACTCATTCAGCACGGGAGTACTGGAGCATCCCCATTATACAAGACCTGCGGATTTTCGAGGGATGAAGGTTCCAGAAGTCCTTACCTCTGGTAATCACCGCTTAATTAATGAGTGGAGAGACAAAGAATCATTGAGAAGGACGTATATGAGGCGACCTGATTTACTCGAAGGTACTGAACTTACAAGCCAGCAAAAAAAATGGCTAGAAGAAATAAAAAAAGACGCTAAATAACATTGATGTCGTAAACTAATTATGTTATGATAATTTTTGTGACTTAGGCTAAAGCGATTTAGTACTGTGTCTGATAACGATGTTCCGCTGCAATATAAGGGTTTGCCTTTGTAAGAGCATCCTGGGAGGAGTTGAAAACGATGCATAAATTAATTCAAGAAATCACTCAAGATCAACTTCGTACGGATCTTCCTGCGTTTCGTCCTGGTGATACTGTACGTGTACACGTAAGTATTGTTGAGGGAACTCGCGAGCGTATCCAAGTATACGAAGGAGTTGTGATTAAGCGTCGTGGTGGTGGAATCAGCGAAACTTTTACAGTTCGTAAGATTTCTTACGGTGTAGGCGTTGAGCGTACATTCCCTGTACACACACCAAAAATTGCGAAGCTTGAAGTAATCCGTCGCGGTAAAGTACGCCGTGCGAAACTTTACTACCTACGTAACCTACGTGGTAAAAAAGCTCGTATTAAAGAAATTCGATAAGATAATAAGCATGACTAATAATGAGTACAAAACATTATTAGCCAGCTAGTATGCTTGAGAAGGGGAGCTTGTAATTAACAAGCTCCTTTTCTATACATTTTCCATTTTTATGATAGTATTATTACATAATTATTAAAAAATTAGTTAAATCACAATCCCATCGTGTGTATTAGGCAAAATTTATGTAAAATAAGAAGTAGAGTTGTACATACTTATATTCATGCATACAATATGTGATACAGAACATGTTTCATCTTTTAACAGAAGAATGGTGGGGAAACGATGGCAAAAAAGAAAAATGAACTATGGGAATGGACTAAAGCGTTAATCATAGCGGTACTACTCGCTGCGGTTATTAGATACTTCTTATTTGCGCCAATTGTTGTTGACGGATTATCGATGATGCCGACGCTGAAGGACCAAGATCGAATGATTGTTAATAAATTCAGTTATACGATTGGAGAGCCAGACAGGTTTGATATTATTGTCTTCCATGCTCCGGAGAATAAAGATTATATTAAACGAATCATCGGCTTGCCTGGTGATAGAATTGAATATAAGGACGATACTCTCTATGTAAATGGAAAAGCTTATGAAGAGCCTTATCTTGACGAGTATAAGCAGCAAGTTGTTGATGGTCCATTAACTGAGCCTTTTACTTTAGAAGAAAAAATCGGCCAGGAAACGGTACCTGAAGGCCATCTTTTCGTAATGGGAGATAATCGTCGATTCAGTAAGGATAGCCGCCACATTGGTCCTGTCCCTATGGAAGAAGTATTAGGGAGCGCTGGTGTGATTTATTGGCCGCTCGAAGATGTACGTCTTGTAAAATAACTTGAATTTAGTATTTATAAAGATAAAAGAAATCACAAGATGTGGTGATTTCTTTTATTATTTTCTGGCTAAAAGGGAACTTTAATTTAAATAGCATACAACTTTAAAGTTTAATAAAAGAAAAAAGTGAGGTGGGAACCTTGACTATACAATGGTTTCCTGGCCATATGGCTAAAGCGCGCAGACAGGTCACGGAAAAGCTAAAATTAGTGGATATTATTTTTGAACTTGTTGATGCAAGAATTCCTTATTCATCAAGAAATCCTATGATTGAAGAAATTATTCAACAGAAACCGCGCATTGTCCTATTGAATAAAGCGGATATGGCTGATGCGGAATTAACAAAGCAATGGATTGCCTATTTTGAGGAACAAGGAATTAAAGCGTTGGCAATTAATTCGCAAGCTGGTCAAGGGATGAAGGAAATTACGGCAGCAGCAAAATCTCTGCTTGAGGAAAAGTTTAACCGCATGAAAGCTAAGGGGGTAAGGCCGAGAGCAATCCGGGCGATGATCGTTGGAATTCCCAATGCCGGTAAATCGACGTTAATTAACAGATTAGCGAAGAAAAACATTGCGAAAACAGGCAATACTCCTGGTGTTACAAAAGCTCAAGCATGGATTAAAGTCGGAAAAGAAATGGAATTATTAGATACTCCAGGTATACTGTGGCCAAAATTTGAAGACCAGCAGGTTGGATTAAAACTAGCGTTGACGGGCGCAATTAAAGATACGATTTTAAATTTGCAGGATGTTGCTGTCTATGCGCTGCGCTTCTTATCTGCAAACTACCCTGATAAGCTGAAAGAACGCTATGGTATCGAAGAATTACCAGAAGACATCGTTTTGCTGTTTGATGAAATCGGAAAACGGAGGGGCTGTCTGATGGGCGGAGGAGAGGTTGACTATGATAAAGTAACCGAACTCGTAATCAGGGAGTTCCGCTCAGAGAAATTTGGAAGGATTTCACTTGAGAATCCGGATGATTTAGCGAAAGCAATTGAAGAATGACAGAAAGGCCTTTCTTTTTAGAAGGCCTTTTATTTTTTATTTTATTTGATAGTATTATTTTAATACAGTCATAATTAGTGGTTTTTCATGTGAATTTGCTTATACATCTGAAAAAAGAAGGAAATTTGCCGAAGTAACTGGTAAACGCCGAATACCACAAATGAAAGATGATGATATTGAGTGATTAGGAGTAGATGATGTGAAACGTTCGATAAAGGAAGTAGAAATGCTGCTATTACAAATTAATGAGCATCATCCATTGATTGATGAATTGCTGCAGGATGAGAGAAAGGGTGTACAAGCGGCGGTTAAAAAATGGGAGAGAAACTTGGAACAGACTAGACTTCTTCAACAAAAGTATGACGAAATGCAAAAATATGAAAAAAAATATCGCAGGGAAGGGTTTGATTTTATTGCAGGCGTTGATGAGGTAGGGCGTGGGCCGTTGGCAGGTCCTGTCGTAGCAGCGGCGGTGATACTGCCAGATGATTTTTATTTGCCTGGAATTGATGATTCTAAAAAATTATCAGAGCGCAAGAGGGAAGAGTACTACCAAAAGATCATGCAATCAGCAGTTGCAGCGGAGGTAGGCATCATTGAACCGGATGAGATTGATCAAATAAATATATTAGAAGCATCAAAAAAGGCAATGTTGACAGCTGTCGCAGCATTGAAAACGAGCCCCGATTTTTTATTGGTGGACGCCGTGAAATTACATACACCATATCCTTATGAAGCGATTATAAAAGGAGATGCAAAGAGCATTAGCATAGCTGCTGCATCGATTGTAGCAAAAGTGACTAGAGATCGTATCATGATGGAATATGATAAAGAATTCCCGCGATATTCATTTGCAAAAAATATGGGATACGGAACAAAGGAACATCTGGAAGCAATTAATATTTATGGCATTTTACCTATTCACCGAAAAAGTTTTGCTCCAGTCCGCTCTCACATATAGTAGTTTGTTAGCTACGGTAAAGGAGTGAGATTCATGAAAGTTTTATCAGAGACGTTTAACAAATTAGTTAGGGCTGGTCATGAATCAGTCCAGTTTCGTCAAGGCCAGATTTTAAATGGCAGGGTGATGCGCTTTTTTCCGCACGATATTGCTGAGGTGCAAATCGGCAACCAAAGGATCATAGCGCAATTAAACTTGCCGCTAACAGCAAACGAAAGCTACTGGTTTGAAGTGCAAAATAGCGAAGGCACTATTCAATTAAAAGTTTTAACTCAAGATTTGAACGGCAAGCAGGATGGAGCGCTTTCAGGGCTATTACAGCAATTGAATCTACCAATCACGAAGGAAAATCAAAATCTAGTTCAGTTCTTTCTCAAAGAGCAAATCCCTATCAATGCCAAAACGCTTCAAATCGCCGCTCATTGGGTTCAAGACGGACAATCCATAGAAGAGGGCATGAAAGCAATAAAAATGATTTTTGAACGCGGTTGGCCTTTGAACGAAGCGATATTTAAAGCAGTCGTTTCCGTTCAATCAGAAGAGCCTATCTCACCGCTATTGAATAAACTCCGTACGCAATTAACAGACCTGCAACACCTGAACGAAGCAAAAGCTTTGTCAAATAAAATCGACCAGTTGTTTAATTCTGATCGTAGTCAGCTGCAGAAAAGCCTTTTGCACAACTGGCTGCAGGGCAGTGCTTCAGATTCAACAACTGCCTTTAGTCTCCTGCAAAAAATCGGAGCTTTTCCGACAGATACTACGGAAACAAATATAATAGTTAATATGATAAAAAGCAGCATGAAAGCCAATCAATTGTCTGAGTCTATCGGAAATGCGCTGCTTGATGTTATCGCAAAGAATCAGAATAGCTCGCTGCCATCCTTTTTAAAAGCACTCGTAGATTTGGAGCGTGCAGTAGGAGAATCGAGCAGCGGAAAGTTAACGAATGTCCAGTCTTTGCTGCAATCAATCCGCACTTCAATGACCGCTTTTCCGGTAGATGAACAGCGATTAAATCAATTCATAAGAGAATATATGTCATCTGCAGGCAAAATAAACTCGATAAATATAAACGAAGGAGCGGCATTAGCAATCACTGCAAATGATTTCATCGTAAAACAAACGGGTTTAACTTCAGAAGAGGCAAAACTATTCAATCATTTACATCAAAATATAATGAGTCAGGAAATAAATTCATCTCAGCTTAAAGATTATTTGAAAAATATGATGACTTCGTTGGGGCTTTCTTATGAACACGGATTAGCAGATAACATTCAGCATAGCAGACAAGAGGCACTTAAACCGCTTCTGATCGCCCTGCTTGCCGATGAAATACCTTCAGGGGTAAAAGACACAGCATCGGCTCTATTAAATAAATTGACGGGGTTCCAGCTTCTCTCACAGGAAATAGGTCCGATACAGCAGCTCGCTATGCAAATTCCGTTTTCTTTACATAACAGAGCGACAGACCTATCCATACAGTGGAGCGGGCGGAGAACGGAAAAAGGTCAAATTGATTCAAGCCATTGTAGAATATTGTTTTACTTAAATATGAGTAAATTGGATGAAACAATTGTAGATTTACATATTCAAAGCAGAGTTGTGAACATAACGATTATAAATAAACATGAATGGATTGAAACGTTGGCACCACCCTATATACAACAGTTAAAAGAGCAATTGAATAATCAAAATTATAAGTTATCGTCCATCCGTTTTTTTAAAGAGAAGAAAATGGTGAACGAGCCAAAAACAGCAGTTATACATGAGATTTCTAGCAATGGGGTGGATATGAGAATATGAATAAAAATTTGCAAAGTAAAGCAGTAGCCCTCTCATACAATTCAAAAATGCAGGCACCTCAAATAACAGCTAAGGGAAATGGAATCATAGCAGAAAATATAATAGCTTCAGCACGGGAACATGGGGTGCCGGTTCAAGAGGATCCTTCGCTCATGGATATTTTAAGCAAGCTAGATTTGAACGAAACGATACCAGAAGAATTATATCAGGCAGTTGCTGAAGTGTTTGCTTTTGTTTACAAACTAGATCAGGAAGCAGGGAAGCGATTGGAAAAACAAACTAAAAACTAGTAAAACTGTCCCTTTATGGTATATAAAGGGTATTGAGGTGGATTAATTTTTAAATTATTTTGTCTATCACTAAAACCTTGAACTATCGCGCTATATTCACTATTTTTATATACAAATTTGTCTTAATTAATATAATATTTCTTTTAATACTGTAGACAACTAATGAGTCATTTTATAAAATGGAAACGCAGTCTATTTTTGAAAAGTAAGATAGGAGGATGGGAAATGAATATACATGAGTATCAAAGTAAAGAAATCCTCAGACAATACGGGGTATCAGTTCCAAACGGAAAAGTTGCTTTTACAGTGGAAGAAGCAGTAGAAGCAGCTAAAGAATTAGGCACTGAAGTTTGTGTTGTTAAGGCGCAAATCCATGCAGGTGGCCGCGGTAAAGCAGGCGGGGTAAAGGTTGCCAAAAACTTGGATGAGGTTCGTACATATGCAGAAGAAATTCTAGGCAAGACACTTGTTACCCACCAAACAGGTCCAGAAGGAAAAGAAGTAAAGCGTCTTTTAATTGAAGAAGGCTGCGATATCCAAAAAGAATACTATATTGGACTAGTATTAGATCGCGCCACTTCTCGCGTTACTTTAATGGCATCTGAAGAAGGCGGAACAGAAATTGAAGAAGTAGCTGAAAAAACTCCGGAAAAAATCTTTAAAGAAGAAATTGATCCGGTTGTTGGTTTAACAGCTTTCCAAGCTCGTCGTGTTGCATTCAACATCAATATTCCTGTGAAATTGGTGAATCAAGCAGTTAAATTTATGATGGGCTTATATACAGCATATATCGAAAAAGATTGTTCAATTGCAGAAATCAACCCTCTTGTTGTAACTGGAGACGGAAAAGTTATGGCGTTAGACGCTAAATTTAACTTTGATGGAAGCGCTCTTTATCGTCAAAAAGACATCGTTGATATGCGTGACCTTGAAGAAGAAGATTCAAAAGAAATCGAAGCATCTAAGTATGATTTAAGCTACATTGCACTAGATGGAAATATTGGCTGCATGGTTAACGGTGCAGGGCTTGCAATGGCCACTATGGACATCGTTAAGCATTATGGCGGAGACCCTGCTAACTTCCTTGATGTTGGGGGCGGCGCTACAGCTGAAAAAGTTACAGAAGCATTTAAAATCATCCTTTCTGATGAACATGTTAAAGGAATCTTTGTAAATATTTTTGGCGGAATTATGAAATGTGACGTCATCGCAACTGGTGTTGTAGAAGCTGCAAAGCAAGTAGGCTTGAAAGTTCCTCTTGTTGTACGCTTAGAAGGTACAAATGTAGAACTTGGTAAGAAAATTCTTGCTGAATCAGATGTAGAAATCGTTGCTGCAAGCTCTATGGCAGATGGCGCAGAAAAAATCGTTTCATTAGTAGGCTAATTATCATCTGAATTAAAGTATTTGCAATCGTTCGCATGCAAGGTTGCATGCGAAAAGTCATATTTTTTATGATTGGTATATTTGGAAATCAGGAAGGAGAATTAACGTGAGCGTATTTATCAATAAAGATACAAAAGTTATTGTGCAAGGAATCACTGGTTCAACAGCTCTTTTCCACACAAAGCAGATGCTTGAATACGGTACAAAAATTGTCGGCGGAGTGACACCTGGAAAAGGTGGCATGGAAGTGGAAGGTGTACCTGTATTTAATACAGTAAAAGAAGCTGTTGAAGCAACAGGAGCAACAGCATCAGTTATTTATGTACCTGCTCCATTTGCTGCAGATTCAATCCTTGAAGCAGTTGATGCAGAGCTAGAGCTTGCCATCTGTATTACTGAGCATATTCCAGTGTTGGATATGGTGAAAGTAAAACGTTATATGGAAGGCAAGAAGACTCGCCTAGTAGGGCCAAACTGCCCAGGTGTTATCACGGCTGATGAGTGTAAGATCGGTATTATGCCAGGATACATTCATACAAAAGGTCATGTAGGTGTAGTTTCCCGCTCTGGTACACTAACTTATGAAGCTGTTCATCAATTAACTCAAGCTGGCATCGGTCAAACAACAGCTGTTGGTATTGGTGGAGACCCTGTCAACGGAACAAACTTTATCGATGTTCTAAAAGCATTTAATGAAGATCCGGAAACGTATGCAGTAATCATGATTGGTGAAATCGGTGGAACTGCTGAAGAGGAAGCTGCTGAATGGGTAAAAGCGAACATGACTAAACCTGTTGTTGGCTTCATTGGCGGGCGTACAGCTCCTCCAGGAAAACGTATGGGACATGCAGGTGCGATCATTTCCGGAGGTAAAGGAACAGCTGACGAAAAAATCCGTGTCATGAACGAGTGTGGCATTGAAGTAGCTGATACTCCATCTGTAATGGGTGAAACATTAATTAAAGTTCTGAAAGAAAAAGGACTTTATGATAAATGTAAAACACATTAATCTATAAGGTGAAATAGTCCCCTTTGAGAAGGGGGCTATTTATTGAATATTTATGTTTGAAAATTAAGAAAAATAACATGGTATATTGATTTTAGGAGGTAGCTTTATGGATGAATTTACTTCACGTCTGGTAAAATTACATCATTGCAAAAGTGCAAGCTGGAAAATAATATATCAATTGTTGAAAATCGACCCTATGTTAAATTCAATCTCCCCCAATTATTCTTCTGTATACACCCCTATTGATTTTCCTTTAAATCATTCTAAATTCAAAACCATTAAGGAAGAATTGCGCTCTAATAAGATTGATGAACAAATTCAGCAGTATAAATACGATCATATTAGGATAATTAGTATATTTGATGATGAATATCCTCCATTATTAAAAGAAATTTATGAACCACCGTGGATATTATATACAAAAGGTGATTTAACTTTACTAAAAAATGCTACTATACTTGCAGTTGTCGGCTCAAGAGAGTCAACTGCATATAGCTATCAGGTCATTCAGCATTTGTTTCCGCAGCTGATTGAAAAAGATATAGTAATAGCAAGCGGTTTGGCTAAAGGGGTAGATACGCTCGCTCATGAAGGTGCGATCAAATATGGCGGTCGGACCATTGCAGTAATTGGAGGGGGCTTTTATCATATTTACCCTGAGTCAAATAAACAGCTTGCCTGCAGTATAATGAATCAGCACCTTTTAATATCTGAATACCCACCCAATACGAAGCCTGCAAGGTGGCACTTTCCAATGAGAAATCGCATTATAAGCGGAATTAGCAGAGGTACATTAATCATTCAGGCAAAGAGAAGGAGCGGGTCTCTTATTACCGCTAATTTTGCTGTACAAGAGGGGAGAGAAGTATTTGCCGTCCCTGGAAGTGTGCTCAGTCCTCATTCAGATGGAGCGAATGAATTAATTCAACAAGGGGCGAAACTAATCCGAAATGCGGAGGATATCATTGAAGAATTGGTATATTAGGGGGAAAAATCATAAAATTTACAGGAATTTTAATAAAAAGGTTGAAATTCGCGGTAAACTATTATACATTTTGCATCAGAAGTGTGAAATGAGATGTTATTTTAAAAAAATATCTTAATTGATAAAGGTGAAGCTTTTAACACTAATTTTCACTTCATTAAATAAAGGATATTCGCCGAAAAAACTTGGGGAGAGCCACGTTTTTCTTAAGCTTATATTTGACAAACTTGAATATATTGATTAATAATAGTGGATATTTCAAGGATGAGCGCATTGTAAAAATGTGCCACTGTAAAAAAACAAGTAATTAAAGGGCAAATGAAGTATTATTTCTCTTTATGTATAGATATTTTAAGTGGATAAAGGAGAACAAATACCGATGCAATAGCCTGCTTTTTTGGCTAGTAGGAAAGTTTAACTTAATTAACGTATTAAAGTAAATATTTCTGAAAAAATTTTGCTTCTAGTTAAAATATCGCATAAGTAAAACGAAGGCATTCGCCGAAAGGACTGGAGAACGCCAAGTTTTTCTAAATACTAATAATTCCCTCTTGAGGAGGACTAATGGATGTCAGAGTTTCTAGTTATTGTTGAATCCCCCGCAAAAGCAAAGACAATTGAACGCTATTTGGGGAAGAAATATAAAGTGAAGGCTTCAATGGGCCATGTCAGAGATTTGCCTAAAAGCCAAATGGGTGTAGATGTTGAGAATAATTATGATCCAAAGTATATAACGATAAGAGGAAAGGGCCCTGTTTTAAAAGAATTGAAGACTGCTGCAAAAAAAGCAAAAAAAATCTATCTCGCAGCTGACCCGGATCGTGAAGGGGAGGCAATTGCGTGGCATTTAGCCCACAGTTTGGATATGGATGTTTACTCGGAATGCCGTGTCGTTTTTAATGAGATTACTAAAGACGCCATTAAAGAGTCCTTTAAGCACCCGCGTGCAATCAATATGGATTTAGTTGATGCGCAGCAGGCTAGGAGACTTCTTGACCGCCTTGTAGGCTATAATATCAGCCCTCTGCTTTGGAAAAAAGTAAAAAAAGGCCTAAGCGCTGGTCGGGTTCAATCGGTTGCCGTACGCCTCATCATTGAACGTGAAAAAGAGATAAATGATTTTGTACCTGAAGAATACTGGAGTATAGATGGTGAATTCCTTAAAGGCAAATCAGCATTTGAAGCAAGTTTTTTCGGTCTGGAAAATGAAAAAGTTGAATTAAAGACTGAAGAAGATGTACAAAAAATATTAAAACAAATGAAGGGTAATAAATTTCAAGTAAAGACTGTGACCAAGAAGGAAAGACGCCGCAATCCTGCCGCACCTTTTACAACCTCTTCCCTTCAACAGGAAGCAGCTAGGAAATTAAACTTCAGAGCAAAGAAAACGATGATGCTTGCACAGCAATTGTATGAAGGGATTGACTTAGGTAAGGAAGGAACAGTTGGTTTAATTACCTATATGAGAACTGATTCCACTCGAATCTCTGAAGTCGCTTTAAATGAAGCATCACAATACATTGAAAATAACTATGGCAAAGAATATCTATCTGGTGCGAAAAAAAATGAGAAAAAGAACAGCAAGAGCCAGGATGCCCATGAAGCAGTAAGGCCGACTAGTATTATGCGCGAGCCTAATACAGTGAAGGAGTTCCTATCACGAGATCAATTAAGGCTTTACAAGCTGATTTGGGAACGCTTTACAGCAAGTCAAATGGCGCCGGCAGTCATGGATACAATGAGTGTTGATCTGAAAAATGGACCTGTTATTTTTAGAGCGAATGGCTCAAAAGTAAAATTTGCAGGGTTTATGAAGGTATACGTAGAGGGCTCAGATGACCAAACTGAAGAAAAAAACAATATGCTTCCTAATTTAAAGGAAGGCGATGAAGTGCTGAAGAAAGATATTGAACCGAAACAGCATTTTACTCAACCGCCACCAAGATATACAGAGGCTCGGCTAGTTAAAACACTGGAAGAATTAGGTATTGGCAGACCATCAACATTTGCTCCTACTTTGGACACGATTCAAAAACGCGGCTATGTCTCATTGGATAATAAGCGCTTTATTCCAACGGAGCTCGGAGAAATTGTTCATGAGGTGATGGTGGAATTCTTCCCAGAAATAATAGATGTAGAATTTACAGCGAGATTGGAAAAAGGATTAGACCACATTGAAGATGGAGAAATGACTTGGATAAAACTCATTGATGAATTTTATATAGAGTTCGAATCCTATCTGAAAATAGCGGAACAGGAAATGGAAAAGATAGAAATAAAGGATGAGCCTGCAGGCGAGGATTGTGAACAATGCGGCAGCCCAATGGTGTTTAAAATGGGACGCTACGGGAAGTTTATGGCATGCAGCAACTTCCCAGATTGCAGGAATACGAAAGCAATTGTGAAGGAAATTGGAGTGAAATGCCCAACATGTAAAGAAGGGAATATTATTGAGAGAAAAAGTAAAAAACGTCGTATTTTCTATGGCTGTGATCGATTCCCTCAATGCGAATTTATTTCCTGGGATAAACCAATTGCCCGCAGCTGTCCGAAATGTGATAAACTTTTAGTTGAGAAAAAACTGAAAAAAGGCATTCAAGTACAATGCGTAGAATGTGACTACAAGGAAGAAAAACAAAGCTAATGAAGGGTGAGCATAAGGCTCACTCTTTTCTAATGCCGTAATAGCTAATCATTGTGAACGTAATGTGACAGATTCACATCCTTACAGATATCAAATCTTGATTAGTCATAGGACATTTTGTATATAATAACGCTTTATGCTTTCTTCTTTTTTCGTTATATTGTACAATGCATTTTGGGTAATATTTATTGAATTAATAATTGATTTAGTTAAGATAAACAAAACCGACGTTTTTTCTGAATATTTTTAGTATAGTAAGGAGATAATCGGATGAGTGAACAAGTAGTTAATGTAGTAGGGGCAGGCTTAGCAGGAAGCGAAGCTGCATGGCAAATAGCAAAGCGCGGAATAAAAGTGAATTTATATGAAATGAGACCGGTTAAACAAACGCCAGCCCATCATACAGATAAATTTGCAGAGCTCGTATGCAGCAATTCCTTAAGAGCGAATACACTAACAAATGCTGTTGGTGTGTTAAAAGAAGAAATGAGGAGCTTGGACTCTGTCATTATTAGTTCTGCGGATGAAAGCGCTGTACCTGCGGGTGGCGCATTAGCGGTTGACCGCCATGATTTTGCAGGGAAAGTTACGGAAAGAGTTAAACATCATCCCAATGTGACCGTTATAAATGAAGAGGTTAGTGAAATTCCTGAAGGAACGACTGTAATTGCTACAGGCCCATTAACAAGTGAAGCATTATCAGTGAAGTTAAAGGAGCTATCAGGGGAAGATTATCTATATTTCTATGATGCTGCTGCTCCGATTATAGAAAAAGATTCAATTGATATGGATAAAGTTTACTTGAAATCCCGCTATGATAAAGGGGAGGCTGCCTATCTAAACTGCCCAATGTCTGAAGAGGAGTTTAATACTTTTTATGAAGCGTTGATTGCTGCTGAGACAGTACCGTTAAAAGAATTTGAAAAGGAAATCTTTTTTGAAGGGTGTATGCCGATTGAAGTAATGGCATCGCGCGGTAAAAAGACGATGCTTTTTGGCCCAATGAAACCTGTTGGTTTAGAAGACCCGAGAACAGGGAAAAGGCCGTATGCAGTAGTTCAGCTTCGTCAAGATGATGCGGCGGGCACACTTTATAATATTGTTGGTTTTCAGACACATTTAAAATGGGGACCGCAAAAAGAAGTACTTAAGCTGATTCCAGGCTTAGAAAATGCTGAAATTGTCCGATATGGTGTTATGCATAGAAACACATTTATTAATTCTCCTAAAGTTTTAAATGCGACTTATCAATTTAAAAACAGGGATAATCTATTCTTTGCTGGTCAAATGACGGGTGTTGAAGGATATGTTGAATCTGCAGCAAGCGGATTAATCGCTGGTATAAATGCAGCCAGATTAGTAAGTGGACAAGATCCGGTTGAATTTCCTCACGAAACAGCACTAGGGAGCATGGCGCGATATATTTCTACTGCAAATCCAAAGAATTTTCAACCTATGAATGCAAACTTTGGTTTATTTCCAGATTTACCTGTAAAAATTAAAGGTAAGCAGGAAAGAAACGAGCATCATGCTGAGCGAGCATTAAGAACAATTCAGAACTTTGTGAAAAATATGTAAAGTTTCTTGCAAGGGCTACACTAATATGATAATATTTAGTAGCCCTTGTGAGGTGAGTACAATTTTGGATGAAAATGTGAACATTTCTTTAAAGTTATTTATCGAATATTTACAAATAGAGAAAAATTATTCACAATATACAATTGAGCATTATCAAAAGGATATCAGGGAATTCTTTATGTTCATGTCTGAACAAAGTTTAAAATGCTTAGAAGAAGTCGAATATGTTGATGTCCGAATTTATTTAACAAAGCTTTATGAACAAGGTTATGCAAGAAAGACAGTTGCAAGAAAAATTTCATGTTTACGCAGTTTTTACAAATTACTTCTAAGAGAAGGGCGAGTAGAAGAAAATCCTTTCTCATTAGCTTCTATTCCGAAGGGAGAAAAAAAACTTCCTCAGTTTTTTTATGAGGAAGAAATCGCGCAGCTTTTTGATGTGTGTGAAATAAACACTCCATTAGGGCAGAGGAATAAAGCATTGCTTGAGTTACTGTATGCAACGGGGATTCGAGTGGGTGAATGTGCAAAAATTGTATTAAAGGATTTAGATATGGATGTATCGATTGTCCTCATACATGGGAAAGGCAATAAGGAGAGATATATTCCTTTTGGCAGCTTTGCACATGATAGCTTAACAATGTATATGAATGACGGCCGTAAAGCACTTTTGTCCAAAGGCGATGCACATCACCACCTGTTTGTTAACCATCGAGGCGGACCGCTTACAGAGCGAGGGATTAGGGGGATATTAGATAAAATGATTGAAAAGTCATCTTTATCTGGAAAAATACATCCTCATATGATTCGCCACTCTTTTGCAACCCACATGATGGCAAACGGCGCTGATATTAGAACTGTTCAAGAGCTGCTAGGGCATGCATTCCTATCTTCCACACAAGTATATACACATGTGACAAACGAATATTTAAGGAAATCTTATATGAATCATCATCCGCGTGCATAGATGATGAAAAAATGCGGCTATATAAAAACCTTTGTTAAAAAAGGATAAAAGATAGTTAATAAGGATAAATATTAAGCTATATTCATATATAGTCAGTATGTAGATAGAATAATGACTCCTAAAGGAGGAAATAAAAAATGTCACAATTTCATGCAACAACAATTTTTGCGGTACAGCATAATGGTCAATGCGCGATGGCTGGTGATGGTCAAGTAACATTTGGAGAATCAGTTGTTATGAAGCATACTGCAAGAAAAGTGAGGAAACTATCGAACGGTAAGGTGATTGCGGGTTTTGCAGGTTCAGTTGCGGATGCCTTTACATTATTTGAAATGTTTGAAGGAAAACTTGAAGAATTTAATGGGAATTTGCAAAGAACAGCTGTAGAACTTGCTAAAGAATGGAGAAGTGATAAAGTTCTCCGCAAGCTTGAGGCTTTGTTAATTGTTATGAACGAAGATACCTTATTGTTAATATCCGGTACCGGTGAAGTGATTGAACCGGATGATGGTATTCTTGCTATCGGATCTGGCGGGAATTATGCATTAGCTGCTGGGCGCTCTTTAAAGCGATTTGCTGGCGAACATTTATCTGCTAAAGAGATTGCAAAAGCATCGTTAGAAATGGCCGCTGAAATATGTGTATATACAAACCATAATATTATTGTGGAAGAATTATAAAGGGAGTGCTGATCAATGGTCAAAGGTACAAATCTAACACCACGTCAAATTGTAGAACGGCTTGACCAATTCATTATCGGTCAAAAAGATGCAAAGAAGGCAGTCGCTGTTGCATTAAGAAACAGATATCGCCGCGCCCTGCTCGATGAAAAATTGCGCGATGAAATTAATCCGAAAAATATTTTAATGATTGGTCCAACCGGCGTTGGTAAAACGGAAATTGCACGAAGAATTGCTAAACTTGTTGGCGCTCCATTCATAAAGGTTGAAGCTACAAAATTTACTGAGGTAGGTTATGTAGGCAGGGACGTTGAATCGATGGTTAGAGATCTTGTGGAGACCTCTGTTCGCCTTGTGAAAGAAGATAAGATGGCGAGTGTGAAAGAGTTAGCAGAAAAAAATGCTAACCGTAGAATTGTTGAACTACTAGTACCAAGCAGTAAGAAATCATCAAATTATAAAAATCCGCTGGAAATGCTTTTTGGAGGCGGTAATGACCAATCTGAGGAAGAAAAAAACTCGAGTGAAGATATGAATATACAAGAAAAGCGAAAAGTGTTACAATCAAAGCTTGAGCTCGGAGAACTTGAGAACGAAGTAATTACTGTTGAAGTAGAGGAACAGCAGCCATCGATGTTTGATATGCTGCAAGGTTCGGGTATGGAACAGATGGGTATGAATATGCAAGATGCTTTAAGCGGCCTCATGCCCAAGAAGCGCAAAAAGCGTAAATTAACTGTTAGTGAAGCAAGAAAGGTGCTAACGAATGAAGAGGCCGGGAAATTGATTGATATGGATGAAGTAGGGTCTGAAGCTATTTTCCGCGCCGAACAATCGGGAATCATCTTTATCGATGAGATTGATAAAATAGCGAGCAAAAATTCTGGAGGCTCATCAGCAGATGTATCCAGAGAAGGCGTGCAAAGAGATATTTTACCAGTCGTAGAAGGATCGACAGTAACTACGAAATATGGGACAGTACAAACTGATCATGTTTTGTTTATTGCAGCCGGTGCGTTTCATATTGCCAAACCATCTGATTTAATCCCTGAATTACAAGGTCGTTTTCCAATTAGGGTAGAGTTAACAAAACTAACAGTTGATGACTTTGTAAAAATATTAATTGAGCCAGATAATGCATTAATTAAACAATATCAAGCATTATTGGAAACAGAAGGTATACAAATAGAATTTTCTGACGATGCTATTCGTAGGATTGCAGAATTTGCGTATGACGTAAACCAAAATACAGATAATATTGGCGCAAGGCGTCTCCATACAATCATGGAAAAAATGTTAGAGGATTTATCTTTTGAAGCACCTGAAGTAACGATGGAGAAGATTACAATTACTCCTCAATATGTAGAAGAAAAACTTGGAGCGATTTCTAAAGATAAAGATTTAAGTCAATTTATTCTTTAAGAAATACAGCGGTTTTTAGTACAGAGGATAACAGTTTTACTCCTGACACAGTAATATCTGCTCAAAAAAAATGAATGACAATATTGTTCTAGCAAATAGGAGGAAGAAAGAATGGATTTATTAACAAAAACAAGAAAGATTAATGCAATGTTACAAAAGGCAGCCGGAAAACCGGTTAATTTCAAGGAAATGGCAGAAACTTTAAGCGGTGTTATTGAAGCAAATATTTACGTTGTAAGCCGCCGTGGTAAACTACTTGGTTATGCAGCAAATCAACAGATTGAAAATGAAAGAATGAAAAAAATGCTAGAGGATCGCCAATTCCCTGAAGATTATACAAAAAACCTTTTCAACATCCAAGAAACTTCTTCAAATCTAGATGTTAACAGCGAATACTCTGCATTCCCTGTTGAAAACAAAGATTTGTTCATGGAAGGTTTAACAACGATTGTTCCAATTATTGGAGGCGGAGAGCGCCTTGGGACTCTAATTCTTGCTCGTGTTGAAGATCAATTCCGTGACGATGATTTAATCCTTGCTGAATACGGCGCGACTGTTGTAGGTATGGAAATTCTACGTGAAAAAGCAGAAGAAATTGAAGAAGAAGCAAGAAGCAAAGCTGTAGTTCAAATGGCTATCAGCTCGCTATCCTACAGTGAACTTGAAGCAATTGAGCATATTTTTGAAGAGTTGGATGGCAAAGAAGGTTTGCTTGTCGCTTCAAAAATTGCAGATCGTGTAGGGATTACTCGTTCAGTAATCGTTAATGCATTAAGAAAGCTCGAAAGTGCTGGTGTAATTGAATCAAGATCATTAGGAATGAAAGGGACTTATATCAAAGTATTAAACGATAAGTTCTTAGTTGAGTTAGAAAAATTAAAATCTAACTAATCCGTAATGCAATAAATCAATAATCATATTAAGATGACACGCTAAGGCCGTTATTAACTGACCTTAGCGTGTCATTTCTGTTTTATATTAACCTCCTTTTCCTAAACAGCTGAATGTCTTGATTGATGTAGACAATCAGTAAAGATTAGTCAATCTATGTATACTACAACGATTATTACTTAACGATTGCCAATTTTACATGTTAAATATAATATTACAACTTTATTACGAACAGATAGCGCATTAAAAAACGAATGGCGAATAGTTAATAATACCCAATATAACTGAATAAAATAATAAATGAGTAAATTGTCATGTTGACAATCCCTTGTTTTGTTGATTGACAGTCGAATTTATGTGGTAATATTATTAAGGAACGAAAAAAATAAACCTTAACTCCCATTTACGGAAAATGTCGAAAATAGGTCAAAAGGATTATTAAAAATATCCTGCTGGACATAGACTTATTATTTCATATTCTTTACAATGATGGTAGATTGATTTTAATAGATGATTTAATGAATCTAGATCTTTAGAAAAATGAGGTGGCTTTTGTGAAAATCTTCTCACAATCCATGTCGACAATAGAAACGGCTTTGAATCAAACATCGCTAAAACAAAAAGTTATTTCTCAAAATGTAGCGAATGTTGATACACCTGGATATAAAGCAAAGGATGTTAAATTCAAGGATAGCTTTGAGTCTGCACTGGCAAATAATATGCAGACATTTAGAACCGACTCAAGGCATTACGAGCTTAATCGACAAGAACCAAATGGTGCAGAAGTGTATGCAAAAAGAGGCGTTTCATTTAATGAAAGTGGAAATAGCGTCGATATGGATCAAGAAATGGCTGAACTAGCTGCAAATCAAATTAAGTACAATGCATTAATTGATCGCATGAGCGGGAAGTTTTCAAGCTTGCAAAATGTAATAAAGGGAGGTAGGTAATTTGTCTGTCTTTCATAGTATGAATACCACCGCTTCAGCTTTAACAGCGCAAAGATTGAGAATGGATGTAATTTCTTCAAATATGGCGAATGTTGATTCAACAAGAAGCGTAACTGGAAATGACCCATATCGCAGAAAATCTATCGTTCTGGAGCCAAAGGAAGGTCAATTCTCAAATTTTTTAAATACGGCAATGAACCAAGCGAGTAATCCGGGAAATGGTGTGAAAGTGTCCAGAATCGTTGAGGATGAAACTCCGTTTAAGATGGTATTTGATCCTACACATCCCGATGCAAATGAAGAAGGGTATGTGGAAATGCCGAATGTAGACCCTTTAAGAGAGATGGTCGATTTGATGAGTGCTACAAGGTCGTATGAAGCAAATGTTACCGTATTTAATGCGAATAAAAACATGTTAATGAAAGCTTTAGAAATTGGGAAGTAAGGAGTTAATCGATGAATAATGTAACCTTCTCACCTGTCATCCAAAAGTTAGATCCAGTCAAGCAGACAGAAGTAAGTAAAACAGTCACTCCAAATGAAGTACATACAAGCTTTGCTGAATACTTGAAAAATTCAATCGAGACAGTGAATGACGCACAAATAAAGTCAGATCAAATGACGGAAAAATTGGCACGAGGTGAAAATGTAGATCTACACGATGTTATGATTGCCTCACAGAAAGCGAGTGTTTCCGTCCAGCTAACTATGGAAGTTAGAAATAAAGCTGTCGAAGCCTATCAGGAAGTCATGAGAATGCAAGTGTAAAGACCTCATGCCCTTAAGATTATTTGTTTATTTTATATTTTAAGTTGTTTGCTTTAATAGGTTTAAAGTCTATTAAAACAAATTAATATTCCATATTATGATATGTCTATTTGCATGAAAGTACAATTCATTTACTTTCATGCATGATGGATGATCATTAACCAGAATCATCGGGGGATGAAGATGAAAGAATCTTTGCAATCTTATATAGCAAAAATAAAAGAGTTTTGGAGAACACGTAAAAAAAGCCAAAAATTGATATTAGTTGGTGCACCCCTATTTTTAGTCATCTTATTATCAGTAATAGTAATAGCTGCGACTAAAACAACATTAGTGCCTTTGTATAGCAATCTAACCCCTTCTGAAACTGGCTCCATTAAGGAAAATCTTGATTCTCGAGGAATCAAATCAGAAATTTCAGACGGCGGTAAAACAATTAAGGTTCCTGAAGAGTCTGTAGACACATTAAAAGTCGAACTGGCTGCGGAAGGGATACCTAATTCCGGGAATATTGATTATTCCTTCTTTAGTCAAAATGCAGGTATAGGAATGACTGAAAATGAATTTGATGTTCTTAAATTAGATGCGATGCAATCTGAGCTCGCGAATTTAATTAAAGGAATAGATGGAATAAACGATGCAAAGGTAATGATTAATTTACCAAAACAAGGTGTTTTCGTTAACGATACAGCTGAAACTGCATCTGCATCTATTGTTTTAAACACAAAACCAGGATATCAATTTAAAGACGAGCAAGTTCAATCACTATATCATTTAGTCTCCAAAAGTGTACCTAATCTGCCTACAGATAATATCGTCATAACTAATCAAAATTTTGAGTACTTTGATATAAAAAATTCCGAAAATTTTTCAACAGCCAGTCAATTTACTGCTCAACATGAAATAAAGAAAGAAATTGAACGTGATGTTCAACGTCAAGTACAGACAATGTTAGCAACATTAATGGGTCAAGATAAAGTTGTCGTATCTGTTACAGCTGACATAGACTTTACCCAAGAAAATCGAGAAGAAAATCTTATTGAGCCTGTTGATGAAGAAAATATGGAAGGAATAGCGATTAGTGCACAAAAGCTAACTGAAACGTTCACTGGAAATGGTGAGGAAGCCGGCGGTATCCCACAAGGCGAAGATTCAGCAGATGCTCTAGGATCTTCGTACTTAGAAGGAAACAACGCCAATGGCGATTATGAAAGAATAGAAGAAACGATAAATAATGAAGTAAATAAAATTAGAAAAGAAATTGTGGAAAGTCCATATAAAATTAGAGACTTAGGCATTCAAGTTATGGTTGAACCGCCAGAGGCAGATAATCCAAACTCATTGCCGCAAGAGAGAATTAATGACATTACACAAATATTAGGCACGATTGTTCGGACATCGATTGATAAAGGAACACTCGAAGATGAGCTGACAAATGAGGAAATCCAGGAAAAAGTAGTAGTATCTGTTCAGCCGTTTAATGGAAAAGTTGAATTCCCTAGTGAAGAAGCTGCTGGCATTCCTTGGTGGGTATATATGATCGGTGCGATATTGCTTGCAATCATACTTGTATTAATTATTCTTTTTGTTCGTGCAAGAAGGTCCTCATCGATGGAAGAGGAAGAAGAATATGAGTATGTCCGGGAGCAGACCTTTGATATTCCTGACGTGAATGAAGAAAAGGAAACAGAAGCGAGCTTGCGCACGAAACAGCTTGAAAAAATGGCAAAAGAAAAACCTGAAGATTTTGCGAAACTCCTAAGAACATGGATTACGGAAGACTAGGAGGAATGAGGATTGGCTAAAAAAGAGAAAAAAAGGGTTGTCAGGAAAACAGAAAGCAACCATTTTACTTATTTCGATGGGACCAGATATTGCTTCAAATGTGTATAAACATTTGAGTGAAGAGGAAATAGAAAAGTTAACGCTGGAAATTTCCGGTGTAAGAAAAGTTGAAGCGGAAGAAAAAGAGGAGATATTAGAAGAATTTCATCAAATTGCTCTGGCTCAAGATTATATTTCACAAGGAGGAATAGGCTACGCAAAAACTGTCCTTGAAAAAGCATTAGGCAATGAACAGGCATCAGTTATTATCAATAGGCTTACTTCCTCCCTACAGGTACGGCCTTTCGATTTTGCTAGAAAGGCAGACCCTGCTCAAATTTTGAACTTTATCCAAAATGAACATCCGCAAACGATTGCTCTTATTCTATCTTATTTGGATCCGCCTCAGGCGGGTCAAATTCTCTCAGAATTGCCGCAAGCAGTACAAGCTGATATTGCTAGAAGGATTGCGGTGATGGATAGCACTTCACCAGAGATTATCAATGAAGTGGAACAAATCCTTGAGCGCAAACTTTCTGCTACTGTAACTCAGGATTACACACAGACAGGCGGATTGGAAGCAGTTGTTGAAGTGTTGAATGGAGTTGACCGTTCAACTGAAAGAACCATTCTTGATTCTCTTGAAATACAGGATCCTGAATTAGCTGAGGAAATCAAGAAGCGGATGTTTGTCTTTGAGGATATTGTAACGCTTGATAATAAAGCGATACAAAGAGTGATTCGAGATTGTGAAAGCGATGATCTTATGCTATCGCTTAAAGTTTCTAGTGATGAGGTAAAAGAAATTATCTTCAATAATATGTCTTCAAGAACTGTTGACACATTTAAAGAAGAAATGGAGTTCATGGGACCTGTCCGCTTGCGCGAAGTAGAGGAAGCTCAGTCACGCATTGTTGCTATTGTTAGAAGGCTTGAGGAGTCCGGCGAAATCATTGTTGCCCGGGGTGGAGGAGATGACATCATTGTCTAGATTGTATAAGTATCAGTCACCTTCTTCACATGAGCCAAGCAATAAGCGAGTGATTTCTGTTAGACCATTATATATTCAAACTGACAACGAAGCACAGCATGAGCAGTTGTACAGCCAAGAAAAAGTAACAGCCATCATTGAGGAAGCAAATGATAAAGCACAAGAAATAATCAATGCAGCGAGAAATGAAGCTGAAAACTTAAACAAAGAAATTGCTGCAGCGAAAGAAGCCCTGAAAAAGGAGTGTGATGAAGCACTCCGTAAAGCTGAAGAGGACGGTTATCTTAAAGGGCTGGAGGAAGGTAGGCAGACTGGCTTTGAGGAATATTCTAAGACCATAAAGGAAGCAATGGATATAGTGCAATCAGCGAAGGAGGATTATAAATCCCATATTCAATCTGCTGATAATGAAATAATCCAGATTAGCATGAAAGTAGCGGAAAAAATTATCGGCGAGCAAATTTTGCAAGATGACACACAATTCCGTTCTTTTATTAAAAAAGGGTTAAAAGAAGCACGCCATTATAAAAATATTCAGCTTCATGTCCATCCAAGCCAATATGAATCCTTGCTTTCTTACAAGAATGAACTCTTGGCTGTTTTTCCAAAGGAACAATCGTTATATATCTTTCCTAACGATGAAATTGGCGAGGAAGATTGTTTAATTGAATCGGACACCGGCAGAATAGATGCCAGTGTAAAAAGTCAAATTGAAGAGATAAAAACAAAGCTTTTAGAAATACTGGAGAGCGAAGAAGCATGAATATTGAGCGATTGATAGAAGAAATCGAAGCAGCAGACAGCTATAAAAGATACGGCAGAGTAAAACGGGTTGTTGGCTTAATGATTGAATCGCAAGGGCCGGAAAGTTCGATTGGTGATGTATGTTTTATCCATATCAAAGGCAAAAGAAAAAGGATGATAAAGGCGGAAGTAGTTGGGTTTAGAGATGAGGATGTTATTTTAATGCCTTATACGACTGTAGCTGATATTTCTTCCGGCAGTCTTGTGGAAACAACCTCCAAACCCCTGGAAATAAAGGTTGGGTCATCCTTGCTCGGCCAAGTGATTGATCCACTTGGAGAACCGTTGGATGGATCAAAGCTTCCGCATGGACTTACTGCAGTTCCAACAGAGGAAAATCCGCCTAACCCTTTGTCAAGACCGCCAATTTCAAGCCCGATTGAAGTAGGAGTTAGATTGATTGATAGTTTGCTAACCGTTGGCAATGGACAGCGCGTAGGTATCTTTGCAGGAAGCGGTGTTGGTAAAAGTACGCTTCTCGGCATGATTGCCAGAAACACAAAGGCAGACCTTAATGTGATTGCTTTGATTGGAGAAAGAGGCAGGGAGGTTCGCGAATTTATTGAAAGAGATCTCGGACCAAAAGGGTTGGAGCGCTCGATTGTCATTGTTGCAACATCTGACCAGCCGCCTTTAATGCGAATAAAAGGCGCTTATACTGCTACTTCTATCGCGGAATATTTTCGTGCAAAAGGTCTGAATGTAATGATGTTGATGGATTCTGTTACGCGTGTCGCTATGGCTCAAAGGGAAGTAGGACTGGCAATCGGTGAGCCTCCTACAACAAAAGGGTATACTCCATCGGTTTTTTCTACCTTGCCAAAGCTACTTGAAAGAACAGGTACAAATGAGACCGGTGCAATCACTGCCTTTTATACGGTGCTAGTAGATGGCGATGATATGAACGAGCCTATTGCTGATACGGTACGGGGAATACTCGATGGCCATTTTGTACTAGATAGGAATCTGGCAAATAAAGGGCAATATCCAGCTGTTGATGTGTTAAAAAGCATCAGCCGTGTAATGAATAATATTTCTGTTAAAGAACATATACATGCGGCTGAGAAACTGCGGGAACTATTAAGTACTTATATTCAATCTGAAGATTTAATAAATATTGGAGCTTACAAAAAAGGATCTTCAAAGGAGATTGATGAAGCGGTTGCCATCTATCCGAAAATAATATCCTTTTTAAAGCAAAGGACAGACGAGCAAATTTCAATAGAAGAAAGTATTCAGCAATTGTATGCACTTGTAGGAAGAGGGGAGATGAATTAATGCCCTTTAATTATAAATTTGATAAGCTACTGGCTGTTAGGGAAAGGCAGAAGGAAGAAGCATTGGATATGTATAACCAATCTGTCAAACGATTTGAGGAAACAGCAAATAAATTATACGAGATTTTGAAGAAAAAGGAAGATTTAGAAAGTTATCAATCAGAGAGACTTGTTGTGGGGCTTCCAGTCCTGGAAATTAGACATCATCAGCAATTTGTACATAATCTGGAAAAAACAATTGATCATTATCAAAAGATGGTTATCAATGCCCGTAATCAAATGAATTATTATCAGGATAAACTGATGGAGACTAACACTGAAGTTAAAAAGTTTGAAAAAATGAAAGAAAAAAGTAAGCTGCAGTACATGGCAGCCGAGAAGCTGTCAGAAGGCAGGCAAATGGATGATATCTCTATTCAACAATTTATGAACAGGGTACATTAGGTGGTCTAAATGGTCAAAGTAAATGAAAAGCAGAACAGCAAACCATTATCTAAATTTTTTATGATTGGAGCCATATCAATAATTGGCATTATTGCAATCGTCCTACTGATCCTTACAATTAGTGGCTATAACATCTTTGATATGACAAAAAAATATGGTCAGAATATCCCTGTAATATCAAGTCTTTTCCAAGAGGACCAGTCAAAGAAAGTAGCAGAAATGGAAACCCAGCTAATCGAGATGGAAGCTGAGGTGAAGGACAGGGAAGCGAGAATAGCACAGCTTGAGGGACAAATGAAAAGCAAGGATGACGAACTTAAGCGATCCCAATTAGACAATGGCCGTCTTGAAGAAGAAATGGACGAATTAATTGCAATGAACGCTGAAAATAAACGAGCATTTAAGGATATTGTTAGAACTTATGAGACGATGTCCCCTAAAAAAGCAGCTCTGATACTAGCTGGAATGAATGAACAAGATGCACTTCGCATTCTAGCAGATGTGAAACCAGATGTATTAGCCAGTATTCTTGAAAAAATGGAAGCTGATACAGCTGCAAAGTTCACTAACTTATTAACTGCTTCGCTGGAAAATAATCAGGCAGATGAGTCAAATTAACCTGAAGAAAAGAGGTGAAATATGGAGATTTCTGGATTTCTCGGCATGAAACCACCAGCTAATCCGAAATTGGAAAAGTCAGGGGATCAGGTGGAAAGCGGCGATTTTTCTAAGACGTTTACTAAGCTTGTCAATATTGCTGATATTCAAGCTGCAGAACCTGTAAATAGTGAGTCGTCATTGGAAATGGAGTTAGATGATGAACTGATTCAATTGCTGGAGACACCCGATTTATTGACAATGGATGAAAAGTTTCAGCCTCTCATTTTTGTTGATTTGCGAGATGAAGATTTGTTTTTAAGTAATGTTGCCGAATTATTAGGAATGAGCAAAAGTGAAGCAAAAGAATCGCTCATTCAGCTTGCCGCGAAACTTTTAAATGAAAAAGAAAACAATGAAAAGGCTGAATTAAAACTAGATTCAATGACAAATGAGACAATGGAAGACTCTAATATTGAATCATTGCGTGAACAATCATTGGCTTCAATTATTAATCTTATAACAACCATTCCAGTAGATAAAGAAATGAAACTTGAAAATGAAATGAAGGCAGCACTCCAAATATTAAAATTATACGAATTATTAAATCGCAATCAAAATGGTTTGCTTGTAGCCGGAGAAAAGCTGCAGCAGTTTATAACGAAAATGAATGAATGGTATAAACATAGTGGTGTGACTTCGACATCCAAATTGCCAGTGAGCGATTTCAATAAACTTGAATATCTTCATAAAACGTTCCAATCAGTCTGGCAAAACAGTAATCAACAAGCAGAGAGCAAACAGCCTGTTCAAGCCGAAGTACTAGCTAATAAGCTGGAGGTTCCCGCTCATGCGCATACGGGATTTACTCAGCCTCCGCAAATGTCAAAGACAGAGCAGCTTACATTGATGCTTGCTGAAAATGGAAAGCCCGTTTCGCCTGAACAAATGATAAAGCAGTTCGATAGAATTCTTTCAAAGGCGCATTTCATGAAAAATGGTGATGCTCAAAGGCTATTGATAAAGCTGTCACCGGAACATCTTGGCTCGATGCGGATTGAAATTATTCAAAGGGATTCGATGATGGCTGCAAGAATTTTAACTTCCACTGCTGCAGCAAAAGAAATGTTGGATTCTAATTTACAAAGTCTTCGCCATGCGTTTTCTTCACAGAATCTTACAGTAGAAAGACTGGAAATTAGTCAGCAAGCTGAACTCGGTCAGGAAAGATTCTTTAAAAGAGATGAACAACAAGGTGGAAACGACAAAGAAGGTCAACCTGAAAATAAAAGGGAACAGGCAGATCAGGAACTCTCCTCCTTTTTAGAAAGATTTGAAGAAGAGCTCCTTAATTTAAAAGTATAGGGGGGATATGATGACCAACACAATAGATCCGTCACTGCTGCTGTCAGACTATCAAAAACAACAGCGTAAAACGGGAAATGATATTTTAGGTAAAGATGATTTTCTGAAATTGTTAATGGTACAGCTGCAAAACCAAGATCCAACAAGTCCAATGGATGATAAAGAGTTTATTACACAAATGGCAACCTTCTCTACCCTAGAACAAATGACGAACATTGGATCAACGATGGAAAAAATGATGGGACTTCAGGAGCAAAATCAATTAATCGCCTACAATCAATTTGTCGGCAAGGATGTCGTTTGGCATCGAATAAAAGAAGATGGTAAAGAGGTTGAGATTGAAGAAGGCAAAGGGACGATTGCTTCGATTCAATTTAAAGATCAAGGAGTGCTTTTTATTCTTGATGATGGCACTAGTCTGGAGCCTGCTAATATTTCTCAAGTTAATGAAACCGGCTTGAATGAAAACTACATGATACAAGCAAGTATGATGATTGGCAAAAAGGTTACTTATCTTAATGAAGATAAGGAAGAGCAAACCGCCAGTATACAATCAGTTTCCTTTAAGGATGGCAAAGCGCTCTTTCATCTTTCAAACGATGAGAAAACATCGATCACTTCATCACAAATAATCAAAATAGAAGCTAACTAATGGGGGCTAATATGGATAATCGTTTTATACAACCGATGCTTACAAATCCATTTGCCCAATTAAACCAGCCTGAAAAAAAAGGCAGCGCTCCAATTAAAACCGGAAGTAAATCCTTTGCACAGGAATTGCAGACAGCTGTAAGCCCCAACCAACACTTGAATATTAGCAAGCATGCAAAAGAGAGAATGATGAAGCGGGGCATTGAAATAGCCAGTGATCGCTGGAGTCAAATTTCAAATAAAGTACAACAAGCAAAAGCAATGGGCGTAACCGAATCGCTCGTTTTATTGCCGGATGCTGCATTAGTTATTAGTGCGAAGAATCAAACGGTAATTACAGCCATGAATAGACATGAAGCGAATACACAAATATTCACAAATATAAACGGGACAATCATTATCGACCAATAGTAGCCGGACCTAAAAAAGGAAGCTGCGGCAAGCTGAATGATAGAAGCTGCCAATAATGAAAGGGGAAATGAACATGTTACGTTCAATGTATTCAGGAATTAGCGGAATGAAAAATTTCCAAACGAAATTAGATGTTATCGGGAATAATATTGCCAATGTAAACACAGCAGGCTTTAAAAAAAGTAGGGTAACTTTCAAGGATGCGATGAACCAAATGGTATCAGGTGCCTCATCACCTACTGATATTCGCGGCGGAAGAAATGCGACTCAAGTTGGATTAGGATCCACACTAGCAACAATTGATGTCATTCATTCGGGTTCAAGCTTGCAAACAACAGGGCGAGCGCTGGATTTAGGTATTGAAGGTGATGGCTATTTTATCGTAAGGCAAGGAAATTCCCAGTATTATAGCAGAGCAGGAAACTTTTATTTGGACGATAATGGAAGCTTAGTTAATAGTGATGGATTAAAAGTGCAGGCATATAATCAAAACGGTGTACTCGGTGATGTAATTGTGAACGTAAATGCCAGTCTACCTGCTGTAACAACAAAAGAAATTGCATTTGAAGGCAACTTGGCAGCTGATGCGAATGTCGGTACTGTGTTTAGCCAGCAAATTAAAACAGTAGATGAAAATGGTAATGCTCACGCATCAACTGTCTACTTCAAAAAATTGGACAATAATCAATGGGGCGTCTTTATTAATCAGGAGCCTAAAGCATCATCTGTAGGGACGATTTCTGCTGATGAAAGTAATCAATCAAAAGGCAATCTTGCAGTAACAAACCCTTCAGACTTTAAAGGCACTACTGGTGGGAAATGGGAAATAACTGCGAATCAAAATGGTGGCTATGATGTTGTAGTAGGAAATGGTAGCCCGGTTACCATTGACGCTGATGATATTGTTGATAATAAGTTTACACATTTAGGCTTGGAAATTGACTTAAATAATATTGACCCTCTACCAGCGACGGCCGGTGATACATGGAGCTTTGATGTAACTGCGCCGACGCAGCCGGAAGAAAACATGATCTTAAATTTTGATGCTAACGGAAATATCGTTAACGCAGATGCGATCAAGAACAATATAAGAGTTGATATTCCTTCAGGTCAAATTGATACGACTGGTACGGCTGTTGATGAAAGCAAGCTGCTCGTTAATTTGGATTTTTCAAAGCTTACCCAAGTGAATGGATCAACGAATGCCAATGTCTTCCCTGACGGATATACAGAAGGAAAGCTAGAAAGCTTTAACATCGGTCCATCCGGAGAAATTAATGGTGTTTACTCCAATGGTTTAATTGATATTCTTGGTACTCTCGGAATTGCGAAGTTCAGCAATAGCTCTGGTCTTACTAAAGCAGGTAATAATCTCTTCCAGGAGTCAGTAAACTCTGGAACAGCCAATATAGGTGTTGCGGGTGATGGTCGAGGGACGCTTGCGGCAGGATCCTTGGAAATGTCCAATGTTGATTTATCAGAAGAGTTCACTGAAATGATTACTGCACAGCGTGGGTTCCAGGCAAACACAAGAATTATTACGACTTCGGATGAGATATTACAAGAACTTGTGAACTTAAAACGTTAAAAAAAGGGGGAAAGGGCTAAAGGGCGATTTCCTTTAGCCCTAAATATAGGGTGATAAAAGTTTCTCGATTAAATGGAAAGCCATTCATTCTTAATGCGATATACATAGAAACAATCGAATCCTTCCCAGATACAACGATCACTTTGACGAATGGAAGAAAATATGTGGTGAAAGAAGATGAAGCCTGCGTTACCGAACTTGTTCATCAATTCTATCACTCTATTGGCCTAACTGGTGTACAGATGGGGAGGGATGAAAATGAAGAAATCTAAAAAAATGGTCATTGGCATAATTTCTATAGCTATCGTTATCATTGCGGCGGCAGGTGTTTATTTTTCAGGCTTATTATCTAATGATGCAAGTGCAGAGCCTACAATTGATGAGGTGTTGGAATCATCGGTAAATATTGAGCAAATCACTGCAAATCTTGCCAGCAATGATTATATCCGAATATCGTTTACTATCCAAACAGACAGCAAAAAGTCTAAAGAGGAATTAGAAAAACGCGATTTTCAAGTAAAGAATTTAATTATTCAACAGTTAGCTGAGATGGATTCCGAACAGCTAAAAGGCAAAGATGGACAGTTGAACTTGCAGGAAGAATTAAAAACGAAAATAAACGAGCTTATGCAAACAGGAAAGATTGAAAAAGTATATATAACGGAATCAATCCTCCAATAAAAAAATGAGGCGTTAGGCCAATACCACGCCTCATACACTAAATATTTGAAGATATGGAGGTGATTATTTTGCCAGGTGAAGTATTGTCTCAAAATGAAATTGATGCCTTGCTTTCAGCACTCTCTACAGGTGAGATGGATGCTGACCAGCTAAAGAAGGAAGAAAGTGAGAAGAAAGTTAAAGTTTATGACTTTAAAAGAGCCTTGCGATTTTCAAAGGATCAAATCCGCAGTTTAACAAGAATTCATGAAAACTTTGCTCGGTTGCTGACCACATATTTTTCCGCACAATTAAGAACTTATGTGCAAATATCAGTCACATCTACAGATCAAATTCCATATGAAGAGTTTATTCGATCGATACCGAAAATGACCATTTTAAACGTGTATGAAGTGCCTCCGCTTGAAGGCAGAATTTTAATGGAGGTCAATCCAAATATTGCTTATGCGATGATGGACAGGATGATGGGAGGAAGAGGGACAAGCTTTAATAAAGTGGAAAACCTTACTGAAATAGAGACGAAAATCATGTCAAATGCTTTTGAAAAGGCGTTTGAAAATTTAAAAGAGGCTTGGAGCAATGTATTTGATATTGAGCCTGTTTATACAGATTTTGAAGTCAATCCGCAATTTTTACAAATGGTTTCTCCAAACGAAACAGTTGTTGTTATTTCATTAAGCACCACCATAGGCGAGGCAAGCGGAATGATTAATATATGTATTCCACATGTTGTTTTAGAGCCGATTATCCCAAAGTTATCTGTTCGTTATTGGATGCAGGCAGATAATAAAAATCGTGAACCTGCCGAGATCCATCGAATCACATCCAATATACACAATGCTGAGATTTCGGTAGTAACCGAACTTGGTCAGTCAGATATATCGGTTCAGGATTTTCTCAATTTGGATGTGGGCGATTGTATAGAATTGAATAAACCTATTAATCAGCCGCTTGTAATAAAGATTGGGGACATCCCGAAATTCACTGCACAGCCAGGTAAAGTAAATAAAAAAATGGCGGTGCAAATAATGGAAATTGTGAAAGGAGGAGAGAATGAAAATGAGTAAAGACATGCTTTCACAAGATGAAATTGATGCGCTTTTAAGAGGAACCGAAGATGATGAGGACGATCTTTTGGAGTCCTCTACAATGGATACTCATAAATTTTTATCTCCTATAGAAGAAGATGCACTTGGAGAAATAGGCAATATATCGTTTGGCAGTTCAACAACTGCATTGTCAACATTACTTAATCAAAAGGTAGAAATTACAACACCGGCAGTATCAATTATTCAATACAATAATTTAAATGATGAATTTCCCCATCCGTATGTTGCAATTAAAGTTCATTATACAGACGGATTTCGCGGTGCAAATTTATTAGTTATCAATCAAACAGATGCAGTAATTATTGCTGATTTAATGCTTGGCGGTGATGGAACAAATCCTACAGCAGAATTGGATGAGATTCATTTAAGTGCTGTGCAGGAAGCGATGAATCAAATGATGGGTTCTGCAGCTACTTCAATGTCAACAATTTTCGGGAAAAGGGTGGATATTTCTCCGCCAACAATCGACCTGTTAAACTTGCCGACTGGAGAAGGAGCAGAGACGATTCCAAATGAAGATCCGTTGGTGAAAATATCCTTTAGGATTATCATTGGTAGTTTAATTGATTCTCATATTATGCAGCTTTTACCTTTGAATTTCGCGAAGGAAATGGTGGAGGAGCTTTTGCGTACAACTGAAGATGCTCAACAAAGTGCCACGTTGGAAGCAGAAATGACCGATGAATCGATTAAAGAGTTTAATCAAATGTTTGAAACAGAATATAATTCGATAAATGATCACACTGATATGGCTCAGCACCACACAATGCCGATGGGAGAATCCCATGAACAACTTAAGCATAACCAACATGAACCGCAAATGCTAGGTGCAATGGGAGCTAGGCAGGAGCAGCCAACGATACAGCCGGCGATGTTTTCAAATTTTGAACAGGTTCAGACTAGTCCGAGCCAACCGAATAATTTAGACATGCTGCTGGATATACCATTGCAGCTAACAGTCGAGCTAGGGCGGACTAAGCGGTCTGTAAAAGAGATTTTGGAACTTTCGCATGGTTCCATTATTGAACTTGACAAATTAGCTGGTGAACCAGTAGATATCTTAATTAACAGCCGACTTATTGCTCAAGGAGAAGTGGTTGTAATTGATGAAAACTTTGGTGTCCGAGTGACGTCAATTATTAGTCCTACTGATAGAATAAAAAAACTTAGATAAAAGTGGAGGGATTATAAATGTCTCAAAAGATTTTAATCGTAGATGATGCAGCTTTTATGAGAATGATGATAAAAGATATTTTAGTTAAAAATGGGTATGAAGTGGTTGGAGAAGCAGCTGATGGAGCACAAGCAGTCGAGAAGTATAAAGAAACTTCACCAGATTTAGTTACTATGGATATTACGATGCCGGAAATGGATGGAATTACGGCTTTAAAAGAAATAAAAAAGATTAATAGTCAGGCGAAAATTATTATGTGCTCGGCAATGGGGCAGCAGGCAATGGTCATTGACGCGATTCAAGCTGGCGCAAAGGACTTTATTGTAAAACCATTTCAAGCTGATCGTGTTATCGAAGCGATTTCAAAAACATTAAGCTAACAAAGTCTATTCTAGGAGCGAGATGTGCAAAAAATGAAGCATTTAGTTATAAAAATATTCATTGCTTTACTCGCTCTTTCTCTCTTTTCTATTGGTGGAAATGTATATGCAGAATCAAGTAATTATGTAAAGGACATGTTCCCAGCTGAAGAAGTAGAGAAGGAAGCAAAAGCAGTAAATGAACCAACTGAAGAAGAGCAAGAAAACGCCCCTCTGAAAGAAGAAAATCAAAATCAAATTGGAGTCACTGTGTGGGACTTTTTAAAAATGATTGTTGCAACGGTTTTTGTTGTCGCGCTGCTTTATTTTATGCTTAAATTTGTAAATAAAAAAAGCAGAGTGTATAAAAGTTCGCAATTGGTGGAAAACCTTGGCGGTGCTTCACTCGGACAAAATCGCTCTGTTCAGATGGTCAAAGTTGGAGAAAGATTATTTGTTGTTGGTGTAGGTGAAAATATTCAGCTCCTTAAAGAAATAGACGATAAAGCTGAGAGAGAACAAATACTTAATGAGTATAATCACCAGCTTGATCAGCTCGTTCAGCCGGCAGATATTATTTCAAACTTAATGAATCAAGTGAAATCTAAAAAGACAAACAGCATAGAAAAACAGCCATTTCAGCAATTGTTCAATTCTAAGCTCGAGGAAATGAAAACGGCGCGAAAGAAGACACTTGAGGAACTAGATAAGAAAGGGCAAGACAAGCAATGAATGAAGTAATGGAATTATTTAATACGAGTTCTCCTGAGAATATATCGACTTCAGTTAAACTGATTTTAATGCTGACTGTTTTATCATTAGCACCGAGTATCCTCATTTTAATGACTTGTTTTACCCGGATTGTTATTGTGCTCTCATTTGTAAGGACTGCGCTTGCTACACAACAAATGCCGCCTAATCAAGTGATCATTGGTTTATCATTATTTCTTACCTTTTTTATTATGGCCCCTACTTTTCATGAAGTAAATGAGCAGGCTTTGACGCCTTTATTTAATGAAGAGATAGATTTGGAGGAAGCCTATGAAAAAGCTGCCTTGCCATTTAAGGAATTTATGAGTGCACATACAAGAGAAAAGGATTTGGCGCTTTTCCTGGATTACGCACAAGCCGAAAGGCCGGAATCAATTGACGATATTCCATTGACAGCACTAGTTCCGGCGTTTGCCATAAGTGAAATTAAAACCGCGTTTCAAATAGGCTTTATGATTTTTATTCCTTTCCTAGTTATTGATATGGTCGTTGCAAGTGTTTTAATGTCAATGGGGATGATGATGCTGCCGCCAGTAATGATTTCACTGCCGTTTAAAATTTTGCTGTTTGTTTTAGTCGATGGATGGTATTTAGTAGTTAAATCACTCTTACAAAGTTTTTAAAGCAAGGGAATGTAAACAATGACACCAGAAGCAGTAATTTCAATAGCGGAGCAGGGAGTAATGGCGGTATTAATGATATGCGGCCCATTACTTTTGTTAGCGCTCGTTGTAGGTCTTGTAGTAAGTATTTTTCAGGCTACCACACAAATCCAGGAACAAACATTGGCGTTTATACCAAAGATTGTCGCTGTTTTATTAGGGATTGTTGTTTTCGGACCTTGGATGCTTAACTACATCGTTACTTATACGAATGATATTTTATCTAATTTAACAAGGTTTATAGGTTAGTTGTATGGTAGATATTTTTCCGTACTTTCCTAGCATGCTATTAGTATTTGTAAGAGTCACTTCATTTTTCTTGATGATGCCCATATTTTCGTATCGAACGATTCCGAATGCTGCTAAGATAGGCATAGGTTTCTTCTTAGCCTGGATAATGATTTATACGATAGATGCCCCGGTTTTGGAGATAGACGGCACTTATTTTTTATTAATAATTAAAGAAGCATTAGTTGGAATTTTTGTTGGCTTTATTGCCTATCTAATGCTCTCTGCTATTCAAATAGCAGGGGGATTTATCGATTTTCAAATGGGTTTTGCGATTGCTAATGTAATTGATCCGCAAACGGGTGCACAAAGTCCGCTTACAGGTCAATATTTATATATGATCTCTTTGCTGTTTCTGTTATCTGTTAATGGCCACCATTTATTGATGGATGGAATTTTCTACAGCTATCAGTTTATTCCAATTGATCAGCCATGGATTCCATTTGGAGATGAAGGGCTTGCTGAGTTTGTAGTTAAGGCATTTAATTCGATGTTTATCATTGCCTTCCAAATGGCTATTCCTGTTGTCGGATCGCTCTTCCTTGTGGATGTTGCGCTCGGAATAATTGCCAGAACTGTTCCGCAGCTCAATGTCTTCGTTGTAGGACTTCCTGTGAAAATTGGTGTGAGTTTTATCGTTCTCTTTATTGTAATGAGCGTTCTTATGGTTGTTGTTTCTCGATTATTTGAAACAATGCTGGAAACGATGCGTGGATTATTGAGTCTGATGGGAGGATTGTAAAATGTTTTTACTTTCATTAGATTTACAGCTTTTTGCAGGGGAGAAGACAGAAAAAGCAACACCGAAGAAAAAACAGGATACACGAAAGAAAGGGCAAGTTGCTAAAAGCCAAGATGTTAATACAGCTTTGCTGTTATTGGCAGTTTTTATTTTTTTATTTTTTGCCAGTGATTATTTGCATGGAATTACTATTTATATATTGGAACATTCGTTTCAGGAATATTTAAGTTTAGCTGTTACAAATGAAAATATTTACCAAATATTTATGGATGTTTTAAAAGAGCTACTCATGCTATTGGGACCGATTATGGCGATAGCGATGGTTGCTGGTGTCGCGGCCAATTACTTACAAGTCGGAGTATTATTTACTGCAAAGCCGATTGAGCCTAAATTAGAAAAGCTTGATCCGATTAAAGGATTTAAGAGGATATTTTCAATGAGGGCAATTGTTGAAATGTTAAAATCGATCTTAAAAATTAGTTTTGTTGGTGTAGTGGCATTTGCAGTTTTATGGCTCCGTATTGATGAAATTCTTATATTATCGCAAAAATCTGTCGGTACAGCTTTAGTAACAATTACTAATTTAACGATACAAATGGGATTGTTTGCAGCTATTGCGTTATTATTTTTATCAATTTTGGATTACCTTTACCAAAAATATGACTATGAAAAAAACATCCGGATGTCAAAGCAAGATATTAAAGATGAGCATAAAAACTCAGAAGGAGACCCGTTAATCAAGTCAAAGATTAAGCAAAGACAAAGAGAAATGGCAATGAGAAGGATGATGCAGGAAGTGCCAAAAGCGGATGTGATTATCACTAACCCGACCCATTTCGCTGTTTGCTTAAAATACGATGAGTCAGTATCAGATGCACCAATCGTAGTGGCAAAAGGTGTGGATATGGTTGCTCAGAAAATAAAGCTTATTGCAAAAGAGCATGACGTAATGACGGTAGAAAACCGACCGCTGGCAAGAGCGTTATATGATCAAGCGGATATCGGTGATAGTATTCCTGAAGAGTTTTTTAAAGCAGTTGCTGAAATTCTTGCTTACGTTTATCGGATTAAAAATAAAATTTAAAAATCTGTTAAAGTGAAAATTATCTTATTTAGATGGAATGTTAAACAACTTTTCATATAAGTAAAACTAAGGCATTCGCCGCAAGGACTTGGCGCACGCCGAAGGTTTTCTAAAGGGGTAAGAAAGTATAAATTTTTTTTCGAGTTAGAAAGATGTCTAGCTCAAGCGCCTAACCCCTCGATGTCACAAGCCAATCCTCCAATTAGGCAAAGAACGCCTTCCCGTGAGCTCGGCTTGTGCTTGTCTGGGGTGAGCAAGCTGCTTGCGCTTTTCTAAAAATGCCGTTTTAGGATAATTGTTACATATTGTTAGGAGAGAAAGATATGGCCGTAAAAGACTTGTCCGTTTTGTTGAGTGTTATCTTAATTGTGGCAATGCTCATCATTCCATTTCCACATTGGCTTTTAAGCATTTTGATTATCATTAATATGGCATTGGCGCTGATGGTTTTATTAACAGCAATGAATATGAAAGAGGCACTGGAATTTTCGATCTTTCCCTCTTTAGTATTGCTGATGACTCTTTTTCGAATTGGATTAAATGTATCAACGATGCGCTCTATTCTTGCAGAAGGAGATGCAGGTAAAGTAATCGAAACATTTGGGTCGTTTGTAACCGGAGGAAATGTCATTGTTGGGCTTGTAGTCTTTCTAATACTAGTCATTATTCAGTTTATTGTTATTACAAAAGGGACAGAGAGGGTTTCCGAGGTGGCTGCCCGATTTACGCTAGATGCGATGCCAGGGAAACAAATGAGCATTGATGCTGATTTAAATGCAGGGATGATATCTGAACAGGAGGCGCGTGAACGCCGTGACAAGGTGGGCCGAGAGGCGGACTTTTATGGAGCAATGGATGGTGCCAGTAAGTTTGTAAAGGGAGATGCTATAGCCTCTATTATCATTACATTAATTAATTTGATTGTTGGAATCATTATTGGTATGACACAGCTTGGATTACCGATTGGGGAAGCTGCAATGAAATTTTCCATGCTTACAATCGGAGATGGTCTGGTCAGCCAAATTCCTGCCTTGCTCATTTCAACTGCAACGGGAATCGTCGTTACAAGAGCAGCTTCAGACGGCAATATTGGTTCAGATATTACCAATCAATTATTTGCTTATCCAAAAATGCTGTATATAACGGGTATTACAATCTTGCTCCTTGGAATTGTTTCTCCTATAGGCATTTTATTGACTGCTCCGGTTGCCGGTTTACTATTTCTTGGCGGTTACATGATTTCGCGGACACCTGAGCCGGATAAAGAACAGCTTCAGGAAATGGAAGAAGAAGTCCAAACCGATGAGATGAAAAGTCCGGAAAGCGTAGTAAATTTGTTAAATGTTGATCCAATTGAATTTGAATTTGGCTATGGTTTAATTCCATTAGCTGATACAAATCAAGGGGGAGATTTACTTGACCGCATTGTGATGATCCGAAGACAGCTTGCCATTGAACTTGGATTAGTTATTCCGGTTGTGCGTATTAGAGATAATATCCAATTACAGCCTAACGAATACCGTTTAAAGATTAAGGGCAGTGTGATGGCAAAGGGAGATTTGCTCTTAGATCACTTTTTAGCAATGAGCCCAGGAATTGAAGATGATTCAATAGAAGGGATTGATACAATAGAACCTTCTTTCGGATTGCCCGCTAAGTGGATTACAGAAGAAATGAAGGAGCAAGCTGAAATTTTCGGATATACAGTTGTTGATCCGCCTTCCGTTGTCTCTACACATTTGACTGAAGTTATCAAAAATAATGCACATGAATTAATTGGCAGACAAGAAACAAAACAGCTTATTGACCATTTACAAGAAAGCTATCCTATTTTAGTTGAAGAGGTCACTCCAAATCCGCTTTCTGTTGGTGAAGTACAAAAAGTACTGGCAAAGCTGCTTAAAGAAAATGTGTCTATCAGGAATTTGCCAGTTATTTTCGAGAGTTTGGCTGACAGTGCAAAAACGACCACAGATACTGAGTTGTTGACAGAATATGTAAGACAAGCATTAGCAAGACAAATAACTAATCAATTTTATGAAGACGGTGAAGCATTAAAGGTCGTCACATTATCTGGCAAAGTCGAAAAAGTAATTGCGGATGGAATCCAGCAGACTGAACATGGCAGATATTTATCAATAGATCCTACAAGTTCACAAACTATATTGGAGGCTATTGCTTCACAGGTTGAACAATTATCATTAATGGAAAAAACGCCAATTGTTCTGTGCTCACCTGCAGTAAGGATGTATGTAAGGCAGTTGACAGAACGTTATTTCCCTCAAGTACCAATTCTTTCATATAATGAGCTTGAAGCAAATGCTGAAGTGCAGAGCGTTGGAGTGGTGAATATATAATGAAAGCAAAAAAATTCATAGCAGCAACAATGTCAGAAGTGATGAAAAAGATTCGCGCTGAGCTGGGGCAGGATGCGGTTATTCTCCATACTAGAAAAGTGAAATCTGGAGGATTTTTAGGTCTTTTTCAAAAACAGAACCTTGAAGTCCTTGCAGCCGTGGATCCTGCAATTGCCAGTGAAAGAAAAGCAAATCAGAAGGATAGCCAGCGTCCAGCCTATTATGGTGAAGGACAACAGCAAAAAAGGATTCAGGATAATACAAATGTACTTTTGGCAGAAATATCAGATTTAAGAAAGCTAATAAATGAAACGAAATATAACAAAGAAGATGCAGTCCTCTCTCGTTTACCTGAACCCATTTCTCAAGAGCTTAACAAATTAAAGAAACAAAGGGTAGACGAGGAAATCATTGACGCAATATCAGCATCTTTAATGGAGAGCTGGTATAAAAACGATGATTCTTCTGCTGAAAATGTTCGCTTATGGACTGAACAATTATTGACTCAAAAACTAAAGGATATCTCGTTTGGCGGAATATCCTTTGCAAAAAAATATATAAACGTTGTCGGTCCCACTGGTGTTGGAAAAACAACAACACTAGCAAAAATAGCTGCGGAAAGTGTGATCAAATACAACAAAAGAATCGCTTTTATAACAACAGATACATATCGGATTGCAGCAATTGAACAATTGAGAACTTATTCAAAGATTTTAGACGCACCGCTTGAGGTTTGTTATAATCTTGAAGATTTTGCAAAAGCAATGCAGCAATTTTCCGATTATGACGTTGTGCTCATAGACACTGCAGGAAGGAATTATCGCAATGCTGAGTATGTATCAGAGATTAATAAGTTAATTGGTTCTAATAAAGATATTGAGACTTTTTTAGTATTATCCTTAACTTCTAAATACGAGGATATGCAAGAAATATGTGAACAATTTCTCAAAACTCCGATTGACCGCTTTATATTTACAAAAGCGGATGAAACAGCAACTGTTGGCTCCATGTTAAATCTCGTCATCAACTATCAAAGAGGCATTGGATATATCACTGACGGTCAAGATGTTCCAGATGATCTTCTGACGGGAAGCCCCCAAAAACTAATTCAAGCAGTGATGGAGGGGAAGTAGATGACTGATCAGGCAGAGAGTCTACGTACCCAGCTTATACAAACAACGGCCAATCGGCCAAAAGGGAAATCAATCGCAATTATGAGTGGAAAAGGCGGAGTGGGTAAATCGAATGTAGCACTCAACTTCGCTATTTCATTATGCCATAAAGGAAATAAAGTTTTAGTAGTTGACTTAGATATTGGTATGGGCAATTTGGATATTTTAATGGGAGAGACTTCAAAATATACAATTGCTGACTTTTTCAAGGGAGAAGCAGACTTAAGGAAAATGATTGAAAGCGGGCCAAATGGGCTTCAATATATTGCCGGCGGCACTGGCTTAAGCGAGCTCCTTGCTCTTGATGATAGACTGATCGAACAATTCGTTTATCAGCTTGGAGAAATTGTTAATCAATATGATTTTGTCTTTTTTGACATGGGCGCAGGGGTAACAGCCGATTCTGCAAAATTTATCCTTGCTGCTGATGAAATCATCGTTGTTTTAACTTCTGAGCCGACTGCCATGACAGATGCATATGCTGCGATAAAGTATATTCATTTGATGGATAGTCAAATCCCTTTTCAAATCGTTATAAATAGAGTAGAAAGCGAAAAAGAAGGCTTGGACTCATATGGAAGGCTTTCGGCTGTCATTAATAAGTTTCTACACAGAGACATAGCCTATCTAGGGAGCATAAGTGAAGATAGAGCCATCCACCAGGCGGTAAAAAGGCAAATTCCTTTCATTATATTAAATAAAAATAGTCATTCTGCAAGGTCCATTGAAAGAATAGTCGGCAATTATTGTCGCAAATCCCATTCATCCTCAATTCATCCTAACAAAAAGTTTATAACAAAGCTAAAGCAACTGCTTCTTGGAAGGTAGTGGGAATGTTGAAGAATATAAAAGTGCTTATTATTGACGACTCTGCTTTTATGAGAAAGCTAATTACTGATTTTTTATCTGAAGATAGCAGAATCGAAGTGATAGGAACTGCAAGAAATGGTGAAGAAGGCTTAAAAAAAATAGAGCAGTATAAGCCAGATGTAGTAACGCTCGATATTGAGATGCCTGTGATGAATGGCCTTGATTGTTTAAAGCAAATCATGCAGCGATTTCCGGTTCCTGTGATTATGCTTTCAAGTACAACAAAGGTAAACGCAGACAATACAATTCTAGCTATGAGATATGGTGCCTTTGATTTTATTGCAAAGCCATCAGGACCAATTTCATTGGATTTAGTGAAAATCAAGCAAGAGTTAATTGAAAAAATTAAAGCTGCCAATGCAGCAAATATCAAAGAGCTGGCAAGTACATCTATTAATATTAAAAAATCTGTAAAAAAACAAATAGAATATAGTAATATAGAACTAGAATCAAAACAGCGAATTATAATGCAAAAGGACCATATTCCATCTATTATATGTATAGGTACCTCTACAGGCGGACCGATGGCATTGCAAAAAGTAGTGGAGAAACTTCCTAAAGAAATTAATGCCATTATATTAATTGTCCAGCATATGCCTGCTAAGTTTACAAAATCGCTAGCAAATAGATTGAATCAGCTATCCGAAATATCTGTCAAGGAAGCAGAGGATGGAGAAAAGCTGAAAAAAGGTGTAGCTTATATTGCACCTGGCGGCTACCATTTGTCAGTCGAACATAAAAATCATGGACTGACTGCATTAATAACAGAAACGCCACCTGTGAATGGCCATAGACCTTCAGTGGATGTGCTTTTTGAATCTATCAGCCAAGTTATCGGATATTCAAAGGTTGCTGTCATCATGACCGGGATGGGATCTGATGGTGCAAAAGGAGTTCAGCTGTTAAAAATAGATGCCTCTGTAAAAGTAATTGCAGAATCAGAAGAAACTGCTATCGTTTACGGTATGCCAAAAGCTGCTATTTCTACTAAACTAGTTGACGAGGTTAAACCAATTAATAAAATTGCTGAGACTATTTTGAAATACGTTTAAAAGCCAGGGAGTGCGAAAAAATATGGAAATGAGCCAATACTTAGAAGTATTCATTGAAGAAAGTAAAGAGCATTTACAGGCATGCAATCAATTATTATTAGAATTAGAGAAAAATCCTGCAGATTTACAACTTGTAAATGAAATATTTAGGTCTGCCCATACTTTAAAAGGAATGTCCGCTACTATGGGCTATGAGGATTTAGCTAATTTAACCCACCAGATGGAAAATGTACTGGACGCTATTCGTAATAAAAAAATAAAAGTGGATAGTCATATTCTCGATGTGGTATTTCTATCAGTTGATCATCTTGAGGCGATGATAGAATCGATTGCAAGTGGCGGCGACGGAAAGATGGATGTAACAGAAGTTGTGCAAAAGCTCAAAATCATTGAAGACGGCAAAGGTTTAGATGCTGTTCAATCTGCCCAGGAAGATGCTCTGGAGCAGTCAAAAGACAGCTATTCAGCAATAGATTATGATGATTATGAAATGACCATCATTATGCAGTCTAAAGAGCTTGGCTACAATACATATGAAGTGGACATTACGTTAACAGAAGACTGTTTGTTGAAAGCAGCAAGGGTATATATGGTTTTTGAAGTGCTGGAGAAAAATGGTGAAATTGTAAAGTCTTCCCCATCGACAACAGAGTTGGAAGAAGAGCAATTTGAGCAATCTTTCTCTGTTACAGTTGTGACCAATGAAGAAAAAGACAGTTTAAAGTCTGCCTTATTAAAAATCTCTGAAATTGAAAATGTGGAAATCAAAGCATTTAATTCTCCTGTACAAGAGACAAACATAAAAGCAGGTGCTTCTATAGTAGATACAGAGAATCAAAAGCCAATTCGCAGTGAAGAGGAAACGGTTCAATCCATCAAGCAACCGACGAATAAAACTATTCGTGTCAATATAGAAAGATTAGATATTTTAATGAATCTTTTTGAAGAATTGGTTATAGATCGCGGCCGGCTTGTGCAAATTTCTCAGGAGCTAAATAATCAAGAGTTACAAGAAACAGTCGAGCATATGTCGAGAATTTCGGCGGACTTGCAAAATATTATTCTGAATATGCGCATGGTTCCTGTAGAAACTGTTTTTAATCGTTTCCCGCGCATGGTTAGACAGCTAGCTAGAGATTTACACAAAAAAATCAATTTGGAAATTATCGGTGCAGAAACAGAGCTTGATCGAACGGTAATAGATGAAATTGGTGATCCGCTTGTTCATTTACTTAGAAATGCCATTGATCATGGAATTGAAACACCAGAAGAAAGGCGATCAAAAGGTAAGCCAGAGGAAGGAACGGTTATTCTTAAAGCCTACCACAGCGGAAACCATATATTTATTGAAATTTCAGATGATGGCGCTGGCATTAATAAAGATCAAATATTAAGAAAAGCTTTATCAAAAGGAATTATCACTGAGCAGGAGATGGTTGGATTATCTCAGCAGGAGATTTATAATTTGATTTTTTCTTCCGGCTTTTCTACTGCAGATAAAATATCCGATGTTTCTGGCAGAGGGGTAGGACTGGATGTTGTTAGGAATACAATTGAATCTCTAGGAGGAACTGTATCAATTGATTCTAATGAAGGAAATGGCTCCACATTTTCAATCGTACTGCCTCTAACATTATCAATCATATCTGCTATGCTTGTCGAAATACAAAATGAAAAATATGCAATACCGTTGTCTTCAATTATAGAAACTGCGATAGTGAAACGAGAAGACATATTGCACACTCATAGTCAGCAAGTGATTGACTTTAGAGGAAAGGTTGTTCCTCTCATATTTTTAAAAGATATTTTTGAGATTAATCACACTTATGCTGAAAATGAAGAAACTTTGTCAGTAGTTATTGTGCGCAAAGGTGATAAATTAGCAGGTATTGTTGTTAATTCCTTTATTGGCCAACAGGAAATTGTCCTTAAGTCACTAGGAAATTACTTAACGAATGTATTTGCGATATCAGGTGCAACTATTTTGGGCGATGGTCAAGTAGCTTTGATTATCGATTGCAATGCTTTAATTAAGTAGATTTACCTAAATGAAATGGTTAGATCATCTCAATAAAAAGGAGTGAGATAAAGGAAGTGGAGACAATCTCAAGTACGATTAAATTAATTGTTTTTAAATTGAAAGAAAAGGAATATGCAATAAAAGTCAATGAAGTGCTATCGATCGAGAAGGTTAACCATATTACAAGAGTTCCCGGCACTGAAAAATTTGTAAAAGGTGTCATAAATCTTCGGGGAATCGTTGTACCGATTATTGATTTAAGAAGCAGGTTTGATCTGGAAGAAGCTTCGTATAATGAAAACACACGCGTGATCATTGCGGTGATGAATGAAATTGAAGTTGGTTTAGTTGTAGACTCTGCCAATGATGTGATAGATATTCCAGAAGACGCGCTTGAACCTTCTCCTGAGGTGATTGGGGCAGAAGTGGCAGATTACATTCAAGCTGTTGCAAAATTAGACAGCCGTTTACTCATACTAATCGATTTAGATAAAGTATTAGCGATAGAAGAGGCGAGTTGAATTGGTCATTGATTCTTCTTGTAAAAGCTTTAGCTGTTTATCTAATGAAAGATTAGACTTAATAAAGGAAGTTGGGAACATTGGTGCTGGGCATGCAGCTACAGCGCTTTCTACAATGTTTAATAAAAGGATAGAAATGAAGGTGCCTTTTGTTAATGTCTTGACCTTTCAGGAGGCACTGGAAATTACAGGCGGTCCGGAGAATACAGTTGTTGGCCTATACTTACGGGTGGATGGAGAAATTTCAGGGAATTTATTCTGTTTATTAACGGTAGAACAAGCAGAAAAAATGGCATCAGAAATGCTGGAAAAACAAGGTGCTGATTATACAAGCTTACGTGATAGGATGAGTGTTTCTGTTCTGAAAGAAGTGGCCAATATCATATTAGGTGCATTTATATCTGCAATATCCGATTTAACTAAATTACCAATGTACCCAACTGTACCATCAATTAATGTGGATATGGCAGGTGCGCTAATCAGCTTTGGGTTGATAGAGCTTTCACAGGCAAGCGATGTTGTCCTCGTTATTAATACATCTTTGTTTGAAGCCGAATATAACCAAACGGTAATTGACTGTAACTTATTATTTATATTAGATAACCCATCCTATGAGAAACTATTTCATGCAATTGAGGTCAGTGATAAATGAGCGAAATGATGGAAATCGTAAAAGTCGGAATTGCTGATATGAATATTGTGAAATCTCCCCAGATTATCAGAACATCAGGTTTAGGCTCTTGTGTCGGAATTGTATTATATGATGAAGGCAGGAAAATAGCTGGTCTTGTTCACATAATGCTTCCAAACTCTTCACTAGCCAAATCAGGCCAATTGAATCCAGCCAAATTTGCAGATACAGGCATTCGTCATTTGGCCATTGTATTAAGTCAAAATGGTGCTAGAAGGTCCTGCCTGCAGGCAAAAATAGCCGGTGGGGCTCAAATGTTTAAGTTTACATCAGGCAATGACCTAATTAGAATCGGCAACCGAAATATCGAAGCGGTAAAAATGGTTCTAAGTTCACTGGAAATCTCTATTGTGGCCGAAGATACCGGTGGAAGCAGCGGCAGAACAATAGAATTCAATCCTGAAAACAGCCTTTTGATGATTAGAACGGTCAGTCAAAATGTAAAATATATTTAATGGAAATCAATATAGGTATAAAGTATGGTGAAAAAATAATCAATCAGACGATTTTTCTTGATATACTTTTAATAGAAGTCTAATTTCCTAGATTCATTTTAACCGATAAAAATAATTCATTGAAGGAGGTGTCTTTCTGGCTGCAACTATCTTTTCTTGTAGCAATAACATTAGACAGGGAATGATGTTTGCCGCCGGAATTCTGCATGATACAACAAGTGACAGAAGAACAAGCATGGGATAAATGGGTGTGTTCTAGAGATGCTGATTGTGGTAATTATCTTGTGAAAAAATATATGCCTCTTGTTAGTTATCATGTGCAGCGTATTTCAGTTGGCCTTCCGAAAAATGTCGCACGAGATGAACTCACAAGTTTAGGAATGATCGGGTTGTTTGATGCTTTGGAAAAATATGATCCTAATCGGGATTTGAAATTTGATACATACGCATCTTTTCGTGTCAGAGGAGCGATTCTTGACGGACTAAGAAAAGAAGATTGGCTTTCAAGAAGCACACGTGATAAAACCAAAAAAGTCGAGGCAGCGATTGAGAAACTTGAACAGCTGCATATGAGAAATGTTACTGTAGATGAGATTGCACTTGAAGTGAATATGCCAGTTAAAGAGGTTTATTCAATTATGAACGAACAGTTTATGGCTAATATTCTCTCAATTGATGAAAAACCTGCTGATAATGATTATGATGATTTTTCTTTCGTGATACAGGATGATAAAGCAATACAGCCTGAGAAGCAATTACTTAAAGGAGAAATCATAAGTGAACTTAGCGAACGAATTTCTCAGCTGAATGAAAAAGAGCAGTTAGTCATTAGCTTATTTTATAAAGAGGAATTAACATTGACAGAAATTGGAGAGGTTATGAGCTTATCAACTTCAAGAATCTCTCAAATACATACAAAGGCGATCTTTAAGCTGAAAAATTCTTTAGAAAAAGTAATTTAGGCAATGGCTCTGGGAAAAGAGGGGAAAAGTGATGAAGGGGATCTTTACTTTAAAGGTATCCAGTGATTGTCTGAAGGCTGTGTTGGACAAGCTTAATATCCCTGAATCTGAAAAGGCATATTCAAAAGCTGATCTCATAAGGTTCATAGAAGAGGAAGGGGTTACCTTCGGATTGAACGATAAGTTGATAAATGAGATATGTGATTTTCCAAATAAATTGTGTTTTCCACTTGTGATTGCAGAAGGAATACCTGCAAAAGATGGAATGGATGCCTATCTCGTTAAGGAGGAATATAGCAAGCAAAGCGGACGAAGAAATCGGTTGAATTACTTAAATGATTCATATACATCTAAAGTGGATAACGGAAGTATTATTGCAACTGTAATCCCTGCTACACCAGGATTTGACGGGATGAATGTTTATGGTGAAACCATTCGGCCTAAACCAGGCGGGGATTTAAAAATCGAACCTGGCAAAAATGTTATTCGTCATCAGCAGCAGTTTTTTTCGTTGATAGATGGTGAAATAAGTTTGACTGATAAATTTTTATCGGTTAATCCAGTGCACATAGTTGAAGGTGATCTTGTTCCTGCAAATGGAAAGCTCCAGTTTAATGGGAATGTAATCATTACGGGCAATGTTTCAACTGGTTGCCAAATTGAAGCTGAAGGTGACATTAAGATATATGGGATGGTCGAAAATTCAACCCTGCTTGCAGAAGGAAATATTATTATAAGCGGTGGAATATCAGGAGGGAATTCTGGCCTGATAACAGCAAAAGGCAACATTAATGTGAACTATTTAAATCAAGCAATCGTAAAGGCCGGGGAAAACGTATACGTGCATAAGTCTATTTTGCATAGTGACGTAGAAGCGAAGGGAAGTATCCTCTCGCATCAAGCTGTTGTGATCGGTGGCTCTCTTTCTTCAAGAGTGAGCATACATGTGAAAGATGCTGGCAATCACTCATTTACTAATACTGTATTTAATCTTCTTGAAGTACAAGATGAAAGTTCCAGGCTTAATGATATTAATGAGGAATTGATTAAGCTTAATGTATTAATAAATAAATTAATTAAGCTTGAAGAAAAAAGCCATAAGGCCGCTTCTGTAACAGGCAGGCTATCTGAAAAGCAGAGACATTTATTAATGAAACAAAAAACAACGAAACAACACCTCCTATCTCAAATCAGCAAGCTTACGGATGAGCATAATCGTTTAAAAGGCGAAATTCAATCGCATAAAAACGTGTGTTTATATGTATATGGCTCGATTTATCCACATGTGAAAGTTAATTTTGGGAAATATGCGAAAAATTTTAAACAAAAGCACAAGCAGGTAAAAGTCTTTTTTTTACAATCGGGAGTTTGTCGTACAAGCGATTAATGTACAAACTAATCAAACCTAAAACGGCGGAAGAAAACATACATAATTTAAGGAATTCATGAAGCTTTAAAGCAGCGAATGGAGCGAACAACTGTGCTTAAGGCAACGGATAGAGGGATAGGATGAGCAGCTTTTTACTTACTATAAGCCTTATATTAAATATTTTAGCGTTTGCAGCGATTTTGCTTTTATATTTGAGGCAGAATCGGCTATTAGAGGCGGAGAAAACACAGGAAAGAAACATTGAGATGATGGAGGAAATGCTTTCTCATTTTATGGTTGAAATGAAAGAAGAAAATGATGCATTTCTAGATAGAATCAAGCCGCGTGACAATGCTGCTGAAGATGAACTCGCTGAAGAGGCAAAGAACGAAGAACTTCCCTTTGAAATAAATTTAGATAAAGCAAAAACATTGCAAGCAGTTGATGCTTATAGGAAAAGTACAAGAAGTGATAAGGATGGGGAAAATCAAAACGGACAAGATCAAGGAATATCTACCGATAAAATTGTCGATAAAGTGACAGAATCGAGTTTATTAAATCAGGCTGTTCTTTTACAATCTGAAGGATTGTCTATTACTGAAATCGCAAAAAAATTGAATAAAGGCGAAACAGAAATAGAACTTCTATTAAAGTTTCGGCAAATTTAAACATAAAAACTTGCCTACATTCGCTAGATATGCTATATTAACAAATGGTGTTAATACACACGCTTATTGATTTAGCTGGATGGTGCTGTTATACAGTTACCAGCTGAAGATGATGTGAGCGGAGGAAACTAAAAACCATTAGGAGGAAATTCACATGTCAGTAATTTCAATGAAACAATTGCTTGAAGCTGGTGTACATTTCGGACACCAAACTCGCCGTTGGAATCCAAAAATGAAAAAATATATTTTCACAGAGCGTAACGGCATCTACATCATCGACCTTCAAAAAACAGTTAAAAAGGTTGAGGAAGCTTACAACTTCGTAAAAGAGCTTGCTGGTAACGGCGGAACAGTTCTTTTCGTAGGAACTAAAAAACAAGCACAAGATTCTGTTAAAGAAGAAGCAATCCGTTCTGGTATGTACTATGTTAACCAACGTTGGTTGGGCGGAACTTTAACAAACTTTGAAACAATCCAAAAACGTATTGCACGTTTAAAAGATATCGAAAGAATGTCTGAAGATGGAACTTTCGAAGTGCTTCCTAAAAAAGAAGTAGTTCAATTGAAAAAAGAACAAGAGCGCTTGGAGAAATTCTTAGGCGGAATCAAAGATATGAAAGCTCTTCCTGATGCATTATTTATCATTGATCCTCGTAAAGAGCGCATTGCTGTTGCAGAAGCACATAAATTAAACATCCCGATCGTAGGTATCGTTGATACTAACTGTGATCCTGATGAAATTGATGTAGTAATCCCTGCAAATGACGACGCGATTCGTGCGGTTAAACTTTTAACTGGTAAAATGGCTGATGCTATTCTTGAAGCTAAACAAGGTGAAGAAGTAACAACTGCGTAAGTGAAAAGCGTAATTTAAAAGGTGATAATAGGGAGCACCCTTTATCACCTTTTTTTAAAGGAAAAACTAAACAATTTGTATTCATAGGCGAAGCTGCTGTGAAAATAAAATTTGTTTTTGATTAACTAATCAACATGCTGAACTTTGTTATTACATTAAAGCGAATAGATCTGGTTAATAATATGGATACTAGGTAAAATATCGCTTGAGTTTACCGAAAGGCTTGGCAAACGCCAGTTTTTCTAAAATAAAATGATGAAGACGATCATTACATACTCGATTATAAGGAGGATTCCATAATGGCAATTACTGCACAAATGGTAAAAGAATTACGTGAAAAAACAGGTGCTGGAATGATGGATTGTAAAAAAGCACTTCAAGAAGTAGACGGTGATATGGAAAAAGCGATTGACTTCCTTCGTGAAAAAGGAATCGCAAAAGCTGCTAAAAAAGGCGATCGTATTGCTGCTGAAGGTTTAGCAACAATTAAAGTTGATGGCAATGAAGCGGTAATTCTTGAAGTAAACTCAGAAACTGATTTCGTTGCGAAAAACGAAGGTTTCCAAACTTTAGTACAAGAATTAGCTGACCACTTATTAAGCACTAAGCCTGCTTCTATCGAAGAAGCTGTAGCTGGAACAATGAGCAATGGTGCTACTGTTGAAACTCATATCAACTCTGCAATTGCTAAAATTGGTGAAAAACTTACACTTCGTCGCTTTGAAATAAAAACAAAAACTGATAATGATGCTTTCGGTGCATACCTTCACATGGGCGGACGTATTGGCGTTCTTACAGTTCTTGAAGGAACAACTGATGAAGAAGCAGCTAAAGATGTTTCTATGCATATCGCTGCACTAAACCCTAAATATGTATCTCGTGACGAAGTTTCTGCTGAAGAAGTAGAACGCGAGCGTCAAGTTCTTAAACAACAAGCATTAAACGAAGGCAAACCTGAAAAAATCGTTGAAAAAATGGTTGAAGGCCGCTTAAGCAAATATTTCGAAGATGTTTGTGTAAACGATCAAGCTTTCGTTAAAAATCCAGATGAAAAAGTGGGTAAATTCGTTGCTTCTAAAGGCGGAAAAATCCGTGAGTTCGTTCGTTTTGAAGTTGGAGAAGGAATCGAAAAACGTGAAGATAACTTCGCTGAAGAAGTAATGAACCAAGTTAAAAAATAATTTATCTTAGCTAAATAGATTATCCTTCAGGGAACACAGTGTGTTCCCTGTTTTCAAGAAAAAATCGAAATATAGTAAAATAAGCTTTCAGCATATCCAGTTTATAGGTATGCTGACAGCTTTTATCTTACTTTTGGAGGTTCTTATGAGCAGCCCTAAATATAAAAGAGTTGTCTTAAAATTAAGTGGTGAGGCTTTAGCAGGAGAGCAAGGATTTGGTATTAACCCATCAGTCATTAAATCAGTTGCTAATCAAGTGAAAGATTTAGCTGAACTCGACGTTGAAGTTGCTGTTGTAGTTGGCGGAGGCAATATTTGGCGTGGTAAAATTGGAGAAGAGATGGGGATGGACCGAGCAAACGCAGATTATATGGGGATGCTTGCGACTGTTATGAATTCCTTGGCCCTGCAAGACAGCCTTGAGCAGCTTGGCATTGAAACGAGAGTACAAACATCAATAGAAATGAGACAGGTTGCAGAACCGTATATTCGAAGAAAAGCGATACGCCATCTCGAGAAAAAACGAGTGGTAATCTTCGCGGCTGGCACTGGAAATCCATATTTCTCAACTGATACTACTGCTGCATTGCGTGCAGCTGAAATTGAAGCAGAAGTTATATTAATGGCTAAAAATAACGTAGATGGCGTGTATTCAGCTGATCCGCGTATCGATAAAAATGCTGTTAAATATGATGAATTATCTTACTTAGATGTGATAAAAGAGGGTCTGCAAGTAATGGATTCAACTGCATCTTCTTTATGTATGGATAATAATATACCACTAATTGTCTTCTCTATTATGGAGCAGGGAAATATTAACCGCGCTGTATTGGGCGAGCCAATCGGAACAATCGTAAGGGGGAAAAACTAATGCCACAAACGATCATTGCAAACGTAAAGGAAAGAATGACTAAAGCAATTCAAGCTTATACTCGCGAATTAGCAAGCATTCGTGCTGGAAAAGCAAATGCATCACTATTAGATAGAATCACAGTAGATTACTATGGAGCACCGACACCGATTAATCAGCTTGCTGGTGTATCTGTTCCTGAAGCGCGTTTACTTGTTATTCAACCATATGATAAGACTGTTTTAGCAGATATTGAAAAAGCGATTCTGAAATCTGATATCGGTTTAACACCAACAAGTGATGGTAACCTAATCCGTTTATCGATTCCGCAACTAACTGAAGAGCGCCGTAAGGAACTTGTTAAAGTTGTGAAAAAAGAATCAGAAGAAGCAAAAGTTGCTGTTCGTAACATTCGTCGTGATGGTAACGATGATTTGAAAAAGCTTGAAAAGAATGGCGAAATTACCGAAGATGACTTGCGTGGATATTCCGATGATATCCAAAAAACAACAGATGAATATATTTCAAAAATTGATAGCATTACAAAAGATAAAGAAAAAGAAATTCTTGAAGTGTGAGTTTGATATTTAAAAACCCTCTATACACATAGGGGGTTTTTTTACAATATGGGACAGTAAAGAAGCGGCATGGAATGATTCTTTTATATTCTTTTTTCTTCATGCAAAACATTTTATTAATAAATCATGACATTTTGATATGAAATCTTTTATTATAGGTGAAAATGATGTTAAAGCTAATTTTAATCACTAACTTAAATGTTTTTTGAAGCTATCACATTGTTTTTTTGGTATGATATTATCATGCGAAAAATAGTTAAAAAAGGCAGGGGAAATTTATTAATAAGCGATTTTGAACAATCATCGTTTAATATACTGGGAAAATTTCTATCCAGCTTAAAGTAGTTAGAGAATGGGTGCTAAGCGTTTGCTTACGGAAAGTTATTGATAGATTGGCTTTTTCTACCTATAATGAAAAGTAACTGATTAGAATCACACTGTTTTTAATGAACTTATGGAAATTATGTTCATTAATAGTTGACGGGCATGCTTCAACACGCCTCCTTATTAAAAATACGTAAAGAGGAATAAATGCAGCCTATTTAAAGGAGTATACAAATGTTTGATAAAATGAAGCTTTGGAAGAATAACAGCGAATCTTCCAATCTCCAAGACACAATCGAAAAACTCAAGCAGCAGCCGATACCTGCGCATGTTGCTATCATAATGGATGGGAATGGCAGATGGGCTAGTAAACGCTCATTGCCGAGGGTTGCAGGGCACCACGAAGGGATGAAGGTTGTAAGAAGAGTAACAAGATTTGCAAATAAACTTGGCGTAAAGACACTAACATTGTACGCTTTTTCAACTGAGAATTGGAAAAGACCAAAATTGGAAGTGGATTTTTTAATGAAACTGCCTGAAGAGTTTCTAGGTACTTTCTTGCCGGAATTAATTGAAGAAAACGTGCAAGTAAGGATGATGGGGAATAAAGAAATATTACCTAAATTTACTTTAACGGCAATTGAAAAAGCGATAGATGCAACGAAAGAGAACGATGGATTAGTTCTAAACTTTGCAATGAATTATGGCAGCCGTGCGGAAATTCTTGAAGCTGTTAAGCATGTCTTAACAGACAGCAAGAGTGGTATAATAGATGAAGAACAATTAACTGAAGAGGTCTTCTCCTCCTATTTAATGACGAATGGAATGAATGATCCAGACCTTCTTATAAGAACAAGTGGCGAAATTAGATTAAGTAATTTTATGCTGTGGCAGCTTGCATATTCTGAATTTTGGTTTACAGATGTATTATGGCCTGATTTTAACGAGGAGCATTTTGTCGAGGCAGTAGAAGTATTCCAAAAGCGTCAACGACGTTTTGGAGGAGTTTAATAAAGGTGTTGAACTAGAATGAAACAGAGAATTATTACAGCGATTATTTTTGTAGCCGTACTGCTCCCGCTAGTTATATTTGGCGGGTGGCCTCTTATGCTCCTTGCTTATTTTTTAGGCACAGTTGCACTGTATGAATTATTGAGAATGAAAAAAATGAATATTTTTTCAATTCCCGGCATTCTTTCACTATTAATATTATGGCTGTTAATTATGCCGGTGGAGCAATATGAGAATATTTTTAGCAGTCTAGAGATGGACAAGACAGACATATTACTTGTCGGAGTTCTCTTATTACTTACATATTCGGTCGTATCGAAAAATCGCTTTACATATGATGATATCGCTTTTATGCTCCTTTCCATTATATATATAGGGCTGGGCTTTCATTATTTTTACGAAACAAGAGATGCTGAAAATGGACTTACTTTAATTTTTTATTCATTATTTATTATTTGGGCTACAGACTCAGGGGCATACTTCGTTGGCAAGTCGCTTGGCAAAAGAAAGCTATGGCCGGAAATTAGCCCGAATAAAACGGTTGAAGGCAGCATAGGCGGTGTCGTTTGTGCTATAGTTGTTGCTATTTTGTTTGGATTACTAACAGACTTGGGTGAATCTATTCTTCAAATTACGCTCATTACGATAGTACTATCTGTTTTCGGACAAATTGGTGATTTAGCAGAATCTGCGTTCAAACGCCATTATGGTGTCAAGGATTCAGGGAAGCTTCTTCCTGGACATGGCGGTGTTTTAGATCGGTTTGACAGTTTGCTGTTTGTTTGGCCGCTGCTGCATTTATTACAGTTTGTTTGATGCAAAATGAAAGGTTCAACGCGATTCGCTTGAATTTTTAAATTAGTGGTGTTGTGATTTTGAGGAGATGAATAATATGAAATATATAAGCTTATTGGGCGCATCAGGTTCCATCGGGACGCAAACTTTAGATGTTATTAAAGAGCACCCAGAGGAATTTAAGTTAGCTGCCTTTTCAGTTGGAAGAAATATTGATTTGGCGCGAAAAATAATTATTGATTTTCAGCCTGAGCTAGTCTCAGTTGGTGAAAAAAGTTCAGCAGATATGCTTAAAGCTGAATTTCCAGGCATATCATTTACATATGGACAACTTGGCCTGACTGAAGTAGCGGTCTATCATCGCTCAGACATTGTTGTAAATGCTGTACTTGGCCGTGTAGGATTAGAGCCGACTCTTCAAGCGATTGAAGACAAGAAAACGATAGCAATTGCGAATAAAGAGACACTAGTTACAGCAGGACATCTTGTCATGGATGCTGCAAAGGAAAATAATGTGCAGTTATTGCCTGTTGATAGTGAGCATTCTGCTATCTTTCAAGCACTACAAGGTGAGAAAGAAAAAAATATTGACCGGCTCATATTGACTGCTTCCGGTGGCAGCTTTAGGGATCAGTCAAGAGCTGATTTAGAAAACGTAACAGTTGCGGAAGCGTTGAATCATCCAAACTGGTCGATGGGAGCAAAAATAACGATTGATTCTGCATCGATGATGAACAAAGGGTTAGAAGTAATAGAGGCGCATTGGCTTTTCTCATTGCCGTATGAAAAAATTGATGTTCTTCTACATAATGAAAGTATTATTCATTCAATGGTGGAATTCCATGATAGCAGTGTCATTGCTCAGTTAGGTACACCGGATATGAGAGTTCCAATTCAATATGCGTTAACTTATCCGGACAGGCTGCCTCTCCCGTCTGCTAATCGTTTAAATCTAGCACAGATAGGCAAGCTTCATTTTAAAGAAATGGATTTCGAGAGATTCCGTTGCCTGAAATTTGCTTATGAAGCAGGTAAAGCAGGAGGCTCTATGCCGGCAGTTTTAAATGCAGCGAATGAAGCAGCGGTGGCGGCATTCCTAGAAGGGAAAATCTCCTTTTTAAAGATTGAAGATTTAATAGAAAGTGCCTTGGAAAGACATCAAACCATTAAGCATCCTGAATTATCAGATATACAGGCAATTGATGAGGAAACAAGAAAGTATATTAACTCACTCCTATAGCATCAGGATTTTTTATTCAGCAGATTTGGAAGTTAAAGTTAAATTAAATTGTACATTAAGAAGTAGAATCTTATTATCGCATAAATAAAACTTGGAAATTTGCCGCTAGGGGCGAGCAAATACCAAGTTCTCCTAAAAGGCAAAGAAAGTATAAAATTTTATAGTTAGAAAAAATGTCAAGCGCCAGCGCATACCTCCTCTTATCGCCTATGCTTGCGCTTTTCTTATTAAACCTGAAAAAAGGTGGTTAAATCTTGAGTACAGTTATAGCCTTTATAATTATTTTTGGGGCACTTGTTTTTTTTCATGAATTAGGACATTTAATCTTTGCTAAAAGAGCAGGAATATTATGCCGAGAGTTTGCCATTGGCATGGGCCCAAAAGTATTTTCTTTTACGAAGAATGATACTCTATATACTATCCGGTTATTACCTATCGGCGGTTATGTAAGAATGGCTGGAGAAGACCCTGAGATGGTTGAAATTAAACCGGGTTATCGAATTGGTCTGATTTTAAACAGCAATAATGAAGTAGAGAAAATTATTTTAAATAATAAGGATAAGCACCCAAATGCACGAATTGTTGAAGTCGAGTATGCGGATATTGAGCATGAACTCGTCATCAAAGGTTATGTGGAAGGCGAGGAAGAGGATCGCCTTGAAACCTTCCCTGTTAATCGTCGTGCAGTGCTTGTTGAGGATGGGGCAGAGACGCTCATTGCACCGTATGACCGCCAATTTGCTTCCAAAACATTATGGCAAAGAACAATGGCCATCTTTGCAGGTCCGATGATGAACTTTGTTCTCGCTTTCGTTGTATTTGTCATCATTGCGATTTTACAAGGGATGCCTTCAAATGAACCTGAGTTAGGTCAGTTAACTGAGGATGGTGCGGCCATTCATGCGGGATTAAAAGAAGGGGATATCGTCCATAGTGTCGAAGGCGCAGAAATATCGAGCTGGCAGGATGTAGTTGAAATTATCCGCCAAAATCCTGAAAATGAACTTGATTTTCAAATTGAACGGAACGGAGAGGAATTATCAATTCCTGTCACGCCTAAAGTTCAAGAGGTGGAAGATGGAGAAAATATTGGTGTCATAGGTGTTTATAGTCCAATGGAGAAAAATCCACTTAAGGCAGTTGTGTATGGTGCTGAAGAGACTTATCTTTGGACTAAAGAAATATTTATTATTCTCGGTAAGCTTCTGTCTGGTCAATTTACCATTGATGCACTTTCAGGACCGGTAGGAATATATGTTTCTGTTGACACAGTTGCTCAATCAGGTATATTTTACTTAATGAAATGGGCGGGCGTTCTCAGCATTAACCTTGGAATTATGAACCTTTTACCAATTCCTGCGCTAGATGGCGGCAGACTCATGTTCTTTGCGATTGAAGGAATTAGAGGGAAACCGATTGACCGTCAAAAGGAAGGAATGGTTCACTTTATAGGATTTGCGCTGTTAATGCTGCTTATGCTCGTAGTTACTTGGAATGATATTCAAAGATTCTTCCTGTAAAAGGCATAACGGTACACTCGCTATATTCAATAAAATGAATATATGATAAGGCTCAGGGCTCTCTTTTTCTTAAGTCGGCTCCTGAGCCTTGATATTGAAAAACAATCATTAGGGGTGCTTATAAATGAAACAGAGTATGACGCTTATTCCTACACTAAGAGAAAACCCGGCAGATGCAGAAATTAGAAGCCATCAGTTATTATTAAGAGCGGGCTATGTGAGACAGAATGCAAGCGGGGTTTATAGCTATCTTCCGATGGCTAAAAGAGTGTTACATAATATTGAAAAAATTGTGAGAGAAGAATTAGATAATATCGGCGCAGTTGAATTGCTTATGCCGGCATTGCAGCCGGCAGAATTATGGCAGGAATCGGGCAGATGGTATACTTATGGCGCTGAGCTTATGCGCATGACACGCTAAGAAGAATTTTTTGAAGGAGGAGAGAGTAGATGAGTGAAGAAAGTGGAAAGAAAGAACGATTCCAGCTCTTGCTCCAGCAGCTGCAGCTAACAGAAGATGCAGTTGTTCAACATTTCGAACAGGCACAAATTGATAAAGTGTTAATTGAAAAAAAAGAAAAGAAATGGCATTTCATATTTAAGTTGCAACGAATTTTACCATGTAATGTGCTGCATCGTTTTTCTGCACAGCTTGAAAAAACGTTCTCGCATATCGCCAGAACCTCGTTTACGATAACAGCGGCAGATCAACAGTATGATGAACAGCTTGTTTTAGATTACTGGCATCATTGCATAAAAGAGCTACAAGGGATATCTCCCCCAATGCTCAAGTTATTAAATGAACAAATTCCTACAGTGAAGGGGAATAAATTAATCATATCAGTTAGAAATGATATGGAAGGCCGTTCAATTAAAAATAAATATACTGAATTAATTTCCAATAGTTTTCAAGCATTTGGCTTCCCTTCATTATTGGTTGAAACAGAAGTTTCTGCAGATGCTTCCAATGAAGAATATGAGAAGTTTTTGGAAGCGAAGCGGAAAGAGGATCATGAACGAGGATTACAAGCAGCAATTGAGATGGAGAAGAAGGCGCTTGAAGCTGAAAATAATGATGCTCCTGTGCTGCAAGGTCCGCTTACAGTTGGGCTAACAATTAAAGACGATGCCGATTATCGTAAATTAATAGATATCGTTGATGAAGAACGAAGAGTAGCGATTGAAGGATACGTATTCTTTGCAGAAACAAAAGAACTTCGCAGCGGCAGAACCCTACTTACTTTTAAAATTACCGACTATACAAGTTCAATTTTAGTCAAAATGTTTTCAAGGGATAAAGAGGATGCGGCACTTTTCCAGCTCGTAAATAAAGGTATGTGGCTTAAAGTGCGGGGCAGTATTCAAAACGATACTTTTGTTCGTGATCTCGTAATGATTGGCAATGATCTAAATGAAATAAAGCCAATTGGAAGAAAGGACACGGCACCTGAAGATGAGAAAAGAGTTGAGCTGCATCTTCACACACCAATGAGCCAGATGGATGCCGTCAGCCCGGTAAGTTCACTTGTTGCTCAAGCGAAAAAGTGGGGACATAAGGCGATTGCCATTACTGACCATGCCGGTGCACAATCATTTCCTGAAGCATTCAATGCGGGAAAGAAAAACGGTGTAAAAATATTATATGGTGTAGAGGCGAATCTTATTGATGATGGCGTGCCCATTGCTTATAATGATGCACACAGAAAAGTAACAGAAGATACTTATGTTGTATTTGATGTTGAAACAACGGGGTTATCAGCTGTTTATGATACGATTATTGAGCTTGCAGCAGTCAAAATCTATGACGGTGAAATTATAGACCGCTTTGAATCATTTGCAAACCCTCATCATCCATTATCAGCAACAACGATAAACTTGACAGGCATTACAGATGACCTAGTTGAGAATGCACCTGAGGTTGGAGATGTTTTAAAGAAGTTCTATGATTGGGCAGAAGATAGTGTTCTTGTCGCCCATAATGCATCTTTTGATATGGGGTTCTTAAATGTTGGCTATAAGAAAATTGGTTTAGGTAAAGCAACAAATCCAGTAATTGATACACTGGAATTGGCCAGATTTTTGTATCCTCAAATGAAAAATCATCGTCTCAATACGCTTGCGAAAAAGTTTGATGTTGAATTAACACAGCATCACCGTGCCATCTACGATGCTGAAGCGACAGGCTATTTATTATTGAAAATGTTAAAGGATGCTGGAGAGGCTGGGATTGAATATCATGACCAGTTTAATGACAATATGGGACAAGGCAATGCGTATCAACGTGCAAGGCCATCTCATTGCATCATCCTTGCCCAAACTGAAGCAGGTCTAAAAAATCTGTTTAAACTCGTTTCAATTTCACATCTCGAATATTTTTATCGCGTCCCAAGAATCCCGCGTTCAGTATTGCAAAAGCATCGCGAAGGGCTTCTTATTGGATCGGCATGCGATAAAGGGGAAGTGTTTGAAGGAATGATGCAAAAATCACCTGAAGAGGTTGAGGAGATTGCTTCATTCTATGATTACATTGAAGTTCAGCCAAAAGAAGTATATGCCCATCTATTGGAGCTTGAACTTGTAAGAGATGAAAAAGCATTAGAAGAAATTATTTCAAATCTAGTTAAATTAGGAGAAAAGCTTGAAATTCCAGTAGCAGCTACGGGAAATGTTCATTATTTAAATCCGACCGATAAAATTCACCGTAAAATACTAGTCAATTCTCAAGGTGGAGCCAATCCGCTCAATCGGCATAACTTGCCTGATGTCCATTTTAGAACAACCAATGAAATGCTCGATGCATTTTCTTTTCTGGGGAAGGAAAAAGCAAAGCAGATTGTCGTAGATAATACTAATAAAATCGCTGATATGATAGATGTCATAAAACCAATTAAGGACGATCTTTATACGCCGAAAATTGAAGGCGCTGATGAAGAAATGCGTTCTATGAGCTACAATATGGCCAAAAGCATATATGGCGATGATCTTCCAGAAATTGTTGAAGCTAGATTGGAAAAGGAATTAAAGAGTATTATTGGCCATGGGTTTGCAGTTATTTATCTTATCTCACATAAGCTCGTAAAAAAATCTTTAAATGATGGCTATCTTGTAGGCTCAAGGGGGTCTGTCGGTTCGTCATTAGTTGCGACTATGACAGAAATCACGGAGGTGAACCCATTGCCGCCGCACTATGTATGCCCAGATTGCAAGCATTCCGAATTCTTTAATGATGGCTCAGTCGGATCAGGCTTTGATTTGCCTGATAAGGACTGTCCAAATTGTGGACAGCACTATCGTAAAGATGGACACGATATACCGTTTGAAACGTTCCTAGGATTTAAAGGTGACAAAGTTCCCGATATAGATTTGAACTTCTCTGGTGAATATCAGCCGCGCGCGCACAATTATACAAAGGTGCTGTTTGGCGAGGAGTATGTTTACCGTGCCGGTACGATTGGTACGGTCGCTGATAAAACGGCTTATGGTTATGTGAAAGCATATCAGCAGGATAACAACCTGCAAATTAGAGGAGCGGAAATTGATCGTCTGGCATCAGGGTGTACTGGTGTAAAACGAACAACTGGTCAGCATCCAGGCGGTATTATTGTTGTTCCAGATTATATGGATATTTACGATTTTTCACCGATACAGTTCCCTGCGGATGACCGAAATTCAGAATGGAAAACGACCCACTTTGATTTCCATTCTATTCATGATAATGTCCTTAAACTAGATATTCTTGGCCACGATGATCCAACTGTTATTAGAATGCTTCAAGATTTAAGCGGAATTGATCCAAAAACGATTCCGACAGATGATCCAGAAGTAATGAAGATCTTTAGCGGCACAGAATCTCTTGGTGTAACAGAAGAGCAAATCATGTGTAAAACAGGTACCTTTGGGATTCCTGAATTTGGTACCCGTTTCGTGCGGCAAATGCTTGAGGATACAAAACCAACAACCTTTTCAGAGCTAGTACAAATTTCCGGACTCTCGCATGGAACGGATGTATGGCTTGGAAATGCACAAGAACTTATCCATAACAGTATTTGTACCTTGAGTGAAGTAATTGGCTGTCGTGATGATATTATGGTCTACCTCATTTATCAGGGTCTAGAACCTGCTTTTGCGTTTAAGATAATGGAATCGGTCCGTAAAGGTAAAGGGCTGACTGAGGAAATGGAAGCGGAAATGAGAAAGAATGAAGTGCCTGAATGGTACATTGATTCCTGCTTAAAGATCAAATATATGTTCCCGAAAGCCCATGCGGCGGCGTATGTATTAATGGCTGTCAGGATTGCCTATTTCAAAGTGCATCACCCGCTCATGTATTATGCTGCCTACTTCACGGTTCGTGCAGAGGATTTTGATATTGACGCTATGGTAAAGGGAGCACAGGCCATTCGCGCAAAAATTGATGAAATCAATAGCAAAGGCCTAGATGCTTCAACAAAAGAGAAAAACTTATTAACTGTAATGGAACTAGCGTTGGAGATGAATGAGCGCGGCTATACATTTAAGAAAGTAGATTTATATCAGTCTAGCGCCAATGAATTTATCATTGACGGCAACTCTTTAATACCGCCATTTAATTCAATCCCAGGTCTCGGCACAAACGCGGCTTTCAACATTGTTAAAGCTAGAGAAGAAGGCGAGTTTTTATCGAAGGAAGATTTGCAGCAGCGAGGGAAAGTATCTAAAACAATTATCGAATACCTCGATAATCATGGCTGTCTGGAAGCTCTTCCAGACCAAAATCAGCTAAGCTTATTTTAAACTATTCGTAATAGAGCAAAAGTCAAGGACAATGCGCTTCCTCATCAAGATGGAAGTGCATTGTTTTTTAAAATTTCTCTAGTGTGCGCTCAAAACACGGTTTGCGTATTTTTTTCAACAGCTAGAAAAATCCTGCCTATATTAAATGTAGCTTTAGAAAAAAGATTTGTTCGCAGTATTTCTAATTAAAGTAAAAAACGGTTACGGAGATATATGTGATCTATCTTCGTGAAGGGGCTGAAGCTGAGCGGCCTAACAGACAAAAATATAGTCTCCGTGAAGAGGCTAAAAATAAGGGTGTACACAGAGATATAATACGTTTAACTCCGTGAAGGCACTAAAAGAGCATGTACACTGACATAAAACCGATATATAACTGAAGCCGCAGAAACCCCCTTCATTAATGCTTCTTGTCTGATGATCCAAGCCAATCTATCAAAAGAGTAAAGCACCTTTCAGTTTGCCCCACTTTACACCTTTGTGTAGAGGAGAGCAATGCCTTGCTGTTATCCTTTTTACAGCTATTCCATTTGCATTAAAAAAATGGTTATGGTATAGTTTTATTGGAAATACTACGGATAACTTCGCAAACAAGAGTGGGGAAACCCACTCTTTCGTCTTGTTCACGGAATTTGTTGGTAAAATTGGATATCCGGTAGATGCTATAAGAAAGCATGCCACCTGATGATGAAGTGGCTGCTATTAATGACAACTAAGCAGAATGTAGACATGATGGAAAAAGGAGGGATATGATGAGCAAAGTGACTGAAGTGGTGGAACAATTAGTCACCCCTATATTAAGCGATCTTCAACTGGAATTAGTTGATATTGAATACGTCAAAGAAGGAAAAGAATGGTTCCTTCGCGTCTTTATTGACAAGGACTCTGGCGTTGATATTGAGGAGTGTGGAATGGTCAGTGAGCGTTTAAGTGAAAAGCTTGACGAAGTTGATCCTATTCCGTATAACTATTTCCTTGAGGTCTCTTCACCGGGAGCAGAACGCCCTCTTAAAAAAGAGCAGGATTTTGTAAAAGCAGTCGGCAAAAATGTATTTATTAAAACGTATGAACCGATTGATGGTGAGAAAACTTTTGAAGGTGTCTTAACAGCATTTGATGGCAAAACTGTGACTGTTGACATGCAGATAAAAACCAGGAAGAAAACAGTTCAAATTCCTTATGGTAAAATTGCCAACGCACGGTTAGCCGTGGTTTTTTCATAAGAAGAGAAGTATATTTACGTACCAATTGTATTTTAATTAAAGGGGGATAAAAATCTCATGAGCAGTGAATTATTAGATGCTCTAGTATTGCTTGAGAAAGAAAAAGGCATTTCACGAGATGTGATTATCGAAGCAATCGAAGCGGCTCTTGTGTCAGCCTACCGCAGAAACTTCAATCAAGCACAGAATGTACGCATTGATTTAAATTTAGGCAGCGGAACAATGAAAGTATTTGCCCGCAAAGAAGTTGTGGACGAAGTGTTTGATCCTAGACTGGAAATTTCTGTGGAAGATGCACAAAAGATAAATCCTAATTATGTAGTAGAAGATATTGTCGAAATGGAAGTAACACCGAAGGATTTCGGCCGTATTGCTGCACAAACAGCAAAGCAGGTTGTCACACAGCGTGTTCGGGAAGCTGAAAGAGGAATCATTTATTCTGAATTTATCGATCGTGAAGAAGATATTATGACCGGTATTGTTCAGCGCCAGGATCCGAAGTTCATTTATGTCAGCTTAGGGAAAATAGAAGCGATTTTACCAGTGAACGAACAAATGCCGAATGAGCAGTATCGTCCCCATGATAGAATTAAAGTATTCTTAACAAAGGTTGAAAAAACGACTAAAGGACCACAAATATTTGTTTCAAGAACGCATCCTGGTTTATTGAAACGATTATTTGAAATTGAAGTGCCGGAAATCTATGATGGTACTGTTGAATTGAAGTCAGTTGCACGTGAAGCAGGAGACAGATCAAAAATTTCTGTTCATTCCGATAATCCTGAAGTAGATCCAGTCGGTTCTTGTGTAGGACCTAAAGGTTCTCGTGTTCAAGCGGTTGTTAATGAACTAAAAGGCGAAAAAATAGATATCGTTAAGTGGTCTGCTGATCCTGTTGTCTTTGTTGCAAATGCGTTAAGTCCTTCTAAAGTACTGGATGTAATTGTAAATGAAGAAGATAAGGCGACTACAGTCATTGTTCCTGACTATCAATTGTCATTGGCAATTGGTAAACGTGGTCAAAATGCTAGATTAGCTGCAAAATTAACCGGATGGAAGATCGACATAAAATCTGAAACAGAAGCAAGAGAATCCGGAATCTTTCCTCGTGATGAAGAGCCGCTTCTAAGCTTCAGTGATGATGATGAGGACCAAGAGGTTGAATATACATTCCCTGAAGATAAGGAATAAGGGGTGATGGATGGTGAACCAACGGAAAAAAATACCTTTGCGCAAATGTGTGGCTACAGGTGAAATGATGCCTAAGAAGGAGCTTGTTCGGATCGTTCGTTCTAAAGAAGGGGAAGTTTCTGTAGATTTAACAGGCAAGAAATCGGGACGCGGTGCATACCTCACAAAAAGCAAGGAAGCCGTTTTACTTGCTAAGAAAAAAAATATTTTAGCAAATCATTTAGATGTATCCATCGATGATTCGATTTATGAAGAGCTATTACAGCTTATAGAGAAGGAGAAATGACGTTCCATATGAATACGAATAAGTGGATGTCATTGCTTGGCTTGGCCAATCGGGCACGGAAAATCACTTCGGGTGAAGAGCTTGCTGTTAAGGAAATTAGAAACGGTAAAGCGAAGCTCATTTTGCTGTCAGCAGATGCATCTGCTAATACAGCAAAAAAAGTGACAGATAAATGTAAATCATATCGAGTTCCTTATAAAATTGTTGAAAACCGTGAAGTTCTAGGTAATGCCATAGGTAAGGAAGCGCGGGTAGTAGTAGCAATATTAGATGATGGATTTGCAAAAAAGCTGTTGACGTTGCTCGATTAATTCTAGCGGGGGTGAAAACATGAGTAAAATACGCGTTTACGAATATGCTAAGAAGCATAACATTTCTAGTAAAGACGTAATTACCAAATTAAAAGACATGAATATCGAGGTTTCAAATCATATGACAACAATTGAACCGGATGCAGTTACAAAGCTTGACGGCATCTACAACAAACAAGAAGATAAACAACCGCAAAAGCAAAATCAACAGCCAAATAACAGTGGTAACAAAAATGTAAAAGCTGGAGATAAAACGTCCGCTCCAAATAAAGGCGGAAACGCTAAACCAGCAGGCAACAAGCCTGGCGGACAAAACAAGCCTTTTAACAAGAATAATAAAGGCAGCTTTAATCAAAATAATAAAAACAAAAATAATAAGAATAAAAATAAAGGGAAGCAGCAGCAAGCACCAGCAGCGCCACCTGCTCCTAAAAAAGTAAAAGAGCTGCCAGCTAAAATTACATTTACAGAATCTTTAACAGTAGCGGAGCTAGCGAAGAAGCTTCATCGTGAGCCGTCAGAAATCATTAAAAAACTATTCATGCTTGGTGTTATGGCTACGATTAACCAGGACCTTGATAAAGACTCAATCGAACTTATCGCTGGAGAATACGGCGTTGAGGTTGAAGAGGAAATCGCAATCGATACAACTGATTTAGAAGTATACTTCACTGAAGATGATAATGCTGAATTAGTTGAACGTCCTTCAGTTGTTACAATCATGGGACATGTTGACCATGGTAAAACGACGTTACTGGATTCAATCAGACATACAAAAGTAACAGCCGGTGAAGCCGGAGGAATTACGCAGCATATTGGCGCTTATCAAGTTGAAGATAACGGCAAGAAAATTACATTCCTAGATACGCCAGGACATGCTGCATTTACAACGATGCGTGCACGTGGTGCTAAAATCACAGATATCACTATCCTTGTTGTTGCAGCTGATGATGGTGTAATGCCACAAACAATTGAGGCGATTAACCATGCGAAAGCAGCTGAGGTACCAATTATCGTTGCAGTCAATAAAATGGATAAAGAAGCCGCTAATCCTGATCGCGTCATGCAGGAATTAACGGAACACGGATTAATTCCAGAAGCTTGGGGCGGGGAAACAATCTTTGTACCTCTTTCTGCTATTAAAGGGGAAGGAATAGATGAACTGCTTGAAATGATCCTGCTTGTAAGTGAAGTAGAGGAATATAAAGCAAATCCTAACCGCAATGCAGTTGGAACAGTTATCGAAGCACAATTAGACAAAGGCCGCGGCTCCGTCGCAACATTATTAGTTCAAAACGGTACTCTAAAAGTTGGTGACCCAATTGTTGTAGGTAACACTTTTGGCCGCGTACGTGCAATGGTAAATGACCTTGGCCGTCGTGTGAAAGTGGCTGGTCCTTCCACACCGGTAGAAATCACTGGTTTAAACGAAGTTCCACAAGCAGGAGATCGTTTTGCCGTCCTAGATGATGAAAAGACAGCTCGTCAAGTAGGGGAAGCAAGAGCGCAATTGGCACTTCAAGCACAGCGTTCTGAAAAAACAAGAGTAAGCTTGGATAATTTGTTTGAACATATGAAGCAAGGGGAAATGAAAGACTTAAATATCGTAGTTAAAGCGGATGTTCAAGGTTCTGCTGAGGCTTTAACTTCTGCATTAAATAAAATTGATGTAGAAGGTGTTAAAGTCCGAATTCTTCATACTGGTGCAGGAGCAATCAATGAATCAGATATTACATTAGCGGCAGCATTTAATGCGATTGTTATTGGATTCAACGTCCGACCTGATAACAATGCAAAGCGTGCTGCAGATGCTGAAGATGTTGATATCCGCCTGCATAGAATTATTTATAACGTAATTGAAGAAATCGAATTGGCAATGAAAGGGATGCTTGACCCTGAATTTGAAGAGAAAATTATTGGGCAAGCTGAAGTTCGCCAAACGTTTAAAGTTTCTAAAATTGGTACGATCGCAGGCTCATATGTTACTGAAGGTAAAATTACGAGAGACAGCGGAATTCGCCTGATTCGTGATGGCGTTGTTATTTTCGAAGGAGAAATTGATGCGCTAAAACGCTTCAAGGACGATGCGAAGGAAGTAGCAACAGGATACGAATGCGGTATTACAATTAAAAACTATAATGACGTAAAGGAAGGCGACGTCATAGAAGCTTATGTAATGGAAGAGATTGAGCGTAAATGATTATTGGGCTAGCAGCCTGTGAATGCATCATATATGATTCTCATTCATTAAAAGAAAAACGGGCTGTTCTACAGCGTATTTTGTCTCGTCTCAAACAAAGGTTCAATATTTCTGCAGCAGAGGTTGAATTTCAAGATACTTGGCAGAGAACAAAGATTGCCATTGTGGCAGTCTCCTCTTCCAAGCAATCAACAGAATTGGAATTGCAAAATGCTTTAAAGCTGATCGATTCATTTCCAGAAATTGAACGGACAATTACTGACATAGAATGGCTTTAAAAAAGAGGTGTAAAAAATGAGCCTTAGATCGAACAGAGTTGGAGAACAAATGAAAAAAGAGCTTGGTGAAATCATCGGCCGAAAAATCAAAGACCCACGCATTGGCTTTGTAACGGTAACCGATGTACAAGTGACAGGCGATCTTCAACAGGCTACTGTTTTTATCTCTGTTTTAGGTGATGAAGAACAAAGGGAAAATACGCTTAGAGGATTGGCTAAAGCAAAAGGCTTTATCCGTTCCGAAATTGGTCAAAGGATCAGATTGCGTAAAACACCGGAAATTCTATTTGAATTTGATGAATCGATTGATTACGGAAATCGAATTGAATCATTGCTCCATCAAATACAGGATGAAGAACAGTCAAAAGATAAAGATGAATAAGCTGGAAGGATAGACTAATGTCTATCCTTTTTTATGACGCCCACATTGGTATAGAAATTTATAATGGGTCTTAGCCAATGCGTCTACCACCAAACAACTGCGAATCATCACGCTAGCAACTAGTCAAATGAAATCGCACACGCACTTCGTGTTTCCTATAGCTTTGTCGATGTCCTTACAGTTTGTAAGGCGTCTGCACTATTCTTGAAAATAAAAAGAAATCGTTTAATTTTGAATAATGTCTAGCTCAGGCGTCTACCGCCAATCAAACTACAGGTATCTCCTTCCTATATCTCAATATCGATGACCTGCCAGTTCGTACGGTGATGAGCAACGTGCCTGCGCTTTTCTTATAGGAGGTTTATCCTGTGGAAGGAATTATCCCGTTATTAAAGCCTAAGGGAATGACTTCGCATGATTGTGTATTTAGGCTGCGCAAAATATTGAAAATGAAGAGAATTGGTCATACAGGTACATTGGATCCTGATGTGACTGGCGTTCTGCCGATTTGTATTGGAAGGGCAACTAAAGTTGCAGAGTATATTACAGACGCAGGAAAGCAGTATGAAGGGGAAGTTACACTTGGGTGGACAACGACAACTGAAGATGCTTCAGGTGATATTGTTGAACAAAAGAAAGTGAATCAATCATTCACAAGAGAACAAATTGAATCAGTGCTTAAATCATTTGTTGGAACAATTGAACAGACTCCGCCGATGTATTCCGCAGTCAAGGTAAGGGGTAAAAAGCTGTATGAGTATGCAAGGCAGGGCATCGAAGTGGAAAGGCCAACAAGGAAAGTCAATATATATGAGCTGCAGCTGCTTGACGACCGCGCAATCTTTACAGGTGAAACAATCAAATTTCGCTTTCGCGTCACTTGCAGTAAAGGGACATATATTCGAACCTTAGCTGTTATGATTGGACAGGCATTAGGTTATCCGGCACATATGTCAGAACTGATAAGAACAAGGTCGGCGTCGTTCTCATTAGACGATTGTTTCACGTTCGAACAGATTGAAAAACATATGGTCGATGAATCAATGGATCAAGTGCTTATGCCTCTAGAATTAGGGATTTCTCATTTGCCGAAATATCAAATAAATGATAAAGTAGCAGAGAAAGTAAAAAATGGTGCTGTTATTAGCATACCTGAGCAATTAAAAGAGATTGAAGGTCCGATTATGATTGAATCGGAAAATCATAAAGCCTTGGCACTGTATATTCATCATCCGAGCAAGCCTGGATTGATGAAGCCGACAAAGGTTCTAGCGATTGATTAATTTATGAAGCATTAGAGTGTTTGTTCATTTTTAACACTTTTGCTAAACAATAAAAAAAGGTGAATCATCATGGAAGTTATTAAGATTCAACATCCCCATCAATTAAACAAGGATGATCTTCCTCCATTATCAATGGCGCTCGGCTTTTTTGATGGCGTTCATTTAGGACATCAAAAAGTTATGCTAAGAGCCAAGGAAGAAGCCGCCCGCTTAGGTTTAAAAAGTGCTGTAATGACTTTTGATCCGCACCCTTCTGTCGTACTAGGGAAAAATGTAGGGGAAATAGAGTATATTACACCAATCAACGAAAAAATTAAAATCGTTTCACAATTAGGGATTGATTATTTATTTATCATCCACTTTTCGAAGGAATTTGCTCAATTATTACCACAAGAATTTATCGATCAGTATGTTATTGATTTGAATGTAAAGCATGTAACAGCTGGATTTGATTATTCCTATGGTCGGATGGGTAAGGGTACGATGGAGACATTGCCGCACCATTCACGTAATCAGTTTACTTATACGACTGTTCCAAAGCTGAAAAAAGGTGAGGAAAAAGTCAGCTCCACACTCATTAGGCGCTATATTCGTGATGGTCAAGTAGAACATATTCCAGCTTTGCTTGGACGATTCTATTCCTTGGCTGGTATAGTTGTCCAGGGGGATCAGCGAGGCAGAAAGCTTGGATTTCCCACTGCAAATGTACAGCCTAATGCTGCCTTTATCATTCCTCCAGTTGGTGTATATGCGGTTAAAATCTTCGTTCGCAATGAGTGGCGTGAAGGTGTGTGTAATTTAGGGTATAAACCAACATTTCACGACAACTTGGAGAAGCCTTCTGTAGAAGTAAATATCTTTGATTTTGACGAGGATATTTATGGTGAAGAGGTTATTGTAGAATGGCACCAGCACTTGCGCAGCGAACGAAAGTTTAATGGTATTGAGGAGCTGGTTGCTCAAATTACAAAGGATAAAGCGTCAGCCCAGCAATATTTTGAAAAAAACAAGGTTTAGTCTTGCATTTTGTCGCAAATCGTTGTATTCTTATAAACGTATCGATTTATGAACCTTTGCTTGGCAAGTCGAGTCACCGACGCTTGCTCAGTAACAGGGGATTGAAATTTTAGGAGGTGAATCGGATGGCAATCACTAAAGAACGTAAAAATGAACTAATCAATGAGTTCAGAACTCATGAGAGTGACACTGGATCTCCAGAAGTTCAAATCGCTGTCCTTACAGAAGAAATCAACAATTTGAACGATCATTTACGTACTCATAAGAAAGATCACCACTCACGTCGTGGTCTATTGAAAATGGTAGGTAAACGTCGTAACCTATTAACTTATCTTCGTAACAAAGATGTACAACGTTACCGTGAGTTAATCAATAAGCTTGGTTTACGTCGATAATAAGAAGCTTGAAAAAGTTTTCTTATTTAAAGAAGCGGGATTTTTTCCCGCTTTTTTATTAGCCTAAAATTATCTTTTCTATACATAAGCAAGTATTGTTATTTTATATATTGGAAAAATTGTGCATACTATAGAGGTATTTAAAAATTGATTAATAATAGCATTTTGCTTTTTTAAGATAAGCGTTTAAACCTTTGTTGGGAAAATGGCTAGCTTCAGCGCTTTCTTAATGATAGATGATTTAGGAAGGATACCTTCCTTGTAAGTGAAATGGTAGAGAGGGGTACAAATATGGGACAAGATAAGCATGTCTATAGCATAGATTGGGCTGGTCGCAAACTGACAGTAGAGATTGGCCAGCTTGCTAAACAAGCCAATGGTGCTGTATTGGTTCGCTATGGCGATACGGCTGTGTTAAGTACAGCGACAGCATCAAAGGAACCGAAAAATTTAGATTTCTTTCCTTTAACAGTAAATTATGAGGAACGCTTATATGCTGTAGGGAAAATTCCAGGAGGCTTCATCAAGCGTGAAGGACGTCCAAGTGAGAAGGCAATATTGGCGAGCCGTTTAATTGACCGTCCAATTCGTCCTTTGTTTGCAGATGGCTTTAGAAACGATGTTCAAGTCGTTAGCATGGTCATGAGTGTTGATCAAGATTGCTCTTCTGAAATGGCAGCAATGTTTGGCTCATCTCTTGCGTTAAGCGTTTCGGATATTCCATTCGGCGGTCCTATTGCAGGTGTAACTGTTGGAAGGATTGATGGTGCATTCATTATTAATCCGTCAGTAGATCAGGCGGAGAAAAGTGATATCCACTTGGTTGTAGCCGGGACAAAAGATGCAATCAACATGGTAGAAGCTGGTGCTGATGAGGTGCCGGAAGAAACAATGCTAGAAGCAATTATGTTTGGTCATGAAGAAATTAAACGCTTAATTTCTTTCCAAGAAAAAATTGCAGAAGAAATCGGCAAAGAAAAGATGGAGATTGTTCTCTATCAAATCGATGCCCAAATCGAAGCTGAAGTTCGTGGTATGTGTGAAAATGATATGATTCCTGCCATTCAAGTTCAGGAAAAACATGCGCGTGAAGCGGCTATTAAAGCAGTAAAAGATAAAGTGCTTGCTCATTATGAAGAGCAGGAAGCAGATGAAGATTTAACTAAACAAGTGAAGCAAGTGCTTGATAAAATTGTTAAAGGCGAAGTTCGCCGCTTGATTACCGAGGATAAAGTTCGTCCGGATGGTCGTGGTTTAGACATCATTCGTCCGCTATATTCCGAAGTAGGCCTTCTTCCGCGTACACATGGATCCGGATTATTCACTCGCGGTCAAACACAGGCGCTAAGCATTTGTACTTTAGGTGCACTTGGTGATGTGCAAATCCTTGATGGGCTTGGCATCGAAGAAGAAAAACGCTTTATGCATCATTATAATTTCCCTAACTTTAGTGTAGGTGAAACTGGTCCAATGAGAGGCCCAGGCCGTCGTGAAATTGGACACGGTGCACTTGGAGAACGCGCGTTAGAGCCGATTATTCCTTCAGAAAAGGATTTTCCGTATACCATCCGCCTAGTATCTGAGGTGCTTGAATCAAACGGGTCTACTTCTCAAGCGAGTATTTGTGCCAGTACGCTTGCGATGATGCATGCAGGTGTTCCAATTAAAGCACCAGTTGCAGGAATTGCTATGGGTCTAATTAAAACTGGTGATTACTATTCAATCTTAACTGATATTCAAGGCATGGAAGATCATTTAGGAGATATGGATTTTAAAGTAGCAGGTACAGCTAAAGGTGTTACTGCCCTGCAAATGGATATAAAAATCGAGGGCTTATCTCGTGAAATTTTAGAAGAAGCTTTACAGCAAGCGAAAACGGGACGTATGCAAATCCTTGATTCAATGCTTGCTACGATTGATGCACCAAGTAAACAGCTTTCTCAATATGCTCCGAAAATCTTAATGATGTCTATTAATCCAGATAAAATTCGTGACGTTATTGGACCAAGCGGTAAACAAATCAATAAAATCATTGAAGAAACTGGCGTGAAAATTGACATCGAGCAAGATGGAACAGTATTCATTTCATCTGTTGATGAAGAAATGAACCAAAAAGCGAAGAAAATCATTGAAGATATTGTTCGTGAAGTAGAAGTCGGACAAATGTATTTAGGAAAAGTTAAGCGTATTGAAAAATTCGGTGCTTTCGTTGAAATTTTCAATGGTAAAGATGGCCTAGTTCACATTTCTGAACTTGCTGAAGAGAGGATCGGTAAGGTGGAAGATGTCGTTTCGATTGGTGATGAATTACTTGTTAAAGTAACGGAGATCGACAAGCAAGGACGTGTCAACCTTTCGAGAAAGGCTGTTTTAAAAGAGCAGCGTGAACAAAAAGAAAAAGCAGAAAAATAATATACCTATGTTTAATCGTAGGCAATGAAAGTCAGGGGGTCCCCTGGCTTTTTACATAGTTAGCTAAAAATATGAATAAGTTTTTTCATATGTTCTACCTTGTCCCGAACCTTCATAATCTGTATATGAAGGAGGCTTAATTGATGAAAAAGCTTATTCATTTATTTTTAATGGTAGCGTGCGGTTTTTTAATTGTATACAATCCACTTACAAGCCAATATTTATCTATGCTAATGTCAGAATCGGTGACAGTAGATAAAAAGGTAGATGCATTATATAACGAAATTAGCGAAAAGGCGCCGGAATACGAAATTCCTGCACAAGATGCAGTGATTGACCGTGTATGGAAGGCGATACCAGGACTTAACGGCTTACAGGTCGATATAGATGAATCATATAAGAAAATGAAAAAAGGTAAAAAGTTTGATGAAAGTAAACTTGTTTATCATCAGGTGAAGCCTAATGTTCATTTGAGTGATTTATCTCCGAGCCCAATTTATCGGGGGCATCCGGATAAGCCGATGGTAAGTTTTATTATAAATGTAGCCTGGGGGAACGAATTTCTGCCTGATATGCTTGCTACATTAAAAGCACATAATGTTTCAGCAAGCTTTTTTTTAGAAGGAAGATGGACGCAAAACAATCCGGAATTAGCCAAAATGATTGTATCGGCAGGACATGAAGTGGGCAATCACTCTTATACTCATCCGGATATGAAAGTGATTTCAGCGCAAAAATCAAGAGAAGAAATTAGAAAAACAAATGAAGTCATTGAGGCAACAACTGAAAAAGATGTGGAGTGGTTTGCACCACCTAGCGGAAGCTACCGCAATCAGACGGTACAAATTGCAGCTGAAGAGAATCTTGGCACTGTTATGTGGACAGTTGATACAATTGATTGGCAAAAGCCTTCGCCGGATGTTTTGTTAAACAGAGTTTTAAACAAAGTTGACAACGGCTCGATGATTTTAATGCATCCAACTGCGTCAACGGCACAGGCAATGGATCAATTAATACAAGGTATCAAAGATAAAAATTTACAAATTGTTACTGTGTCTAGGCTGTTATCAGAGGATCGTGTAATAGACAATGCCACAAAAAATAATAAACATGACTTTGGAAAAAATAACAATAATGGTATACACTAAAGATAACCTCCAAAGTATTCGGCGGTTTTTCATTAATGAGCATAAAGCAAGCTCACGTACATACAGCTTGCAATAGAACAGGAGGAGCATGCTTGATAAAAAGATATACATGTCAAAACGGGGTAAGAGTAGTATTGGAAAATATTCCTACTGTACGCTCTGTAGCAATTGGAGTTTGGATTGGAACGGGCTCTAGAAATGAAGATGCAAAAAATAATGGGATTTCTCATTTTTTGGAGCATATGTTCTTTAAGGGAACAAAAACTAGAACAGCAAGAGAGATTGCGGAATCCTTTGATAGTATTGGCGGTCAAGTTAATGCCTTTACTTCAAAGGAATACACTTGTTATTACGCAAAGGTCCTTGATACACATGCCAATTTTGCATTAGATGTGCTGTCAGATATGTTTTTCAATTCATCCTTTGTTACAGAGGAATTGAATAAAGAGAAGAACGTAGTGTATGAGGAAATTAAAATGTATGAAGATACGCCTGATGATATCGTTCATGACTTGCTAAGCAAAGCTATTTATGAGAACCATGCATTAGGCTATCCTATTTTAGGAACGGAAGAAACTTTAGCTACATTTAGCGGAGATACGCTAAGAGAATATATGCACAATCATTACATACCAGAGAATATTGTTATCTCAATTGCAGGGAATGTGCCAGATTCATTTATTAATGATGTCGATAAGCTCTTTGGTTCATATACAGCTGGAAAACAGGAAAAATCTAATCACAAACCAAGCTTCCACACGAATAAAGTGGCAAGAAAAAAAGAAACAGAACAAGCTCATCTATGTTTAGGCTATCAAGGTTTGCCTGTAGGTCATGATGATATGTACAATTTGATTGTATTAAATAATGTTTTAGGCGGAAGTATGAGCAGCCGCCTGTTTCAAGATGTCAGGGAAGATAAAGGACTTGCCTATTCGGTGTTTTCTTATCACTCAGCCTTCCAGGATACAGGTATCGTTACGCTCTATGGAGGCACTGGTGCAAAACAATTAGATGTCCTTTATGATACGATTCAAAATACACTGAAGGTATTAAAACAGGATGGTATCACTGATAAGGAACTAAACAATAGTAAGGAACAATTGAAAGGAAGTCTCATGCTTAGCCTTGAAAGCACAAACAGCCGAATGAGCCGCAACGGCAAAAATGAGCTTTTATTAGGCGAACACCGCTCGCTAGATGAAATTGTAGAGGATATCGATAAAGTGACGAAAGATGCTGTTAACGAAATGGCAAATAACGTGTTTACTGATAATTTCTCAATAGCATTGATCAGCCCTGATGGAGAATTGCCAAAAAACTTATAATAACTGTAAAAAGAGGATTCTATTTTAATAATAGATCCTCTTTTTGTCCTTTAGAAGTTTGGGGACAAATTGCTTAACTTGATTCTAAAATGGGGGCTATCATTATAGATATATATAAACTAGTTATCATAAGGAGTGGAGTCCATTGCGTTTAAGTGAGTTGAGCGGAAAAGAAATCGTTGATGTCAAGCGTGCAGAAAAGCTCGGAGTTCTAGGGCAAACAGATTTAGAAATAAATGAGAAAAATGGACAAATACAAGCATTGCTTATTCCTACGCTCAAATGGTTCGGCTTCCGAAAGCACAGTGATGAAATCAGAGTTTCGTGGAATCATATAAGTAAAATTGGTTCAGACATGATAATGATTGACATACCTGAAGAAAAAGACAGCTAAAAAGCGAGCGGTAAGTCCTCGGAGAACCTAAACCCTTTCTTTTTATTTTTGCGATGAGTTTTTCTACAGACTGTGAGAAAGAAGAAACGAAAACCGTTTCTTCTTTCTTTTTTTATTTGTAGGTGCATGGGACAAAGACAAATCATTAGGTACTGAAAAAATACATACTGCTAATGATTAACGCTGCACTGTATGACGAATCGAAAGAGAAAATAATTTTTCACACCCTCGTCCATTCTTAGTGGGAAAACTCACCTATTTTGCTTACGAGACATAAGATGTTGGAGTAGTTTAGTAAAAGAATCGTATATGATTCTTTAAAAGAAGGTGAGTGTTGCATGCTGACAGGATTACAAATTGCAGTTATCGGCGGAGATGCAAGGCAGCTGGAAGTGATTCGTAAATTAACTGAACTCGATGCAAAGCTGTCATTAATAGGCTTCGAGCAGTTAGACCATGCCTTTTCCGGTGCGGTGAAGGAAAAAATCGATGAAGTAGACTTTTCTTGCATAGACTCAATTATTTTACCAGTACCCGGTGCAGGACCAGAAGGTCAAATTGATACAATTTTTTCTAATGAAAAAGTAACAATAGATGAAGAGATATTAAAGAAAACACCATCTCATTGCAAAATTTATACAGGAATTAATCCTCCCTATTTAACAAATATCGCAAGTTTGGCCAATCGTGAACTCGTTCAATTATTTGATCGGGATGATGTGGCTATTTATAACTCTATACCGACTGTTGAGGGTGCGATTATGATGGCAATTCAGCATACTGACTTTACTATTCATGGATCAAATATTTCAGTTTTAGGATTAGGCAGAACAGGCATGAGTATTGCTCGAGCGTTCCATGCACTAGGTGCAAAGGTGAAAGTAGGAGCAAGAAAAAGTGAGCATATTGCTCGCATTACCGAAATGGGATTAACGCCTTTTCATTTAAAGGACATTCAATCTGCAGTTGTTGATAGTGATATTTGCATAAATACGATTCCTCATCCCATTGTAAGTGCCGCTGTAATTAATAAGATGCCTGTGCACACGTTAATTATAGATTTGGCATCTAAACCAGGTGGCACCGATTTTCGCTATGCTGAAAAACGCGGGGTAAAAGCACTTTTAGCTCCTGGACTTCCTGGAATCGTTGCTCCAAAAACAGCAGGACGTATTTTAGCTAATGTGCTGGCGCAGCTCATTACAGAAGATATGAGAAATCAGAAAGGGGAATAAGCGATGAGCTTAAACGGAAAAAGAATTGGCTTCGGGTTAACAGGGTCTCATTGTACTTATGATGCGGTTTTCCCTGAAATAGAAAAACTTGTTCTTGCAGGTGCTGAAGTGCTTCCGGTAGTAACCTTTACGGTGCAAAACACAAACACAAGATTCGGTGATGGAGAGGATTGGATTAAAAGAATAGAAGAGTTAACTGGCAATAAAGTGATTGATTCAATTGTTAAGGCTGAACCGCTCGGGCCAAAAATCCCATTGGATTGTATGGTTATTGCTCCTTTGACAGGCAATTCAATGAGCAAGTTCGCCAATGCCATGACAGATTCTCCGGTTTTAATGGCTGCAAAAGCAACATTGCGCAATGAAATGCCTGTAGTTCTCGGCATTTCAACCAACGATGCTCTCGGATTAAACGGAGCTAATTTAATGAGACTCATGGCAACGAAGAATATTTACTTTATCCCGTTTGGTCAGGATGATCCAATTAAAAAGCCCAATTCGATGGTTGCAAGAATGACCGCTTTATCAGATACAATTATTTCGGCAATGGAAGGTAAACAGCTGCAGCCGGTTATTGTAGAAAGATATAAAGATGGCGTGTGATTAATAATTTGATGAAAATTGCATTTTAATTAATTTTTATAGTGAATGACTGTTTAATTTGGAATCTAGTTCAAAATATCGCATAATGAAAATAGGGCATTTCGAAAATGTAACCTGAATGCAAGTTTTCTATCAAATTTTAATTTTTTAATGCGGGAATATGATAAAATATATTATAAACTTCAGTGAGTGATGATTGAAACGTAAGTAATTTAAATGCAAGCAGTAAGCGGCACTTCAATTGCCGTTTTCTGGCTGCATTTTTGAGCGATAACATGACAAGCTGATGAATATTATACTAGCAAATCAAATTGTTGCCGGAAGGGGAAAATAATATGGCAGAGACAAAAGGCTTCCATGTAGCTGTAGTTGGAGCAACTGGTGCAGTCGGTGAACAAATTTTAAAAACTTTAGAGAATAGAAATTTTCCAATTAAAAAATTGACATTATTATCTTCATCTCGTTCTGCGGGAAAGAAGGTTTTATATAAAGGCGAGTCCTATACTTTGCAGGAAGCGAAGCCGGAGAGCTTTGAAGGTGTTCAGATTGCATTATTTAGCGCTGGTGGCAGCGTATCAAAAGCACTTGCACCAGAAGCAGTTAAACGCGGTGCAATTGTAGTAGATAATACAAGTGCGTTCCGAATGGACGAAAACACACCGCTTGTTGTACCTGAAGTAAATGAGGAAGATCTTCATCAGCATAACGGTATTATTGCCAATCCTAACTGTTCGACAATTCAAATGGTCGTAGCACTTGAGCCAATAAGAAAAGCGTTTGGTTTGAATAAAGTGATTGTCTCTACTTATCAAGCTGTATCAGGTTCCGGTCAGGCAGCGATTGAAGAAATGTATGGTCAGACAAAGGCGATTTTAAACAATGAAGAATTCAAACCTGAAGTTCTGCCTGTAAAAGGCGATAAAAAACATTATCAAATTGCTTTCAATGCAATTCCACAAATTGATAAGTTTGTAGATAACGGATATACGTTTGAAGAAATGAAAATGATTAATGAAACGAAAAAAATCATGCATTTACCAGAATTGCCAGTAGCTGCTACTTGCGTCCGCTTACCAGTAGCAACTGGACATTCGGAATCTGTTTATTTCGAAATTAATAAATCAGGAGTTAGTTCTGAAGAAATTAAAGGTTTATTGAAAGAGGGACCAGGAATTGTGCTGCAGGATGATCCTGAAAATCAAATATATCCGATGCCTGCTGATTGTGTAGGAAAAAATGATGTATTTGTTGGCCGTATTCGCAATGATTTAGATGAGAAAAAAGGTTTCCATATGTGGGTGGTTTCTGATAATCTACTTAAAGGTGCAGCATGGAACTCTGTACAAATTGCAGAAAGTCTTGTTAAATTAAGTATAGTAAAATAATCAGTATGTTTTTTAAAATAGATTAGCTTTTTGAGGTGTTTTAATGAAAATCGTCGTTCAAAAATTTGGTGGCACATCGGTGCGAAATGAAGAAGGCCGCAATCATGCATTAAGGCATATAAAACATGCTATTTCAGAAGGCTTTAAAGTAGTGGTAGTTGTATCAGCTATGGGCAGAAAAGGTGATCCTTATGCTACGGATACGTTGCTTTCTCTAGTTGGTCTGCCAGATACAAAAATAAATAAGCGAGAAACCGACTTGATCCTGTCTTGTGGAGAAATAATCTCCAGTGTTGTATTCACCAATATGCTGCTTGAAAATCAAATTTCAGCGACTGCTTTAACTGGTGCACAGGCAGGTTTTAGAACAAATCATGATCATATGAATGCAAAGATTATTGATATGAAATGTGATCGTTTATTAAAAGAACTTGAGTCAAGCGAAGTGGTCGTCGTTGCTGGCTTCCAAGGTTCGGCTAGAAACGGGGATATAACAACGATTGGAAGAGGTGGAAGTGACACTTCTGCGGCAGCATTAGGCTCAGCTTTAAATGCTGAGTGGATTGATATATTTACGGATGTCGAAGGAATTATGACAGCTGATCCAAGGATTGCTGAGAATGCTCGTCCGCTAAATGTTGTTACTTATACTGAAGTATGTAATATGGCTTACCAAGGAGCAAAAGTCATTCATCCAAGAGCTGTTGAAATTGCCATGCAGGCAAAGATACCAATTAGAATTCGTTCAACATATACTGATGGATTAGGCACACTAGTTACAACTATAACAAAGCATAATCGCGGAGCCGATATTAAAGAACGACCAGTAACTGGCATTGCTCACGTAGCAAATATTTCGCAAATTAAAGTATTAGCAAAAGAAAATCAATATGATTTGCAATCAGAAGTATTTAAGGCAATGGCTAACGAAGGTATCAGTGTTGATTTTATCAACATTTATCCGAATGGCGTAAATTACACAGTTACTGAAGAAATGACTGATAAAGCAGTTAGTATTTTAAACAAGCTTGGACATCAGCCTAAAGTCGAGAGAGCTTGTGCTAAAGTATCAGTGGTCGGCGCTGGAATGCAAGGAGTTCCAGGAGTTGCATCAAAGATTGTAACAGCTTTATCAGAGCAGGGCATAAGAATTATGCAATCTGCTGATAGCCATACGACAATCTGGGTATTAGTAGAACAGAAGGATTTGCCGAAAGCAGTCAATGCCTTGCATGATGCTTTTCATTTAGAAAAAGAATTATTGGAGATTAAGCGAACGGATATTTAAAATGAGGTGTTAAAATGGTATTATTCGGAAGGGTTTCTACGGCGATGGTTACGCCATTTGATATAAACGGTCATATTGATTTCGCAAAAACAACACAGGTAATTAATCATTTAATTGAAAATGGGACCGACTCACTTGTCGTTGCTGGTACGACAGGCGAATCGCCTACTTTGACAAAAGAGGAAAAAATTGCACTGTTTCGGCATGTTGTCAAGGTAGCAGACAAGCGTGTACCTGTCATTGCAGGTACAGGCAGCAATAACACTTACGCATCAATCGAGCTGACGAAAAAGGCAGAAGAGATCGGTGTTGATGCGATCATGCTAGTAACGCCATACTATAATAAACCGAATCAAACAGGCTTATACCAGCATTTTAAAGCGATTGCGGAAAGCACAAGCTTACCAGTGATGCTATATAATATCCCGGGTCGTTCTGCAGTTAATATAGCACCTGAAACGATCATTGAACTTTCAAAGGTTGAAAATATCGTAGCTGTTAAAGAGGCAAGTGGTGACTTAAATGCGATGACTAAGATCATTGCAGAAACAGATGACCAATTCATGCTTTATAGCGGTGATGACGGAATTGCACTTCCTGTAATGGCTATTGGTGGTGTAGGCGTTGTTTCTGTTGCATCACATATTATTGGCAATGAAATACAAGAAATGATTCAATCCTACTTGAACGGCAATTATCAAGCGGCAGCTATTAAGCATCAGGAGATATTGCCAGTGATGGAAGGCTTGTTTGCGGCACCAAGTCCGGGGCCAGTTAAAACAGCACTTCAGTTAAAAGGCTTGGACGTCGGATCTGTACGTTTGCCGATGGTGCCTTTAACTGAAAGTGAAAGAAAAGCACTTATAGATTTGCTAAAATAACCGAAAAACTTTAGTAGAAGCGCCAAGAGGTGATGAGTGATCCCTTCTTGGCGCTGTTTTTATAAAGAATAGAGTTATATATTTTAATGACTTAAGGCTTATAATTTTATGGATGAATTTACGAATATATGAGCATTTTAATAGCCCATTTAAAATAATAATACATAAATTAGTACTTATTACACAGGTGAAGAGTGGACGAACTTGGACATCCTTCCACTATAAACCGGATAAATGCATAAATTTGGTTGTCATCAATTTCAAAGTTCAAGTATAATGGTGATAACTGATTTTGATCGGGCCAAAGATATTTAGGAGGAAGCATAAGTGAAGAGACAGAACGAGAGCATCAAGCTGACAGCATTAGGTGGGGTAGGAGAACTTGGGAAAAACATGCATATTGTCGAGGTAGATGAAGATATTTATGTGATCGATGCAGGTTTAATGTCCCCTGAAAATGAAATGCTAGGAATTGACACGGTGATTCCTGATATTACTTATTTAGTACAACAAAAGGAACGAGTGCAAGGGATTTTTTTAACGCATGGTCATGATGATCATATTGGCGGATTATCCTATATTTTAAGGCAGTTGAATGTTCCTGTGTACGGAACTAAACTAACGCTGGCATTAGCAAAGTCAAAAATGAAAGAACAGGATTTTAAAGATAAGGCGGATCTTGTTGAAATACATAGTGATACGAGATTTCAGTTTGGCGCTGCGGAAGTATCATTTTTTAGAACGAATCATAATATCCCGGACAGTGTCGGCATCTGTATTCATACATCAGAAGGTGTAATTGTCCATACAGGGGACTTTAAATTTGACCAAGCAGCCGACAGTCTCTACAAAGCTGAAGTCGGTAAAATGGCAAGAATCGGTGAAGAAGGTGTCCTTTGCCTATTGTCAGATAGCACGGAAGCAGAGAAACCAGGATATACAAATTCTGAAGTAAATGTAAGGAAGTCTTTAACTCAAGCGCTTGACCATGCTCCTGGACGAGTTATTGCAGCGACATTTGCTTCCGATATTATTCGCATTCAGCATATTTTTGATGCTGCTTTTGAAGCTGGACGAAAAGTCGCTGTAGTGGGTAAAAGCTTACAAAAGAATTATGATATAGCCTTGAAGCTCGGCTATTTAACTGTTCACGAAGAGTTAATCATTCCGGTAGCAGACATAGGCGAATATGCTGATGACGAAATCGTTGTGTTGATCACAGGTTCGCAAGGGGAACCAATAGACGCACTGCAAAAGATGGCAAAGCAAAACCACCGTCAAGTGAATATAAAAAAAGGCGACCATGTCCTTTTTGCATCCTCACCGCTCAGAGGGACAGAAGTATATTTATCCAAGACAGTAGACTTGCTTTTCCGAAGCGGAGCCTATGTGATTTCAGGAAAAGGCACGTTCAATACTTCCAGTCATGGCAGTCAAGAAGAACTTAAGTTCATGATTAATTTAATGAACCCAAAATTCTTTATCCCTGTGCATGGGGAGTACCGCATGTTAAAAGCTCATGCAAATATTGCGAAAGAGTGCGGAATTGACGATAAAAACATCTTTATTCCTGATAAAGGTGAAGTGGCAGAAATTAAAGAGGGTGAAATGCGTCCTGCAGGAAAAATACCTGCTGGCCATATATTGATTGATGGTAGCGGAGTAGGCGATGTAGGTAATATCGTTCTTAGGGACAGGAAACTTCTTTCCCAAGATGGAATCTTATTAGTCGTAGTTACACTCAATAAAAAAGAAAAAACAATCTCAGCTGGGCCAGAAATAATCACAAGAGGCTTTGTTTATGTTCGTGAATCTGAGCAGCTGCTCATAGAAGCAACTAAATTAGTTAAGGAAATTGTAGAGAACAAATTAGCGAATGAAGCATTTGACTGGTCTGGAATTAAGCAGGATATGAGGGATGGATTGAATCAATATTTGTTTGATAAAACAAAACGTAGACCAATGATTTTACCGATAATAATGGAAGCATAAACGAAGAATGCCCAAGGTGAGCCTTGAGGCATTCTTTTTTGTGTGACAAAATGGCAAAGGAATGAAAATCTCTCCAGAGCTCATACTAAACGTATATAGCTGGAAGGGAGAAAAGAGCATGGATAAAGAAATGTATTCGAACGAAAACGAACAGGAGCAGCCTAAAGAAACTGAAAAGCAAACACCTTTAATGGAGAAAATACAGCAGCTTGGACAAACGAATGTTCCTCAATTATCACAGGATTCAAAAATACATTGCTTAACGATAGTGGGGCAGGTAGAGGGACATCTTCAATTGCCGCCGCAAAATAAAACAACTAAATATGAACATCTTATTCCACAAATTGTTGCAATTGAGCAGAATCCTAAAATTGAAGGCTTGCTTGTCATATTGAATACGGTAGGCGGGGATGTTGAAGCAGGACTTGCGATTTCAGAAATGCTGGCTTCCCTCTCTAAGCCAACCGTATCGATCGTATTAGGAGGAGGCCATTCCATCGGTGTCCCAATTGCCGTATCATGTAATTACTCCTTTATTGCTGAAACTGCAACGATGACCATCCATCCGATTAGATTAACAGGATTGGTCATAGGCGTTCCGCAAACTTTTGAGTATTTAGATAAAATGCAGGAGCGCGTCATTAATTTTGTTACGAAGCATTCAGATGTTTCTGAGGAAAAATTTAAAGATTTAATGTTTGCAAAAGGAAATTTGACAAGGGATATAGGAACAAATGTAATAGGAGCGGATGCAGTTGAATACGGACTGATCAATGAGGTTGGAGGAGTAGGTCCAGCAATGAAAAAGCTCATGGATTTAATCGAAATAAACAAAGATGAAAAAGAAGGACTAATCCAATGATTTTATATACAACTATGCCGTATGATTTAGTATATCAGTCTGAATCACAGGAATATGAAAAACAAAAGATTATCAATCATCATGGTATACCGCTCTTAGTGGAAATAGTCAGTGGGGCAGAATGCATCATTTTGCAAGTTATGAGCAGCAACCCTAATGACTTTATGAACGAAACTTATAGTCCGGGAACAAAAATTACCTTATCTTAACGGTAAGTGAGTGTTAATATGCTATAATGGTAGTACAAACTGGAGCAGCCAAGACGGCTGCTCTCTTCTTTCATACATAATTTTATCCCAAATTAACGGGCAGTATGACCCTCACATCAATAAATCAAAGAGGATTAGGGGATAACTGCATGTAAAAGCCCGATAAACAGGACTCAGACTAAATCACCCGTGCTCTATGGGATGAAGAAAAAAACCAACTGATGTAGGCTTCACTTTATTGGCATGAGGCTGTTATTAGAAAAGTAGATAGGTGATAGGATGGCTAAAAAAAAGAAAAGAAAGACGAGAAAAAAGGAACATTTAAAGAAAACATTAAAATATGAGCTTTTTGCACTCGCGTTGATTGCCTTAGCGGTTATTTCCATCGCGCGCTTAGGTGCTGTCGGAGAAGCGACCGTATTATTTTTCCGGTTTTTTATGGGTGAATGGTATATGCTCTGCCTGATAGGCCTGGCAATATATGCGGGCTACATTATGTGGAAGCGGCAGCAGCCAGATCTATTTCATACGAAATTGATTGGACTGTATTTTATAATAAGCTCCTTTCTGCTGCTCAGTCATGTAACTTTATTTCAGCTCCTCTCAAACGGAGGGACATTTTCCAATCCGAGTGTAATCGGAAATACATGGCAGCTTTATTGGATGGAAGTAAGCGGAGAAACGAGTACCACTGACCTTGGCGGAGGAATGTTCGGTGCAGTGATGTTTGCTCTGTTTTATTTCTTATTTGATGAAACCGGATCAAAGATTATTGCCTTCCTCCTTATAGTGATAGGATTTATTCTTCTGACCGGAAAAACCTTCGGCCAAGCTTTTGGCAAAGTCTTTCTTGCAATATGGGAGTTTATAAAATCTCAATGGTCTGCGTTTATTAACGATGTGAAAGAATGGATGAGTGAATATAAGCAGAACAAAGGCAGAAAAAAATCTTCAAGAGCGAAAAAAGAGACTAAGCAGGAAGATACACAGCCAGAGATTAAAATTAATTCAGCTTCTGATTCAATTGAAGAAGAAAACACGCCTGAACCGATTATTTCAAGTTTTGCGCAAAAAGCCTATCGAGATGAAGATCAGGATATAGCTGAAAATCGTCAGCCGCAAGGTGAGCAAACAACTGGAAAGGAACCGGATGAAAGCGTGCCGCCAATCACCTTCACAGAAGTTGAAAATAAGGATTATAAACTGCCGCCAATGAAGCTATTAAAGTTTCCTAATCAGACTGATCAAAGCGGCGAATACAAACTTATTCATGACAATGCTGCGAAGCTAGAGCGAACCTTCCAAAGCTTTGGCGTAAAAGCAAGAGTAACACAAGTGCACCTTGGACCAGCCGTGACAAAATATGAAGTTCACCCAGACATCGGTGTAAAGGTAAGCAAGATTGTAAGCTTAAGTGATGACTTAGCACTCGCTCTTGCAGCAAAAGACATTCGAATTGAAGCGCCGATTCCAGGTAAATCAGCGATTGGTATTGAGGTGCCAAACTCTGAAGTTGCCATGGTCTCATTAAGGGAAGTTATCGAGAACAAAACAAATGAGAGATCCGATTCCAAGCTTTTAATCGGACTTGGCAGAGACATTACTGGTGAAGCTGTGATGGCAGAATTGAATAAAATGCCGCATTTACTTGTTGCCGGAGCCACAGGAAGCGGTAAAAGTGTATGTATAAACGGCATTATCACAAGTATTTTAATGCGTGCAAAACCGCATGAAGTAAAGCTAATGATGATTGATCCAAAAATGGTCGAATTGAATGTTTATAATGGGGTGCCGCATTTGCTTGCTCCAGTTGTAACAAATGCAAAAAAAGCATCGCAAGCATTGAAAAAAGTAGTAAGCGAAATGGAGAGGCGCTATGAACTATTCTCCCATACAGGAACAAGAAATATTGAAGGATACAATGAATATATTAAACGCCATAATGCAATGGAAGAAGCACAGCAGCCGCTTTTACCTTATATCGTTGTCATTGTAGATGAGCTTGCAGATTTAATGATGGTTGCCTCATCTGATGTAGAGGATGCCATTACAAGGCTCGCGCAAATGGCTAGGGCTGCAGGCATTCATTTAATTATAGCTACCCAGCGTCCGTCAGTAGATGTTATTACTGGTGTCATCAAGGCAAATATTCCGTCAAGAATTGCATTTGCCGTATCGTCTATGACAGACTCCCGCACAATACTAGATATGGGTGGAGCCGAAAAACTACTTGGACGCGGCGACATGCTGTTTATGCCAGTTGGCGCATCTAAACCGATCAGGGTGCAGGGCGCATTTTTATCGGATGAAGAAGTCGAGGAAGTAGTTGACTTTGTGATTGGTCAGCAAAAAGCACAATATCAGGAGGAAATGATTCCAGATGACGTCCCTGAAGCAACAGGGAATGTGGATGATAACTTATATGATGAAGCAGTTGAGCTAATCCTTGAAATGCAAACCGCATCAGTATCCATGCTGCAAAGAAGATTTCGCATCGGATATACAAGAGCAGCAAGGCTGATAGATGAAATGGAAGCAAGAGGTATCGTCGGCCCTTATGAAGGTAGCAAGCCGAGAACTGTCCTTGTTGGCAAGCCTTCAGACGAAGCCACTTCCTAATAATTGTTTATACAAGTGTTGAAAAGAGTCATGAAAACTCTTTTTAAAGGGTAATTAATAAAGAGGCATCTTAAAAAAGTCTATGACTTAGGATGCCTCTTTTTTTGTTTTCAAATGGTTATATATTTTAGTGGATCCTATGGCTATTATTTTTGTGAATACGTTATACGAAGATAAACCGTGTATATCTCTGTGAAGTCGCCCAATTTCAGAGTCTTCAGGTAGATAAACTGCATATATCTCTGTGAAGGCACACATTTTCAATGCTCTTTCGAGGATACCTGCATTAATAGAATATTCAAAGTACAGTTCTACTTTGTCAAATTGTGTTATACAATTGTATCCGCTTTCAATAATAATTGCTAAATAATGGTCAAATTGAGTAAAAATCAGCACAATAACCTATGTTTTTTCGACATTTTTCAGAAAATGTATTCCTTTATTAGGAGAAAAGTGTTATAGTATTTTCGATTAGTAGGAATGATTGAACATCAGAGGTCTGATGTCTTGAGAAACAAAAGTTGGAGGATAAACAGCATGTCAATTAAGTCAGATAATCGGCATTTGTATTTACAGGTCATTGATCGTTTAAAGCAAGACATTGAAGCTGGGGTTTATAAAGAGAAAGAAAAACTGCCTTCAGAATTTGATCTTGCCAAACAGCTTGGGGTTAGCAGAGCAACATTGCGCGAAGCGCTTCGTATTCTGGAAGAAGAGAATATTATTATTCGACGCCACGGAGTAGGGACATTTGTCAATGCCAAGCCGCTGTTCACTTCTGGTATTGAACAATTAAACAGCGTGACCAATATGATTATGCAAGCCGGGATGACACCTGGGACGATTTTTTTGAGCTCTGAAACCCAGGGGCCAACTGAGGATGATATCCGTCGTTTTTCTTGTACACTAGATGAAGAAATTGCGGTAGTTGAAAGGGTCAGAACTGCTAATGGGGAGCCAGTTGTTTATTGCTTGGATAAACTACTAGGCAAACATATCCCCGAATCCATTTCATGGGAAAAGGAATCTATTTTCGATAACCTTGAAGAAGGAACAGGGCGAAAGATTACATATGCAGTCGCCCAAATAGAACCATTAGGCTACCATGAGAAAGTGTCACCCATTTTAGAGTGCGATCCAGAGACGGCTTTACTCGTCTTAAAACAAATGCACTATAATGAAACGGATGAACCCATTCTCTATTCTGTCAATTACTTCAGAGCTGATAAGTTCAGTTTCCACGTTCTTAGAAAAAGAATTTTTTGATTAGCGTGTCAATCATTTGTCATACTACTAATGTAAACAAATTCCTTTAGGGGGTAAATATTTTGAAAAAACGTAAATTTGGATTTGCACTTTCATTAGCATTAGCTGCAGGGACAATCTTAGGTGCATGCGGTACATCTAATGATGAAGGACAGGGCTCAGACAAAGAAGGAAACAAAGAAGAAAAACCATTTTCTGTTGCAATGGTAACAGATGTTGGTGGAGTAGATGATAAATCATTCAACCAATCTGCTTGGGAAGGCATCGAAGCATTTGGTAAAGAAAATGGACTTGAAAAAGGAAAAGGCGGCTATGATTACTTGCAATCTCAATCAGACGCTGACTATTCTACAAACTTAAACAACCTTGCTCGCCAGGACTTTGACTTGGTGTTTGGAGTAGGATTCCTTATGGAAGGCGCAATTGGTGAAATTGCTGCTCAGCAAAAAGAAAACCAATTTGCCATTATTGATGGCGTGGTTGAAGAAGACAACGTAGCAAGCATTCTCTTTAAAGAACAAGAAGCGGCTTTCCTAGCAGGTGTTGCAGCGGCACAAGCAACTAAAACTGATAAAATCGGTTTTATCGGTGGTATGGAAATTCCTGTAATTGAACGTTTTGAAGCTGGTTTCTTAGCGGGTGTACAAGCAGTGAATCCTGATATTAAAGTTGAAAGCAATTATTCAGGTGCATTTGATAAAGCCGAGCTAGGACAATCAATTGCATCTAAAATGTATTCTTCTGGCATTGATGTGATTTTCCATGCTGCTGGCGGAACTGGTAATGGTTTATTTAAAGAAGCACGTGATCTAAAGAAAAAAGACCCATCTAGAGAGCTATGGGCGATTGGCGTTGACTCTGATCAAACGGCAGAAGGCATAGTAAATATTGATGGAACAGATCATAACGTCATTATGACATCTGCAATGAAGCGTGTTGACAATGCGGTTATTGACCTGTCAACAAAAGCAAAGGATGGAAACTTCCCTGGCGGAGAAACAATTGTTTACGGTCTTGCTGAAGATGGCGTAGGTCTTGCTCCGCTAAATGAAGAGCTTGAAAATAAAGCTGACATCGAATCTGCTGTAGCTGACTGGACGGATAAAATCAAAAATGGTGATCTTACAATTCCAGAAACAACAGAGGAATTAAAAACATTTAAAGCTGAGTAACATTGACAATGGAATAAGAGAGTATTTACTTTTCCTCTCTTATTCCTTTTTTATGGATAAAAGCTTAATTGAAGAATATAAGCCATTATATTTTTCACTTAAGTTTTTAAAATAAACAAGCTTGGCGTTTAGTCAAGTTTTTATTTAAGTATAGGAGGTCTGACCTCCAACTACAGCTAATTGGCGAGGAGTGAACAATGTGGACTATGTGATTGAGATGTTGAATATTCGAAAAGAATTTCCAGGTATTGTTGCGAACAATAATATTACTCTCCAATTAAAAAAAGGGGAAATCCATGCATTATTAGGAGAGAATGGTGCCGGCAAGTCGACGTTAATGAATGTTCTTTTTGGATTGTACCAGCCTGAAAAGGGTGAGATTAAAGTCAACGGCAAGAAAGTGAATATAACTAATCCTAATATAGCAAATGATTTAGGAATAGGTATGGTGCATCAGCATTTCATGCTTATTGATAAATTCACAGTAACAGAGAATATTATTCTTGGAAAAGAAATCACTTCACGCGGAAAAATTGATATGAAAAAAGCGGAAAGTGAAGTAAGAGAGATTTCGCAAAGATATGGATTAGCTGTTGATCCTCAAGCTAAAGTCGCTGATATTTCAGTAGGTATGCAGCAGCGGGTAGAAATTTTAAAAACGCTTTATCGTGGAGCAGAAATACTCATATTTGATGAACCTACTGCCGTTTTGACTCCGCAGGAAATTAACGAACTTATTCAAATTATGAAAACCTTAATAAAAGAAGGAAAATCAATTATATTAATCACACATAAATTGAAGGAAATCATGGAAGTGTGTGATAGAGTGACGGTTATTCGCAAAGGTGAAGGGATAGGCACGGTGGATGTAAAAGATACTAATCCCAATGAATTAGCCAGCCTCATGGTAGGTCGTGAAATCACATTTAAGACAGAAAAATCTGAAGCGGAACCAAAAGAAAATGTTCTCGAAATAAATCAATTAACCGTCAAGGATTCAAGAGGAATCCAAGCAGTAAACCAGCTTGATTTAACAATTAGGCAGGGTGAAATTGTCGGCATAGCAGGTGTTGACGGCAACGGTCAGTCTGAACTAATTGAAGCAATAACAGGTTTAAGAAAAACAGACAGCGGTTCAATCAAATTAAATGGGAAGGAAATTAGTCATCTCCCTTCGAGAAAAGTGACTGAATCAGGTGTCGGCCATATACCTCAGGATAGACATAAACATGGCTTAGTTCTTGATTTTACAATCGGCGAAAATATTGTTCTGCAAACATATTATCAGAAGCCGTATTCAAAATTCGGAGTGATGAACAACAAGGAAATTTATGTAAAAGCGAATAGTTTAATAAATGAATTTGATGTCAGAACACCAGATGAGTTTACTTTAGCGCGTTCTCTTTCCGGCGGAAATCAGCAAAAGGCGATCATTGGTCGTGAAGTAGACAGAAATCCTGATTTACTTATTGCTGCCCAGCCTACTCGAGGGCTTGATGTCGGGGCGATAGAATTTATTCATAGACGTTTAATTGATCAAAGAGATCAAGGCAAAGCAGTTCTACTATTATCATTTGAGCTTGATGAAATAATGAATGTAAGCGATAGAATAGCGGTTATATATGAAGGGAAAATCATTGCAATCGTTAATCCGAAAGAAACAACAGAGCAGGAATTAGGCTTGTTAATGGCCGGTTCGACTGAGAAGAAGGCAGGGGGAGTAAACTAATGTCCAGCCGATTACAAAATATATTGGTTCCAGTGATTGCCGTTTTATTAGGTGTACTAGTCGGAACTATTATAATGATTATAACTGGTTATGATGCAGTTGCAGGTTTTATTGCTCTTTGGCAGGGAGCTTTTGGAGATTCATATTTTTTTGGTGAAACAATCAGGCAAATCACACCATATATTCTTGCAGGGCTTGCGGTAGCTTTTGCTTTTAGAACAGGATTATTTAATATTGGTGTTGAAGGACAGCTCATCGTTGGCTGGCTCGCTGCTGTTTGGGTAGGTGTAGCATTTGAGCTCCCTAAGATCATTCATTTGCCGCTCGCTGTTCTGGCTGCAGCTGCAGCAGGTGCTTTATGGGCGTTTATTCCAGGATTTTTAAAAGCGAAATATCGTGTACATGAAGTAATTGTAACAATTATGCTGAACTATACGGCATTACACATAACAAACTATATTATTCGTACAGTTCTATCAGAAAAAAGCGACCGAACTGAATCTATCGCAGAATCTGCAAGTTTGAGATCGCCATTTTTTGAATCATTAACAGATTATTCACGCATGCACTGGGGTATTTTAATTGCAATTATTTGCGTAATTATTATGTGGTTTATTTTAGAAAAAACTACTAGAGGTTTCGAATTAAAAGCAGTTGGCTTTAATCAGCATGCTTCTGACTATGCAGGAATGAATGTAAAGCGGAATATTATTTTGTCTATGGTTATTTCCGGTGCATTTGCAGGTTTAGCAGGTGCAATGGAGGGGCTTGGCACATTTGGATATGCTGCTGTAAAAGGCGGCTTTACTGGTGTTGGGTTTGACGGGATCGCGGTTGCCTTATTAGGCGCCAATTCACCAATTGGAATTGTACTTGCGGCCATTCTATTTGGAAGCTTAAAAGTTGGCGCACTGAACATGCCGCTTCAAGCAGGTGTCCCAAATGAACTGGTAGATATTATTATTGCACTTATCGTTTTCTTCGTTGCTGCCAGCTATATGATTCGCCTTATTATAAAAAGATTTGGCAAAAAGGGGGAGAAATAAGTGGGCATCATGGAAATATTAATGATTATTATCCCAACTACATTGTTATGGGCAGCACCACTTATTTTCACCGCATTAGGCGGTACATTTTCTGAGAGATCAGGAGTTGTCAATATTGGGCTGGAAGGTTTAATGGTTATTGGCGCATTTACTGCCATCGTTTTTAACCTAACTTTTGTAGATGTATTCGGCGCCTGGACGCCGTGGGTTTCACTGTTAGCTGCGATGGCTGTTGGCGCACTATTCTCACTCATTCATGCAGTTGCTTCGATTACATTTAGAGCAAATCAAACGGTCTCTGGTGTAGCGATTAACTTATTGGCTGCCGGTGTAGCCTTATTCCTTGTGAAATATATATATGGAAAAGGGCAAACAGATATTATTCAAAGAGGATTCAGCAAAATTGATATCCCGATTTTGAGTGATATCCCGATTATTGGACCATTATTTTTCTCAAATACGTACTACACATCTTTTGTAGCTATCTTTTTTGCTGTAGTTGCATGGTATGTTATTTATAAAACAAAATTTGGCTTAAGACTGCGCGCTGTCGGGGAACATCCTATGGCTGCAGATACAATGGGTATTAATGTCACAAAAATGCGCTATTATGGGGTCCTTATTTCTGGGGCGCTCGGTGGTATTGGCGGCGGTGTATACGCTCAGGCCATTTCATCTGATTTTGGACATGCGACCATCAGCGGTCAAGGATTTATGGCACTAGCCGCGATGATTTTCGGGAAATGGCACCCGCTTGGAGCGATGGGGGCGGCAATTTTCTTCGGCTTTGCCCAAAGCTTAAGTATCATTGGATCTAGCTTACCGTTTTTAGAAAACATCCCGAATGTGTATTTATTAATTGCACCTTATGTATTAACAATTATTGCTTTAACCGGATTTATCGGCCGTGCAGATGCGCCAAAAGCTTCTGGTGTGCCTTATATTAAAGGGAGCAGATAATTTATAGAGCTTCAGAAAGACAGTTGTCTTTTTGAAGCTTTTTTTATTAAATTTAATTAGCATATTATCGGGAATGTATTTCTTATTACCTTACAACGCATTCCTTGAAAGCTTGCATTCATATAGCATATGATGGAAGATAAAGGAGAACATAAAGATATGTGAAGATGCTACCACCAAGCCTAAAGGCAACGCCATATTCTATCTGTTTGAGCAGCACCTTATAACTTTATGTGACAAGCTCTGGGCAAGGATAGAAAATAACAGCAGTTAATCATACATATACTATTAATTAGGCAAAGTAAGTGGAGGCAGCATGTATAGGTTATTTACTCATGCTAGTGAAAAATATAAAGGAGGTATTTTATGAATGTACTTGAAGAAACGGTCAAGCCGATAAAAGGTTTGAAGCTGCATACGATTAAAACAGATAAATTTAAGACGAATACGCTTGTTTGGAAGATGAAAGCACCATTGCAAAAGGAAACCGTCACAATCAGGTCTTTATTGCCGCATGTATTGGAAAGCAATAGTGAAGCCTTTCCGACGACAGCGAAATTAAGAGCTTATTTAGATGAATTGTATGGCGCATCATTATATGTTGATTTAGCAAAAAAAGGTGAATATCATATTATTTCAATATCAATAGATATCGCAAATGAAAAGTTCCTGTCTGATCAAACTCCTTTGTTAAAGAAAGCATTTCAGCTGCTATCAGACATCATATTAAAGCCTAATGTTGACAATAGTGCATTTGATCGAGCTACAGTTGCGAAAGAAAAAAGAACATTAAAGCAAAGGATCCAGTCCGTAAATGATGATAAAATGAGATATGCGAATTATCGCCTAATTCAAGAAATGTGCAAAGAAGAACCTTACGCCCTACATGTTCACGGTGAAAGTCAGGCAGTCGATGACATTACCGAAGAAACGCTTTATCGTTATTATCAGCAAGCACTTGCTGAGGATGAATTAGATTTATATGTCATCGGGGATATAGATATTGCTGAAGTGGAAGGGTACGCATCAGAATTATTGCCGTTTGCGGTAAGAGAACCGAAAAAGGCAGAGCAAAGGGCAGCGATTAGAAAAGCAGCTGTGCATCAAGTAAAGGAAGAACAGGATGTCAAGCAAGGGAAGCTAAATATCGGTTATCGCACAAATCTAGTTTATGGCGATGCTGAGTATTTTGCATTGCAAGTATTTAATGGGATTTTTGGCGGCTTCTCTCATTCGAAGCTATTTCTCAATGTGCGGGAAAAGGCAAGCTTAGCCTATTATGTCGCCAGCCGGTTAGAAAGCCATAAAGGATTAATGATGGTCATGTCAGGAATTGATAACAATAGCTATGACCAAGCAACATCCATTATTGGAGAACAGTTAGAAGCAATGAAAAACGGAGATTTTTCTGAGAAGGAAATTGAGCAAACAAAAGCAGTGATAAAAAACCAGCTGCTTGAAACGATGGACACTGCAAGAGGAGTCGTAGAAGTACTTTATCATAACATCGTGGCCGAAAAGCAAGTCGATCTTCAGGAATGGCTTACTGGAATGGATAATGTTACGAAAGAGGAAATTGTATCAGCAGCTAAGAAAACCGAACTAGATACTGTTTACTTTTTGCATGGAAAGGGGGAGGAATAATGGAAAAAATATCTTTTGAACAGCTTCAAGAAGAGATGTATTATGAGAAAATGAATAATGGCCTGGATGTATATATTTTGCCGAAAAAAGGGTTTAATAAAACGTTTGCTACTTTTACGACTAAATATGGTTCGGTGGATAATCATTTTCTTCCTCTTGGAAAAGAGGAATATATTAAAGTTCCCGATGGGATTGCTCATTTCCTTGAGCATAAAATGTTCGAAAAAGAAGATGGTGATGTTTTCCAGCAATTCAGCCGCCAAGGGGCTTCGGCTAATGCTTTTACTTCGTTTACAAGAACTGCTTACCTTTTTTCCAGTACGTCTGATGTTGAAAAGAATTTGGAAACGCTAATTGATTTCGTTCAAGACCCATATTTTACAAAGGAAACAGTTGAAAAGGAAAAAGGGATTATCGGTCAGGAAATTACGATGTATGACGATAATCCTGACTGGAGATTATATTACGGTTTAATCGAAAATATGTACAAAAATCATCCGGTCAAAATTGATATCGCTGGTACAATTGCATCCATTTCCCATATTACACATGACATGCTATATGAGTGTTATCATACGTTCTATCACCCAAGTAATATGCTATTGTTTATTGTTGGTCCAGTCGATCCAGAGACAATAATGACGCAGGTTAGAGACAACCAAGTCAAGAAAGCATATAATGAACAACCTGAAGTTCAGCGAAAATTTGATGATGAACCAGCCGCAGTATCAAAGGCTCGCAGCGAGTTAAAACTGAATGTGCAAACACCTAAATGCATGATTGGAATAAAAACGGGTAATGCAACACAATCAGGTCAAGAAATGCTTAAGAAAGAACTTAGTTTAAATATTATGCTGGATATTTTGTTTGGGAAAAGTTCGGAAAATTATAGCTACCTTTACAGCGAAGGGTTAATTGATGATACATTTTCCTTCGACTACTCTCAGGAGCAAGGCTTCGGGTTTGCGATGGTTGGTGGCGATACAAGTCATCCTGACCGGTTGGCAGAAGAAATAAAAACGATATTATTTAAAGCAAAGGAACAAGGAACAATTACGAAAGACAGTCTGGAAAGAGCAAAAAAGAAAAAGATTGGTGCATTTATGAGAGCGGTTAATTCTCCGGAGTATATCGCTAACCAATTCACGCGTTATTCCTTCAATGACATGAATCTGTTCGATATTGTACCAACTCTTGAAGGACTTAGCTTAGAAGAAGTGCAGCGTGCTACCGATGATTTAATAAGTGAAGACCGCTTCTCTGTATGCCAAGTGCTTCCAAAATAATATAGCGTGCCTTCGAAAGTGAAAAATAATAAAATTTAGTTCGATTCGGAGTGGCTTACCGCTCGCCTCTCGGAAAGCGAAACGGTAAGCCTCGGAGAATTCCTAACCTTTCATTTTTATTTTTAAAATGAGTTTTTTTACAGCCTGAGTGCCTCTTTCAAGAGGCACTATTCTTAATTAAAGGACATTGATATGAAAAATTGGGGGGAAAAATGAAGAAATTTGCATTAATTACAGGTGCCAGTGGCGGAATTGGACAGGCAATTGCCAGAAGGTTGGCGAATGAAGGGTATTCCTTGTACTTGCATTATCATACGAATGAACAAAAGGTAATGGAGCTGATTAAAGAGCTGAACCATTTAGGCGGAGAGAATATTCCCATTCAGGCTGATTTATCGAAACCGAATGGATATGAAAAAATTATTCCTAATATTTTCTCTATTGATAGCATCATTCATTGCAGCGGGGCTAGCCATTATGGGTTGTTTTCAGATCTTAAAGACGAAGAAAATCTTGAAATGATGAATCTTCACGTAATAAACCCGATTTTATTAACAAAGAAGCTGTTGCCGAAACTGCTATTTAAAGGGAAGGGAAGCATACTATTCATCTCTTCGATTTGGGGGCAAACAGGAGCGGCATGTGAAGTCATGTATTCGACAGTAAAGGGTGCTCAAATTTCTTTTGTGAAGGCTTTAAGTAAGGAGCTAGCACTTAATGGAATAAGAGTAAATAGTATTGCGCCAGGAGCAGTGAATACTGACATGATGAAAAGCTTCTCACCTGAAGAGATATCAGAAATTGTAAATGAAATTCCTATGGGAAGAATGGCAACGTCTGAAGAAGTTGCTGATGCTGCCTATTTTTTAGTATCTGACCAATCATCTTACATAACTGGCCAAACAATTGCTGTAAACGGCGGCTGGTATACATAATACACTCTGATTCCTTTGCTTTTCATGCATATTTGGAGCTCTTAAGATGCAATATAATACTGTACGGTTGCATTATACAAGCTGAGTTGGAAGAAGGATCTTCCTAAGTTATTGGAAGGTCATGTGTTAGCATCTGATCATTTCATACTTCTTCATCCAACAATGCTTAAAATTAGGAGGTAGAAATATGTCTGTACTTGATAATTGGCAACAGTGGAAAGATTTTCTAGGTGACCGTCTGGAGCAGGGCGAGGATCAAGGAATGAATCAAACTACTGTCAACGAGATTGCTTACCAAATTGGCGATTATTTAGCAAAATCAGTAGAGCCAAAAAATGACCAAGAAAAGATTCTAGCTGATCTATGGTCAGTAGCAAATGAACAGGAACAGCATGCCATCGCCAATGTTATGGTAAAACTTGTTCAAAAATAATCAGATTTTCAATATGGGGATTTCTACTCTATATCTCCACAACATAAAAACAGCTAATAGGAGTCATCTTCCTTTAGCTGTTTTTAAATTTCTTGGCTTAATGATACTAGTAAAATTCAATGTCCTTTTAACTGTATTATATGTAAAATGAATAGATCTCAGAGTGCCTATGAAAGATAAAATTAAAAAATTTAGTTAGATTTTGAGAGGTGTTCGCTAGCCACGCTAATAAGCGATCGGTAAGCCTCGGAGAATCCCAATCTCTCTATTTTTATTTTTGATTTGAGTTTCTCTACAACCTAATCTTTTCTTTTTTTCTATTGTATAGGGATTTTCCTTTCATCTTTAATAGAAATCATATATTATAGAATCTAGAGAAATAAGGAAATGAACTTATGTATCTATATTACTATTTTAAAGTTAATATTCATAATGAATTTATTAAGGGCAACATACTTAATGAAACGCAGATGTGTTAATTTATGGTAATTTTTTTAAGTAAGCAGCAGAAACTACATGCTTCATGATAAGCGGTGAACCTCCGTCATTTATCATGAGATGAATAAAGTTTGTCTATCTAGAAACTTTAGTAATAACTGAGGCTCGTTTGCATTCAAATAAGGAGTGTTACGAATGGAGAAGAAGGAATGGTATTTTGAGTATGAAATTCAGAAGAATAGACCAGGTCTGCTTGGTGATATTTCTTCTTTGCTTGGAATGCTTTCAATAAATATTGTTACCATTAATGGTGTGGATCAAGGTCGCCGAGGAATGCTCATTTTAGCTAAAGACGATGCACAAATTGTCAGGCTGGAATCAATCCTTAAAACAATGGATACCATTAAGTTAATAAAGCTTCGTGAACCAAAGCTAAGAGATAGATTAGCCGTTCGCCATGGCAGATACATACAAAGAGATGCAGATGATAAGAAAACGTTTAGATTCGTAAGAGATGAGCTCGGCTTGCTGGTAGATTTCATGGCCGAACTGTTTAAGCAGCAAGGACACAAACTTATAGGCATCCGTGGAATGCCAAGAGTTGGTAAAACCGAGTCGATTGTAGCATCTAGCGTCTGCGCCAATAAAAGATGGCTTTTTGTTTCTTCAACTTTATTAAAGCAAACCATTCGCAACCAGCTGATTGAAGATGAATATAGTGATGATAACTTGTTTATCATTGATGGGATTGTTTCAACTAAGCGGGCAAATGAAAAGCACTGGCAGCTTGTTAGAGAGATAATGAGGCTTCCGGCGATTAAAGTAATCGAACATCCGGATATTTTTGTACAGAATACAGAATATACGATGAATGACTTTGATTACATTATTGAATTGCGACATGACCATGATGAAGAAATAAAGTATGACGTCGTTGAAAGAGGAAATAATAATATGTTCTCCGACTCTGAATTTGGAGGATTTGATTTTTAGTTAGTTGGAAGGTGTTAGTGTTGACAGAACTAGGTAATCGATTAAAAGAAGCACGTTTGGAAAAGGGTATGAGTCTTGATGATCTTCAGACTGCGACGAAAATACAAAAAAGGTATTTAGTAGGTATTGAAGAAGGAAATTATAGTATGATGCCTGGTAAGTTTTATGTTCGCGCATTTATTAAGCAATATGCAGAAGCTGTCGGGATAAATCATGAGGAACTGCTAGAAGAATTCAAAAATGATATTCCTGCTACTCATAATGATGATATTCCAGAAAAGCTATCAAGAGTACAATCGCGTAAAAATTTGTCAGGAACCGCTTCGAAGTTTTTCGATATTTTGCCGAAAATCTTAATCGTTGTTTTCATTATCGGTGTAATTGCCGTCATCTATTATTTTGTTGAGAAAAATGCAACAAATGATGGCAGCAAATCAGCGGAGCCGAACGACACGCCAGGTGCAATTGTAGAAAACAACCTGCCTGAAGATGATGAAAGCAAGGCAAATGATCAAGATAAAAAAGATAATAATGATGCTGAAAAAGAGAAAGAAAACAAGGAGGAAGAGCAAGAAGCTCCGAAGCAAGAGTTTGAGTCTATTGAGACATCCGGAAAAAATTCAGTATATGAATTAAGAAATTCGGATAAATTTGAAGTAAAGCTTGTTTCAACAGGTGAAACTTGGGTAAATATTCAAAATGGTAAAGGGTATTCCTTCTTCCAAGGGATGTTAACGAAGGAAGATAAAGAAAGTGAGACGGTTGATCTAACTGAAGAATCAGAGGCTGTATTAGTCATAGGCAACTCAACTGCTACAGATATTTATATCAATGATGAAAAAATTGAGTACGCTGTGTCACCATCAGATTTTGTTAGTCAAACCATAACTATCCGCTTTGTGCCTGCCGACGAATAGTCATCATCAATTGATGACTATTTTCGTGTTTGGCTATGAAGAGATCATTACATAATTTGTTTTATTACATAAATGGAGGTAAATCATGAATCTACCTAATAAAATTACAGTATCACGTATTTTGCTTATCCCAATTTTTTTAGTAATAATGTACGATCCTTTTAAATGGGGGAATATGACCTTTATCGGTGCTGACATGCCTGTCGCTCATTTTATTGGTGCACTGATTTTTATTGTGGCATCAGTAACGGATTGGATAGATGGATACTATGCAAGAAAATATAATTTAGTAACGAATTTAGGCAAGTTTTTAGACCCGCTTGCCGATAAACTGCTAGTTTCAGCTGCATTAATTGTTTTAGTTGAGCTAGGTATGGCACCTGCATGGATTGTAATCATTATCATCAGCAGGGAATTTGCTATTACTGGTTTACGATTGATTTTAGCTGGAGAAGGAGAAGTCGTGGCGGCTAATATGCTGGGGAAGATAAAAACATGGACGCAAATTATAGCAGTTTCAGCATTGCTGCTTCATAATACTATATTTGTGTTAATCGGCCTTCCTTTTGCTGAGATTGCGCTTTGGGTTTCTATGATCTTTACAGTCTTATCCGGAGTGGACTACTTTATTAAAAACAAGCATGCGTTTACTAATTCCAAATAAGATGGGGAGAGAATAAAGATGAATGCTGAAATCATTGCTGTTGGATCGGAACTTCTGCTAGGGCAAATTGTTAACACAAATGCTAAGTTTTTATCACAGCAGCTCGCTGATTTAGGTATTAATGTATACTATCATACGGTTGTGGGGGATAATCCGCAGCGATTGAAAACTGCGATTGAAGCTGCGGAATCACGGGCCGATTTACTCGTTTTTACAGGGGGATTAGGACCAACAAAAGATGATTTAACAAAGGAAACGATCGCCCGTCATGTAGGAGCAGAGCTGGAGCTTGACATGGACGCATTATATTCTATTGAAGAATATTTTAAGCGGACAAACAGACCAATGACTGAGAATAACAAAAAACAAGCGTTGATTTTGGCTGGTTCGAAGGTGCTGCCGAATGAACATGGAATGGCCCCGGGTATGCTTTATCAAGGAGAACAATGTAAGTACATGCTTCTGCCTGGTCCCCCGAAGGAAATGGAGCCAATGTTTTTAAAGTACGGCCATGCTGCTTTAAAAGCAAATAATGTTGAAGAGGTCATTATTTTATCAAGAGTGCTTCGTTTCTTCGGCATCGGTGAAGCGATGCTAGAAACCGTGATTGAGGATATTTTGGATAAACAAGATAATCCAACAATTGCGCCGCTCGCTGGAGACAGTGAAGTGACGCTGCGGTTAACTGCTAAGCATGCAAATGCACAAACTGCTCTATCGATGTTAGCAGAGTCAGAGAAAGAAATTCTATCTCGCGTAGGGGAGTATTTCTATGGATATGATGACACGTCCTTATTTATAGAGCTCTCAAAAAAATTAGCAGAGAAAAATTTAACAATTGCTGCTGCGGAAAGCTTAACTGGTGGCTTATTTCAAAAGGAATTTACTTCTATCCCTGGTGCCGGCAGCCTGTTAAAAGGCGGCGTTGTCTGCTATACAAATGAAGTAAAAGCAAATGTGCTAAAGGTAAAAGAAACAACGATTCAAAATGAAGGTGTTGTCAGCAGCCAATGTGCGGCAGAACTTGCCGAAAATACAGCGTTGATTATGAATGCAGATATAGGAATAAGTTTCACCGGTGTTGCCGGCCCAGATGAACTAGAAGGCCATCCTGTTGGCACTGTTTACATCGGAATCTACCAAAGAGGTCAAAAAGCAAGCGTTGAAAAGCTAAATCTCGGCGGCTCAAGAGCAGCTATAAGAACAAGGTCTGTTCTATATGGATGCTATTTCTTATTAAAGCAGCTTAATCAATCATAAAGGAAAAACCAGAATGATATTCTGGTTTTTTAAAATTCAGAATCATTGCCACTTTTTAATTTTAGCTAAATTTTCTATAGCAAAAAATCAATTTTTCCTAAAGAGAAAATCAATTTTTCCCGCGGAAACAGGCTGCTAAAAAAAACGAATGAATGTTCGATTTTTTCCTCGACAAATGAAACGAAAACGTTTATAGTAAAGATATGATTTCGTATGAAATGTTTCATATTATTCATATAGATATGAATGAATTTAAAGGAGGAAATATTAGTGAGCGATCGTCAAGCTGCCTTAGATATGGCTTTAAAACAAATAGAAAAACAATTTGGTAAAGGTTCAATTATGAAGCTTGGGGAGCAGGCTGAAAGAAAAGTGTCCACCATTCCAAGCGGTTCATTAACATTGGATACAGCACTTGGAGTAGGCGGTTATCCGAGAGGAAGAATTATTGAAATTTATGGTCCTGAAAGCTCAGGTAAAACGACTGTTGCTCTTCATGCTATCGCTGAAGTACAAGCTACAGGTGGACAAGCTGCTTTTATTGATGCTGAGCATGCTCTTGATCCAGTCTATGCGCAGAATCTCGGGGTTAATATCGATGAGCTTCTGCTTTCTCAACCAGATACTGGTGAGCAGGCACTGGAAATAGCTGAAGCACTTGTACGCAGTGGAGCCGTTGATATTCTTGTAATCGACTCTGTTGCTGCGCTTGTACCAAAAGCGGAAATTGAGGGTGAGATGGGTGATTCTCACGTAGGACTTCAAGCAAGACTAATGTCACAAGCGCTTCGTAAGTTATCCGGCGCTATTAATAAGTCAAAAACTATTGCTATTTTCATTAACCAAATTCGTGAGAAAGTCGGCGTTATGTTCGGAAATCCGGAAACAACACCAGGCGGACGTGCATTGAAATTCTACTCAACTGTTCGTTTAGAAGTGCGTCGTGCAGAAGCGTTAAAACAAGGCAATGAAATTGTCGGTAATAAAACGAAGATTAAAGTTGTTAAGAATAAGGTTGCTCCGCCGTTTAGAGTGGCGGAAGTGGATATTATGTATGGAGAAGGAATTTCTAAAGAGGGAGAAATTATTGACTTAGGTTCCGAAGTTGATATCGTGCAAAAGAGCGGTTCATGGTATTCCTATAATGACGAGCGCTTAGGCCAAGGCCGTGAAAATGCGAAGCTTTTCCTTAAAGAAAATAAAGACATGAGACTTCTTATTCAACAGAAAATCCGCGAATATTACGGCTTAGACACAGAGAAGCCTGCTGGTGGCGGAGATGATGAACAGGAAGAATTTGAGCTTATCGATAAGTAAAATTTATATAGCTTCATCTAAATAAAGCAAAGCCTCACTAGGCTTTGCTTTATTTACTTAACAGGCGGTTAGCCGTGAAATGCATCAATTAATAGCAGTGAAAATTAGAATTATATAAAAATTAAAAATGGCCGCTTAGACAACTACTTGACAATAAATTTTCACACCTTTACAATTAAAACTGTATAATTTACATTTTTTATATGTAATTAAATATCTTTGTTTAGAGCGAGATGAATATTTGTCTTTCTCACCTAGGGATTAATTTCATACTGCATCTTTTTATATTGAAAATTATCCTTCCCTGGGAAAGTACAGTTTTGTACAAACAATTTGAAGATTGAAACGTTGAAAAGCTTAAGTGCAGTATATTGACACGAACAATATACATGCCAACACTTTAGAAACGTAACAAAAACAAGTTCATAGCAAGAGGAGGTGAAATGATGGGAATTGAAGAAATCATCTCCATTTTGCTTGGCCTAATCGTCGCTGCTTTTGTTGGCTATTTCTTTCGAAAATCCGTGACTGAAGCAAAAATTGCAGGTGCTAGAGGTGCTGCTGAACAGATTTTAGAAGATGCGAAACGAGAAGCGGAATCCTTGAAAAAAGAAGCACTGCTTGAAGCCAAAGATGAAAATCATAAGCTTCGTACAGAAGCGGAACGTGAAACTCGTGAACGTAGGAATGAACTGCAAAAACAAGAAAATCGTTTATTGCAAAAAGAAGAGAATCTTGACCGCAAAGATGATTCGTTAGACAAGCGTGAATCACTTTTAGAGAAAAGGGATGAATCTCTTAGCAAAAGACAACAGCATATTGAAGAGATGGAAAGCAAAGTGGACAAAATGGTACAGTTACAGCAAGCTGAACTGGAACGAATCTCAGGTTTAACTCGAGAGGAAGCTAAATCCATCATTTTAGAGCGAACAGAACAGGAAGTGGCTCATGATATCGCCATTATGGTGAAGGAAAGTGAAACAAGAGCGAAGGAAGATGCTGACAAGAAAGCAAAAGAAATTTTGTCGCTTGCCATTCAGAGATGTGCAGCAGATCATGTCGCTGAAACAACAGTATCAGTTGTTAATCTTCCAAACGATGAAATGAAAGGACGAATTATCGGACGTGAGGGCCGAAACATTCGTACATTAGAAACGCTGACAGGTATTGATCTTATTATAGATGATACACCTGAAGCGGTGATCCTCTCAGGATTCGATCCTATTCGCCGTGAGACCGCTCGATTAGCACTTGACAAGCTTGTTCAAGATGGTCGTATCCATCCAGCTCGTATTGAAGAAATGGTTGATAAAGCCCGCCGTGAGGTAGATGAGCATATAAGGGAAATTGGTGAGCAAACAACCTTCGAAGTTGGTGTTCATGGATTGCATCCAGATCTCATTAAAATTCTCGGTCGCTTAAAGTTCCGCACAAGCTACGGACAAAATGTGCTTAAGCATTCAATGGAAGTGGCACAATTGTCTGGCATGCTAGCTGCTGAATTAGGTCAAGACGAAACTTTAGCCCGTCGTGCAGGATTATTGCATGATATTGGTAAGGCAATTGACCATGAGGTAGAAGGAAGCCATGTAGAGATTGGTGTTGAACTTGCGACGAAATATAAAGAGCATCCTGTTGTCATCAATAGTATTGCTTCACATCATGGTGACTCTGAACCGACGTCTATCATTGCAGTTCTAGTTGCAGCAGCAGATGCTTTATCAGCTGCGAGACCAGGTGCAAGAAGAGAGACGCTTGAGAACTATATTCGTCGTCTGGAGAAGCTTGAGGAAATATCTGAATCATATGATGGGGTAGAAAAATCATTTGCTATTCAAGCAGGCCGAGAAATTCGGATTATGGTAAAGCCTGAGCAAATTGATGATTTGGAAGCACATCGTCTTGCAAGGGATATTCGCAAGAAAATTGAAGAAGAGCTTGATTATCCTGGACATATAAAAGTAACGGTTATTCGTGAAACACGGGCCGTTGAATATGCGAAATAAAGCGATGCGATAAGCATCGCTTTATTTTTTGCTAACAGGAAAGATTTTTTAATACTAGAATTGTTCATTTTGATTTGTTTTAAGCTAAGCTGAGTATGAATATTATATTCAAGATTATTTATGTTAAACTAAAATAGAGACTTTTTTTAGAAGGGAAATCATAATGAGAATACTGTTTGTAGGGGATGTTGTTGGCTCAATGGGCCGGGACATGGTTAATGAATATTTACCGAAATTAAAAGAAAAATATCGTCCGCAAATGACAATTATAAATGGGGAGAATGCAGCAGGCGGTCGAGGAATTACTGAAAAAATATATCGTGGTTTTTTAGAAGCAGGTGCACAGGCCGTTACACTGGGAAATCATACGTGGGACAATAAAGAAATCTTTGATTTCATTGATGGAGCAAAGTATTTAGTTAGACCTGCAAATTTTCCAGAAAATAATCCTGGTAAAGGGCTAATATATTTAAAATATAACACCGAAGAAATTGCAGTAATAAGCTTGCAAGGGCGAACATTTATGCAACCGAGCGATTGCCCTTTTGAAAAGGCTGAACAGCTTGTGAATGAAGCACAAAAAAGGACTTCTGTTATTTTTGTCGATTTTCATGGAGAAGCAACAAGTGAAAAGCAGGCCATGGGCTGGTTTTTAGACGGCAAGGTCTCTGCGGTGATAGGCACGCACACTCATGTTCAAACAGCGGACAATCGCATTTTGCCAAACGGAACTGCATTTATGTCAGATGTGGGGATGACAGGCCCATATGATGCGATTCTTGGTATGGAGAAAGAATCCGTCCTTAAAAGGTTTATAACCAATATGCCAGTGCGGTTTGAAGTACCTAATGAAGGACGGACATTATTAAGTGCTGTCGTGATAGATATTGATATGAAAACGGGGAAAGCAAAGAAAACTGAACGAATTTTAATAAATGACGATTCTCCATTTTATTCGTAGCATAAACTTTCATTCCTAAATCACCCCTTTTTTTTGGCCAAGGTGGAATATGTCTTTTTATTGATGAATATAGTAGCAATGGAAAGATTTATTGAAATACCTGATGAACTCTAATTCAGAGCATTCAGGAGGGGGAAAAATGAGGAGGAGCTAGGAATGGAAATATTAAAAGTTTCAGCAAAATCTAATCCTAATTCTGTAGCTGGTGCGCTTGCTGGTGTCCTGCGTGAAAGAGGGACAGCAGAAATCCAGGCAATTGGTGCGGGTGCATTAAATCAAGCGGTTAAAGCGGTAGCAATCGCACGAGGATTTGTAGCGCCTAGCGGAGTGGATCTAGTTTGCATCCCTGCATTTACAGATATTTTAATTGACGGGGAAGAGAGAACAGCTATTAAATTAATCGTAGAACCGCGATGATGGAATGATATAGCTGAAAGAGCATCTGAGAAAGTTAGTGGTGATTGCAAGTAAGTGTATGATTAAGTAGATGATAAACATGAAAGATCTCGTTTGCTCGCGAACGAGATCTTTTCTTTGCTCGTTTATAATAATCAGCACCTTGTCATATGGTCAGAAATCAAAATATTGTGTATATTTAAATAGAATCAGAAAAGGAGATTTTATTGAATGAAAATATTTGATGCACATTGCGATGTATTAATGAAAATGTTTTTGGATCCATCTATTGATTTTTATAATTCAAACAAGCTCCAAGTGAATATGCGAAGGGTGACATTATCGGGTCTTAAGTGGCAGATGTTTGCGATCTATATTCCTGAGGCGATCCATCCTGAATTAAAGTTTAATGCCGCATTACAAATGATAGACATTTTCTATGAAAAAGTCTTGAAGCCATTTCCGAATTTAAAGCTTATTCAATGCAAGGAAGATGCAGAGAAGCTAAAGGAAAAAGAAATTGGCATCATATTATCATTAGAAGGCTGCGATGCCATTTACAATGATTTAGTGAAATTGAAAACATTGCTTAGATTAGGTGTAACTTCTGTAGGGCTGACTTGGAACTATGGGAATAGTGTGGCAGATGGTGTATTAGAAGATAGAGGTGGCGGTTTATCGATATTTGGAAAAAGGGTTGTGGAGGTATTAAATGATAGAAAAGCAAAGTGTGATGTCTCACACTTATCTGAAAGCGGTTTTTGGGATGTGATGGAACTCGCTGAATATCCATTTGCCTCTCATTCAAATTGTTACAGCCTTTGCGCTCACCCAAGAAATTTAAAGGATGAACAAATATTAGCTTTATTTAAAAAAAATAGTGTCATCGGGATTACATTTGTAAAGGAATTTTTAAGAGAAAATGGCGACATAACGGTATCTCATATCATTAAACATATTGAACATATATGTTCATTAGGAGGTGAAGATCATATTGGATTTGGATCTGATTTTGATGGTACAGATGGGTTAATAAGCGGTTTGGAGAATGCCGGAAAATATGATTTTCTCATCGAAGAATTGCTAAAGTTCTACAGTAATGAACAGGTGGAAAAATTTTCTTTTAGAAATTTTACTAGAATATTTTTATGAATAAAAACAACACAGTAATAAAAATATTGACTTTTCTAAAATGTCAAAAAAATATTCTAAATCTATCTATTAATTAGTCTGAAAGGCTTGCAATTTTGTATACTTAGGTCTAGAATTGAAAGCGTTTAGTACGTTAAATTGTAAAATACAAGTGCTCAACAAATGATTCATTTTTATGAATTCATTTACATATTTCTTATAGTATTTAAAGGGGTGTAAGACATGGTTAAACAACTTTCTTGGAAGGTTGGCGGACAGCAAGGTGAAGGAATTGAAAGTACTGGTGAAATCTTCTCGATTGCTTTGAATCGCCTTGGATATTATTTGTATGGATATCGTCACTTTTCATCTCGAATTAAAGGCGGACATACAAATAATAAAATACGCGTCAGCACGACTCAAACTCGTTCAGTTTCCGACGATTTAGATATACTAGTTGCTTTTGACCAAGAAACGATTGATGTGAATTATAAAGAACTGCATGAAAAAGGAATTATTATTGCAGATTCGAAGTTTGATCCGAAAAAACCTGAAGATACCAATGCATTAATGTTTTCAGTGCCGTTCACTCAATTGGCAACGGATCTTGGCACATCATTGATGAAAAATATGGTGGCAGTAGGTGCTACATGTGCCGTATTAAATTTGGATATTCAAGTATTCGAAGAGGTTGTACAAGAGATTTTCGGACGTAAAGGCCAGGCAGTTGTGGATAAAAACATGGAAGCAATTAAAGCAGGCTATGACTTTACAAAAGAACAGTTAAACACAGATACAGGTTTAATGGAACTTGATCAAGCAGATGGCAAGAAAAGAATGTTTATGATTGGAAATGATGCAATCGCGCTAGGCGCGCTAGCAGCGGGTAGCCGATTTATGGCAGCCTATCCAATCACGCCTGCTTCAGAAATTATGGAGTATTTAATTAAAAAATTGCCTGAGCTAGGCGGCACTGTTATCCAAACTGAAGATGAAATTGCTGCTGCAACAATGGCGATAGGCGCAAACTATGCTGGCGTCCGGGCATTCACTGCATCTGCCGGTCCTGGACTGTCATTAAAAATGGAGTCAATTGGTCTTTCTGGAATGACCGAAACACCGCTAGTGGTTATCGATACACAGCGCGGAGGTCCTTCTACTGGATTGCCAACAAAGCAGGAGCAATCAGATTTAATGGCTATGATTTATGGCACACATGGTGAAATCCCTAAAATTGTTATGGCTCCAAGTACAGTACAGGAAGCTTTTTATGATACAGCAGAGGCATTTAACTTGGCAGAGGAGTATCAGTGTCCAGTTATCTTATTATCTGATTTACAATTATCTCTAGGAAAACAAACAGTGGAACCGCTTGAGTTTGATAAAGTAGAAATCCGCCGTGGAAAACTGCAATCAGACTTGCCAGAAATTGAGAATAAAGAGTACTTCAAACGATATGAACTAACTAATGACGGTATATCTCCGCGGGTTATTCCTGGTATGAAGCATGGCATTCACCATGTAACTGGTGTTGAACATGATGAATCTGGCAAGCCGTCAGAATCTGCTGCTAACCGCAACAGCCAAATGGATAAGCGCTTTCGAAAGATCGAAAATATTAAATTTGATATGCCGGTCTATAAAAATGCGCCGCATGAAGAAGCCGATTTACTATTGGTAGGTTTTAACTCTACACGGGGGGCAATTGAAGAGGCGATGGAAAGAATAGAGGCAGATGGAATTAAAGTCAACCATGCTCATATTCGCTTGATCCATCCATTTCCAACCGATGATCTGTTACCGTTAGTACAATCAGCTAAAAAAGTGGTTGTTGTTGAAAACAATGCAACAGGACAATTAGCAAACATTATCAAAATGAATGTTGGGTTTGCAAATAAAATTGTCAAATATAATAAGTACGACGGGAATCCTTTCTTGCCGCACGAAATTCATACAAAGTGCAAGGAGTTGTTCTAAATGGCTACATTTAAAGACTTTAGAAATAGTGTAAAACCAAACTGGTGTCCTGGATGCGGAGATTTCTCCGTTCAGGCTGCAATACAGCGTGCGGCTGCTAGCATTGGCCTCGAGCCTGAAGGTTTAGCAGTTGTATCCGGTATCGGCTGTTCCGGGCGTATTTCAGGTTATATCAATTCATACGGTTTCCATGGCATTCATGGTCGTTCACTGCCAATTGCTCAAGGGGTAAAAATGGCGAACAAAGATTTAACTGTTATTGCTTCTGGTGGAGACGGAGATGGTTTCGCCATCGGAATGGGACATACAATTCATGCGATCAGGCGTAATATTAACATCACTTATATCGTAATGGATAACCAAATTTATGGATTAACTAAAGGGCAAACGTCCCCGCGTTCAGCAACAGGATTTAAAACAAAATCAACACCGGAAGGCTCAATTGAGCAAGCGATTTCTCCGATGGAAATGGCTTTAACTGCAGGTGCTACCTTTGTTGCGCAAAGTTTCTCGACTGATTTAAAAGATTTAACTGCACTGATAGAACAAGGTATTCAACATGAAGGATTTTCTTTAATCAACGTATTTAGCCCTTGTGTCACTTATAACAAAATTAATACGTATGACTGGTTTAAAGAGAATTTAACTAAGCTTAAAGATGTTGAAGGCTATGATTCTTCCAATCGCGAGCAAGCAATGCAAACATTAATGAAGCATGATGGACTTGTGACGGGACTGATTTATCAAGATACACAACGTAAATCTTATCAAGATTTGCTGTCTGGATATTCAGATAAACCATTATCAGAAGCTGACTTGAAACTAGACCAAGCCTATTTCGATAAACTTGTAGAAGAGTTTATGTAATAGGAAATTGATGACCTCAGAAGCCGAGTGTGGTAATGCTGAACAACATACACTTTGTCTGCAATAAACTTGTGAAGTAAAAAAGTCTATCATGATAGGCTTTTTTATTTTGTCTACAGCATTACAAGCCGGTTATCTATTGTTTTCAATGGAATAACGCTTTATACTATAATAATGTGTACCTATGAATGAATAAGTTAGTTTATGGTTGAAAGCCTAAGTGATGTAGAAAGGGGCATATAGAAATGAATGAAAAACAAAGATTAGAAGGTCAGCAAGTGCAATCGATAAATCCTTCGGACAAAAAATCCGAAAAGGATTACAGCAAATATTTTGAAACAGTGTATACTGCTCCATCTTTAAAAGATGCTAAAAAGCGCGGTAAGGAAGAAGTTAAGTATCATAAAGATTTTGATCTGCCTGAAGAATTTATTGGTCTTGGCAAAGGACGCAAATTTTATATTCGTACATATGGATGCCAAATGAATGAGCATGATACCGAGGTAATGGCAGGGATTTTTATGGGCCTTGGCTATCAGCCTACTGATTCAGTGGAGGATGCGAACGTTATTCTTCTGAACACTTGTGCAATCCGTGAAAATGCGGAGAATAAAGTGTTTGGTGAATTAGGACATCTGAAACATTTAAGAAAAGAAAATCCTGATTTATTGATCGGTGTTTGCGGATGCATGTCGCAAGAAGAGTCTGTCGTCAATAAAATTTTAAAAACATACACGCAAGTTGATATGATATTTGGTACTCATAATATTCATCGTTTGCCAAATATTTTACACGAAGCTTATATGTCAAAGGAAATGGTTCTTGAAGTGTGGTCGAAGGAAGGCGATGTAATTGAAAACCTTCCTAAAGTTCGCCGCGGAAATATTAAAGCTTGGGTAAATATTATGTACGGCTGTGATAAATTTTGCACATACTGTATTGTTCCATATACACGTGGCAAAGAAAGAAGCCGCCGGCCGGAAGACATTATTCAAGAGGTGCGCCAATTAGCTGCACAAGGTTATCAGGAAATTACGCTTCTAGGTCAAAATGTAAACGCATATGGCAAGGATTTTAAAGATATGACTTACGGTCTTGGCGATTTAATGGAAGCAATTCATAAAATCGACATTCCTCGAATCCGCTTTACGACGAGCCATCCGCGAGATTTCGATGATCGTTTAATTGAAGTGCTTGCTAATGGTGGAAATCTTGTCGAGCATATCCATCTGCCTGTACAGTCGGGTTCCAATGATGTATTGAAAATTATGGCGCGCAAATATACGAGAGAACAATTCCTTGAGCTTGTAAGAAAAATTAAGGATAAAGTACCTGGCGCAACATTTACAACTGACATTATTGTAGGTTATCCAAATGAAACAGAAGAGCAGTTTGAAGAAACGCTTTCATTATATCGTGAAGTAGGGTTCGAAGCAGCGTATACCTTCATTTACTCTCCACGAGAAGGTACACCTGCAGCGAAAATGAAGGATAATGTACCAATGGAAGTGAAAAAAGAACGCTTGCAAAGATTAAATGCCCTTGTAAATGAGCTATCTGCTGAGGCAATGAAGCGCTATCAACATGAAGTTGTTGAAGTATTAGTGGAAGGTGAAAGTAAAAATAATCCTGATACTTTAGCCGGCTATACAAGAAAGAATAAATTAGTAAACTTTAAAGGACCAAGGACAGCAATTGGTAAAATTGTTAAAGTTAAAGTAACTGATGCAAAAACTTGGTCTTTAACTGGAGAAATAATCGAAGAAAAAGAAAACCTAGAGGTGAGCTAATATGGCTAAATATACAAAAGATGAAATTGTTGGACGCGCTAGAGATTTGGCAAGAATGATCGCAGAAACAGAAGAGGTAGACTTCTTTAAGCGTGCTGAAGCACAGATTCATGAAAACGAAAAAGTAAGCAGTATGATTACTCAAATTAAAGGTCTGCAAAAACAATCTGTCAATCTACAGCATTATGGCAAAGAAGAAGCATTGAAAAAAACAGAAGCAAAAATTGCTTCCCTAGAGGAAGAGCTTGACTCGATACCAGTCGTACAGGAATTTAAGCAATCGCAAGTTGATGTAAATGAACTTTTGCAGATTGTTGCTTCTGCCATTTCCAATACGGTAACTGATGAAGTAATTACCTCCACTGGTGGAAACCTTTTAAGCGGTGAAACGGGTGCGAAGATGAAAAACAGCAGCTGTAGCCATTAATTACTATAACTATCATAAAAGGTGGTTTAAAAAAGTCGATGAGAAGAATTGAACTTCTCATCGACTTTTCGTTTTCAGGTGCTTGAGACAGCCCCTTAATCATTGATGATTTATAAAGGAGGATTTTGATTCAGGCGATTAACTGCATCAAGAAATGATTTCCGATATTGCTTTTGTTCCTGCATAGCTGTTTGAAGTGTGGCCAGCAAAGATTCATTTAATATTTGATTTGAACCATTTCTAGGATCCTTGTCCATTGAATGCAGAAGGAAGGTATAGACTAGCAAAAGGGTGGAGTAATTATCAACATAAGTAAGGCTGACCGCAGATCCGCCTCCGCCTCCGGTTGCACTAGTATTGATGGATGGTTGAGAGCCATCCGCGATTTTTTCAGCCATCTCTTTTGGAACTCCCGCTTTAACTAGTTTATCTACATCAAGCTTTTTACCGCTGCTCATTGATTTACCTCCCTCCTAATGGACTTAAGCAAAAAGGAAAACTCGTTGATTAATCAATTTTGACATTAATGTTTTCTTGCTCCACAATTGATAAAATGTTAAAGTTTACGCCGGCATTGAGTGCTACATTTGCAACCTGAACATTTACGCCAATTGCAGCAAGTTCAACTTCATTTTCTACGTCACCTTTTACAATTGCATTTGCATATTGTTTACCATTAGTATTAGATTTGTTCTTTTGCTTAAAACCAGCCTTCTTTTTGTCATCCTTTTTTGGAAAGTGCTTCTTATCTTTTTTTGGAAAGCACTGTTTTGGCTCATAACAGTCATGGTCTTCCCAGTAGCCATAATACATATCCTTTCACCTCCTTTCAATCTACTTTATGTTATGATTTGCTAGAGTAATTGCTTGAGTGTTTATCCTATTTTTTGCCTGTTTTCTATTACTTTTTTATTTGTTCTTTGGAGGTTATTGCATTTGAAGAGAAGAGCTATTTAATTTTTATTGAAATTTAGTAAATATAAAATATTTAGATTTACATTACTATTTATCAATTTTTTGGTTATCCTGACTAATATCACTGCCAATTGGTATGTTTGCCGCTACATTGATTGGTGCATTGCCAACTTGAACATTAATGATATCGCCGCACACAATTGCACTATCTAAGATGAGAATATTGTAAACATCACCGCCGACACTCGCGTCCGCTGATTGTGATTCAATTGTATTGACTTTGTTTTCCTGATTAAGACCGGCATTTTTTGATTTGATTGGTTTTTGGGGCTCATATGAATGATCGTCGCCCCAGGATTCATAATGTCGCATTTCTTTCACCACCTATTGATTACTATACGGTGTGATAATAAAGAAACTGAATTTAAAAAGTTTATGCTTCTTCATTGCTAGATTGAGGCATCTCGACATCTACAATCGTCTCACCATTTAGTTTTATTTTTAACCGGCCGTCCTCTTTAACTTTTTCAATGAGAGGTTTTTTTACTGATGACAAGCCATTTTGTAATGTTTGTTTCATATCTGAAGTTTGATAATTGTTTTTTAAAGCCTTTAAACCTTCATTTAGAGGGGCAAGTGTGTTTTCAATAGCTGCTCTAATTTCGGAAACCATTTTTTGGACCTCTTCCTTTGAAAATTCTTTGTTTTCGATCGTTAAAGGTTCACCGTTTAAATTAATATCAAAGCCAGTGGTACTCTCTTGTTTTTCATTATTCTCCATTAGATCACCTCCTTTTGCTTGATACATCATATGTTTAGTATTAAAGGCAGTATCAGCATATTACCGAGGACAAGAGTATATTTTTCAAAAAAAATGCCCGAATATCATTCGGGCATTAATTGAAACCTCACGCTGCATAAAGTTTAGTACTCATTACACGAATATAGAAGCTATTTTAGTAGCGAGAGATTAAGTTTCCTCTATTTAAGTGGTCAATCGTTTAAGTCTTGTAATTCTTCAATTGTATAACTCGCTTGAAACTTGAATGATCCAGTATATTCTTGACCAAATCCAAAAACAGTTACACGAGTAACATCATCATATATAAATGATAATGAAGAATTTGCGAAAATCGTTCTCGTAATGTTCCCAGAACTTCTTTCAAAAATTACATTAATGCTATCGTCACTGAAATTTTCAATCGTCCCCGCTAAAACAACAGGCAATGAGTTTGGTTCAACATCAAAAATGATATTGCCTCCTGTGTCAGGCCCACCAGCAAAAGGTGCACAGTTAGTAAAGGTTAATGTTTCAAACTTATTACCAACTGGTCTCGGCGGACATTGATTAGAGTCATGTGAAAAGCAATGTTTTCCTTTTAACATATTTTTCCCTCCTTTCTATCTAGATTCATAGATAAAATATGAAAAATGTAAAGGAATGATTGGACAAGAAGGAATTAAATTATAAACAAACTTTAACCTATAAATAACAGCCTAATAAATTGACTGATTGCCTGAAGTTTATTGTACAAGGTAAGAAATACGAAGCAAGTCACGAGTGAACGGTTTTTCTCTGCTATTCTTTCATGTCCTTATTAGTTGTTCTCCGTAACATAAAAAAGGGCGGAGCATATAATGGAATATGCCTAAAGTTACATCAGCGGTTAATTAAATTTAATCGCACACTAGTCTAATATCCCGCATAGGATGAAGTGAAAAAGAATGAGGAGGGTTCGCTCGTAATGGGAAATTTTAGAGAAATCATAACGAAGGCAGTCGTTGCAAAAGGACGTAAATATATACAGTCCAATCATACGATTTGCCCTAAACACCATCCGTCAAGTATCCTTGGCTGTTGGATTATAAACCATACGTTCGAGGCGAAAAAGGTTGGAAAAAAGGTAGAGATATGCGGTTATTTTGACATCAATGTTTGGTATTCCTATAATGATAATACAAAAACAGAAGTTGTTACCGAACGTATTGATTATAAAGATGTCATTAAAGTAAAATATCGTGACCCAGATAGTTTGGATGACCTGGAAGTGGTCGCAAAAGTCTTGCAGCAGCCAAATTGCTGTGAAGCAACGATTTCCCAGAATGGAAATAAAATTATCGTCCATGTTGAAAGAGAATTCCTTGTAGAAGTAATCGGAGAAACAAAAGTATGTGTAGCCGTTCATGATCCTTGCGACTGTGATGATGATGAAGATTGGGGCTTAGATGTTGACGATGAGGAATTTGAGGATTTAAATCCTGACTTTTTACTAGGTATAGAAGAAGAATAGCCGATAACTAGGAGGTTTCGCTTCCTAGTTTTTTCTTTGGCTGAAACGCCTATATTGCGATCAACTGGTAAACATCCAATGTCTCGGGCTTATTTTAATTCCTCATAGTTTAAAATGGGTGTATAACTATCGTCATTCGTCTATTCCAAGTAATTCATTTCAGCATATAAAATAGTAAGTCGAAAGGGAGAAGAAGAATAAAACCTACTGAAGGGGATCTTCCGAAATACTTTTGATTAATATGATATAGGAGATGAAAAGAATGAAGAGAAATACTGGCTGCGGATGCAATAACGGTCATTCATGTCCACCTGCAGAAGCATGTGATAAAGCTAAAACAAAACGTGTAGACTGCGATTTCGATAGTTTTAAGCCTAAAGGTAAAAAACTAAATGTACCTGTGTTAGATGCTCTTGTTCCATTAGCAGAAGTAGAGGTAGAGGCGGATGTAGAAGCCGAGATTACTTTGCCTGATGCAGCAAGGGAGATAAAATCCATTAAGAAAAATTTAAAATTAATTCAGTGTAGAGCGGTTCCTTCATCTAAGGGCCCATGGTTTGCAAAACTATATATTACAGGGATTGTGCATAAAAATATTCAATATGTTGACGCTTGCGATGGATTTGTAAAGGATTTCAGTACAGATGTGCATTTTACATGTATTCATAAAGTAAAGCTCTTTAATCCAATCAGAGATCCATTTGGGTTTAAAGGTGTTGGATTTAGCTCAAAAAGTTCAGATGTTTACGAGTATAGAGAGCTTGATGATAAAGGACATGGTGCGAATCGCTGTGTAACTGGCTCTAAAACATTTGAAGTTTTCAATGAGCCAATCGAGTGTAAGCTTCTAGGTTCCCATATTAGAGAAATAGACCTTTTGAACAATTTCAATGAGTTTGGTCTATTTGATGAAATTACTGAAAAAATGGAAGTAAGATTTTGGGTTAAATTATCACAAATGCAGCAAGTGAAATTTGATCCAACACCAGATCATCATTATCCTTCATATGCAGAAGCAGATGGAGAAGAAGAGGGTTATGAAGAAGGTCATGAAGAAATAGCTGAAGAAAATATCGGTGATAGATTCCGTAACTTTGTTCAGGGATAGGAAGTAAAGCAATGTACCTTTCATAATAACATCAAGTTGTGAAGAAAGGCACACCTTTGTATATTTTAATGTTCATTATCGTTACTAACCTAAATAAACTAAGGCATTCGCTACAAACATTGTGAATGCCTTAGTTTATGAAAAGTTCTTATAAAATCTGATGCAGCAAGGTGGACAAGAGCTGATTTTAACATTAGTTTCAATAATTATTCATAGCTATGTTCGTCTCTTTCCTCTTCTGGTCATTATGACGAGAGCAGCCATAATAAGGAATCCAAGTCTGTAGTTATTTGGTCGTGCTTTAACTTAACAGAACTGGATTCCTTTATGGATTTATCACAGAATAACGAGCAACGGGCAGTAAGACTCCGATTGGCTAAATAAACCATCAGTGTGGGATGAAGCAAGACCCTCACTGATGGAAGTTTCACCTTATTTAGTGCAATGAAGAATATTAATAGTATTATACATTATTTATTAAGATCTATATATTGCTGCTGCAAAAGGTCGATCGATAAGCTGCCTTTTCCTTGAACATGAATACTTGAATTTACAGATCGAAGTCCTAATTCTTCGTGCCAGATAAAGTTGGTACATCTAAGATTATGATAAATTTCTTCCGCTAATTCATCAAAAGATTCTTGATGGTAACTAAATTCTTCCCAGTTATGAGTCATAAATGAAAATTCATTCCATTTTTTTTGCGGTATTTCAGGTGGATAGAGCCATGTGACATTCATTGCTTTTTTCCACGGAATTTCTACTTTAACTATTTTATTTTCGTTGTCAATTACATATTCAATATCTGCTAATAAGGTACCTTTCAGAAATACGATATTAGAAGGAAGAGCAACATGACTTTCCAATGAATGAGCTGACCAATCAATCTTGATAATATTTGTAATTGGCACCGATAAACTGATCGTATCAAAAATATCTACGTCTATATCCAATACAGCTAGTAATACTGGCATTTTTACTATTGGCAGTGGATTTTTTTTCTGTACTGTGGATTTATCCTCCATCTTTTCAATTTCAAACTGATCTTCCTTTTCAAAAACGTCTTGAAAAGATGAAGAGTCTTCAAATGATGAAGATTCCTCTACAGAAGAACTTTCTTCAGCAGCGTTCGACGATTCATCAAGCAATGCGGAAAGCATTTCGATCTCAGTCTCAGATTCCTCAAGTGATTGGGCCTCCCTACTAATTGATGAAGGATCCGTTTCTTCTGAGGAAGACTCTTCCGTTTCACCACCGTTATTATCATCTAAAATGCTTTCTTTCAATGATTCACTTTCTTCAAGGTGCTCAGCTTGTTCACTGTATAAATCGTCCTTTAAGGATTGTTGCTGATCAATTGATTTCTTGGACGGTTTATCCACTGTACCATTCTTTATTTTGGTTTTTTTTACTTGAAACCCATTGGTTGGAGGGGGAGGTAATATAAAAGGTGCTGGTTTCTTTGTTTTTTCTATTGAATTAGATTGTCTCCCCGCTGTTTCATAAGAAAATTTCGAAGTGGTGCTCTGGCTGTTCTCTCTGACTGAGGCTTGATCAAAGCCCAAATTCCTGAAGCTTCTGGCTGGATTATCTTCTAAAGGATGTTTTAAGTGTGCACCACTAGTTCGTATATATGATTGAACAGCATCTTTGTTACTGATCATTTATAATGGAAAGCGCTGCATTTAATTTCATTCCTTCCACCTCCTCTCTTTATAGATTCTCATTAGTAAAGTTGTGATTTATGCAGCCTGTAAAGTTCATTTTTCAACATAAATAGATTAATCTTCAATAGTAAAAGGGGATTATTCCTTCTTCATCCGGATAACCCCTTCAAGTTTACCTATTGTTGATTAATTATTCGCAGTCATAGTCATAATCGCAATCATCATCATCATCATGACAATCATCATTAGTTGTTGATGTTACGCGTATTTGCTGGTTTTGCAAAACTTTAATAGTAAAATCGACGACCATTTTTTCTTCTATCTTCGTGAAATATCCTTCACCTATTGGGGATGCGGATGGAAATGGTACACGATCCAACGCTTCATCCCATTCAATAATCTTGCTGGATATCAGTTCACAAAATGGCAGCTCATTGTAAAATTGTTTGCTTTCTTGATGGAATTGTGAAAGGTCGCTCGTTAATAGCTCATCTTTTTCAGGAAATCCTGAAGGCAAAGGCTGAGAGACGAAGAAATCGAATTCCTGTCGTTTATTATTTTCAGGATTTACTGGCTTAGTTAAGAAGTGCTTTATTTCTGTTACACATGAAAACGGTATATCAACTGTAAATGAATGCAAATCAGAAGCAACAGTTGAAGAAGTGCTTTGTTCTATATCTTTACAAGGACTTGCATACTGAATATTTTTTCGAACAAATCCTTTAATAAATAATTTATTCGTTGGCAAAAGCAGACGGCACTGAGTTAATTTTAGTCTCTTCTTAATATCTTTTATTTCAAGCACAGGCTCAGGGAATGAAATAATTTCATCAACATTCACTTGGAGAGTAAGTTCCGCTAAGACAACTGGTACCTTTGCAATGAGTTTCCCGATAGAAACATGTGGCTCGTGTTCACTTGAATGGCATTCACAATTCTTACATTCATGCTGGTCTTTTTTATGTTTTTTTGACATTTGAGCTCCTCCTTAGGGTCAAGATAATTTTAATGTATGCGATACATTTGCCTATGTATGGGCATATGCGGAATTCAACAAGAAAAAATTTCGAGCTCTTTTTCTAAAAGATTATTACAATGTGGAAATAATATAATTTAGAAAAGGAAAGGTGTACAGTCTCAAATCTTTAAAATTAGAATATGTATAATAAGAGAACAAAAACTAATGGATTACACTGAAAATGTCTTCATTATGAATGGCGTAAATTACTAGAAACTCTCCATTAGTTTTTCTTCATATAAATGATGAATAAACAAAAAAAGCATTATCATGATTTGTCCAATCAATGATAATGCCAATATTCTTTAGGTGTTAGCCGTTGCCCCCGCCATTGCCATTAGCCACATCAACGGTTACTTGCTGATTTTGCAATACTTTTATGTCAAAAGTTAAAAACATCTTTTCAGAGATGCTTTGGAAAACGCCCTCTCCGAAACGAGGTTGTCCGTTAAGTGTCTCCCTGTCTAGAGATTCATCCCATTCGACAATATCGCTTCTAAGTAGCTCACAGAAAGGCATCTGATTGTAGAACTGAGTGCTTACTTGATGAAACTGAGAAAGGTCGCTTGATAGCAGCTGGTCCTTTTCCGGGAATCCTCTCCCTAAATCTTGAGCTCTAAAGAAGTCAAATTCTGCCCGGTTATTAAGAAATGGTAGTTGTGGAGGTGAAATGAACTCGTCTGACGGAATAGTGGTTACACACTCAAAAGGTAGTTCAGTTGTAAGAGAGCGCATTTCAGATGATACACAAGATCCATGTGAACGGCCGCATGGGGATGCATATTGAATATTTTTGCGGACAAACCCTTTCAGATGGAGCATATAATTCACCACAGGATCATCTGGATCTGGAAAAGGACTTCCGTTTTCTGGGATTGCAGGCAAGAGCAGTTTACATTGTACAATTTTGACCCTCTTTTTAATATCCTTGATTTCCAACACAGGATCAGGGAAACGAATAGTGGCAGAAAGGTTTGTTGTCACTCTTCTTTCCGCTAGAGTGACGGGAACTCTCATAGTTACTGATCCAGTTACTCCACCTGGAGTCGTAATAGGAGTTACCGCAGAGCTGTCACACTCTCCTACATGAGTAGACTTATTATGTTTAATACAATCATTATCTTTTTTCATTTAGTAATTTCCTCCTTGAATATAGGTTTCTATATAGTTTATGTGGCAGCCTTATATTTGCATAGGTGAATGGAGCATTTGAATAGCGGAATTTTATGATAGACAAATAGATATTTTTAAAGGGTACTTGCACGCATCGTCGCTCTATTTGCATAGGATTCAACAGGAGGTGTGAGGTAATATGGAGAAGCAAAACTTATTTGCTGTTGATATAGGGAACAGCTGGTATAAAGCATTGTCTTCAGATTACGGTTTAATGCATGAGTACCAAATTCCTAATGCTATCGCATTGTTTGATGAAGAGTTTCATGAAAAGCCGTATGATGATGACGATGTAGAGTTTGAAGAGAACCTTATCGTCGAGGTGAAGAGCAGGGCTTTAGCTGATAAGAGAGAAATTTATTATATTGGGAAATCTGCAGCAAAGCAGCGGAATGTTAGTTTAACTTCTTTTAATAATCAAAAAGCTGATGAGGACCGCACATACATTTTACTATTTGGTCTAGCTGCGTATCATGCAATCATTTTGGATCCTGAAAATGAAGAGTTGCATTATACAATTGACCAATTAGCCGTTTCACTGCCAACCACTCAATACAAAGAAAAGAAAGAAAGATTGAAAGAACGGCTTATTGGCACTCACACAGTTATTTTCCATAAAGTGCCTGGTATAGCGGAACCGAAGGAATTAACTGTTAAGCTACATGTGAATGATGTGATTGTTGGCGCTGAAGGAGCCTGTGCCTATTTGGGGTTGACCAGGGATCATGAAACTTTAGGGATTAAGGATGATATACTTGTTAAAGAATCTACTAAAGGAATCATAATAGGGGATCTTGGTGGAGATTCAGTTGATTTTGTAGGCATTAAAAATAATAAACCCGTTGCTTCAGTTGAGGGAGAAGCCTTCGGGATCAATCAATTTCTAGATAATATTATTCAAAAAATCAGTAAAAACGAGCTTTACAAATTCGATTCCCGCTCTGAACTTGAAGAAAAGTTGGTTAACGGACCATCTGAGTGGTATGTAGAACCGTTTGCGGGGGTTAGAAAAGACATTAGTAAATATATTATTCCTCAATTAAAGCTATTGTCAATCAAATACCTCGAACATTTTGACCGTGTCCGTAGCAGCTCAACCGAAATTAAAGGTGCGGCAAGATATATTGCTGTTGGCGGAGCAGCAAAACTAGCACAAAGACAAATTCAGGAAGCTGCTGTCAAATGGTCTGAAAGAGGCCGCCCGATTGAATTACTTTTTCCGGAAGATATGGAAAAACTGAATGTACTGGGGTTAATGATTCTTGCGAAGATGAATCAGTTAAAACAAGAACATGAAAAAAATTATAATTATGTAACTGTAAAAGGTTAGATGATGGATATGTCTAGGACATACACCGACTATATTAATAAAGCAGCGATAACTATCCCGGACAAATTCATCGATGTGAAAACGGGCGATTCACATAATGTCTCATCAAAAATACAGGAACAGATTGAATATCATACAAATAACGATACATTAATGCATCTAATATTTTCTGCTCTCAATTACTACTTTCATCCAAAGGCAATAAGCAATAAAGGCAGTGATCAGCTTTTATTAGAAATTTTAGAAATAAAAAATATGCTTCAGCAAGGAAGTCCACTAGGATTTAATTCTTATTCTGCTTCCCTACCAAGAAAGGTACATGTAAAATCTAGTGAGGTAAATCTAGAAGAAGTAAAAGATATTTTGGAAGCCTTTGGTGGTAAGAGTTAGAATTTTTGAAGGGCGATATTTTAGCATCATATATAAATAAAAGTTATGCATTCGTGATAGGTTTCGCGAATGCTTTTTTTCGGATAAGAAATATAAGACAACACTTCAAACTGATTATTGACTGAGAACTCGGCTTAAATAAATTCTAATTTCTAACTAAATTGAGCAAGTACCTATGGAAAATCAGTTTGTTACGATGAGGAAACAATATGACTATGATATAATGTACTAGACAATTTTGTTGATTGAAAACAAAGCATATATAATAGATTACTGAATAAGTTGGAGGAAATTATGGCAGCAGCATACACGCCTATGATACAGCAATATTTAAGGGTAAAGGCAGAATATAAGGATGCCTTTTTATTTTTCCGTTTAGGGGATTTTTATGAAATGTTTTTTGAGGATGCGATTCATGCCTCAAGAGAATTAGAGATTACGTTGACAAGCAGAGAGGGCGGGACAGAAGAACGCATACCAATGTGTGGAGTTCCTTATCATTCTGCGGCCAATTATATTGAACAATTGGTTGAAAAAGGCTATAAAGTGGCAATTTGTGAACAAACAGAGGACCCCAAACAAGCAAAAGGCGTCGTTCGTCGTGAGGTTGTTCAATTAATTACACCGGGAACGATGATGGAAGGACGAGGCTTGAATGAGAAAGAAAATAACTTTATCGCCTCTGTCACACCTTTTTCTGATCATACTTTTGGTTTTGCCTATAATGATTTATCTACAGGTGAAACAAAAGCTACATTGATTGCAGAAGAATTTACTGCAGTTCTCAATGAGATATCTTTATCAGGCGCCAAGGAAATCGTAGTACCAGTAGATTTCCATGAAGATTGGTTGAAAAAAATGAAGGAAAGAACAGTGATGACGATTTCTTATGAAGATGCAATCGGAATTCAGGATGCTTATGCACCGTTGCTACAATCGCTAACACAAGAAAAATTGAGGATGACGGCTTCAAGGCTGTTTAACTATTTACATAGGACGCAAAAACGAAGCCTAGACCATTTGCAGCCAGTTAATTTTTATCAAATGGATCAATTTATGAAAATTGATTATTTTTCTAAAAGAAACCTAGAATTAACTGAGACCATTCGTGCCAAAGGTAAAAAAGGCTCATTGCTTTGGCTATTGGATGAAACGAAGACGGCAATGGGTTCTCGATTATTAAAGCAATGGATTGACCGGCCTTTAATTTCAGAGGAAGAAATTAAGCGCCGTCATACGCTTGTAGAAACATTGATGGAAAGCTTTTTTGAGCGTGAGGACATTCGTGAAAAACTAAATGAAGTTTATGATTTAGAGAGATTGGCGGGAAGAGTCGCTTTTGGAAATGTGAATGCCCGTGATTTAGTTCAGCTGAAAAAATCGTTGCAGCAAATTCCTTCATTAAAGGAGATAGTAAATAGTTTGCCAAATGAAGAAGCAAAAACAATGGCAAATGAACTCGATGCCTGCGAGGAAGTTGCTGATTTATTAGAACAAGCAATGGTTGAAAATCCGCCAATGTCGATAAAAGAAGGAAATTTAATACAGGATGGCTATCATTCTGAATTAGATCGTTATCGTGACGCGACAAAAAACGGAAAAACATGGATAGCGCAGCTTGAAAAACAAGAGCGTGAAAAAACAGGAATAAAATCTCTAAAAGTAGGTTATAATCGTGTTTTTGGCTACTATATTGAAGTAACTAAATCCAATCTTCATTTGCTTAAGGAAGGTCAATATGACAGAAAGCAAACACTGACAAATGCGGAGAGGTTTATTACACCAGAATTAAAGGAAAAGGAAGCATTAATCCTGCAGGCGGAAGAAAAATCTGTCGAGCTTGAATATCAACTTTTTACTGATGTGAGGGAGCATGTAAAAGAATTTATACCTAGACTGCAGAAGCTAGCCAAGAAGATTAGTGAATTAGACGTACTTCAGTGCTTTTCTGTTGTTAGCGAACAAAGGCATTATGTAAAACCAATCTTCTCAACAGACAAAAAAGTGATTATTAAGGATGGCAGGCATCCAGTCGTAGAAAAAGTAATGAATGCGCAAGAATATGTACCAAATGATTGTTTGATGGATAGCGAGCGAGAAGTGCTGTTAATCACAGGACCGAATATGTCGGGTAAGAGCACATATATGAGACAGGTTGCTTTAACAGCTATATTGGCGCAAATCGGCTGTTATGTGCCAGCTTCTCAAGCGGTGCTGCCAATTTTTGATCAAGTATTTACGAGAATTGGTGCAGCAGATGACTTAATATCTGGCCAAAGTACATTTATGGTTGAAATGTTAGAAGCGAAAAATGCGATTGTGAATGCAACTCAAAATAGTTTAATATTGTTTGATGAGATAGGCAGGGGAACTTCAACCTATGATGGAATGGCTTTAGCACAAGCAATTATAGAATACATTCATCATCGAATTGGTGCAAAAACGTTATTTTCCACTCATTATCATGAATTGACAGTTTTGGAAGAGGAACTGGAAAAAGTGAAAAATGTCCATGTTAGTGCAGTTGAACAAAATGGCAAAGTCGTTTTCCTCCATAAAATTAAGGAAGGTGCTGCAGACAAAAGCTATGGAATTCATGTAGCACAGCTGGCTGATTTGCCTGATGAGCTTATTAGTAGAGCGAATGAAATATTAACAGGACTAGAGCAACAATCGGAAAAGCCTGTTAATAATACGGATTTGCCATCTAAACCAGTTAAACAGGAAACAGAAGGACAGCTTTCATTTTTTGAAGAGGTTTCAACAGATAATAAAAACAGTGTAAATTCTAAAGAAAAAAGAATCATCGATAAGATTAAAAAACTTGATATTTTAGATATGACGCCAATGGATGCCTTAAATACATTGTATGAACTTCATAAGAAAATTAAATAAATGATAAAAAGAGGCCTGCATTCATTGCGTGCCTCTTATCATGGTTGGAGGTGAAAGTATGGGGAAAATTATTCAATTGGATGATGCGTTATCAAATAAAATTGCAGCAGGTGAAGTAGTTGAGAGGCCTGCTTCTGTCGTAAAAGAATTGCTTGAAAATGCAATCGACGCCGGAAGTTCGGTTGTAGAAATTGAACTGGAAGAGGCTGGACTGGCTAGTATTCGCATTATAGATAACGGTGAGGGAATCAGTGAGGATGACGTCTTAAATGCTTTTCACCGTCATGCAACGAGTAAAATAAAGAATGAGAGTGACCTTTTCCGCATCCGTACGCTTGGCTTCCGCGGCGAAGCTCTCCCAAGTATTGCCTCCGTTTCCAGACTGGAAATGAAAACATGTCATCAAGATGAAGGCACTCGCGTCATTCTTGAGGGCGGCAAAGTGGAAGTGATGGAAAAGTCATCAAGTCGGAAAGGAACAGATATTACCGTATCCGATTTGTTTTTTAATACACCAGCTCGATTAAAATATATGAAAACCATTCATACAGAATTAGGCAATATTACAGATGTAGTGAACAGGCTAGCCCTTGCACACCCTGAAGTATCATTCCGTTTGGTTCATAATGAAAGGCAGCTGTTAAAAACGACAGGAAATGGGGATGTGCGCCAAGTATTAGCTGCCATTTATGGAATCAATATTGTTAAAAAAAATGGTGCCAATAAAAGCTGAATCTCTAGATTTTAAAATAAGCGGGTATGCTGCTTTACCTGAGGTGACGCGTGCATCAAGAAATTATATTTCGACGATGATTAACGGACGATTTATAAAAAACTATCCATTAGTAAAAGCCATTCAGGAAGGATACCATACATTATTGCCGATTGGCAGATACCCAATTGTTCTTCTTAATATTGAAATGGACCCATTATTAGTTGATGTCAATGTTCATCCTTCCAAGCTTGAAGTAAGGCTAAGTAAGGAAAATGAACTGAATGAGCTTGTTTCTGCTACTATAAAGGCGGCCTTTAAGAAAGAAGAACTTATTCCTTCAGGCTATATTCCGCCGAGGAAAACGAAGCCAAGAGAAGAGCAAACAATCTTAGATTTAGATCATATCCCAGCAGTTGAAGCAAAAACGTATGACTTTCGGATCGAACAAACAAAAATTCTTGATAATGATTACCAGCCTGAACCTCCTGAGATTATTCAAGAAACGGAAGCAGAAAACCTTTCTGAGCATGTTGATTCAATTGATGATGTTCATCTATTTGATCTCGATGAACCTAGGGCTGAAGGCATAGTCCAAGAGGAATCTGCACCGAGTCTAGCCGAAACAGTTGCACCATCAAGAGTACCTCCGATGTACCCGATAGGTCAGATGCATGGCACATATATTTTTGCCCAAAATGACAGGGGACTCTATATCATTGATCAACATGCAGCCCAGGAGCGCATTAAATACGAATATTTTAAAGAAAAGGTCGGAAAAGTGGAAAGTGAGCTACAAGAAATGCTGCTGCCGTTAACCTTTGAATATTCAAGTGATGAAGCGATAAAAATCAATGAATACAAGCATGAATTAGAAAAAGTAGGTGTGTTTTTGGAGGAATTCGGTCATAACAGTTTCATTGCCCGCGCCCATCCTCAGTGGTTCCCTAAAGGAGACGAACAGGAGACAATCGAAGAAATGATCGAGCAGCTGCTATCAATGAAAAGAGTCGATGTTAAACTGCTAAGAGAAGAAGCGGCAATAATGATGAGCTGCAAAGGGTCAATCAAAGCAAATCGTCATTTAAGAAATGATGAAATACAGGCATTGCTTGATGAATTAAGGCAAACGAATGATCCGTTTACATGTCCACATGGCCGTCCAATCATTATCCATTACTCCATTTATGAAATGGAAAAAATGTTCAAACGAGTTATGTGAATGCATTTATCTTCGAGAAGGCACTGAAGAACGGTGGGTCCACAGAGAGATATGCGTTTTATCTCCGTGAAAATCTAGAAAAAGGAAGGGTTCACAGAAATATAAGTTTAAAATTTCTTAATGTAAAAGGGGCTGTTCCATTGCACATAATGGAACAGCCCCTTTCTTTTATTTGTTTAAACCAGGTTTATTAGTAACTGCTGAAACAGGCTTAAACTTTTTTTGTAAAATAACCGTCTGAATGATTAAAAATAAACCGCTGACTGACCAATAAAGCGGCAGTGCTGCAGGTGCCGTAACGGAAACTGCCAGAATCATTACAGGTGATAGCAGCCCCATGAACTTCATCGCAGCTTGTTGTTCTTTTGGTAACTGCGTCATGGATACTTTAAATTGCAAATAATAAATTGCTCCTGCAATAAGTGCCATGATGATATTCGATTGTCCTAAATTAAACCATAGAAATCCATGAGTGGCAATTTCAGGTGAATTTTTAATCGCGTAATAGATAGCCATCAGAATAGGCATTTGAATAAGCATAGGCAAGCAGCCGATATTTAACGGGTTTACTCCATGCTTTTGATAAAGCCCAAGCAATTGTTGTTGAATTTCTTGTTTCTTAATAGGATCAGAGGTTTTATTTAATTTTGCTTGAATGGCTTCCATTTCAGGCTTCAGTTGTTCCATTTTCCCTTTCATTGCTTGTGAACTTTTCGTTTGCTTCACTGTTAACGGAAGGACAGCAAAACGGATTAGGATTGTGACTAGTATAATGCTCAAACCGTAATTTCCATGAAACAGTTCAGCAAAATAGTCCATAACCGATATTAATGGTTGTACAAAATACGTATTAAATAAACCGTCTTGTGAACCTCCAGCTGATTGACAGCCAGACAATACAAAAATCAAACTAAGCAACAAAAACCACATTTTTTTCAAAATTGTTCCTCCTCAATATTTGCTGTAGATTAAATATTGAGGGCATAGAACGGTTCATCACTGTCGTCTGGTGCTTCTTTTCTTTTTATTTTAACTAAAAAATGTTGAAAACATCTCCGGTTTTGAAAAGAAGCAGACATTTGCGCATACTCGATTAATAATTCAGTTTCAGCCTGATGATATTTATAGTGTATCGTTCCTAAGTTTTTTTGAAGAAGATAAACGGTAACAGCAGGTAGCAGCAATGATAACAGAAAACCTGCCAGAGACACATCGTGTATTGTTTGATAATCCAAATCAAAAAGACTAGATAGAATGAATCCAAATAGTAAAGTATGGCGGATGGATTTTAAATGATCTTCAAATGAATTAAGTATGTCAGCCGCCTCCTGTTATGACGCGATTACCCAATATAACAGGTAATAACCTTTCTAAAATACGTTGTATTACTTTTATATTTTACTTTATTCTTAAGAAGAAATCTAGCGTATGGATATCAACTAAAAGTGAAAAAAGGAACACCAGCCGCCGCCGAGTGTTCCTTCTTCATTTTACATTTAGACTGTTTGCAGCTTATCCATGTATTGCAGCGCCTTGCCAGTACCGATTGCGACAGATTCCAACGGACTAGGAGCTAAATGCACAGGTACGTCAATTTCCTGACTAATCCACTCTTGCATTCCGTTTAATAGAGAGCCCCCTCCGGTAAGGATAACTCCGCGATCCACAATATCACCGCTTAATTCAGCAGGGCTATCTTCTAGCGTAGCTCTCAAAGCTTCCAAAATATGAAGCAATGCCTCTTTCATAGCATCCCTTATCTCAAATGAAGTAAGGGTGATTGTTTTTGGCAGTCCAGTTACCAAATCTCTTCCGCGTATTTCCATGGAAAGCATCTCATGTTCAATAAGTGCATGACCGATTTCCATTTTAATATTTTCTGCGGTTCTTTCTCCGACTAAAACATTGTACTCTTTACGTACGTATTGAATAATGTCATCGTCCAAACGATCTCCACCAACTCTGACAGAATGGCAGGCTACTACACCGCCAAAGGAAATAATGGCTACCTCTGTAGAGCCTCCACCGATATCGACGACAACATTGGCAACCGGTTCATCGACAGGCATGCCAGCTCCAATCGCCGCTGCAACAGGCTCTTCAATTAAATGAACCTTTTTTGCACCTGCATTCCGAACAGCATCTTGAATGGCCCGTCTTTCTACACTTGTTGAACCGGATGGTGTACAGACAACAACACTTGGCTTTCTAATCGAAAAACCGACTGATTTTGACGCTTTTCTCATAATATGACGCAGCATTTCTGTTGTCATATCAAAATCGGCAATGACTCCGTCTTTTAAAGGTCGGATGGCAACAATTCTGCCTGGGGTTTTACCAATCATTTCCTTTGCTTCTTTACCAACAGCTAATACCTTCTTCGATTCAGTATCTATCGCAACAACTGAAGGTTCATTTAAAGCAATTCCTTTCGACTTGCTATAAACCAATATATTAGCTGTTCCTAAGTCAATTCCAATTTCAGCATTTCCTATCATATCTATTCACCTATTTCTATATGTCATTAACACTATAATCTTCATATAAGTTAACATGAATCTGTCGGTACAAGCACGATGTAAATGAATCGTTATTGAATTGTAATCTAATAAGAAAAATTGATCATAATTGGAAATAATATGCGTTTATTTTGTGAGAATATTGTCAATAATGATTGGATGTTCCATTGTGAAAAATGTATTATTATTAAGCTTATGGTACGATAGTAAAAAATGATTGAAATAATAAAGGCAGTGTGAACAATTTATGGGGAATAAAAAGAAGCTCGTCGTTTTAATTGGACCGACGGCTGTTGGAAAGACAAAAACAAGCATTGAGCTAGCGAAACACTTTAATGGAGAAATCATTAGCGGGGATTCAATGCAAATTTATAAAGGAATGGATATCGGTACTGCAAAAATTACAAAGGATGAAATGGATGGAATCCAGCACCATTTGATTGATATAAAAGCGCCAAATGAATCGTTTTCCGCTGCTGAGTTCCAGCAAATTGTTAGGGAGAAAATTATCGAAATTTCATCAAGAGGCAAGCTCCCAATGATTGTAGGTGGGACAGGTCTTTATATTCAGTCCGTTTTGTATGATTACCAATTTTCAGAAGCGCCATCGGATGAGAGATATAGACAGGAGCTTGAGAAAAAGGCAATTCAGAATGGAAATGCGTGGCTTCACAAAGAGCTAATGAAATTAGATCCAAAAAGTGGAGAGAACATTCATCCTAATAATGTTAGACGGGTGATTCGTGCGATGGAAATTTTTCATTGTACTGGTAAAACAATGACTGATTATCAGGAAACACAAACACCTGAGAAATTATATGATGCCGCAATAATTGGTCTCACAATGGAAAGAGATAAGTTATATGAGCGTATTAATCATAGAGTAGATGTTATGATGGAAAACGGACTTCTTAACGAAGTTCAGAATTTGTACAAAATGGGAATGAAAGATTGCCAATCGATACAAGCAATCGGATACAAGGAGCTTTATGAATTTTTCAACGGCTATGTTTCTCTTGAAGAGGCTATCGTAAATTTGAAGCAAAATTCCCGCAGATACGCAAAACGTCAACTTACATGGTTTAGAAATAAAATGGATGTCTCCTGGTTTGATATGACAGATGCAAGTGATGAAGCAGTATTAAGAAAAAAAATCAATGAAATTTCCAGAGAGATTGAAGGAAAGCTGAAAATTTAATCGAATACATATTAATAGAGATAAAAGAGGAGGATTTAAAATGAAAACATCAATCAATATCCAAGACCAATTTCTAAATCAACTTCGTAAAGACAATGCTAATGTTACGGTTTTTTTATTAAATGGATTTCAAATTAGAGGGCAGGTAAAAGGATTTGATAATTTTACGGTCCTATTTGAATCAGAAGGTAAGCAGCAGTTAGTATACAAACATGCAATTTCAACCTTCGCTCCTCAGCGAAATGTTCAGCTTGACATGGATCAAAAATAAATAAGATGATGAAAGCCCGCAACTTGTTGCGGGTTTTTTAGTGAAGATAAAGGTAAAAAAATTTAGATTTGCAGAGGCGACCGCTCGACTCTTGCGGGAGAGTAGCAAGACAGTCGAGACACTAATGGCGCATGGCGTGAAATGAGCCCATAAAGTTAGACCTACTATTTATGCTACCGTAGACAGAGTTCGGCATTGTACTGAACTCAGTCCTTTTAATTTTTGCTTAATTCGTTTGTTGTTATAGTAATGAGTATATTTCCTTATTTGTGTAACTGGAACAAAAATTGAACGTAGTCAAACAGAAAATGGTCTTAGTTTGTGTGCGGATCACTCTATTTTGACTTAATTTGTCACAATAAACCTTAATTAAAGTGAAGAATCGCTCTACTTGGGGGTTGTTCGTCACAATAAACCTCAGTTAAAGTGGCGGATTGCTCTATGCAGGAACATACCTAGAACCGAAATTGGACATAGTCAAGTAAAGATGTTCTATTCATATATTCGTACCCGTCTTCTTCACCAATTGTTTGTCTATGTAGCAACGTCTTTAGCCGATGAGCTTCTCTACAGCCTCGAGCCCCGCAAATTGTTGCGGGCTTTTCCTATTTTTTATAAATTTTCTTTAATGAATTGCTTTTTATGTGAATACATATTATTAGAGAAGCTATTGTTCAATGTTTTCAAATAAAGAGTTGGCGGACAAATAATAATTGCAGCAACCATTTAGGCTTTTGTCACAATAAAAGACTTCTAGGCGTATACTGTTGTTGAGAATGTGAGGTGAAAGCTTTTGGACCAGCCGATTCGCTTAAAAAATAACGGACAGATTAGCATCGTCCTCAATTCGCAGAAACGAAAAAACTTACCTAGAGAATTACCTGAAGCACAAATCGCTCAAAAAACCTTACAATCAGAGCATCTTGCTCTAAGAGAAATTGAAGATGAACTTGCTGCATTGATAGGTATGGAAGAAATGAAGAAAATGATTAAAGAGATTTATGCATGGATATACATTAATAAGAAGCGAGAAGAAGCAGGACTGAAAGTTGGCAAACAAGCCCTTCATATGATGTTTAAAGGCAATCCCGGAACAGGCAAAACGACCGTAGCGAGACTAATTGGCAAGCTTTTTCAAAAGATGAATGTACTATCAAAGGGGCATCTAATAGAGGCAGAGCGCGCTGACTTAGTGGGTGAATATATTGGACATACGGCCCAAAAAACGAGAGATTTAGTGAAAAAGGCATTGGGCGGAATATTGTTTATTGATGAAGCATACTCACTAGGAAGAGGCGGGGAAAAGGATTTCGGAAAGGAAGCAATCGATACTCTTGTGAAGCATATGGAGGATAAACAGCATGATTTTATTCTCATATTAGCGGGCTATTCTAAGGAAATGGAAAATTTTCTTTCATTGAATCCAGGTCTGCACTCAAGGTTTCCGCTTGTCATAGATTTTCCTGACTATTCAATTGAACAATTGATGGATATTGGCCAGCTTATGCTAAAAGAAAAGGAATATACATTAAGCAGGGAGTCAGAGAAAAAACTGCGCGATCATTTATTATGGGTGAAAACAGTGCTAAATCCAATCAGCTTTTCAAACGGACGTTATATTAGAAATGTTATTGAAAAATCGATCCGTTCACAGGCAATGAGGCTGCTTATGCAAAATCACTATGACCGCCATGAGTTAATGACCATTCGCAGCAATGACCTTGTTTTTGAGGAAGATGAATAAATAAGGGGCTCTTATTCCTATTTCGACGAGGCATAGAAAAAGCACCTTAAGCTTAAATGCTTAGGTGCTTTTACATCTTTTCATTCGCTTTAATACGCTTCGTCGGCAATCTCCATTTAAATGTGTAGGAGAGCACGCGCAAAGCAGTAATAATAACAAACAGCAGAATCAGTTCCACAGGTGTGCTTAATATGTTTAGACCAATAGCGAGACCACAAAAAATGGCCCAAACAGCATAAATTTCTGATCTCAAAACTAAAGGCTTCCGCTGTGCAAGCAAATCCCTGACAATTCCTCCGCCGCTTCCAGTTAGAACCGCAGCAACAATGACAGCACTTAAGGGGTGATTCATACCTGTTGCATAAAGGGCTCCTTGGATAGCAAATGCGGATAATCCGATCGCATCAGTAAAGTTCCCCCAGCGATGCCAATGCCTTAATAATCTATTTGGAAAGATCATCACTGCCGTAATAGATAGGAGGGCGATTTGAAAAAAGAACCCTTGCTCCCATAAAGTTGAAACGGGGACGCCAATCAGCAAGTTTCTAATCGCTCCGCCTCCAAACGCAGTGACGATTCCTAAAATATATATGCCTAAAATATCGTATTCTTCTTCCATGGCTACAATTGCGCCGCTGATTGCAAAGGCAATTGTGCCAATCATGCTTAAAAAATCCCAAGTTACCAATGTAATTCTCCACTTCTGTATAAAATGATCTAAATTTATCGGCACAAACAAATATGATTTTAACATGAAAATCCGCAATATCAATCGTTAGAATAAAATATATTATTTTTTTGCTATTAACCAAATGTAGAGTAAGCAATAATACTAAGGGTCTATCAAAAAAGACTGGCTGCCAAGTTTTTCTATTCATGATGGGTATAATAATTAGAGTTGCTAATCTATTTTTGATAGAATGAAGACAGAAATGAATTGAAAGAAGGGCATTCATGGAGCAAAAACAAGAAATCGAAAAGGCAATCCTTATAGGCTGCCAAACAACTGAAGAGGATTTAGCTTATACATATTCAATGGAGGAACTCGCGTCACTTACGAGCACAGCAAATGGTGCGGTAGTGGCGACAGTTACTCAGAAAAGAGAAAGAATTCATCCATCTACATATATAGGAAAAGGAAAGGTTGAAGAAATCATTCTGCTGCAGGAAGAGACGGAAGCGGATCTTGTCGTATTCAATGATGAACTTTCACCTAGCCAGGTTAGAAATTTATCTAGCCAAATTGATGCAAGAATCATTGACCGTACACAGCTGATATTAGATATTTTTGCGCAAAGAGCCCGCTCTAAAGAAGGAAAGCTGCAAGTTGAACTTGCGCAGCTTCAATATCTTCTTCCGCGCCTTTTAGGACAGGGAACACAATTATCCCGCTTAGGTGGTGGAATTGGAACACGTGGACCAGGAGAAACAAAACTTGAATCAGATCGTCGTCATATTCGACGCAGAATCGATGATATTAAAAAGCAGCTTTCCGCGATTGTGCAGCATCGCGATAGGTACCGGGAAAGAAGAAAGAAAAACAAGGCATTCCAAATTGCACTCGTAGGATATACAAATGCGGGAAAATCGACCTTGTTTAACAGACTAACAGAAGCGGATTCATATGAAGAAAATCAGCTCTTTGCCACACTGGATCCAATGACAAGAAAATGTATTTTACCGAGCGGGTATACGGCATTGTTAACAGATACCGTCGGATTTATCCAGGACCTGCCCACAACGTTAATTGCTGCATTCCGGTCAACTCTTGAAGAGGTGAAAGAGGCGGATCTTATTTTACATATGGTGGATATGTCCAATCCTGATTATTATCAGCATGAACAAACAGTACAGCAATTAATAGAAGAGTTGGAAAACGAACACATTCCACAAATCATCGTTTATAATAAGAAGGAAATTATGCATCAAGATTTTGTGCCTACGAGCGGAAAAGAAACAGTGCAAATAAGTGCGCTGAATTCTGATGATCGCATGAATTTAAAACTGGAGCTTGAGCAAGTAATTATCCGATTAATGGATGCCTATCATGTGGAAATTCCGGCTTCAGAAGGAAAACTCTTGTCCTTGCTTAAAAATGAAACCATTCTCCATGAACTTCATTTTAATGAAGAATCGGAAAAGTATACATGCCGCGGCTATGCTTTCCTTGATCATCAATTGGCAGGTAGACTGCAAAAATATACTATTTAGAAAGAAAAGGTGTCACATCTATGTTTCAACAATTATCAAATGGGGAAAAGTTAATTCCTATAATAGAAGAAGTCGAAAATAAAATAGCAAATGTGTTGCATAAAATAGAAAAACAGATGGACCATAATCAATTTAGAGTGCTCACGAGCTTTCAAAATCATAAAGTGAGCGACTCGCATTTCATTCCTTCTACTGGTTATGGCTACGATGATATTGGGCGAGATACGCTTGAAAGTGTTTATGCAGAAGTTTTTGGCGGCGAGGCAGGGCTCGTTCGCCCGCAAATTATCTCTGGTACGCATGCCATATCCATCGCCTTATTTGGAATCCTTCGTCCAGGAGATGAGTTATTGTATATGACAGGCAAACCTTATGATACGCTTGAGGAAATCGTCGGTATAAGGGGAGAAGGTACAGGTTCACTGAAGGATTTCGGCATTTCCTATAATAACGTCGATTTGTTGAGCGATGGCTCAATTGATTATAACGCTGTTAAAAATATGATTGGGCAGCAAACGAAAATGATTGGCATTCAACGGTCGAAAGGGTATGCCACAAGGCCTTCATTTACTATTGCCCAGATTAAAGAAATGATCCAATTCGTAAAAGCAATCAATCCAGAGATTGTTGTTTTTGTGGACAATTGCTACGGAGAATTTGTTGAAGACCTTGAACCGTGCCATGTTGGTGCGGATTTAATGGCAGGATCGTTAATTAAGAACCCTGGAGGCGGTATTGCCAAAACGGGAGGCTATATTGTTGGAAAAAAACCATATGTGGAGTCATGTTCATATAGAATGACTTCACCTGGGATTGGCGCAGAAGCAGGTGCTTCACTCTATAGCCTTCAGGAAATGTACCAAGGCTTCTTCCTTGCTCCGCATGTAGTTGGACAAGCGTTAAAGGGAGCAGTCTTTACGGCAGCTATGCTTGAATACTTCGGCATGAATTCTAATCCGAAATGGAATGATACGAGAACAGATTTAATCCAAGCAGTACAATTTAATGATGCCGAGAAAATGATTGCTTTTTGCCAAGCGATCCAATATGCTTCACCAATCAATTCTCATGTCACTCCGTATGCAAGCTATATGCCTGGTTATGAAAACGATGTGATTATGGCAGCGGGAACATTTATCCAAGGGGCAAGCATTGAACTTACCGCAGACGGACCAATCAGACCACCTTATGTTGCCTATGTTCAAGGAGGGCTCACCTATTCGCATGTGAAAATCGCAATTTGCACCGCATTAAACCGCATGCTGGAAAAACAATTAATTGCGTTTAAATGATTTAAAATAAGGCAGCTATGACTCTAGCTGTCTTTTTTGATAAATAGGACAAAAGATTGAAAAATTCGATAAATTTTCATGTGATAAAATATAACATTGTATTGACAGATAATCTAACATTGCATATAATAAAAAATATAAGATAAACATTGTGAAGGAGGAGAGATGGTTGACTGGAAGTGAGATACGACGCTCCATGCCGCTCTTTCCAATTGGAATAGTCATGCAGCTTACAGAGCTTACCGCTCGTCAAATACGCTATTATGAAGAACACCAATTGATTACTCCGGCAAGAACAGACACGAATAGAAGACTCTATTCCCTAAATGATATTGATAAACTATTAGAAATTAAAGATTTAATTGATCAAGGTGTCAATATGGCGGGGATTAAACAACTATTCACTGTGAAGGAAAAGCAAGTGTTTGACGATGATTTGAAGAAGCAAGAAGAAAAGGTGAGGCGAGATTTGTCTGATGAAGAATTGAGAAAGCTGCTGCGCAAAGAATTTATGCAAGCTGGCAGATTTACACGTTCATCACTCAGACAAGGAGACATGTCCCGCTTTTTCCATTAAAAAATTATATATTTGTAGTGACTTTAAAGGAGGAAAACCAGGTGGCGAAATTTACAAAAGATGATATTAGACGCATTGCCGAAGAAGAAAACGTAAAATTTATTAGATTACAGTTTACTGACATTTTAGGAACGATCAAAAACGTTGAAATTCCAATTAGCCAGCTCGAAAAAGCTTTGGATAATAAAATGATGTTTGACGGATCTTCTATCGAAGGATTTGTTCGTATTGAAGAGTCTGATATGTACCTATACCCTGATTTAGATACATGGGTAGTATTCCCGTGGACTGCTGAAAAAGGTAAGGTTGCACGTTTAATTTGTGACATCTATTCTCCAGATGGAACACCATTCGATGGCGACCCTCGCAATAACTTAAGAAGAATCTTGAAAGAGATGGAAGACTTAGGCTTCACTAACTTCAATTTAGGACCTGAGCCAGAATTCTTCTTATTCAAACTTGATCAACAAGGTGATCCTACACTTGAATTAAATGATAATGGCGGATATTTCGATTTAGCGCCTACTGACTTAGGTGAAAACTGCCGTCGTGACATCGTTCTTGAGCTTGAAGAAATGGGCTTTGAAATCGAAGCATCTCACCATGAGGTAGCTCCAGGACAACATGAAATCGACTTTAAATATGCAGATGCATTGACTGCATGTGACCAAATCCAAACATTTAAGCTAGTAGTAAAAACAATTGCACGCAAGCATGGTTTACACGCAACATTCATGCCAAAGCCATTATTCGGTGTGAACGGATCAGGAATGCACTGTAACGTATCACTATTTAAAGATGGCGTTAATGCATTCTACGATCAAAAAGCTGACCTTGAGCTAAGCGATGTTGCCCGCAATTTCATTGCAGGAATCATTAAGCACGCGCCAAGCTTCACAGCGGTCACAAACCCGACTGTAAACTCATTTAAGCGTTTAGTACCTGGCTATGAGGCGCCTTGCTATGTAGCATGGTCTGCTAGAAACCGCTCGCCACTTATTCGTATTCCTGCTTCCCGCGGAGTAAGCACACGTGTAGAAGTGCGTAGCGTAGACCCAGCTGCAAACCCTTATCTTGCAATGGCTGTATTACTAAAAGCTGGTTTAAATGGCATCAAGAACAACCTGACTCCACCAGCACCAGTTGACCGCAACATCTATGTAATGAGCAAAGAAGAGCGCGAAGCTGAAGGCATTAAAGATCTTCCAGCAACATTATACTCTGCACTAGAGTTACTAAAAGCCGATGAAGTAATGGTATCTGCTCTAGGAGAGCACATTATCGAACACTTCATCGAAGCAAAAGAAATTGAGTGGGATATGTTCCGCACGCAAGTTCATCCTTGGGAGCGCGAGCAATACTTGCAAATGTATTAATGATTATACCCTTGACACCATTGGTGTTGAGGTTTTTTTTATTGTGGGCATTAACAGTGGGAATAAGGGTTGAATCGGTTTGCCCCGAAATCGCCCTGAAAAATTTCACAAAAATTATACGAGGATATTGTTCATATGCTCCTCGAATTTGCTTATTCTAACTAGATCAATTTTTTTACTAATATGAGAATATACGTCTGCAGTGATTTGCAACTTCCATGTCCTAAGCGTTCTTGTACATATTTCATATCTGCACCTGCTTCCAAAAGCAACACAGCATGTGTATGACGTAATGAATGGATTGGAAGAGAAGGCAGGTTTGCTTTTCTTAAAATACGAGAAAAAGAAATAAACAAACTAGATTTAGGCATGTAGTTACCATCATGACGACATATAACTAATTTAAGATCGAACTGATAGTCTTCGTTAAGAGCAGTTTTATTTTGATTTTGATACTTCTTGTGAAATGCTAAATCGTTTGCAAGTGATTGACTAATAGAAATTCTTCTCTTGAAATGGTGGGTTTAACATTACTGAATATTTGATCTTTATTAATTGAAGCCTCTTTAAATTCTAAGGATCTATTTATATCAATTTTTTTCCCTTATGTCTACATCAGTCCACTGAAGAGCAGCTGCCTCACCTTTTCTCATTCCTGTTTCAATTAGTACTCTGAAAAATATCCAATATATATATCCATATTCATATGAAGCTTTTTGAAAAGTTGGAATGTGTTCAGATTTGTATTAGAGAATTTGAGGAAGCTTGGAGTCAGAGAGTCGGAGCTAGGTGTTCCCTTAGATAACTTACCTTACTCTGAATTGGAATATGAATTAGTACTCGCATTGTTTAGCAAAATTGATGTAGAAAAAAGTGAAAATGGTTGGTTCTAAAAAGGGGACAAGAATATGAACGGCATTGATGAGCTGAAAAACATTATCCAAAATCAAAAGTCGGTGTCTACCAAGAAATTAGAAATTGTTGTTGAGAAAATCGAAAAAATGTACCTTGCACAAGGTAAAAAGATTAACTCTCAAAAGAATCAGCTTTCTATTGTAAATACACAATATCAGCGTGAGAAAGAAAAGGCTAAACGTAGGAAAGCTATGGTTCAGCAATTTGAGGATTTTAAATTACATCATAAGAATTTAGAACGGTAGCATGATTACTTATTAGATAAATTAAAGAAACTCCAGGAGATAAGAAAATGAAAAATCAATCAAATGTGTACGGAAGCATATCAAATAGCAAAATCAAATGGATGGCATGGTGAGCCAAGGGAAACAGGTACATTGTTAGCTCTCATCCATAGTGAAGTTAGTGAGGCACTTGAAGCAGATAGTAAAGGTGACAATGAAAATTTCATTGAAGAACTTGCAGATATCGTTATACGAGTTGGTGATCTATGCGGCTCCAGAAATATTGACCTTGAAAAAGCTATCACTGAAAAGATGGAAATTAATAAAAAAACGTTCTTACAAACACGGGGGCAAGGCTTACTAATGAAAGTGCAAATTGAAGATAACCTTTACCTTGAATTAGATGATAAGTGCTTTGTAATCAAGGAATACACAGGCAAAGAAGACAATAAAGGAAAAGCTCTGTTTAAAAACATTAGGATATTTCCCAACAGTCGAACAGGCAATGAAAAAGCTTGTTCAGATGAAAATAAAACAATCTAATGCTCTCACGTTAATAGAGCTTGTAAGAGACATAGAAAGCATCAACCAATACATTCAAGTCTAAATTGAATGCATAACGCTTGTATTAGGCTGTATTTTCCTTAAAACCTACTAATCTATTTTAAAGGAGCTAATAAAATGACAAACATTAAACTAAACGTTCTATTCAAGAAAATGCAAAAGGATGATAAGGAAGAGGTCCTTATGTTTCATGTATTGAGCGATGAGTTGCCGCATGCGGATGAATTATTGAAAATGCCGGGTACCATTTCTCTTCTAAATATATGAATGCTTCTCTTTCGAAAGGAAGAGGGGCAACCCGTTTACTTATATGAGCCTTTGCAAACACATGATTTGAATAGGAGGCTTAAGGATGGTAGGAAGAGGCTTACTTAACTGGATTTTTATTATGTTTCCAATTTATTTAATGAAAAAACAGACTAAAATAGTCTGTTTACAAAAAAGTACTCCATATTGCGTAAAAAAAGATTCCTAGTCCACCTAAGAATACACCTAAACAAGCTAAACTCAATGGGGATCCCCATTTAATTTCTGGCATATACAAAACCTCATTTCTATGTAGTCTTAGAAAATTATACCATAATTTTTGATCTAGGAATTGGTTTTGAAAGAATATTAAATTTACTAGAAAGGGGTCAGCCCAGTGATAAAGATACTCGAATTGTTCGGTGGCATTGGAGCCCCCCGAAAAGCACTAATCAACCTTGGTGTAGATCATAAATCAATCGATTATGTTGAGTGGAATGCAAAGGCAGTAAGAACATATAACGCTATGTTTGATAATCGCTATAAGCCAGAAAGTGTTGTTTGCTATAATTTACAACCAGATATTCTTGTACACGGTTCACCTTGCCAAGACTTTTCGATTGCTGGCAAGCAATATGGTGGAAACATGGAAGATGGAACTCGAAGCTCGCTCCTTTTTGAAACTATAAAGATTATTGAAAGTCTTGGTGTGTTGAAGCCGAAAGTTGTGATTTGGGAAAACGTCAAGAACGCTTTATCAAAGAAAATGGTATCAGCTTTTAATCACTACTTATCAGATATGGAAGCGTTGGGATATACAAACTCATATCAAGTGTTGGACGCTTGTGATTTTGGAATACCGCAAGCAAGAGAAGGGATTTTCACAGTTTCATTGTTAGGTGACAAGATTTTCGATTTTAATAGGTTACGAAAAAGCCCTATGCGTCAAATATCTGATTTTTTAGAGCTAGAAGTAGATGAAAAATACATAATTAAACAGCCAAGTATGATTCGAAGGCTACCAGATCAACCAACGCTGGAAGGTACTTTTGGCGGTCGAATGTTAGAAGAAGTAAGGGAATACGTCAATACGATCACTACAAAGCAAATGCGTTGCCCGAATAGTGGAGTGATTAAAGTTGATAATCAGCGGTGGAGATACCTCACAGAGCGTTAGTGCTGGAGGTTAATGGGTTTTGATGATTCGGATTTTGATGCAGCTATAAAAGCCCATCCATCAAAAAAGGATGCTTAAATGGTACGTTGTATCACCAGGCAGGAAATAGAATAGTCTTCCAAATTCTCGAATCCATTTTTGAAGTCGTTTTAAATGAGGATTATGCAACGGAGTTAGTCATGGATGAAAACGGCCAGTTGCAGTTGATCTGTTTATAAACAAAAGAGCCCATCGAGGGGCTCAACCTATGGGAGGAAATTTTTATTTAGAAGTCTATATATATTATGAAATATATTCATAAGTGCTTGGACAAATAACAAAAAAAGAGCCTATTCGGAGGCTCTTCTAGAGATGAATGAATGTATTGGCTGATTGGAATTACTATATCTTATGAAATTATTCAATAAGTGCTTGGATGGGTTAATTAAATTAACAAAGTAAGCAACGAGTACA
>NZ_PISD01000068.1 GCF_002835735.1 Cytobacillus horneckiae | reverse complement strand
TCAACTAACAATCAGTGGGGGGTGAAGAAAACCCCCGCTGATTGAAGTTTCACTTTATCTAAAAAACAAAGTGATGATATGATTGTAGTAGTATGAGATAAAGGGGAAAGGTGAATGGAACAATTCAATGAAGCATTTAGAAAGCGAACAAATATAAAACAGCCTGTGAGCTTTGATACTTTGGAAGAGGTTTTAAAAAAGACTGCTGCGGCTATACCGTTCGAAAATAAATCTATTTTGAAACAACAAGCTCCTTTTATTAATAAAGAATATTTATCAGAAAAGTTGTTGCGTAATAACGAAGGTGGACTATGTTATGAATTGAATCCACTGCTTTATCACTTCTTGAAAGAAAATGGAATGAGTGTACAATTAATTAGAGGAACTGTATTTGATCAAGCTGAAGATACTTGGTCTAAAACTGGCAACACACATGTGCTCATATTACTTTCAAATAAAAATGAACAATATGTGGTGGACACAGGCTTCGGCAATAATTTGCCGCTTACTCCAGTTCCACTGACAGGTAAAGCTGTTACATCTGAAAATGGAGCCTTTCGTATCAATCATCATGACAGTGAATATACATTAGAGATGAATAAAAACAATGAATGGAAAGTGGGCTATAAATTCAGTTCTAATGATATCATTTCTGATGATACTGAATTAGAGGAAATAAGAGATATTATCTTAAAAAGCCCGCTTTCGCCATTTAATAAAAAACTGCTTATAACAAAATGTGAAAATGGAATGACACTTACATTAACTGAAAGTTCATTTATTCAAAATAAACAGGGTGAAATAACAAAAGTGAGTCTTGCTAATTCTGAGCATATTCACTTGGCGAAGAAATATTTTAATTTGGATTTATAAGGTTGAATTATTCTGAATCCTTGAGAATGTAGACAAAGTGAAATAAAGAACTTTCAGCTAAATTTGGAGAGGTGACCGCTCGGCTCCTGCGGGTGAAGCGAGATAGCTTAGAGGCGAAGGGGCTCGACTCTCGCCCACGGAGAGCCTCGGAAAACCCCATGCATTCCTTTTAGTTTATCGCAGATTAACGGGCTGTAAGCCCGATTGGTTCAACTAATAATCAGTGGGGGATGAAGAATCCCCCCACTGATTGAAGTTTCACTTTATTTTAGAATGAGTGTCTCTAGAGTCTCAACGGATCCAGAATTACTCTGGATCCGTTATTATAGATTAAGCAAAAAGAGAAAGTTCTTCTTCAATTTTTACTCTAATATTCTCGATGCATTCTTTTATATCTTTACCAAATATGCGCTGGCCGTTAACTAAAGCGTATGGTCTCATTCTGCATAACCCGCACAGATTTTGGCATTCATAGCTCATGACCGCCACCTCTGGGTACTGCTCCAGCAGCTCTGCAAGGGCAGATTCCGATAAAAGGTTGAGGTCGCATATTTCTAATAAAATTAGACCCATTCTTTTTCACTCTTTCTTTTATCTAATAAGAAGGAATTATAATTAATATTCTTAAACAAATATCCCTTATTTAGAATATAATTAACATATCACATTAGTATAATGAAGGCATTTGCCTAATATACAGGTGAACGTCATGTTAAAATAACAAAGTACTAGTAAATTAATGCATTTCATGTTATTTTATTTTTATACCTTTCAGTATAAAAATGATTACTACCTTTGTAAAGCATAACAGATTGGAGCACAAGAATGAACATCACTGAAACTTTAAAGCAATTATGCACAGATAGCTTAATTTACAGCCAAGAACCTATGTCTAAACATACATATATCAAAGTGGGCGGGGTGGCTGAGTATTATATTCAAGCGAAAAATACCGATGATGTGGAGCGCATTGTTCAATTCGCTTATACTCATCATATTCCACTCACACTTATAGGTAAGGGAGCCAATGTCATAATCAGTGATAATGGCTTACAAGGAATTGTTCTAAACCTTGACTTTTTAAATGAGATTCGTATTGAAAATAAAGATATCATTGCTGGCAGTGGTGCAACAATCATTGATGTTTCTCGTTCAGCGCTTGCAAACGGACTATCAGGTCTTGAATTCGCATGTGGAATCCCCGGCAGTACAGGCGGAGCAGTCTTTATGAATGCGGGCGCATACGGCGGAGAAGTATCAGATGTTTTAATTGAGGTAAGTGCATTAACAATGAAAGGCGAGAGGATTACCTTGACACCTTCTGACTTTCAATTTGCCTATCGTTCCAGCGTGTTCGCGAAGCAAAGAATGATCATATTAGAAGCCAGGTTTCGTCTGCTAGATGGAAAAAAACTAGACATACAAGAGAAAATGAATGAATTTACAGCTTTGCGTGAATCAAAGCAGCCGCTGGAATATCCATCATGTGGCAGTGTATTTAAAAGACCGCCGGGACATTTTGCCGGTAAGCTCATTCAAGACAGCGGTTTACAAGGATTAACAATCGGCGGAGCTCAAGTATCAACAAAGCATGCAGGATTTATGGTCAATGTAAACGAAGCGACTGCAACTGACTACATTGAATTAATAAGGAAAGTTCAAGGAATTGTTAACGAAAAATTTAAAGTGAACCTTGAAAGGGAAGTACAAATAATTGGTGAAGACGATACAACTGAAAGGGGATAGTTAATATGAGTAAAGCAGATTTATTTAAAGAAGTCATGGGGAATTACCCTACTGGTGTGACAGTCGTTACAATGATGGATGATGAAGGTGTACCACTCGGATTAACTGTTAATTCATTTGCATCTGTTTCACTAGATCCAATGCTTTTATTATGGTCAATTGATAAGCGTGTATCATCTTATAATAAATTTACAAACACCGATAAATTTGCTGTTCATGTGCTAGCGAGTGATCAGGCAGAAGTTTGCTCACTGTTTGCATCAAAAGGATTAGATCGGTTTAAAAATACAGATTGGAAAAATTCTGAGCATAATCTCCCAATTATTGCGGATTGTGCAGGCGTTTTTCAGTGTGAAACATTTAAAACGGTTGATGCAGGAGATCATATGATTTTAATCGGCAAAGTGATTGATATTGAGAGTAATAAAAAGGAACCATTGCTATATCATAAAAGAAAGTTCGATGGCATTCCTGCAAGCTTTTATGAGTAATGAACTTAAATGTGGAGCAGTCCTTAAGACTGCTTCTTTATTTTAACAAATTTATTAGAAATTTCCGAAAAAATCTTGACTCTGATCAAATGTAGTACTAGATTTCATATATAGATAAGGAGGATAGGAAAATAATGGGCGATACTATCATGTTAGAAAATGTAAGCTTGGTTAGGAATAAGAAACCGATAGTAAAAAACATTAACTGGAATGTGAATAAAGGAGAGCATTGGGCCGTTCTTGGTTTGAACGGATCTGGGAAAACGACATTGTTAAATTTAGTTATGGGCTACAGCTGGGCTACTACAGGTCAAGTATCAGTGTTAGGGCTTTCATTGGGGAAAATAGATTTGAATGAGCTACGTAAGAGAATTGGTTGGGTCAGTTCTTCCTTTCAGGAAAGAATGCGACCTTATGATTCTGCAGAAGACATTGTTATAAGCGGAAAGCATGCCTCTATCGGTGTATATGAAAGTATAACAGAGAAGGATCATGAGAGAGCCCTTCATCTAATGGAGCAGTTAGGTTGTATACATCTTTATAATCGTACATACCAATTTTGTTCGCAAGGAGAAAGGCAAAAATTACTGATAGCGAGGGCCTTAATGGCAAAGCCGGAGCTTTTAATTTTGGATGAAGCAACAACAGGGTTGGATTTCTTATCAAGGGAAGGGCTCATGAAGGGCATTGCTGAAATTGCTAAATCACCTGAAGCGCCAGTTATGATTTTTGTCACTCATCATATTGAGGAAATCATGCCGCTTTTTAATAAAACGCTATTAATACGAGATGGAGAAATTTTTTCAAGTGGTGAAACAAAAGAAATTGTATCAAGTCATGCATTAAGCGAGTTTTTCAATATGAGAGTAAATATTGAATGGCGTGAGAAACGGCCGTGGATAAAAATTTAAGGATTGACAATGATATGAAAAAAGTGGTAATCTTCTTAAGACACTAAAAACTTTAAAATAGGAGGTATGGACAATGCGTAAAAATGATATCAGCTTAAACAGATACAACTACATAATTGTCCATACCCTTTTCATTTAAGTAAACGAATTTAATAAATGATTAGGTATGACGCTACTGTTATATACCTTTTCGGGAGATGCATGCTCTTTATAGGGTGTGCATCTTTTTTGTTGGATTTTTTAGTGATCAAAACTTAAAGGAGTAGATGATTATGTGGAAAAAATTGCAAATACTACTGTATAAAAAGGAATTACTAAATAGTGGGTAGCTCAGATCACATTTGTTGGAAAGAAGGTGTAATACATGTTTGATGTGTTAGGGAAATTAGCGTGGTTTTTCAAAAAATATTGGAAGCAATATACTCTTGCCATTATTTTATTAATCATTGCAACAATCTTAGAAATTATTCCTCCATATTTAATTGGGCTGATTATCGATATCATTACTGATGGAGCGATGACGAAAGAAATATTAATACAATATGTAGCTATTTTTATTAGCATCATTATTTCGGGCTACATTCTTAATTTTTTCTGGCAATATGGTTTATTTGAAGGAGCAATAAATCTAGAAAGAATCATGAGGCGGAAATTGATGAAACAGTTTTTGTTAATGACGCCTACTTTTTATGAAAAAAATCGAACAGGCGATTTGATGGCGAGATCGACGAATGATTTAAATGCGGTCTCACTTACAGCAGGCTTTGGCATTATGACATTAATCGACTCGACATTATTTCTCGGTGCAATCATTTGTGCGATGGGCTTTATGATTTCATGGAAGCTGACGTTCTTTGCCATGTTACCTGTTCCGATTATGGCAGTTCTTATTCAATATTTAGGCAGGCTTGTACATGAAAGATATATGAAAGCACAGGATGCGTTTGGAAATCTTAATGATAATGTGCTGGAATCTGTGTCTGGTGTACGTGTTATCAGAGCCTATGTACAAGAGAAAAAGGATGAAATGAAATTTGCTGATATGAGCGAAGATGTATACGCAAAAAATATGCATACAGCAAAAATTAATGCCCTTTTTGGACCGATTACGACGATTGGTACTGGGATAAGTTATGTAGTAGCACTCGGGTATGGTTCCGTTTTAGTATCAAACGGGGAATTAACTGTTGGTCAGCTTGTTACTTTCAATGTGTATTTAGGCTTGGCGGTATGGCCAATCTACGCGATTGGAGAATTAATTAACGTAATGCAGCAGGGCAATGCATCGCTTGATCGTGTTCAAGAAACATTAGACTACAAGGCAGATGTGGCCAATCCGCAAACAGCTGCTCATATCGAACTGCCGCATTCAGTTCAATTTAAAGACTTGTCCTTCCAATATCCAACCAGTCAAGCGGTGAATTTGAAGGAAATTTCATTGTCGTTAAAAAGCGGTGAAACATTGGGGATTGTAGGGAAAACAGGAGCTGGAAAAACGACTTTTATTAGACAGCTACTTAAAGAATATCCGCTTAAAGAAGGGCAATTATCGATTGATGATATTGATATTTCTTCTCAAACAAAGGAACAGGTTCTCGATTGGATAGGGTATGTCCCGCAAAGCCATGTTTTATTTTCACGTTCAATCCGGGAGAATATATTATTTGGCAAAGAGGATGCCACTGACGAGGATATTGACCGCTCTATATCTCTTGCCTCTTTTAAAGAAGATTTAAAGAATCTTCCACTTGGCTTAGAAACATTAGTTGGAGAAAAGGGTGTTTCTCTCTCAGGTGGCCAGAAACAGCGCGTGTCCATCGCTCGGGCTTTAATAAAAAATCCAGAAATTTTAATCCTAGATGACTCATTATCTGCTGTTGATGCTAAAACCGAGGCAAATATCATTAGAAACATTCAACGTGAACGTAGTGGGAAAACTACTATAATTACTACTCACCGTTTATCGGGTGTTCAGCATGCAGATCAAATCATTGTACTAGATGATGGAAAGATTGTGGAACATGGTAAACATGATGCGCTGCTAAAAGAAAACGGTTGGTATAAAGAGCAGTTTGATCGCCAACAGCTGGAGGGTGCACATTCATGAGTACAGGAAAACGATTAACACAATATGCATTACATTTTAAAGGTATCATTTTAGTTGCCTTACTTTTCTTAACTATTGCTGTGTTTACAGATTTAGCAGGTCCTTTTATAGCAAAGCATATCATTGATGAGTATATGACATTAGGCGACCTAAATATCCAGCCAATTGTCTGGCTGCTTTGTTTATACTTTACATTGTCAATATTGACAGCGACTTTTCGATATTTCATGTATATTCAATTACAGAAGGGCTCCAATCGGATTGTGCAAAAACTGCGAAAGGACGTGTTTGGTCATATTCAAACACTACCTATTCAATATTTTGATACATTGCCAGCCGGAAAAATTGTTGCAAGGGTAACGAATGATACAGAGGCAATAAGAAATTTATTTGTGCAAGTATTGTCCAGCTTCGTAACCAGTACGATCTCAATTATTGGTGTGTATGTTGCTTTATTCATTCTAAATTGGAAAATGGCGTTAATCGCCATGATTATGATTCCTGTTGTTTATATTTGGATGATCACTTATCGTAAATATGCTTCAAAATATAATGATATTATCAGAACAAAGATTGCAGATATTAATGCAATGATCAATGAATCTATCCAAGGAATGACAATCATTCAAGCTTTTCGACGAGAAAAACAAATGACAAAAGAGTTCGATGAGATGAATGAGGAACATTATAAATATGAGCGCAAACTGCTTGTATTAGATTCAGCAACTTCACATAATCTGGTTAATACACTCAGGTTAATATTGTTTACTGCGTTTATTATTTATTTCAGTACACAATCAATGAACAATGCGGAAATTGTCTCTGCGGGAACGCTATATGCTTTTGTCGATTATTTAACTCGATTATTCAATCCGATTACAAATATTGTGAATCAATTTTCTCAACTAGAGCGTTCACTTGTTGCTGGAAACCGAGTATTCGAGGTAATGGATTTAAAGGGGGAGATGGTATCTGAAGAAAAAATGAATCGTTACGATGGCCATGTGATATTTGAAGATGTCTCCTTCGCATATAAAGACGAAGAATATGTATTAAAAAACCTTTCATTTGAAGCAAAACGCGGAGAGACCGTTGCGCTTGTCGGTCATACAGGTTCAGGAAAAAGTTCAATTATGAACCTATTGTTCCGCTTCTACGATCCTTCAAAAGGAAAAATATATATTGACGGGATAGACATTACGTCATTATCGCGTCAGACAATCCGTGAGCATATGGGAATCGTCCTGCAGGACCCTTATTTATTTACTGGAACTATCGCATCTAATGTCAGTTTAAACAATCCAAACATCTCGATAAAACAAGTAGAGAAAGCTTTAAAAGCTGTTGGCGCAGACCGTGTCCTCCGTCATTTGGAAAATGGGATTGACGAACCGGTTATCGAAAAAGGTAGCACGCTTTCCTCTGGACAACGCCAGCTTATCTCATTCGCAAGAGCTTTGGCCTATGATCCGGCGATTCTCATATTAGATGAAGCAACTTCAAATATTGATACTGAGACCGAGGAAATCATCCAAAATGCAATGGAAGTACTAAAACAGGGAAGAACGACTTTTATTATCGCCCATCGATTATCGACAATAAAAAATGCTGATCGAATTTTAGTACTAGAGCACGGTGAGATTAAAGAACAAGGAACACATGAACAATTAGTTGCAGCTGGGGGAATATACGAACAAATGTATCAAATGCAGGCGAAATCATTGCAAGTTTAAGGATCGAATTTTTTTAGAAGCGCTCTTGCCATGCAAGAGTGGCTTTTTTTGATGATAGATGTTTTACTTTGACAAAGTAATGCCGAAAAGAGGAAAAAGTTAGTATTTAGGGTGTTACTTTTCCAAAGCAGCGCCCCAAATGAGAAGAAAGCACACCCACTACATAAACAACTCTCCATAACCTAGTCTCACAAATAAAACAAAGCGGAAATACTTAAAAAAGGATTTCCGCTTCACAGTAAAGACGTTTTCTTTCCTATTAAAGATTCTCATCATTATCGCAAGGAAAAATCGAGATTGTCATGCAGATTCCTTCAGCTAAACAGTCAATTTCTTGCTGGTTGCTATCATTTCCAAAAATAGCTGAAGGAGTGAACTATCCTCTGTTAGTTCAGGGTGAAAAGAGGTAACTAATAGATGATCTTGCTTCGCTGCAACAATATGGTTATCAATTTTGGCAAGAATCTCAACATCTTCACCAGCTTCAATTATAATCGGCGCTCTGATGAAAACAGCGGGAATTTCATTTTCAATGCCATACACATGTAAGCTTGTCTCAAAGCTTTCTTTCTGCCTGCCAAACGCATTTCTTTTTACGGTAATATCCATTAGCATTAAGTGACTATCTTCTGAATCTAATAAGTTTTTAGCTAACAAAACCATTCCAGCACATGTGCCAAATATCGGTTTATTCGCTTTTGAAAATTCTCTTATTGGGGTGAGAAAATCATAGCGATCAATTAATTTTTTGATTGCAGTACTTTCTCCACCTGGGATAATTAATCCATCAATCTCACTTAATTGTTCAGGGTGCTTGATTTGGATACCTTTAGCCCCTAGCTGATTAATTTGGTTAATATGCTCACTTACTGCTCCCTGAAGGCTCAATACACCAATTGTGTACATTTTACCAGCCACGCTCCTGCATTCTTTCTTCAGCAGACAATTTTGAAATATCGATTCCCTTCATTGCGCTACCAAGTTCTTGAGATAGACGGCCAATTAGGTCATAGTCTGTATAATGAGTTGTTGCCTGAACGATTGCGTTAGCAAATTTTTCAGGGTTTTCTGATTTGAAAATACCTGATCCTACGAAGACACCATCAGAGCCAAGCTCCATCATTAATGCTGCATCAGCCGGAGTGGCAATTCCGCCTGCGGCAAAGTTTACTACTGGAAGCTTGCCGTTTTTCTTAATTTCACGAAGGATTTCATAAGGTGCACCAAGGTTTTTTGCTTCTGTCATTAGCTCATCATCGCTCATCAATGTCACTTTGCGAATTTGTGCCTGTACCTTTCTCATATGACGAACAGCTTCAACAATATTACCTGTTCCAGGCTCACCTTTCGTGCGCAACATCGAAGCACCTTCACCAATACGTCTTGCAGCCTCACCAAGATCGCGGCAGCCACATACAAAAGGAACCGTATATTCACTTTTTAAAATATGGAACTCTTCATCAGCTGGTGTTAATACTTCACTTTCATCTATGTAATCAACACCCATTGCTTCCAGCACTCTTGCTTCAACAATATGACCGATTCTTGCTTTCGCCATTACAGGAATGGTAACGGCATTCATCACTTCTTCGACAATACGAGGGTCTGCCATTCTTGCTACTCCGCCAGCTGCTCTAATATCAGATGGTACTCGTTCTAATGCCATTACAGCTACTGCTCCGGATGCCTCAGCAATTTTTGCCTGCTCTGCATTTACAACATCCATGATGACGCCGCCTTTTTGCATTTGTGCCATTCCTCTTTTAACAGTTTCAGTACCTAATAGTTTATTCATCTTCACTACACCTCTCCATTGCAATTTTTAGATTTGTTTACTAGTATAGAAACTATCTGGTTGTATTAAAAGTATCAGTTTTTAATAAAATAATGAGGTCAGTTGAAAAAAGGAGCAAATCATATTGGAAATGTTAACATGTGAGTTAGATAGAAATAGCCAAGTCCCATTGTACGAACAATTATATTTATATATTAAAAATGAAATCACCAATGGAAGACTAGCTTATGGTACAAAGCTTCCTTCAAAAAGAAAACTTGCAGAATTTCTTGAAATTAGTCAAAATACGATTGAAACTGCTTATGATCAATTGAATGCAGAAGGCTATGTAGAAGTTATTCCACGAAAAGGATATTATGTGCAAACGTATGAAGATTTAGAATATGTTGAGAAAAACGACAAGCATGTCGAAAAAGACCAAAAACTTTCTGACCCTATTCTTTATAACTTTCATCCAAGCCATATTGACACGGTCAATTTTCCATTCGAAAAATGGCGAAAATATATGAAGAACACAATGGATTTATCAAACCATCACTTGCTTTTACTTGGCGATAACCAAGGCGAGCGGGAATTAAGAGAAGAAATTGCACATTATTTATATCACTCCCGTGGTGTTAGATGCAGACCTGATCAAATTATTGTTGGTGCAGGGATAGAAACATTATTGCAGCAGCTCATTCTTCTATTTGGAAATGACATTGTCTATGGTGTAGAGGATCCGGGATATCATCTAATGTTGAAAATATTAAAAAGCTACCCAAACGAGGTGGTGCCGCTTGGCGTAGATGAAGAAGGTGTGAAAGTTGATTGGATCACAGATTCAAAAATAAATGTCGTATACACCACCCCGTCACACCATTTTCCATATGGAACTGTGTTATCTATCAATCGCCGCAAAAAGCTATTAAACTGGGCGACTAGCAATGAAAATCATTATATTATAGAAGATGATTATGATAGTGAATTTCGCTATAATGGAAAAACGATACCATCGTTGCAAGGCATGGATGCCGGTAAAAATGTCATCTATCTAGGTGCATTTTCTAAATCTCTCATGCCTGCTATCAGAATAAGTTATATGATTTTACCAGAGCCTTTATACCATCTTTATCAAAACAAGCTCTCTTTCTATCACTCGACTGTTTCAAGGATTGATCAGTTAGTTCTTACGGAATTCATGAAAAACGGTGATTTTGAAAAGCATTTAAATCGCATGCGGAAAATTTACCGTCGTAAATTAGATATTGTTTTAGGACTTTTAAAGCCGTACGAAGAAAAGGTATCTATTATAGGTGAACGGTCAGGGTTACACATTGTCCTTGTCGTAGAGAATGGGATGGATGAACAATCTTTAGTGAACTGTGCATTGAATTTTAATTTAAGGATTTATCCACTTTCAAGTTATTCCATTAAGGAGAATCATAGTTTACCACCAAGAATAATACTCGGATTTGCTGGAATTCCTGAAAATGAGCTGGAACAGGCGATTTTTACATTACTTCATGCCTGGGGTATGAAATAATCTGACATTGCTCTCTCTTAGGTGTAGATTGTTATATACAAAGTACTATAGCTGATTTTGCACGCAGTTGTTTGGAACGGAAGCGGACCCTTCGCGAAAAGCAAGCGGGATGGAAATCATGAGTTCCTGCAGAATGAAAATCTGCTATATTACATGATTGCAGAAGATAAAAATAATAAACAAAACAAATCGTTACTGAGTGCAAAGAAGAAAGATATCATTAACTCGGCTCTTTTTTGCAGCAAAATCGATGTAAAGATTAAAATATATAGGCTGTTACCTTAATACGGTAACAGCCTTAGTATGTTGAGAAAGTGATATTAATAAAGCCTCGGAAAATCTCAAACCTTTCATTTTGTTTTTGAAATGAGCTTCCCTACAGCCCGTATATTCTTGTCTGAAGAACATGTCAATGTGATTTCCTTTTTTATATTTAAAAATATGTAAGACAGATAAATAGGAGACAAAAGTTTAAGTAAATGGTTATTTTTACTAACTTGAAACATTTATATTTTAAATATTTTAAATAATTTAACTATATGAAATATTCTTATTTTTATATGTGGCATTTCCACTATAATAATGGTTAATAAATAGACGGAGGTGAGAAAATGGATAAACGTTCTCTTAGGGATTGCTTTGGAAAGTTTTCAACAGGCGTGACTGTAGTAACTTGGTTTGATGAAGAAAGGCAAAAAGGGATTACGGTAAATTCATTTACTTCAGTTTCCTTAGACCCACCGCTTGCTCTAATATCAATCAATAAGAGTGCAAAGGCATACAGCGGACTGAAGGGAAAATCATTTTCTATCAATATTTTGGCTAGTGACCAAGAAGCTGTGGCATGGCAATTTGCTGGTCGTCGTCAAGAATCGATAAAACTAAACTGGGACAACTCAGGAATTGCACCTAAAATTAACGGAAGTGCGGCATGGCTGGAATGTGAGCAATGGAAAGAATATGATGCGGGAGATCATGTTCTTTTTGTGGGCGAAATTAAACAGTTTCATTATAGGGACGCAGACTCACTAACCTTCTATCAAGGGAAAATGGGTTCAACAAAGAACTTATAAAATAAAAATTTAAGGGGGATTTGCATGGGAATTAGAACAGGACAAGACTATATTAATGGCATTAAATCTAGAAACCCAGAGGTGTGGCTGAATGGTAGATTAGTAGAAGATATCTATAATGAACCGATTTTCAATCAACCTATTCATGAAATTGCTAAATTATATGATTTACAGCATGATCCAATATATCAAAATGATATCACACATATTTGTGAACAAACAAGTGAGCGTGTCAACAATGCTTTTTTATCCCCTAAAACAGGAGATGATTTGCAAAAAAGAAGTAAATTGTTTGAAGTATATGCACGAAAGACTTATGGCTTAATGGGAAGAACACCAGATTTTTTAAATGTTGTTGTTACATCCATGGCTCACAACTGTTGGTTTCTTGACAAATATAATAAAGACTGGTCGAAAAATATTCAAAATTACTATAAGCACATTCGCGACAATGATTTATTTCTTACACATGCAATCGTTAATCCACAAAATGATCGAAGCAAATCATCACATGAGCAAAAAGATCCTTTTACACACCTAGGAACTGTAGAAGAAACAAAAGATGGTATTATTGTTCGCGGTGCTAAAATGTTAGCAACTTTGGCACCAATTACAGATGAAGTAATTATTTATTCATTTCCTGGCTTTGTACCGGGAGATGAGCGGCATGCTCTAGCATTTGCTCTACCGATTGATGCCCCGGGCCTCCGCATTATTTGCCGTGAGCCAGTTCAGGATGGAAAACGGTCGATGTTCGATCACCCTCTTTCCTCACGTTATGATGAAATGGATGCTTTGCTTATTTTCAATGATGTTCTCGTCCCATGGAATAAGGTTTTCTTATACAACAATGTTGAAGCAGCAAATCTACTCTACCCTATGACTGGAATAGCGGAACAGCCTGCTCACCAGTCTGGCGTACGCGGTTATATTAAGTTAGCATTTGCCGTTGAAGTAGCGTGTAAAGTAGCTGACTCTATTGGAGTTGACGCTTATTTAAACGTTCAAAGAGATCTTGGCGAAGTCGTTCAATCCGTTGAAGTTATTCGTGCATTACTAAGGGTTGCAGAATATGAATACACGATCAATGAACATGGTGAAGCACGGCCAAACCCAGATGCACTAGAAACCATTCGCGGCTTTCTACCTGAAATGTATCCGCGCGCAATTGAAGTCATTCAAACAATTGGTGCAGGAGGTTTATTAATGTCACCAACTGGCGCTGATTTTGATCATCCAGACTTAAGAGAGGATGTGGAGAAATATTATGGAGGAAGAAGCGGGGTATCAGCTGAAGAGCGAGTAAGATTGTTTAAGCTTGCATGGGATTTATGTGGTGAAGCATTTGGGATGCGCCTCCTTCAATATGAGCGTTATTATACAGGAGATCCTGTAAGAAAGAGAGCCATTTTTTACAATAAATACAAAAAAGCTAAAAAATTTTCGATGGTAGATGAGGTGTTGGCTAAACCAACAAATGAGGGGTTAGAAACAATAAATCAATAGTATTTAAAAATTTGAATAATAAGGGGAGGAGTAAAATGATTTCTTCCATTGAAAAGATGACTAAAATACTTGATTTATTTAGCCATGATCATCCATCACTAGGAAATAAAGAAATAGCTGAATGGTTAGGAATTCACCAAAGCTCAGCCCACCATTTAATTAAAACAATGTGTAAAGAAGGCATATTAATTCAAGATAATAATAGAAGATACAGGCTAGGATGGAAACTACTTGAGTGGAGCAACAAGGTAATGTATCAGGAGGATATTCACAATGAAGCAGGACCAATCATAGGCAATCTTGTTAGGCATTATAAAGGAACGTCTCATATTGGTATGTTTCATGAGGGGGAGGTCAGGTTTGTTTTCAAAATGACTTCTTGCGAAATTGATCCAATCTCAACTTATATCGGGGCTAGAAAGCCCGCATATTGTACAAGCAGTGGGAAAGTTTTACTAGCTTATAATCCATCTTTTTTACGGCCGACGATGGCAAAGGGCTTATTAAAACAATCCAATAATACCATTACCTCAATTAATGACTTAGAAAGAGAATTAAAACTGATAAGAAAACAGGGGTATGCAATAAGTGATGATGAAAATGATCATGGGCTATATGGAGTAGCCGCGCCTATTTACTCTTATAATGGCGATGTAGTAGCCTCAGTAAATTTTGTTGGTGAACGACACTATATGAAAGTAAATCTCCCACATATTATTCGATCTGTTGTAAGTTCTGCCCAGACAATTTCTAAACAGCTTGGTTTTATTTCATTTGCTTAATGATTAATTTGAAATTAATTTAAAAATTTGGAGGTCGTATTAATGAGTATGCATACAAAATCAGAAAAGTTAAAGTTTAGATCCTTAGATTTATTAAAGGTGATAGAAGATAATAAGGATTTATTAAAACCCCCTGTGAACAATAAAGTTCTGTGGGAAGATTCGGAATTTATCGTCATGCTACTAGGTGGGCCAAATCGTAGACGTGATTTTCATGTCGATCCATCAGATGAACTTTTTTATCAAATAAAGGGCTCTTGTTATGTTGAGTGTATTAATGATAAGGGAGAACGAGAAGTGGTGGAAGTAAAAGAGGGGGAAATGTTTATGCTGCCGGCAAATGTTCCTCATTCACCACATCGGATTGCTGATACTTATGGAATTGTTGTTGAAAGAAAAAGAGCCGAAGGAGAATTGGAAGATTTCGTTTGGTTCTGTAATCATTGCAATCAAGAAATGCATAAAGTGACAATTCAATTAACTAATATCGAAGTACAAGTCAAACAGGCTATTGAAAACTTTAATGCGAATAAGGATCTTCGCACTTGTGCTGCATGTGGCCACTTGATGCCTGAAGAAGTGGGCGTCTGGGAATGCGAGTAGACTTCCATACCCATATTTTACCATTAGACCTGCCTGACTTAAATAAAAAATTTGGCCAAAGCCGCTGGCCAGTGCTGGAACAAAAGTGTTCTTGCGGTGCAGACATCATGGTAAGTGGAAAATTATTTAGGGAAGTAACTGATCAGGTGTGGAGCGCACAAAAGCGTATTCAAGACATGGATGCAGAAGGAATTGACATACAAGTCATTTCGCCAGTTCCTGTTACATTTTCATATTGGGCTCCTATAGATCAGGCACTTTATATGGCTCAATATCAAAATTATTTTATTTCTGAAACAGTTAATGAAAATCCACATCGCTTTATTGGTCTTGGTACCGTTCCACTCCAAAATACAAAGGCAGCGATAGATGAAATGGAACGCTGCATGTTTCAACTAAATTTAGCAGGTATTGAAATTGGTACAAATGTAAATGGAGAGAATCTAGATACGCCTGGCTTAAATGAGTTTTTCGAGATGGCAAATAAATGGAACGTACCGTTATTTGTTCACCCATGGGAAACTTTAGCAAAGGAGCGTACTGCCAGGCATAATTTCCTTTATACAGTTGGTATGCCAAGTGAAACAGCTTTGGCCGCTGCCAGCCTCGTTTGGAGTGGTATAATGGAAAGATTTCCAAATTTGAAAATATGCTTTGCGCATGGAGGCGGTTCTTTCCCATATCTGCTACCTCGCCTCGATCAAGGATGGAAAGTATGGCCAGACATCCGCAAGACTAATGAGCTACCAAGCTATTATGCTAAAAGATTTTATTTTGATTCTTTAAACTATGACCCAGTTAATATTAAGTATTTAATTGATCGATTTGGCCATGAAAAAATACTGATGGGATCTGATTATCCATTTTTATTGAGAGAAATTCCACCGGGTAAAGTCATAGATGACACACCAGACATTAGTAAAGAAATAAAAAAAGATCTGTTAGGAAGGAATGCATTAAAATTCCTAAACCTAGAGAGAGAGGGTTAAGGTATGCAAAATCAAGTCAAGACACCGGAAGCTAAACTTGAAGAGCTGGGCATTACGCTTTTACATCCAAGAAAGTCTGTCGGAAACTATGTCAGCTTTGTACGTACAGGAAACTTAATATATACGTCTGGACAAGGAGTCGACCAGTATCACGGTAAGCTTGGAGCGGAAATAAATTTGGAGGAAGGCTATTTAGCAGCGAGACAATCAGTCATTAATCTTTTATGTGTATTAAAAGAAGAGCTGGGTCAGTTATCAAAAGTTAAACAAATAGTGAAGATTTTAGGTATGGTAAATTCTGCTCCAGATTTTATCGATCATCCTAAAGTAATGAATGGTGCATCAGATCTTTTAGTTGATGTTTTCGGAGAAAAGGGAAAGCATGCTCGATCGGCAGTCGGAATGGCTCAGCTCCCTAATAATACAGCAATTGAAATCGAGATGATTGTAGAAGTTGAAGATTAATTGGACGGCGAGTTTTGCCGTCCAAGGTTGATAAGGGGAGATGTATTTCTATGAAAATGATAAGTAAAGAAAATAGGAGATCTAAAGCTATTAATTGTAAGCATTACATCGATGGGGAGTTTATCGAATCTGACCAACTAAAAACCTTTAACAATGTAAATCCCGCTACTGAAGAGATTATAGGCTTGGTTGCTGAAGGCGGAAAAGCCGAAGTGGACAGAGCAGTTTCAGCAGCCAGAAATGCTTTAAATGGGCCATGGAAAACATTTACCGATAACAAACGTTCGACGATTTTACGGAAAATTGGCGATTTAATTTTAGAAATAAAAGAAGAACTAGCCGTATTAGAAACACTAGATACTGGCAAGCCGTATAGCCTAGCGCTGGAAATGGATATTAAACGCTCGGCACATAACTTCCATTTTTTTGCTGATTATCTTACCACATTAGGGAATGAATCTTATAATCAGGACAATATCGCGTTACATTATTCTATTAGAAGGCCGGTAGGAGTTGTCGGTATGATTAATCCGTGGAACTTGCCACTGCTATTATTGACTTGGAAACTCGCACCTTGTTTAGCAGCCGGCAATACGACCGTCATGAAGCCTGCTGAACTAACACCAATGACAGCGACAAAATTAATGGAAATATGTAAAGAGGCGGGATTGCCTGACGGAGTGGTTAATCTTGTGCATGGCTTTGGTGCAGATTCGGCAGGGGCCGCTTTAAGCGAACATCCAGATGTCGATGCCATTACTTTTACTGGAGAAACAAAGACAGGAACAGAAATTATGAAAGCGGCCGCACCGACATTAAAAAAAGTTTCTTTTGAACTAGGCGGTAAAAATCCTAATATTATATTTGCAGATGCAAATCTTGAAGAAGTAATAGAAACAACATTAAAGTCAAGTTTTATGAATCAAGGTGAGGTATGCTTGTGTGGCTCTCGAATATATGTTGAGAATGAGTTGTACGAAGAATTCATTGAAAAACTGACTAACCGAACGAAAGCTTTGAAAATTGGTGACCCGTTTAATGAAGAGACAAATATTGGGGCAGTGATTGGAAAAGATCACTATGAAAAAGTTATTCGTTATATTGAATTAGCAAAATCAGAAGGCGCTACGATATTAACTGGTGGAGGCCGACCCGAGCAGTTTGAAAAAGGCTATTTTATAGAACCTACAATAATAACGGGAGTGAATCGCTATTCGCGCTGTGTCCGTGAGGAAATTTTCGGGCCGGTTGTAACAGTCATGCCGTTTTATACTGAGGAGGAGGTCATCGAACAAGCAAATGATACGCATTACGGTCTTGGTGCAACTATTTGGACAAACGAGTTAAGACGAGCCCATCGAGTTGCTTCACTTATAGAAGCCGGAATTATTTGGGTGAATACATGGTACTTACGCGATTTGCGTACACCTTTTGGCGGTATGAAGCATAGTGGAATTGGACGTGAGGGAGGAGCACATAGCTTTGAATTTTACAGTGAAGTCTCAAACATCACTATAAAATTATAAAGGAAGGAAGCGAACTGAATGACCGTCAACATTTCAACTTGGTCGGCCAAGTTTATTGAAGCAGAAAAGACAGGAATAGGTATAAAAGCACCATCAAGTATAGTTCCTAATATAGATGTAGAGGCTGCCTATCAAATTCAGCTAAAAACGATCGAGACGAAAGTATCTTCTGGACAGAAAGTAACAGGTAAGAAAATTGGGCTAACATCTGAAGCTATGCAGAAACTCCTTGGAGTCGATGAGCCGGACTATGGTCAATTATTAAACGGAATGGAAGTATCAAATCAAGGATGTGTATCCACTAGTAATACGATACAACCTAAGGTAGAAGCTGAAATAGCGTTTATTCTAAAGAGAGATTTGGTTGGACCGAATGTGACTGTAGAAGATGTGCTTGAAGCAACGAAATATATAGTAGCTTCAATTGAAATCGTTGATAGCCGCGTGTTGAATTGGAAAATTACGCTGCCAGATACTGTTGCAGATAATGCTTCATCTGGATTTTATATTTTAGGTGAAAATAAAGTTTCATTGACTAATATTGATCTTCCATCTATTCAAATGAGTTTATACAGAAATAATGGTCTAGTGAACAAAGGAAAAGGTGATGCTGTCCTTGGAAATCCGGCTACTTGTGTTGCCTGGCTCGCAAACAAACTGCATGAATATGATACAGGATTAAGGGCTGGAGAAGTCATTCTTTCTGGTGCTTTATCGGCTGCAGTTGAAGCAAAGGCTGGAGATCATTTTTTAGCTGATTTTGGAGCTATTCTCGGAACGGTATCGATTCAATTTAAATAGGAAAAGTGGTGCTTTTATTAAATTTTAGCTTAGAAATTGAGGTTCATGCGCGCAAAAAAATAATGGCGCTTACTGTTGCAAATTCTCTAATAGCGAATCCGCTATCTTGGTGTAGTTGCTGGAAACACGCTAACAGAAGTCGGCATTAGATCGCCTAGGTATGAAGACAAATATAGATATACACAAATTTCAAGATTTAGCAGAATAAGTAGGAGAGACTAAATTACCAAAGATGCAACGAAATAGTGCCTAAAGGTTAATCCGTTTTTCTATTATTTTGTAACATGAAAATAAAGCAGGTCAAAATATAACGATAGATGCAAGAGATATATTAGTGGAACTGACCGCCATAAATTTGTTGGAGGTCAGTATGAAACAATAATTAAGGTGGCAGAACAACTGCCGCTAGGAAAGATGGTGCTAGCAAATGACATTGATGCAAATAGCAAGACAAGTCGCAGAGTCACAAAAAACAGGACAGGAAATGGATAAGATTACCTTAGCCTATCCATCACTGTCAGTGGAAGAGGCCTATGTAATTCAGCGATTAAGCATCGATAGCATGATTTCTGAGGACAATAAAATGATCGGATGGAAAATGGGTTTAACGAGCAAAGCAAAACAACAGCAAGTGGGTGTGGGAGAAGCGATTTACGGACGGCTAACAAAATCAATGGAATTAACCACCCAAGTAATTAATGTAAAGGAATTTATACATCCAAGGGTTGAACCTGAGTTTGCTTTTTTAATCAAAGAAGAGTTAAAAGGAGATCATATTACTGCTAATGAAGTCTGGCCAGCTATTGATTGTGTTTTTCTTGCATTAGAAGTTATAGATAGTCGCTATAGAAACTTTTCATTTACCTTATCAGACGTAATAGCTGATAATGCCTCTTCTGCAAAAATTTTGCTCGGAAATCAACGTTTTTCACCTTATCATACTGATTGGGCAAAAGCTTCAGTTTCTCTTTATCATAATGGGAGAAAAGAAAAAAAAGGAACGGGAGCCGCTATTCTTGATCATCCAATAAACTCAATTGTAGAACTAGTAAAAATGATTAATAGAGAAGGGTTAACTGTAAAGCCAGGTATGGTTGTGCTTGTAGGCGCAATAACAGATGCAGTAGCTGTTCAATCTGGGGATGTAGTAGTAGCGGATTACGGAGAACTAGGAAAACTTAGATTAACAATTAGAGAATAGAAGTAATCAGGAGGAAGGTGTTTTATGCCAATCGTACATGTCCATTTACTAAGTGGGAGAACTGCCGAGCAAAATAGACAGATTATTCGTGAAGTTTCTGAAGCTACAGCCAAAAGTGCAGATGTACCATTAGAAAACGTTCGAGTGCTTTTACATGAAGTTCCAAAAAGTAATTGGGGCACAGGAGGAATATTAAAGGATGAAGTGAAGTCCGATTAAAAATAATACTCACTGACCAATGTTACCTGATAATCATGAAGGTTTAAATGCCTAAGATTATTTGAAATATGATAAACAAACCTTTTCAACACGATTACTGTATGGTGTAGCTCTTTTTAATCCAACTTTTGAAGGTATAGAAAAAAATTTAATGAATAAAGGAGAACTTAAATGAAAAAAAAGGTGAAATATTTTTACTTCGGTGCAATTATGTCCGCGCTGTTGTTTGCGGCAGGATGTGGAAATGGAAATGAAAGCAGCTCTGCTGCTAGTACGACGGAAGATAGCGGTAAACAGCATACATTTAAGCTTGCCCACATTACACCTACAGATCATATGTGGCATCAAGCTTCAGAAAAGTTTGGAGAAGAACTAGAGAGCCGCTCAGAGGGAAGGATGAAGCTGGAAGTTTATCCAGCAAGCCAGCTTGGCACAGAAGCTGATATGGTTCAACAAATTGAAAGTGGTTCTATTGACTTCGGTTTAATTACTGCTGCTTATTTAAGTTCAAGAGCGCCAGAATTTGCCGCATGGTTTATGCCATATGGATTTAAAACACTTGAGGAAGCAAATGAAGCACGAAAGACAGACGTTGCCAAAGAAGTGCTTGCGACTGTTGAAGGAACGGGTATAAAAGGACTTGATTATCTTTTCGCCGGGCAAAGAGTCATGCTTTTTAAAGATAAGGAGGTCAAAAGTCCATCCGATATGAATGGGTTGAAATTACGTGTAACGCCAAGTCCGCCAATGCAGGATTTCTATAAATCTAATGGTGCCTCGCCTGAAGGGCTGCCCCTCCCTGATGTATATGCTGCTCTGCAAACGGGTGTGATTGATGGGATGGATATGGATTTGGATGCGACGATTACAAATAAGTATTATGAGGTAGCAAAATACGGTGCAGTAACCAATCATATGGTTTGGCCAGCGGTAGTACTAGCAAATGAAGCTAAATTTGATGGATTATCACAAGAAGATCAAAAGATTGTTCATGAATCACTGCAGGCAGCAATTGATTTCGCGACGACAACACGATCTGGTCAAGAGCAGGAGTTTAGAGATGAGTTAACTAACAATGGTATGACCATTTATGAAATTCCGTCAGAAGAATTTGAAGACCAAATTAAAGAATTTGACCACAAATATAGCAAAAATTCTCCTCTAATTAAAAGATTTATTGAAACATTTCGTAAATAAAGGAGGTGGGGATAGATGACAAGAATTAGCGACGTAATTACGAAAGTAGAGGAGTGGTTAATGATTATTTTGATTGCAGCTTTGCTCATTATTATTACTCTTTCTGTCGCATTTCGATATTTTTTAAACGATCCGTTATCATGGGCTGGGGAAGTTTCTATTTTTATACTAGTTTGGATTACTTTTTTAGGAGGAAGCTGGGGATTAAAACATAACTCCCAGGCATCTGTGTCATTTTTAATCGATAAATTTTCAGGAAGAATGAAGAAAATGCTTGTTATTATTCAGCTACTATGTATGGTCACCTTCTTAGCATTCATTCTTTTTTTAGTTATAAATGGATTTTTCTTCCCTCTGTACTTGCTCAAAAATCCAGTTCCTTACTTCTCCCGATGTGGATTCCGTACAGCGCTGTTCCAATTGGCCTAACCTTTGCAACGATCCACTTACTCGTGCGCATTTCACAATTTTCAGTAAAAAAGGAGGAAGCAAGGTGACTTTTGTCATTATAGGGTTATTTACCTTATTATTGTTACTAGGCATTCCCATTTCAATCGTGCTAGGTATGATTACGGTTTTGTACTTTGTTCTCATTGGAGATCCTGTTCTCCTTGAATCTACCCCACAAAGGCTATATTCAGGTCTTGAAAATTTTGGATTGTTAGCAATTCCTCTATTTATGCTGGCTGGAGAAATTATGAATGAAGGCGGGATTACATCTAGATTGGTCCGATTTTCTAGAGTTCTAATCGGACATGTTCGAGGTGGACTTGCCTATGTAACTGTTATTTCTAATATGTTTCTTGCATCGATTCTTGGATCGGCAAATGCCCAGGCTGCTATGATGAGTAAAGTGATGGTGCCTGAAATGGAAAAGGAAGGATATTCAAGAGAGTTTTCTTCTGCTTTAACTCTTGGTTCTTCTGTTATTGCACCAATCATTCCCCCAAGTATGATATTTATCATATATGGAACTTTATCAGGGACATCAATCGGCGGATTATTTATGGCTGGCATTATTCCAGGTATACTATTTGGAATAGGTTTTATGTTATTAATCAGCTACTATGGGTTTAAGATGAAGTTTCCCAAAAGTAATAAGGCAACATTTAAAGAAATTTTGAAAAACACTTGGAATGTAATCCCAGCTTTACTTGTTCCAGTAGCTATTATTTTTGGGATATTGAGTGGTGTCTTTACAGCAACAGAATCTGCAGGAGTAGCTTGCTTTATCGCTTTGATAGTAGGGATATTCTTTTATAAAGAATTAAAGCTAAAAAAATTCCCTAAAATATTTGTCAGCACGGTAATAAATACTGCAACAGTTACTTTTTTAATTGCAATGGCCAATATTTTCGGATGGATGATAGCATTTGAACAAATTCCACAGATGATTGTAGATACCATGCTGGCTATTTCCGACAATCCATTTGTTTTTCTATTGATGGTGAACCTTGCTCTACTAATTATTGGCATGTTCTTAGATGGTATAGCAGCATTAATCATATTAACCCCTGTATTTTTACCTCTAATAACTGCATTTGAGATTGATCCAATTCATTTTGGACTAATCATTTGTATTAACTTAACAATCGGCTTACTCACTCCTCCAGTTGGCACAGGACTCTTTATCGTTTCTTCGATTGCGGAAGTCAAGTTTGAAAGGTTGATTAAAGCTACACTCCCATTTCTTGCTGTAGCAATATTTATGCTGTTTGTCATAACCTATTGGAGTGATGCCGTTCTTATCATTCCAAGAACATTTGGATTTTAAATCATAAGGATAGATTTGAATCATTAGATGCTAGTGAAAATATCGATTAAATGCGATGAACTGTTACCTGATGGATAGTTAGATTATAACCGTCAGGTAAATTTTCTTTTGCTCTCCTTTGAAATTAGATGTAAAAATCCATGTAACATCCGATGCTATTGGTATAAAAACACTATTCAGTTTGACGGATAATGACTGCTGAACATTTATGCCTGCAAATACCGAAAGAAACTTCATAGAAGGCTAAAAGCAGCTGAAGAAAAAATTCATTACGCACTTTGCAGCTGATAGGCTACTTTTCATCAAGATACATTAATAACAACAGTTTTAAAACAAGCTTTATTCATAAACACCCCTGCTCTCCAGCTGAAAATCAACAATTACATCTTGCAAAGAATCTGCAGTTAGCTTGTATTTATCCAGTTCGTTAGGTTTAACTCGTTCATGAAAAATTGTGTTTTTTAAATTAAATACATCGATGTCTTTTTTAAGCCCTTTTAAATAAGTGTCTTTAATTTCCTTCTCGATTTGGTCCATAACTATTTTTTCAATTTGGCTTCCAGAAAGATACTCCTCTAAACTCGTCAGTGTGCCTTCTGCTTTTACATGAAAATTGAATTGAAAATTATCTGCTTCTTTCAATACTTTAATCTTTGCAGATGGGTTTGTTATTCGAACAGTGCCCTTAATTTTACCGTCTTTTATTATATTTACCGGTGTATTTTTAGTTTTTGCATCCATCCACCTAATGCCAGAAAGCTCTTCATAAGGTAACCATACCTTTAATTTTCTGTCATAAAGTGGAAAGACACCGTCTATTTTAAGTGTTTCTTTTGGATTTGGCTTCACTTTTGCTTCAGTCCATTTACTGTCATCTATAGCAATGGATGGCAGTAATACAGTGCTGCCTGGCTCACTTAAAAGTGCAGAAAAATTATGCATTCTTAACGGTCTGATATACGAATAAATATAATAGGTGTCAGTAGGTTTATAAAGGATTGTGTATATTGGCGGCATTTGAAAAAATCCTGTAACACTAAGCACTTCCTCAATCGGGTCCTTTGTTCCAAACATCCATGGGGTGTAACGGAATTCTCCATTTTTTCGCAGTGCTTGACCGATTTCATGTAATCCTTTTTTCAATACAGCTTCAGAATAAATTATGGCGCCAATATGTGCCCAATTTATCGATTGCTGCGAGGTTCGATATAGATCATAAATGGCATCATCAATGTTGCGGCCTTTGCCTTTCCCAATATATAAAGGAACAGCTGCGCTTGGTTTCCCGGTTTCCTGTTTAGCGACATTTGAAAAATCGAGAAGCTGAACATACATAAGATAATTTTCATCTTTGTAATCAATAGCTAGCGTTGTTACATAATTTACTTGTCCAATTTCCTTTTCATCCCAGCAGCCAGTAAGAACAAATATTAAACATCCAATTAAGAGCATTAATTTAGTATGTTTCATTTACTTATCACCCTGTCTATCTTTATCTAATGGTCTAAGAATCTTGGCACGCTCATTTTGTTTTGACGTAGGATATTTTGTAATAGCTTTGAGAAAGTCTTTCTTTACAAAAGGAGATACTGGACTTAAATAGGGGATTCCAAATGACTCTAGTTTAGCCAGATGGCCAAGGACCAAAAAGACGCTGATAAAAAAGCCAAACATTCCAAATACAGAGGATAAGATAATGGAACCAATGCGGAGAAGCGATACTGTGCCAAATAATGCTTGATTACCTAACGTAAAAGTGGAAACTGCTGTTATTGAAGAAATAACGAGCATCGTTGGCGATGTTAGACCTGCACGTATGGCAGCATCTCCTACAACTAATCCGCCAACTACAGCTACAGTTTGTCCGACCGCTTTTGGTAATCGCACGCCGGCTTCACGAAACAGTTCAAACAAACCGATCATTAATAATAGCTCCAATGTCGTATTAAAAGGGATGCCGATTCTTGAAGATGCAATTGTCGCTAGTAACGGCAATGGAATTTGATCCATATTAAATGCAGATAGCGACACCCAGAAAGCTGGTAAAAAAATAGATAATATTAAACCAATTAATCTGAGCATCAGCTCAAAAGTGACATAGTAATAAGGAGAATGTTCGTCTTCTGAAGTATGCAATAATAATCCTAAATTAGCAGGCGCAATTAATGCATTCGGAACATTATCAACTAAAATCGCGAATCGCCCTCTTGCAAGACTGCTCACTACACCATCTGGCCGCGAAATGGATTGCAATAACGGAAAAGGAGAATAGTTTGATTCACCAATGAGACCTAATAATTGGTTGTCACTATTAAGGAAGTCAATATCAATTGCATTTAATCGGTTCGTTACTTCATGAATGATTTCATCATTTTGTATATCTGACAGAAAAATAAGCTGCACTTGTGTTTGACTTCGTTGGCCAATCGTAAAGGTCTTAGATACAAGTGAATTGGACTTTACTCGCTTTCGGACTAAAGCCATATTTGAACTTATATCCTCAACAAAGGCGTCCCTTGGACCGCGTATATTTACTTCAGTTGTTGATTCCTCAGTTTTGCGAACAGGAGGATTGACAGTGTTAAAAAAATAGATTGTATCTGCGATGGAGATTCCTGTATATCCATTAAATATTTTCTCTTGTAACTTATCATTGAAATTGTCTTCATTTTCTTCCCAAGATAATCGCATGGAGCTATTTATGTTTTCGGTGCCCTCAAGGCCATTTTGATAGTAATTTGTTTGAATATCAGGGAGAATGCTATTAATTAATAAATTATGGTCAATTAAGCCATTGCAATAAAAAACAAGCATTTGTTCTTTCTTAATTTGACTAAACAAATGATGTTTTTCGACAAAAATATCTGACGAATGCCTGAAAAGATCCATAATGTAAGTTTCATTTGATGTATTATTTTTGTGCATGATTCGACACCTTGTTTTTTGACATAGTAATTAATAAAGCAAGGAAGAGTATGATAAAAACACCGAATATACTACTGTAAATATAATAATAGTGACTTAGAAACATTAAAAACTGTTCATCAGAAATCGGTGCAATAATCAACAAAATATACAAAACACAAATGCCTAATTGTATCATTAGCCGCGTTTTTTTCTTTTTAATCGAAAATGCTTGTGTAATCAAATAAAGGATTATTGCTAATCTGATAAAGTTCCCAGATGTCCATTGATAAATTGATAGAAAATCCAGGTGGTTAAAATAATTGCCGATGCCTAGTATCCGCCATTGAAAAAAAGCTGGATATCTAATATCCGCCGCCTCTTCCACGCCAAAAATAGCAATGCTTCCTAGCAGTGGTCCAATCGTTAAAATTGATAAAAATACAACAAGAAAGATAAGGTGTCTAAACTTTAGTTTTTTAGTCACTTGATGCTGCAGCATAATTAATAAAAATATCTCGATTGCGGAACCAAATGCAAAAAGTGAACCATGAAGTACATCCAGCCATCCATTTTCAACAAGTACAGGAGTAATCAAATGATAGTCTTTATCAGGAATCGTTCCAATAGCAACAAAAATCCCAAATAACACAACAAGTGGCAGCAATACGCCCGCACATATCGCAATGATATTCAATTTGCCATATGAAATATAAATAGAGGACCCCAATATAAAAAACGCTATAAAGAAAACGGGCGTATTCAGCAGATAGGTTTGATGTGTCCACATAACGGTTTCCTTTAATGAGATCCATCCAGTAACAACGAGAAAGGTAGCAATAAGAACAGCAATGATCACACTGAGAACTTTTGAATAATTTGTAGTAATCCATTCAAAAAGTGAAACAGTTTGTAATTGTCTAGTAATGCGAAGGATAAGTAAAGAAAACGCCAAAATCAAAATATATCCGATAATTACACTAATCCAGGCATCACGACCAGAAGAATTAAGTAATATTGGAATTACGATGACATGATTGCTCAAGCCTGTACTTAACAGGAAAATAGCAAATAGTTGTGTGATGGTGATTCTGCCCAATATCTATCATCCGTTCTCAAATTACGTAATTAAATATACATTTATTATTACCAGTAAATTGAATTTTACAATTGAATTAATGGATAGTTCTTTAATTGTGTTTACAAAAATAACAGGAGATTATCATATTGGAGTTGAAAAAATTAATATCCATTTCTATGTTTGCAGCTATTATTGGGGCATTAGAGGTTGTTCCGCTTATATAATATTTACAGGATTATCGCCTGTACCCATTCGTTTGCAAGCATTAGGAGCCATGCCTGCCGGAAGTGTATGAGGGAAAGCTTTGGACAAAATATGCGGCTTTCAGTCAGCGTGTAGCATGATATTGACAAAAGGAGAGAAAGTATGACAGATGCTAACATGAAAATCGTTTGCTACGATCCTAAATATGCTAAGCAAACTGTGCAAATGTGGCGCGACAGCAAGGAAAAAGCGATTGGGCAGAAAGAGAAACACAGTTTTGAAAATCATATCTATTTTTTAAATCATCTTTTACTAAAGGATTATAAAATCGAATTAGCTTTAACTCGTGAACAAGTAGTTGGGTTTGTAGCTTTTAGCGATCACGAAATAAGCCAATTATATGTACACGTAGATTATCAAGGAAAAGGTATCGGACTAGCATTACTAAACAAGGCAAAAGAAAGCTCAAGCGGCAGATTGATATTACATACATTTGAAATAAATTTAGCTGCACAACTTTTTTATGAAAGAAACGGGTTCAAAATAATCAGTAGAGGTCATGAAAATGAAGAAAACCTACCCGATATAAAATATGAATGGAAAAAGTAAACTCTTGATATAATCTAATTTATTCATGTCGATAGCAATCGTATCAATAAAAACCAGTTGTCATTAAAACAGCAGTTTATATGCTTGGATTCCGAAATAGACTCCAAAACCTATTAAGGATAGTCCAGATAATATTGAGATGGCTGCAAGGATTTTCTGATTTAGGTATTTCCTAAAGCTGCTTGCAATGGCAGCCATTGTAATGTCCCATATAAATAGCCCAATAAATATAGCAATACTGTATATGATCACGTGGGCGATATCATATTCTGCTGAGGTTTTGGCGAGAACAGAACCATATATACCTAACCAGAAAAGAATCGTTAATGGATTAGAGATTGACATAAAAAATCCTGAAAAAAAAGAGCGAGCTGGAGACTCTTCATTGCTACTTGTACTTGAAGATACTTTACCTGCGCTTAAAATACTTTCAATTCCGGTATAAACAAGAATAAAAAATCCAAAAGACCAAAGAAATGATTTCATAAAGGGGATTTCAAGGAAATGCACAACACCGAAAAAGACCATCATCATATATATTACATCCGCTGCCATCGCTCCTAACCCGACAAGCCACGCGTGAAAAAACCCGCTTTTTATGCCTTTATCTAATTGTGCTGCGTTTACTGGTCCGATAGGTGCAGCCAAAGTTAAGCCGAGAAAAATATAACCAAAAAATATACCCAAATTATACAACCCCTTTTACACTTTTATACCAACAACATATTTTATTCATGAGATTAGGGTTGTACAACTATTTTATTTGTCATGCGAGAAAAATCTATTGTCCATCACTATATGTGGCTTTATTACACAAAAAAATCAGTTCGTTTTGAACTGATTTTAGGCGGAAAACAAATGCGCTTAAGGCTACTCCAAATTATCGCGCAGGATTTTCATTTTTCCAAACCTTCATGTGCATAATCACTGCGACGACTCCAATGACGGCAAAAAGTAATAAGCTAACATAAAAACCTGGCCGAATGCTTTTTTCCATTAATGTTCCGCTGACAGCAGCGATAATTAGACCGATTCCCATAACCGCAAGCGATTTGCCCCATATTTTTAATTTTAAATTTTTCAGCGCAGAAATAATTATAAATAACCAATTAAATAAAATTAAAATACCTGCGGCAGTTGTAATATATTCATAAATTTTATTTGGCAGCAGCAAAGCTGTAATAATGGAAGCGATTAAACCTATTGTAGCCAGCACCAACGAATAAAAGGGGAGGCTTTTCCATTTTTTTAGTTTTTTAGAAAACATAGCTGGAGCATCACCGCTGTCAGCCATAGTTACAAGAAGCTCTGTTATGCCAAATAAAGAGGCTGTCATCGTCGAAAACCCCGCGACAATGATTGCACCATTTAAAATATGCGGAAGAAAAGCTAGATGATATTTATCTAATGCAGTTACAAACGGACTTTCTTTATCATTAAACGCACCGTATTCTGCCATATATACCGCCAGTCCCAAGGAAATAATATAAATGACTGCTAGCAGGATTAACATCGTTATTCCAGCTTTAGGGGCATCTTCCTTATTTTTTAATCTCATTGCCATCAGTCCGATGACTTCTATACCTCCATAAGCATAGTAGGCGTAAATCAATGAAGTCCAAAATCCTCTAAAGCCTTCAGGAAATAATTCATTTCTTGTCGATGGTAAACCTGGATGGTTGCCGTCTCCGTGAATCCAGCCGATTAGAGCGGCAAATGCGAGAATAATAAACATAATGATTGCTGCTGTTTTAATAACTGCTAACAAATTTTCTACCTTATCAAAGCCTTTATTGCCAGTTCCAACGACAATCAGTGCGAGAACTGTATACACCGTAGCAAAGACCCAGAGCGGGACATTCGGAAACCAGAATCTTGAAAGAATCGAAAGGGCCGTTAACTGGCTTCCCATAATCAATATGTTTGAGCTCCAATAATTCCAGCCGCAGCTAAACCCGGCCCAACGTCCGTAAGCCTTATCGGCATAGTAGCAAAAAGATCCTTTCTGTGGATCTTCAGCTGTCATTTTAGCTAAGAAGTAATAGACGATATAAGTCCCCACTGCTGCTAAGATAAAAGAAATGACGATCGACGGTCCTGTTAGCTTAATTCCGATTGCCGATCCAAGAAAAAACCCCGTTCCAATCGTACAGCCAACACCTATTAATGACAATTGCCACCATTTTAAATCTCCTTTTTCACTACCCCGACTGCTAGGAATAAAAAAATCCATGCCATACCTCCTGAATGCATAGCATTTGTTATATTGGATAATTTATGCATAGTCAATCTGCCTAGATAGTAACACATTCTTACATATGAATTATTGGAGCAGGCTATTTAATCTTCGCATAATTTGTTGCCATTATGAGAAATATTGAAAAGTAACCTTTATTTTTCTATGCAGGTGGTGAAGAGATGAAAAGATGGAAAACTATAAGAAATAAAGAAAATGGGAAGGAGCAGCAAGGAGAAGAACCCTTTCAAGCTTTGCTTCAGCAATTAGTGAATTCTGACGATTTTATTCAGTTTACCTATAAATCTGCTGCAGGATTATTATGCATAGGTTATTATACTTCATTAATTGATGGTAAGATCTTACATCAAGATATCCTTCCAAATATTAAATCTTTAGAATCAATCCATCATTTACACTCTCTAATACCTATTGAAAATATTATTGTCACATCTGATGTAACAAAAATTAAAGACAGCTTATTGAATGGCCATATGATGGTCTTTATTACAAAAGATATTGGGCAAATAGGTCTTGTCAGAGCACCAGTTGACAATACACGTGAAGTCAGCATTCCTGAAGTTGAATTTAGCGTAGTTGGCCCTAAAGAATCATTTGTAGAATCATTGGATAAAAATTTAAATCTAGTTAGAAAAAGATTACCTCTGCCTGAATTGAAGACGATTGAAATAGTAATTGGTACAATATCCAAGACAAAAGTTTCTGTTCTTTATATTGATGGGATTGCCAATAAAGAAAATGTACAAACCGTTACTCAAAGATTATCAGATCTTGAAATAGACCAAGTGAATGATAGTTCCTATTTAACGCAATTAATACAAGATAACCAAAATTCGCCTTTCCCTCAGCTGATAGACACGGAGAGGCCGGATAGGATTGCATCTGCATTAGGTGAGGGAAAGGTGGCCATTCTTGTTGATGGTGCACCGCACGGGCTTATTGCACCAACTAATTTATTCGAATTTTTTGTGGCGTACGAAGATTATTTCTTAAATTGGGCAGTTGCCACATTTTTCAGGCTTGTCCGTTTTTTTGCCGTTCTCTTCTCTATTTTAATTACACCTATATATGTAGCGGTCCTTACATACCATTATGAGTTAATACCAAAAGATTTGGTTAGTACCCTTGTAACTTCAAGAAATCCAATTCCGCTGCCACCGATAATGGAAGCTCTTATTTTGGAATTGGCAATTGAATTGCTGAGGGAGGCAGGAGCAAGGCTTCCTACTAAGGTTGGTCAAACAATCGGTATCGTTGGTGGTATTGTTATTGGGACTGCGTCTGTAGAAGCAGGTCTAACAAGTAATGTTTTACTCATAATAGTAGCTCTAGCTGCCTTGGCTTCGTTTACAACACCTGTTTATCAAATGGGCAATACAATTCGATTGATACGATTTCCATTTTTGCTGATGGCCCATTATATCGGATTAGTCGGAGTAGCAGTAAGCTTCATCTTTCTGCTTATCCACTTATTGAGATTGTCCTCCTTAGGAAGACCTTTTCTTGAGCCAGTTTACCCATTAAGATTACAAGGCTTAGTGGATTCAATCATTCGGTTACCTATTCCTTTCCAGTCGAAGCGTCCTGCACAAAGCCAGGCAGAAGACGACAAGAAGTTTAATGCAATGAAAGCAAAACGAATAAAAGACACCAAAAAGAATGACTAGAAGAGGGAGGTTTTTTCTGTGGAAAAAAAAGAAAAACAAATATCACCTTTTCTTGTTTTCTTCTTAATTCATAAAATCCAGTTAGGCGTAGGCGTTCTTGGATTTCAGCGCGATATAATAAAGTTTGCAGGGAATGATGCATGGATAATAGTCATCGTAGCAGCTATTCTTGTCAGTATTAGCTTATGGTTCATGTATGTCTTGCTAAACAGGCATCAAGTAGATTTAATCGATATTCATAAAGATTTATTTGGAAAATGGGCGGGAGGGGCCCTCAGTATCATTTGGATTATTAATTGGATATTACTAGCGGTTACTGTGTTCCGAAATTATATTGAAATTATTCAAGTTTGGATTTTCCCGATAATTAATGTCGGGATGATTTCCGTCATTTTTATTATTTTAATTTATTATTGCATTTCAGGAGGATTTAAAGTAGTAGCAGGGCTTAGCTTTCTTGGAGTGGTCATTCCATTCTACATTTTTATGACGTTTCTTTATCCGCTTGAGTATGCAAATTTTAGAAACCTATTGCCTGTTTGGAACCACACAATCACAGAGATGGCACTCGGGACAAAGGAAATGATGTTAAGCTATTTAGGCTTTTCAACTTTAATGATGTTTTATCCTTTTATAAAAAACCCAACGAAATCACAAAAATGGGCGCATTTTGGAAATCTTTTTACGATGGTTCTCTATTTATTTCTCATGATAACTACGATTGTTTATTATAGTGAGAAGCAGGTAAACAGATATGTCTGGGCTACACTCAGTTTATGGCAAATTGTAGAGATGCCATTTGTTGAGAGGCTTGAGTATATAGGCATTGTGTCTTGGCTGTTAATTATCCTTCCGAATATTTCACTAAATATTTGGGCTGCTACAACCGGAGCAAAAAAAATCTTCAATATCAAAAGTAACAAGCTGTTGATTGGTTTGCTTGTTCTATTATGGCTATTTGTTATTTTAATAAAAAATTCGGACACAATCGCTAAGCTAAATCAAATATCTTCAATGTTTGGTATGGGTTTGATTTATGGATATGTACCAATCCTGACTGTGATATCTTTTATTATTTTGAAACGTAGGAGGAAAAAAGATGGGAAAGTTACGAATTAATATCGGACTTTTAGCTGTTTCAGCAACCCTCCTCACTGGATGCATGGGAATTGAAACCCAAGTTGTTGATGAGCTTCAATTAGCCACTGCTGCCGGATTTAAACATATAAAAGATGATGAAATCGAAGCAACGATTTCTTTTCCAGTTTTTCTTACGGATAAAACGGTTAAAAATGCAACCTTAACAGCTACAGATACACTTAATAAAGAACTGCGCGATAGACAAAATCTTAAATCGGAAAAACCAATTGTCAGCGGTAAACTTGAAGTTATCCTTTTTGATCGTCAGCTTGCTGAAAGAGGCTTTTTCGATCATTTAGATAGTTTGATGCGGGATCCGTCTATCGGCTCTAAAGTATTTGTAGTGGTGTTAGATGATGACCCGAAGGATGTTTTAAGCAAACAATACGGAAATAAGGATACGGGCATCTACTTATCGAATATAATTCAACAAAATATTGAAACAGGGTTGATTCCAAAGACGAATCTTCACCTCTTCACCTATAACTATTATGCTGAAGGGAAAGATCCGGCAATCCCAATAATGGCACAATCTAGAGATGGTGTAGGAATTAGAGCATTAGGTTTATTTAAACACGATAAGCTTGTACATCAAATAGAAAAAGATGAACTTTTTTTTTATAAAGTTCTTTTTGATTCGAACAGCAGCGGTGAGACTATGGCAATTAAATTTAACGAGGATAAGAAAGCATCCATCATTAATGTTGAATCAACAAGGAAATATGAAGTATTGCAACCAATGTCAAATGCGGAAATTAAAATTAAGGTAAAGGCTAAAATGATGATTCGAGAATATAATAACGGTTTATTAAATAAAGACAAAATGAAGGAAATGGAAAATTTCATTAAAAAGAGATTTGAAGAAAAGTCAGCAGAATTAATTCAGCAATTTCAACAAAAGGGTACTGATCCTCTTGGAATTGGGGAGCAAGTAAGAACAAGAACTAGAAATTGGGATAAAAAGAAATGGGATGAATTATATCCAAATATCCCGATTACAGTACAAGCTGAAATAGAAATGATAGAGTCAGGATTAATAAATTAATCACCCTTGGTGAAAGTTTTTAAAACTCGAGCTTCCCGGGGAGGACCTGAGAAGCCTTTTTTATATTGGGTGATTATTGATCATTTCGATTAACTTCCTGCTTGTTTGACTTAATGCTTCTTCGTGATAAATCATATAAAAGCTTCTATGGAGTGATAGCCCATCAATTTTCAACTGCTTAATCGTTTGAAGCTGTAGTTCTTTTTTTACTGCCGATTTTGATAAAATAGAAATGCCGATACCTGCTTCAACAGCAGATTTGATTGTTTCTGTTTGCTGTAATTCCATAATGATATTCAAGTTTTCAGGATTAATCTTATTTTTTCTTAGTGCATCTTCCATTACCTGTCTTGTGCCTGATCCCTTTTCACGGATGATAAATGGCAAATGAAGCAATTCTTCAACAGAAATTATTGTAGAATTAATATGCTTATTAAAGGGAGAGACAATAATTATCAGCTCATCTTCTGCAAAGGGAACCTGCTTCAGCGCAGGATATGAAAGCATCGACTCAATAAAGCCTAAATTAATTTCATGCTTGTGAAGCTTCTCAACAATTTGTTCTGAATTATAAACTTTTAAATACATATTCACTTTAGGATATTGGCGGTTATACTCGGCAAGAATAAATGGCAGGATATGTTCTCCGATTGTTAGGCTCGCGCCGACTTTTAAGTCTCCATGAACGAAGCCTTTTAATTGTTGCAATTCATTTTCTGTTTGCTTCATAACAGATAGCATTTTCTTTACTTGTCTATATAACACTTCTCCGGCAGGAGTTAAAGATACTTTTTTTGTCGTTCGCTCAAATAACAGGCAGTCCCATTGCTCTTCCAAATGTTTAATTTGAAGACTGACGCTTGATTGAGAGACATGGAGATCCTTAGCCGTTTGAGAAAAGCTTTTATTATTAGCTGCCACATAAAAGACTTTTAAAGAATCAAGGTTCATTGGAAAATTCCTCTCACATCATTTTGATCTTATAGATAATTATATATTAATAAAAGAATTGGAGAAATAGCGAGTAAACCAACGAAACCAATTACAGCAACGGCTATCGGTTTGAAGCCGACAGCTGCAAAGTCTTTCCATTTAATATTTAGTCCTAACCCTGCCATCCCCATCGCAAGCAGATAAGTACTAGCCAATAACAAATAATCAATTATTTGTTGCGGAATCCACTGAAAAGTGTTGATGATACTCATAAGAATGAAGCCAAAAATAAACCATGGAACAGGTAAATCTCTTAGCTTTCTTGAATGGTTCTGTTTTTTTCTATTCAGAAAATAACTGATTAAGACAGCTACTGGAATAAGAAGAAGTACTCTGCCTAGCTTTACTAAAACTGCAGAATCACTGCTGATATCACCGCCAGGAACGGCTCCTGCAATTACGTGGGCGAGTTCATGCAAGCTTGCACCTACTATGATTCCATACTCTTTATCAGTTAAAGGTAAATATGGATAAAGGAAGATAAAAAGCAAAGCACCAATTGTACCTAAAACAGCGATACACGACACAGCAATTGCTGTATGTTCATGTTTACTTTTAACAATTGGTGCTAGAGCAACAATGGCAGCAGCTCCGCATATAGCTGTTCCCGCTGCCAATAATGCAGCAAGATTCATATTAATATTAAACCATTTTCCTAATGTTAAAATAAAACACATTGTAAAAGCGATAACAATTACATCAATAATTAGGATAGAAAATCCAGCATCAATGATTTGCTGTAGATTTAAACGAAAACCAAGTAAAATGATTCCTGTTCGTAACAAAATTTTGCTGCTAAATGTAATTCCTGCTTGTGCACTTTCAGGAACTGAAAATAAATTCCCATATAGCCCACCTAAAATTATGGCAAGTATCATCATTCCCATTATTGATAATAGCGGAATATTTGCCAGTTGGCCGGCTAAAATAGCCAAGAAGAATGTAAGCGCTATGCCTTTTACCAGGGCAGCTGCATTTTTATTTATTGGGGGCTTTGGCTTAACTTGATTGTGCCTAATTTGCTGTCTTTCCACTTTGACCCCTCCTGTTAAAAAATTATACTTTAACCGTATCACGTTTCTTGTTTTACACTTCATCGAATATGTAATAGCTTATATTGGATTTATTAATAAAACGAAAATTTAATATTTAATATTAAATTGCTTCGATTTTCTGTATAATATGGATGTCTTAGCAATTGGCCATATAGGATAGGAGAGAAAACCATGCAACTAGAAAAATTTATTGATCGAAGGAAAACACATTCGGTTAAATGGTACATAGAGGACCAGGATATTATTCCTTTATGTATAGCTGATATGGATTTTCAAGTTTCAGAAGAAATAGTAAATGCTATAAGCCAAAAAGCAACGCACGGAATTTACGGTTATAGTACGTTTTGCGAACGTTATTATGATGCGGTTGAGTATTGGTGGAAAACACAGTATGATTGGGAACTAAAACGTGAGTGGATTTCTTTTAGTCCGGGAATTATCCCTGGGATAAATTTACTATTAAAAGCATTAACCAATCCCGGTGATGGCGTCATCGTCCAAGATCCAGTTTATTATCCGTTTTTTTCGACGATAGAAACACAAGGCTGTAATATATTAAACAATTCTCTTGTTTATACAAACGGTACCTATGAAATGGACTTTGTGGACTTTGAGGAAAAAGCATCTTTGCCTAATACGAAAGTATTTATTTTATGCAGCCCTCACAACCCAGTTGGCAGAGTGTGGACAAAAGCAGAATTGCAAAAAATAGGTGAGATTTGCGACAAGCATGGTGTCATTGTTATCTCAGATGAAATGCACGGTGATTTAACTTATTCTGGGTACACACACACACCTTTTGCAAAGGCTCACTCAAATCATTTAAGCTATTCAATTACATGTGCTGCACCTAGTAAAACATTTAATATTGCGGGGATGCAAAGCTCTATTTTTATCATCCCGAATCAAGAAGTAAAAGAAAAATATGAAGCGCTATTAACAGGATTCGGTTTAATGCGTCCAAATGCTTTTGCAGTAGAAGGGACAATTGCAGCCTACTATAGAGGATTACCTTGGCTCCAAGAAGTTAAGGAGTATTTAGAAGAAAATCTTCAATACGTTTGTAATTTCCTTAAAGAATATATACCATCTATTAAAGTTGTTAAACCAGAAGCAACCCACTTGATCTGGCTAGATTGTCGAGAACTCGACATCCCAACCGAAAGCCTACACGCATTTTTCTTGGAAAATGCTAGAGTGCGCCTTGATGAAGGAATGAAGTTCGGGCGCGGTGGATATGGTTTTGAACGCATCAATATTGCCTGTCCGCGTGAAGTCCTTACGGAGGCATTATTGAGAATAAAAGCAGCAGTAAAAGCAAAAAAAGAAACATGCTAACAATGTAGTGAAAAATGATGGGGAAATAAGCTCATTTTAAGACGCTTATTTTTGGTGCCTTCACAGAGATAAAAGGGATATATCTCTGTGAATGGACTCATTTTTTGTGTCTTCACGTAGATAAAAGAGATTTATCTCTGTGAACAAGCTCATTTTCGGTGTCATCACCTAGATAATTGGCTTTGTCTTGGTTCCTTTTGTTCTACATGTAGCAGAATTTAAATAAGTGCCTAAATTTAACCTACTTCGAATACTGTTTCTTATATTCTTGACACTAAAGTTAATAAAATTATAATAGATATTATAGATATATTAAGTTTTTAATTAAAATGAAGGGGATCATTAAATTGAAATTTTCAAAGGCTACGAATTATGCACTGCATACAATGTTGTTTTTGGCATTAAATCCGCCTGAAAAGCATATTGGAGTTGCAAAACTTGCTGAAAAACAAGATGTTTCGACTACTTATTTATCGAAGATTTTAACTAAACTTGTGAAAGCGGGCATGGTAGAATCGATTTCAGGTGCGAATGGCGGCTATAAATTAAAAATGGGGTGGGAAGATATATCTATATTGGATATTATCGAAGCCATTGAAGGACAAAACCCTTTGTTTGATTATTGTTTAAATCATAATCCGGAATGCTTGATTCAAAAGGCGATAGAGTCTGCAGAGGAAAAAATGCTTGATGAGTTAAGAAGTCGTAAATTGGTTGAAATTGCCAATGAAGTGATGTCATTAAATTAAATGACATTTATTTTACACCTATTATAGATATAATAACTCTATGATAACTATATAAGATGAAAGGATGGTCAATAAATGAATATTTTCGATTGTATTGTGATAGGAGCAGGTCCTGCTGGCATGAGTGCAAGTTTAACTTTAGGGAGGGCTAGGCGGAAAATTGCTATATTTGACGATGGAACCAATAGGAATAGAGTGACACAAGAATCACATGGTTTTATTACTAGAGATGGCATTACTCCACATGAATTTAAAGAAATTGGGATTTCAGAATTGAGGAGATACCCTTCCATATCGTTTTATAAGACAACAATTATAGATATAGAGAAAAGTGAAAACAGCAAATTATTCACGGTGGAAACTTCGGACAAACAGAAATTTCATGCAGAAAAAATTCTGTTGGCGACAGGTGTGCAGGAAGAGTTCTCTGTTCCAAATATAAAAGAATATTATGGTAAATCCCTATTTAGCTGCCCCTATTGTGATGGATGGGAACTAAGAGATCAACCATTAGTAGTTATAGCCAATAGTGAAGAACATGCATTGCATATGGCGAAGCTCGTTTTTAATTGGTCAAATGACCTCATTGTGTTAACGAATGGTGCAAAACTATCACTGGTAGGGGCAAATGAGTTAATTCAAAGAAATATTAAGGTTCTTACCGAATCAATCAAAAGTTTGCAAGGTGAAAATGGGGTTTTAAAAGGAATAGAATTAGCTTCTGGGGAAATCATTCCAAGAACAGGCGGTTTTGTAGTACCTTCTTTTTACCGGCCGAACAAATTTGCGGAGCGATTAAAATGTGAATTTGGAGAAAATGGCGAAGTTGTGACAGATGGCAATGGGCGAACTACACAAAAAGGTGTTTATATTGGAGGAGAAATGGAGAAAGGAGGACCATCTTCCTTAATGTTCGCTGTTGCAGACGGAAGTAAAGCTGCTTTTTCGATTAATACAGATATTACAGTGGAGCGTTTTTAAATAAATTATCGGAGAAAGATAGGCTATCATTTTTGATAGTCTATTTTAATGCAAATAACTATTACTCTATCAATGATCGTCAGCAAAAAATAAAAGAATAATTACATGCTACCAGGAATAGTATTTTAATAGAAACGGAAAAATTAGTAGGGAGGAGCTTAATGAGTTTTTCTAATAACTTCAAATATCTGCTATTGTACGTACTATTTATTTGGTTGATATACATTTTTCTATTTGGCAATGAAGAACTGCTAGACTCCATTGGCATAGTGCTTAAATATGAATCCCGTTCCGTTTTTGTCATTTTCCTTGGAATCATCCTAGAAGCATTCCCCTTTATTATTTTAGGTGTTGTGTTTTCCTCGATTATACAAGAGTTTGTTAGTGAAGATATGATACGGAGGCTTATCCCTAAAAATCCAATAACTGCGTTATTTACAGCTTTATTTGTAGCCATATTAACTCCTGTTTGTGAATGTGCAATTATTCCTGTGGTCAGAAGACTCATACAAAAAGGGGTTCCAGTCCATGCTGGCACTGCTATTTTAGTAGGTGCACCCATTCTGAATTTTATCGTTTTTAGTTCAACCTTTTACGCATTTCAAGGCCAGCCTTATATATATATTGGAAGAATTGTATTATGTATTGTCACAGTTATGATTGTAGGGGTTGTCATATATTTGAAATTTTCTAGTGTAAATATACTGAGAACAGATAAACAAATTTCTGCAAATTTGAAAGCAGAAAATAGGGAGTCGAAGCTGAAAAGCATTGCAAATCACAGTATTAATGAATTTTTCTTAGTAGGCAAATATTTTATGATAGGGGCCTTCTTTGCTAGTATCGCACAAATATTTATAAATCGTTATGCACTTGCTGAAGCGACTTCCCAATCTGTTAATGGTGTTGTCATTATGATGGGATTAGCCTTTTTGCTTTCATTATGCTCAGAAGCCGATGCCTTTGTTGCGGCATCCTTCCAACAATTTATGTCCTCAGTGTCTTTGCTTGCCTTTTTAGTATATGGACCGATGATAGATTTAAAAAATACTTTAGTCATGATTGCTAGTTTTAAAATGAAATTTGTGGTTTATTTTATTGCTTTAGTAACCATTGTCGTTTTTGTTCTTTCTCTACTATCGGGTGTTTATCTTCGGTTTGGGGGTTAAAAGGTGAAGAGTCGTATACAGGATAAGCAAATTAATAATGAATTGCAGGGAATCATTCTTATTTGTTTTGGTCTATTAATTTTTAAATTATTTCTTTCGCAACAGATTTCGTTAATTTTATCTCCAAAGATGATTCCATTTACAGCTTTTTCTATGATCGCTTTCTTTATTTTGGGAGCATATAGAATGTTTAGCAATGATAGTATGAGCAATGGTTGTGGTTGTGATGGATGCGATACAAAGTCAGCCGGAATCAAGAGATATTTGCAGTATAGTATATTATTTATTCTGCCATTGGTTATCGGCTTTAATTTGGAGAGTTATAATTTAAGTTTAGATTCTATAACGAAAAGAGGCGTTTCTAGTGATGTTACTTTGAGGAGTGATGGTGATCTTCTTTCCGAAGTTGTGAATTTTCAAGAAAAAACGATTGAAGTAACAGATAGTAACTTTTTTAAAGTGATGCAAGTCCTAAATGAAAATATGCAAGAAGTTGAAGGCTTTACGATAAACATGAAAGGATTTGTTTATAGAGATGATAATTTTAATGAAAATGAAGCAGTAATCGCAAGGCAAGCTATGTCTTGCTGTGTTGCAGACTCCTCTGTATTTGGATATATGCTTAAAGGCGAAGTAAATACATTGGAGACCGGGAAGTGGTATGAGCTAAAAGGAAGGGTAGAGAATATAGAAATGGGTGATGAGATGACACCAGTAATTAAAGTGATTTCTACCAAAGAAATGAAAGAGCCTAAGGAATTATACATTTATATTATTTAGCAGCTAATTGAGTACGCAGTAATAAACCCTCCTTTACTAATTCAATGAGTAAAAGAGGGTCTTGGTGCTTTAACGGCTACAACTCTGTCAAGATTCAATTAGCTCCTCAAGAGTAGCATTTAGCTCTTCAGTCAATTCAAGAACCTCCTTTTCTAGGTCAGCAAAGTGGGGATTGTCTTTTTTTATGGTTCCAAAAACAAACATGATTATCACCTCCTAGCTACAATCCTAAATCATCACGTAACGTGAGGTGCAATGGAATATGTATATTCCCCGCAAGAGGTAACACCGAGATCACTCATATTTCAAAAGAAGATTGCGCTCCTAATAAACTTAATTGGTAATTTGGATTTAGTAATTCACAGGACTAAGGTAGTGATTTAATCAAATGATGTTAATTCCGATTAAAAAGATTTGAATAATAAGGTTATTTGTGTAAATATTTGAACAAAAGGGTGAGAAAACTTTCAGATTAAGAGATAGGAAAAAATAACTTATAATGGAGGAGAGTGGAGATGGTAAAGAATCAAATAGCTGCTGCTATTTTGAGAGTAGTTTTAGGTGTAGTTTTCTTTATGCATGGTGTAAGCAAGTTTCAGGACGGAATCGTGAATACAGTAGGTTTTTTTGAAAGTTTAGGGCTGCCTGGCTTTACAGCTTATATAGTTGCACTAATTGAGTTAATTGGTGGACTTGCAATGATATTAGGAATAGGTACCAGAATTATTTCGATTTTATTTGCTCTTATTATGATAGGTGCGATTACTATGGTAAAAATAGGTGAAGGATTTTTTGGTATAGAGTTTGATTTAGTGTTAATGACAATGTCTATTTGTCTTGCTATAGTAAATAAATCTTACCTAGCATTAGATAATATTTTATCACGTAATAAAAATCAAAATGATGATTACTCAATAACAAAATGAAAGCAAGCTCAACTTTTTATTAATATCGCTAAAGTTTTTCGTAGAGTATCCTGCAATGGGGTCGAATCATTAATCTAGTATAAATGAGCTTGTGAATCAATGAACTAAATCGTAATGGCGTTTCTCTAAAATTTAAAAAATAGGTTGAAGCTTTACTCATAACTAATCCATCCAGTGATGTATTAGTTTGTAAAAGTAATCATTGGATAGCTAATACGATGGAGTAGACGGTGAGGTTAATTGAAAAGGAATAAAAAAATCTAGTTCTAACTAAAGTGTAAATAATGTATAGTGGGCTTTCCATGAATTAAGGAAAGCTTTTTTATGTTGCTATAGGACACGTATGGTTATTAAGTGCGTGAAATATCAAATTAGCACAAGGTATTCTGGGGATAACAAACAGGTTAGATTGAAAATTGAAATTAACCATAATCAATGTGGCTTAAGGGGTTTCGAAGGGATGAACAAGGTTAACAGGTTATTGTAAAAATTGAACTCTTACTATTGCTAATTTAATTATAGCATATAAAAACTGGAAAATATAGACTATTCATTCATATTTGCTACTGCTAAAATTCAATAGAACTTTAATTTAGGGTTGTGGAGAGGAGTAAAATTAACAAAGAAATTTAATGGTTAGGGGAGGTTTGGAATGAGTTCTTTAGTTCTCGGTTTTCAGGAAATCGAAAATACGCAGCTTTTGCTAGTTGGCGGAAAAGGGTTAAATTTAGGGAAATTATCAAAAATTGAAGGAATACAAGTACCAGCAGGATTTTGTGTTACTACAATTGGATACCAAAAAGCCATCGAACAAAACGAAACGTATCATGCTTTGGTGGACCGGCTAACAATGCTAACGGTAGAAGATCGAGATCAAATAAGCGACATTAGTAGGGAAATTCGACAAATCATTATGGAAGTAGAAATTCCTTCCGATGTTGTGAAGGAAGTTACTCATTATCTCTCCCAGCTTGGTGATGAACATGCTTACGCAGTTCGTTCTAGTGCGACTGCTGAAGATTTACCGCATGCATCTTTTGCTGGTCAACAGGACACGTTTTTAAATATCATTGGCAAAGAAGCAATCTTGCAGCACATCAGCAAATGCTGGGCTTCCTTATTTACAGATCGCGCAGTGATCTACCGTAAGCAAAATGGATTTGACCACAGTCAAGTTTATTTATCCGTTATCATCCAAAGGATGGTTTTCCCACAGGCCTCAGGGGTTTTATTTACCGCTGATCCGATTACGTCTAACCGAAAGCTGGTATCAATCGATGCCAGTTTTGGACTTGGAGAAGCATTGGTCTCTGGCTTGGTCTCTCCCGATTGTTATAAAGTACAAGAAGAAAAAATCGTCGATAAAAGGATAGCTTCAAAAAATTTAGCTATCTATGGACTAAAAGCTGGCGGAACAAAGACCGAACAGGTAGATTCCGATCAGCAAAAGGCACAAACACTTACCGAACAACAAATTTTGCAACTAGCACGCACAGGAAGACAGATTGAAGCATATTTTGGTTGCCCACAAGATATCGAATGGTGTTTAGTTGATGATACATTTCATATTGTTCAGAGCCGGCCAATCACGAATTTATACCCGATTCCTGAAGCGAATGATCAAGAAAATCACGTTTACGTATCTGTCGGTCATCAACAAATGATGACCGATCCGATTAAACCACTGGGACTGTCTTTTTACCTGTTAACGACTCCAGCACCGATGCGTAAAGCAGGTGGAAGGTTGTTTGTTGATGTTACACATATGCTGGCTTCACCTGTAAGCAGAGAAACTATATTAGATACCCTCGGACAATCCGATCCGCTCATTAAAGACGCACTTATGACGGTAATAGGGCGAGAAAATTTTATAAAATCGTTACGAAATGATAAAAAAGAGCAGCGTACCAGTAAAAGCAATAAAGATATGTCCAATATGAATTTTCAGGCACAAATCGAAAGCAATCCGACCATCGTTTCTGATTTGATACAGAGTAGTCAAACATCGATAAAGGCGTTAAAGCATAACATCCAGTCGAAATCAGGATCGGATTTATTTGATTTTATTCTAGAAGATATCGTGCATTTAAAGAAAATCTTATTCGACCCACAAAGTTCAGGTGTGATTATGACCACTATGGAAGCTGCATCATGGATCAATAATAACATGAACAAGTGGTTAGATGAAAAAAACGCAGCCGATCCGCTTTCCCAATCTGTGCCCAACAATATTACTTCGGAAATGGGTCTGGAGCTATTAAATGTCGCAGATGTGATTCGTCCTTATCCAGATGTAATTGATTATTTACAACATGTAAAAGATGATAACTTTTTGGAGGAATTGGTTAAGTTTGAAGGCGGGCAGGAAACCAAAGACGCTATTTATGATTATCTCAACAAATACGGAATGCGATGTGCCGGAGAAATTGATATTTCGAGAACTCGTTGGTGTGAAAAACCAATTACACTTGTCCCAATGATTCTTAATAACATCAAAAACTTTGAGCCAAATGCAAGCAAACGGAAATTTGAGCAAGGGCGACAGGAAGCCTTGAAAAAAGAACAAGAACTATTAGATCGATTGCAGCAATTACCTGATGGTGATCAAAAAGCGAAAGAAACAAAACGAATGATCGATCTAATCCGGAATTTCAGCGGGTACAGGGAATATCCAAAATACGGTATGGTCAATCGCTACTTTGTTTACAAGCAGGCTTTACTGAAAGAAGCAGAACAACTCGTACAAGCGGATGTTATTCATGAAAAAGAAGAGATATACTATCTCACTTTTGAAGAACTTCATGAAGTTGTTCGCACAAATAAACTAGATTACCGCATCATCAGCAAACGAAAAGAAGAGTACAAAATATTTGAAAAGCTTACTCCACCACGTGTTATCACGTCTGATGGTGAAATCATCGTGGGTAAGTACAAACGAGAAAATATCCCAGCGGAAGCGATTGTAGGTCTACCTGTTTCTTCCGGAGTAATAGAGGGGCGAGCACGTGTCATCTTAAATATGGAAGATGCTGATTTAGAAGATGGAGATATATTAGTCACGTCCTTTACTGACCCGAGCTGGACGCCATTGTTTGTATCCGTAAAAGGACTAGTCGCCGAAGTTGGTGGACTGATGACCCATGGAGCAGTGATCGCACGTGAATATGGCTTACCAGCAGTTGTTGGGGTGGAGAATGCTACTAAACTGATAAGAGACGGACAACGAATTCGGGTGCATGGTACAGTAGGGTTTATCGAATTATTGTAATTGCTGAATACCTTACAGTTTGAAAGATTTAATTTTAAATTTTTCGTTATATTTAATATTGACGTTTCTGTTCTACTATTGATGGCGATTTTTCATAACGAAGAATCGCATTTTTTATGTAACCAAAGGGTGCAGTTTAATTGATCGAAAGGTAGATAGTTGTTAAAATGGAAGAATTATCAACAATTGGGGTTGCATGAATGAATAGTTCAAATAAAAGAGTTGATTACACAATTGTTTAAGCGAAGAATGCGCTAAAAAAAGAAATAGAAAATAGAGCTGGCAAAGAGGTAATCATTGTTTACGATTGGCGTAAAACTCATAGTGGCATGCAAATTCTTTTATTTGCATTTGAAAATTAGTCCAAAAACTGGAAATTCTTTCATTATTAAAGATTTGTCTTTTCTTATGTCGTAAAAGCGGCAGTATTGTGCTACATGATGTTCTTCATCAGCCTTACATTAGTAGAAAAGCATGTCTTAATAGGAATAGTTGTGAAATAAAATTAAAATAAATTGAAAATAAAATTTAACTGGAGTTGTTAAAATGGCATTTGAGGGTTTTAGTTTTAATGATTTTTGGGATGACTGCGAATATGCGAAAAAAGAATATATCAGTAACCCGCCAACCGATGAACTTATTTCAGAAGTTGAACAAGAATTGGGGTATAAGCTTCCAGAATCATTTATCTGGCTTATGAAGCAGCATAATGGAGGCATTCCGGTGAATACCTGTTATCATATAAATAAGCCGACAAGCTGGGCTGAAGACCATATTGCTATAACAGGTATTATGGGAATTGGACGGGATAAACCTTACGCTATCTGTGGCGAATTGGGCAGCCGTTTTATGATGGAAGAATGGGGATACCCTAATATTGGAGTGGCAATATGCGACTGTCCATCTGCCGGACACGACATGGTATTTTTAGACTACAGGGAGTGCGGCCCACAAGGTGAACCTAAAGTCGTGCATATTGATCAAGAGTGTGACTATGAAATAACCTTTCTTGCTGACAACTTTGAGGAATTTATTCGAGGGCTTGTAAATGAGGAAGTTTTTAATTCATAAGAATAAGCTAAAGAAGAAGATTTGCAGATGGTTCACTTTTCCCATTTTGGCAACTTCATTCAAATTTTGCTTTATCCAAACAATACAGAAGAACAATATATAGCTGATTAGTACAGGTGGATATGCTGTAGTGGTTATTACCGATTGGCTGGAGCAACGAAGAAAAGAAGGTATTATTGTCGAAAGAAACGGCATAATTTCTTTGACGAATGAGGCACAGAAATATCTAAAAAAATGGTTGTGTTTTAAAGAAGCGTGTTCATTTTTCCTGCTGAACGGTGTCCATCGTTTTTTCTTTTTACTTGTGAAATAGAACCGAATGAATTAATCTATTATAGGTAGGGAATGAATATTCATTCCGTATATGAGTATTTTTTAAGGAGCGAGAGAATGACTGAACAAAAACCAACCAAGCGCCAGGATATATTAGATGCCGCAATTGTACTTTTTGCCGAAAGAGGCTACAACGGTACAACTGTGCCCATGATTGCAGAAGCGGCTAAAGTAGGGGCCGGGACGATTTATCGTTATTTTGATCATAAGGAAAATTTGGTCAATGTGCTTTTTCAGGAAAAGGTAAAACAGTTGTCTCATCATTTGATGCAAGGTTATCCTAATGATTCCAGCATACGTGAGCAATTTCGTCATATATTTCAAAGGATCCATCATTTTGCAATAGGCGATAGTCATGCGTTGCATTTTATTGACTCGCATTGCAGTGAAATCTTTTTAACTGAAGAAAGCAATCAAGTTTTTGATTCTTTTATCCAATATATTTGTGATGTAATTGAAGTCGGGCAAAAAAGAGGAGAAATCATTCTCATGCAGACAGAGGCACTAATCGGGATCGTTTATGGTGCTATCGTCCAAATATTAAAAATGTTGCGTTCGGATGTTCTAGATGGAAGTGAGCACTTGATGAAAAGTATTGAAGAATGTTGTTGGAATGCCATTAGATCTCATTAATCTATTGGCTTGGAATAAAAGGAATGAATATTCATTCCGTAAAATAGAGAGGAGAAACATTTTGTCTAAACTTAAAAATATTAGAAGCTTACTCTTTATTGGATGGATTGTCATTGCGTTCGTCAGTTTTCTATGGATGCCAAATATGGAACAGCTTGTAAGAGAAAAGGGACAAATAACGATTCCTGAGGATGCGCCTAGTAAAGAAGCAGCTCAATTATTAGAAGAGATGAATGAAAATGCAAATACTTATGACTTTATTGCTGTTTTAGGTTCAAGTGATGGAAAAGAAATGTCGGACCAGCAGAAAAATGAAGCTGAAGATATTCTTAATCATTTACAGGATGAACAAACATCGCTTGGGATTGAAGAGATGACTACTCATTTAGATGGTGAGGAAGCAGCGAAGCTTTTAACTGCCGAAGATGGTTCAACAATTTTAGCTCAAATCTCGGTCGATCGCGATAAGGGTGAGCTGGAAGAAGTAACAGAATCGCTGAGACAACAATTACGAGCAGATACAATCGAGGTCTCATTAACAGGTAATGAGCTGATTATGGAGGATTTCGTGCAAGCTACACAGGACGGTATAAAGAAAACTGAAGCAATTGCAGTTGTGTTTATTCTTATTGTGCTTGTATTAGTATTCCGCTCACCGATTATCCCAGTTATATCATTATTGGCAGTAGGCGTCTCTTATATTGTATCAATGTCTATTATCGCTAATTTAGTCGATTCATTCAATTATCCATTTTCCAATTTTACACAAGTATTTTTAGTCGTTATTCTCTTTGGAATTGGAACAGATTATAATATTTTACTATTTACTAGATTTAAAGAAGAACTGAGTATGCAAGAGAGCGTGCTTGAGGCATTAAAAGTTACGTATCGAACAGCTGGAAAAACGGTTTTATATAGTGGCTTAGCAGTGTTTATTGGCTTTGTTGTCTTGTTATTCGCTCAATTTGGATTGTATCAAGCAAGCTCAGCTGTTGCTATTGGTGTAGCTATTTTAGTTGCTGTGCTTTACACATTTAATCCATTCTTTATGTATATGCTAGGTAAGAAAATGTTTTGGCCTTCAAAGAGGTTTGATGGTCATGCAGATAGTAAATTTTGGGGGTTTTTATCAGGGCATACAATTAAAAGACCTTTCATCTCCCTTTTGCTTGTATTATTAATATCATTACCATTTGTATTCAAGTATTCCGGGGATTTAAGTTATAATGATTTGCTTGAAGTAGATGATTCATTTGAATCAAAGCAAGGTATTAATAGGATTGAAGAACATTTTCCTGCTGGTTTTTCAGCACCAGCGACATTAGTCATTAAAAGCGAGCAGCCGCTCAATCAGCAAGAAGCATTACAGTCAATCGATGAACTGACAGAGAAGATCCTCTCAGTTGATGGTGTCTCTAAGGTTCAATCCATAACAAGACCAGCGGGAGAAAAAATACCAGAATTGTACTTGAATGACCAAACTGATCAGCTAAATCAAGGAATTGGTGATGCAGACAGCGGTGTAGGGACTATTCATGATGGCTTATCTACAGCTGAAAACGAATTATCAGCTAATCAAAATAGCGACCAGTTGGCAGATGTTCAAACACTGATTGATGGTACAGCTAACGCAAGAAACGGGGCTGCCTTACTTTCGGATGCACTGAACCAATTGTCTGCGGGTATTCAATCTGGAAATAGTGGTGCGGAAGAATTGTCTAGTAGTGTAACAGAAGTGAAGAACAGTGTAGAAGAGCTTTCGAATGCGTCATCTACACTAGTAAGCGGTTATTCTCAGCTGGAAACAGGACTTTCAAGTATGGGGCATATATTCACGCAAATGAGCTCAGCTGCAGAAGGAATGCTGGAAGCTTTTAATCAAATAGAACAATCATTGTCTGGCTATATAAAAAATAACCCAGAAGCTGCAGCAGACCCACAAATTCAGACAGCACTAGGAACAGCTACAGCAGCAAAAGAACATGTAAACAGCCTAATTAATCAACTAGAGGATGCCTATCCACAATACGAGGCGGCGATGTCACAGTTTGCACAAGCGAATGATGGCCTGATGAACTTAGACAATGGATTATCATTACTTCATTCTGGATTGAATGATTTAGAAGCTGGAGCAAATAAATTGCAATCAGGTTTGGAAGATGGGGTAAACGCCTCTAAAGAGATGGCTACCAAGTCATCAGAATTAGAAACAGGTCTTGGAAAAATAAATGAAGGACAAACGCTGCTTCAAACAGGACTTAGTGATCTAAGTGAAAAAATGGTGGAGTTACAAGCAGGATTAGCTGAAAGTACAGAGGGTTTAAATCAAGTGGGTAATGGTTTACAGGAAGCTCAAACCTATTTAGGTGGTTTAAGCCAATCGAAGGCTTCGGATAAATTCTTTATCCCTGAAGAAGTATTAGAGGGTGAAGAGTTCAAACAAGCAATGAATTTATACCTGTCAGAAGATTATCATATGACTTCTCTAACCATTGTACTCGAGGAAAACCCATATACGAATGATGCAATGAAGGTCATGGAAGAAGTCAATCAACAATTGCCAGCAGCTTTTAGTGCTACAGCATTACAAAATGCTGAATATGCAATCGGCGGACAGACGCAACAAAATATCGATTTGCAAAATATAGCAACTGATGATTTTGCACGTACCGCAACCATTATGTTGATAGGTATCGGTATCGTATTGATGATAATTACTCGTTCCATCATGCAACCGATCTATATCATTGCAGCATTGTTGCTGGCTTACTATACTTCGCTCGGGATAAGCGAGTGGATTAGCCAAGCGCTCTTTGATGTGAGTGAGCTAGCTTGGAATGTGCCATTCTTTGGGTTTATTATGATTATTGCCCTTGGGGTAGATTATAGTATTTTCTTAATGATGCGTTTTAACGAGATAGAAGGGAATCCTGTAGAAGCGATATTAATCGCTGCCAGAAATATTGGAGGAGTGGTCATCTCAGCAGCGATTATATTAGGAGGAACCTTTGCAGCATTAATACCTTCTGGAGTCATCACTCTTATTGAGGTTGCACTTGTCGTTATTATTGGGTTAATTATGCTAAGCTTTTTGATGCTACCGGTATTAGTTCCTTCGTTTTTAACTATTGGTGAAAAGTTAAAGAGAAAAAGAGAATAGTTAGGTCAACAAAAAGAGGGAAGCGATTGTGCTTCCCTCTTTTTGTTGACAAATGGGGCAGAATATTCAAACTTTAAGTTATCGTATAATATCTTGTGTTTCCATATAAATAGAAGGTAATTTAAATTATTTAGAGAAGTGATTATATAAAAATAGGAGGATTAATAATGTTCATAACCATTGACCATTTTTTGAAATCTTGGGAATATGAAGCAGGAATGACCCATAAATTACTAAGTAATTTAACTGATGACTCACTTAAACAGGAAATTACTACAGAGAATTGGACATTAGGAAGTTTAGCTTGGCACACCGTTGCTTCCATTCGCATCATACTATCAAATACAAACTTAGCGTTTGACGCCCCATCAAAAGATTGGCCCGTCCCTGATTCGGCTCAATTTATAGTAGACAGCTATCAGCAAGCTAGTGCTTCATTTATTCAGTCATTAAAAACTCAATGGATCGATAGAAATTTAGAAGAACGAATAAACTTTTTAGGTCAAGACATTCCAATTGGCTCACTTTTGTTGTTTTTGATTCAGCATCAAAATCACCATCGTGGGCAAATGACAGTTCTAATGAGACAATCAGGGTTGACCGTTCCAGGTATTTATGGTCCGTCAAAAGAAGAATGGGCTAATTTTGGTATGGAAGCTCCAAAAATGTAATCTGCCCAATATTTTATATGGTTCTATATTAAGACAGACTTTTTCTAAATAAGAAAAAGTCTGTCTTATTTTATACTAGCAATATATCTCTGTGAAGCTCCTCAATTTCAGTGCCTTCACGAAGATAAAAGCAGTATAACCTCTTACTAGCAGAGACTTTACAGTGCTTGAAACAGGCTTACGCTTGCTACCTGATGCATTGTTAAACGCATTAATGTCTCCTATAACTGGCCGGTTACACGATAAATTCGTGGCAAAAGGACTAGTAATGGTAGGTTTACTGTTTACTATACATGCGATATGGGGGAGTACTAGTCTAAGTGAAACAACTAGTTACAGCTAATTAATGTTCAGGACAATTGTATTGCGCTTCTGCTTGTCATTTCTAATGATATATTACTACTGCCGGACCTAGATCACTCACGGATCAGCAGTGGTTAATCCCGCTCGTCAAGTCGCAGGTGCAATTGGGCCAGCATTGGTTATCAAGGGCTCTTATGAAGTTCCTTTCAGGTGAAAGACATTCTTGCTTCATGTTTCAGAGGAAAAGCCTTTATTTCCTAGTCCGATAGAACTCAAATCAGAATCATTACTTAAAGCTTATTGACCATAACAATTTATAGCATTAGGATAATTATATACTTTAATTAAAGTACTTTGATTTATAAGTTTATAAACTCATGAGAATAGCATAAGGAGGATTGTATTTTGAATAAAGAAATCATTGCTTATGAAGATATTAAAACATTCACGACACGATCTGAGGAATTCCATCCACTCAATTGGTATAAACAAATGTTATTAAATGAGCCTGTAAGTTTTAACGAATTATCGAATACATGGCATGTGTTCAAATATGATGATGTAAAAAGAGTACTAAGCGATTATGAACATTTTTCCAGTGAGGGCAACCGTACAACGATATCTGTAAAATTTAGCGAGGATAATCTTAAGGAAAACAAAGTCAACTTCGTTACGATGGATCCGCCTAAAAATAGAAAAGGACGTGCATTGCTGGCATCTGCTTTCACACCAAGAAGTCTAGCAAATTGGGAACCTCGCATTCAGCAAATTGCCACTGAACTATTAGAAAATCTAGGTGACGAAGAACTGATAGATGCGGTTGAAGGCCTATCCAATCCAATGCCTGCGATGGTGATGTCGGATTTGCTTGGCATTCCATCACCTGATATTGCAGCATTTAAAAACTGGGTAGACATATTGTTTCTTCCATATCAGAAAGAAAATCAAGAAGCTATAGAACAAAAGAAGAGCAAAGCCATTCAGGAATTTTATACGTACTTACTGCCAATCATTATGCAAAAGCGGATAAATCCAAGCGATGACATCATTTCAGATTTAATTAAAGCAGAAGTTGATGGTGAAAAGCTGACCGATCAAGAAATAGTGGAAATGACTATGGCTATTTTGGGCGCCGGTGTTGAAACAACGAGTCACATGATTTCAACTACATTTTATTCACTTTTATACGATGATGTAAAATTATATTCCGAACTACGTGATAATCCAGACCTAATAGATGCCGCAGTAGAAGAGATGCTGCGCTATCGTTTCCATATGAGCAGAAGAGATCGAACAGTTAAAAAGGATAATCAATTATTGGGGGTTGATTTGAAGAAAGGTGATGTTGTTGTTGCATGGATGAGTGCGGCAAATATGGATGAAGATATGTTCAATGAACCGTTTAATCTTAATATACACCGTCCGAATAACAAAAAGCATTTAACCTTTGGAAATGGACCTCATTTTTGTCTCGGTGCGCCGCTTGCGCGTTTAGAGTTAAAAACGATTTTAACAGCCTTTCTGCAGAGATATACAGCAATTGAACGAGTTGCAGCATTTAATTTAGAAAATAATTTAACAGATTCAGCGACAGGACAGACACTTACTTCACTCCCTTTAAAAGCGTACAAATAACTAGTTTGTAGACATTATTTACATTTCCCTATCTAGGGATATATAAATAATGTCTTTTTTATTATGCAAGCAACTGTTATTAAAAATTTTGTGAACATATTTGTCATTTGATAAGCTATTATAGGTCATGAGGTACTGAAAGGAGGGTTAATGTTGATCAGGATTTATATTTTAGGCATGTTGGCTAAACAAGATAATTATCCATACATGCTAAGAAAGCAATTATTAGAAGTACAACCATTTACCGCTCTAAGTGAAGGTAAATTTTACTATGATTTTGAGGCGCTAAATAAAAATAAATTTATTGAACCAGTAGAAACTATTCACGAGCAGAAGCGCCCCGACAAAACAATTTATAGTATAACAAAATCAGGACGTGAATATCTCCAAGAAGAACTTTATAGCTGTTTCAAAAAAAATGCTGAAATCGAGGACTTATACATTGCAATTTATTTTTTAGATTTTATAAATATTAAAAAGGCAGCAATGATTTTTGAAGAAACTATCGAAAGAGAAAAGAGACTTTGGGAAAAGCATGAAGAAAAGAAAGATTTATTATTAACAACCGAGAGCATTTCTATTACTAGTCAATTGATAACTGAACACGCCTTTAATAAAGCGCACTTTAATATTGAATGGATGGAAAGACTGCTCGTATTTATTAAAAATTATAAAGGCCAAGAGTAAACCTTGGCAACAGAATCGTTTTATTAACCAGCTGTTACTCAAATGTTTTTGTATAAATTTAAGTTTGTGAACTTATTCTTTTTTATTTCAAGCGTCGAATTAGATCGATCACATCATTAAATATTTAAATTGCATCAAAAAAAGAACGGGTAACAGTCCGTTCTTTTTCGATACTTAAGTCTTAACCAGCCGTAATCATTTTTCTACAGCGGTTTTGTTAATAGAATATAGTTGCGGTTCTATACCTTATCCACTTGCTATCGCATTCATAAAACTAAAAAATACTTAACCAGAAATAGATACCTGACCTTTGAATACAAAAGGCGCAGTATAGCAAACATTCAATAGTAAAATGATAAAAATCCAGAATATATTTTCTCTTTGATCGGAAATATGTTTTAAACAATTACCAACAAAAATTAAGTGGTTTTGCTCATTGTTCATCAATGGAACAATAGGAAGCAATCAAGAGAATGTATGAAATATTTTTATGTGGTTGAAGTGAATTTCAATAAATATAGGCTAAAGAATATTAAAGCTCGAAAAGATGCACACTATAAATACATATTTTAATAAAGATGTTGAGTAACATTTGATTGAGGTGATTCATAAGATGCCTATGTTGGATATAAACGGGACAAGTTTGTTCTATACAATAAGAGGTTCTGGAACTCCGATTGTTTTTATTCATCCACCATTACTTACAAGTGCTAATTTTATTTATCAATTAGAAGAATTGTCTCGAGATTATCAAGTTATCACCTTTGATATTAGAGGACACGGAAGAAGTGAATATTCAAAGCAGCCTATCACCTATTCACTAATTGTTGAAGATATTATATCCTTATTGGATTATTTAGGTATAAAGAAAGCATTTATTTGTGGGTATTCAACGGGTGGCTCTATCGTATTAGAGTTTTTTTTGACAAAAGCTAGTAGAGCATTAGGAGGCATTATTATTAGCGGAATGTCTGAAGTGAAGGATCAATACTTAAAGCTGAGGATATCTTTGGCAGCCAAACTTGCTGAAGCGAATGCCATTCCTTTTTTGTCACTTGCAATTTCATTTGGTAATTCCAATAATATGCAAGTATTTAAAAAAATGCATAAGGAAGCATTGCATGGAAATGCAAAAAACATTCAGCAATATTATCGTTATAGCTTGCAATATAATTGTACAAATAAACTTCAAAATATCGATTTGCCTGTTTTGCTCATCTATGGCACGAAAGATAAAGCATTTCATAAATATGCGCAAATTTTGCATGAAAAGCTGCCTTTAAATAAATTATTGTTTTTTGAAAAAGAAAGACATCAAATACCTACTAAAGTAGCAAATAAATTAAACGAAATGATTAGTGAATTTGTTTACAAAGTGAATAAAGAGTATGAGAATAGTTAATGTTTTTATAGTGAATGTAGCTGGGAGTTGTTAATGACAGCTTCGAAGTAATTTCCCTTTTCCAATTTATTTTCAAATCAAATATAAATAGCCTTACTGCAGCTTGAGCGCAGTAAGGCTATTGTTTTCTGAAAAATCCAGTATGCATCTCTATGAAAATAAACCGCTGTTTATATAATTTTAGATTGATCAGAATAGCTATTCGAAGAGCCGTTTTTATACTTCCTTTGCGGAATGCCGCGTTTGATTTGAAGCTTGGCAACCCACATGGTGAAAATAGGTGTTAATAACGCAGTGACTAGTACACTTGTTGCAATAATGGCCGTGGCTGATTCAGCTACGGGTGCGAACTGAGGGTTTAATTCCGCAATGATGAATGGAACGGCTACTGCAGCTCCGGCTGTAGATGAAGCGGCTACACCAGCAACTCCATCAGAACCGGTTATGTAACGGTCCATCAAATATAAAACACCGCCAGATAATAATACGACAGCAACTCCCATTAATACTCCCATGAAGCCGGAACGGACAATCATTCCGAAATCAAGCCCAAAGCCTAGTGATAGGGCAAAGAAAGGAATTAAGACAGGGACAGCCTGCCCAAGAAATGCTCTCATTTCCTTATCAATATTGCCAATAATCATTCCTGCAGCAAATGGAATAAGCGTAGAAACGATTGTTTGCCACGGAAATGTGGCTAAACCGCCAACTCCAAGTATAATCATCGTGAAGAAAGGACCGCTTTCTATGCTGATGAAGGGGAAGGCAGCTGCATCTTCTGTCCGCCCTAGTTTCGTCATTAATGCAGTATATAACCCTCCGTTCGTTTCGTTAAACGCCGCAATGATGACAAGAACGGATAATCCTGCGAATAGTCCTGACTGAATACCGTTTTCAGGTAAAAAAAGCGCAGCTCCGTAGCCAAGCAGTGCAGCGAAACCGACTTTTCCGATGAGCAGAGTTAACCCTTTTTTTGCGATGTACCCGGATTGTTTGACATCAATCGTTGCACCGACGCAAAAGAAAAAGACAGCAAGAATAGCAGACGTACCAGTTAGCAGCGCTCCGGTGAAGCCACCGAAATATGTAGCTGTTTCCGGTGCAAGCGTGTTTAATAGTGCGCCAAAAAACAATGGAACAACCATCATTCCCCCAGGGATTTTCTCAATGCCAGCTTTTATTCTCATATAAATTCTCCTCTTCAGCTAAATTAGTTTAAATTTCTTGTGACAATCTAGTTGGGAGATCTGCTATGTTTTCCAATTGCTGCTGTTGCATAAATTCCTCAAGTGTTTTACGATTTGGCATGCCATCCATGTCGCCCGGTGACATTACTTGGAGCGCGCCAATTGCATTCCCTCTTTTTACTGCTTCACTTATTGATTTCCCTTCAAGATAACTGGAGATAAATCCGACAGCAAAACCATCTCCCGCTCCGACTGTATCGATAACTTGATTAGGCTTGTATCCGGGAACAAATCCTTCTTCTTGACCGGTTTTATAGTAAGCTCCTTCTGGTCCGAGTTTGATGACGATTGTCTTTATGCCTTTAGCTAAATAATAATCCGCGATATCTTTTGGATTGGTTAGACCAGTTAATGTTTGCGCTTCTGATAAACCCGGCAAGAACTGGTCACTTAAATAAGCGAGCTTGTTCACAGTATCAACCATCGTTTTCTTATCTTTCCACAAACTCGGACGTAAATTTGGATCGAAGGAAACCGACTTGCCGTGAGTCTTCATATGATTCATAACATTCTGCGTAAAATGATGACAGTCATTTGAAAGGGCAGAGGGTATTCCAGTTGCATGAAGATGCCGCGCTTTCGTAAAGTCAGCTTTTGAGAAATCATTCATACTTAACGTCGAGGCAGCTGAATTTTTCCTGAAGTATTCCACTTCAGGATCGCCTTGCAAAACTTTTGATTTCATAAGCATTCCTGTTGAATGGCTATTAGAAAATAAAATGCCATTCGTATGGACGTTTTCACGATTTAATGCTTCAATAATGAACTTTCCAAAGCTGTCATTGCCTAGTTTAGTTATATAGCTGACTTGTAAATCTAAGCGTGAGATCCCACAAGCTACATTGGCTTCTGCGCCAGCTAATGCTCTTGAAAAAGAATTTGCGGCATGAAGCGGTTCTGGATGATTTGCATAGAACATAACCATCGGTTCTCCAAAGGTCACAACATCTAAATTAGTCATATTTGTTTCCTCCATAGTTGATAAACGGTTTAGTAAAAAAATAATAAAGTAAGCGCTTTCTGTATTATTAAAAATGAGATTATCATATAAACCGGTTTTTTACAATAAGTTTTTAGAAAATTAAATTTTATGAGAAAAAATAGTGATAAACGACTGAAAACAATAGATTTTCTATAATACACCGAAAATATTTAATAGAAATAGTTTGACTAAATTTATAATTTTCTTTATATTTTAAATGTAATAACACATAAATCAGCAGTTTTTTATCATAAACCGTTTTATCAGGAGGGGAAATTCATGAAAATTGATAAGCGATACTCGATTCACCCGACACAGGCAAAGCAGTTTAGCACAGAGGAACTACGAAAGAATTTTTTAATTGAAAACCTTTTCATGCCGGATGAAGTATCACTTTGTTACTCCTTGGACGACCGAATCATTATAGGAGGGGTTGCTCCAGTCGAAACTGAGGTAATTCTTGGAGGAAGCGATGTAATTAAGTCAGATTATTTTTTGGAAAGACGGGAAATTGGCATATTCAACATTGGCGGTCCTGGAAAGATCGCAGTTGATGGCAAAGAATTTTTGATGGCTAACCGAGATTGTCTCTATATTGGTCTAGGCTCTAGGGAAGTGACCTTCATTAGTGAATCAGCCGCCGAACCTGCTAAGTTTTATTTGGCTTCCGCGCCGGCTCATAAAGAATATCCTATTCAGCATGTTGCCTTCGAGGACATCCCTGGAGATGAGATGGGGGAAACAGAAAAGGCCAATAAGCGTAAAATTCGCCGTATGATTCATCAAAATGGTATCCAAAGCTGTCAGCTTTGTATGGGGATGACTGAGCTTGAAACGGGCAGCGTTTGGAACTCGATGCCTCCGCATGTTCACGACCGCCGTGTAGAGGTTTATTTATACTTTGATTTGCCAAAGGGTGAAATTCTATTTCATATGATGGGAGAACCGAGCGAAACACGACATTTAATCATGCAGAATGAACAAGCTGTCCTTTCTCCGCCATGGTCTATTCACTGTGGTGCAGCAACCAGCAGCTATACTTTTATATGGGCAATGGCTGGCGAAAATTATACATATGAAGATATGGATAAGTTCCCGCTAACAGAAATGAAATAAGAGGAGGATACTGGATGAAGAAGCTTTATATCCTGCAAAATATAATCAAGTCGCCGATTGTTGCTGTTGTTCGAGCGGATAATGCAGAACAGGCCGTCCGAATTTCAAAAGCATGTGTGGAAGGCGGCATTACTAATATAGAGGTCACTTTCACGGTGCCGGATGCGGATGAGGCAATCGCACGGTTGAGGCACGAGTATCCTCAAATAAAAGTCGGGGCTGGTACGGTGCTTGATAAAGTCACAGCGAGGCTTGCCATCCTAAAAGGAGCACAATTTATTGTAAGCCCTTCATTTGATGAGGAAATTGTAAAGTTATGCAATTTATATCAAATCCCATATATTCCTGGATGTGAAACGATTACGGAAATGGTCAAGGCGATGTCACACGGAGCAGATATTATTAAGTTATTTCCAGGAAGTACATTCGGACCTGAATATGTAAAGGCAATAAAAGGACCTCTTCCTGATATTAATTTGATGCCGACAGGTGGCGTTAGTTTAGATAATATCAATGATTGGATCGACAACGGATGTATCGCAGTTGGTGTTGGTGGAAAATTGATTGAGCCAGCCAAAGATGAAAACTATCAAGAGATTACTAGATTAGCTTCAGAATATATACAAAAAGTGAAGGATAAAGTGAGAACATGAGAAAGGGGAATGAATGATGAGCTTAGCTGATTTTTCAATGGATTATTTTAGCTTAAAAGGAAAGGTTGCAATTGTAACAGGGGGGAATACAGGGCTAGGACAAGGATATTCAGTTGCTCTAGCAAAAGCAGGCGCGGATGTTTTTGTAGTGACTCATGGAGATAATTGGGATGAAACAAAACAATTAATAGAAGAAACTGGACAAAAAGCGATTTTTTATCAAGCAGAGCTGGCAGATAAGGAAAACCTTGCAGGAATTGTGGATGGCTGCCTTGATTCACTTGGACGTATCGATATACTGGTGAATAATGCTGGAACAATTCGAAGGTCGCCGCTGCTTGAATATAAAGACGAAGATTGGGAAGCGGTGATAGATATTAACCTCAATGCTGTTTATTATTTGAGCCAGATTGTTGTTAAAGAGATGGTTAAACAAGGCAGCGGTAAAATTATTAACGTAGCATCGATGTTAACGTATCAAGGTGGCAAGTTCGTACCGCCTTACACAGCAAGCAAACATGGTGTGGCAGGACTGACAAAAGCGTTCGCCAATGAAATGGCAGCATATAATATTCAGATTAATGCAATTGCACCAGGATATATCGAAACGAAAAATACTGCGCCGATTCGCTCGGATGAATCCAGAAATGCGGAAATTCTATCAAGAATTCCGGCTGGGAAATGGGGAACACCAAGTGATGTGATGGGAACAGTTGTCTTCCTTGCGAGCAGTGCATCGGATTATATGAATGGCCATATTGTTGCAGTTGATGGCGGATGGTTAGTTAGATAAGAAGGTTGAATCAAGAGCTCTTGGCGATATTCTTTCGCTAAGAGCTCTTGCCATAAAGGAAGAAATTGCATTACAATTTTGGTATGATGAGTATGACACGGTATTTCCTATTCACTAAATAGGGAAGATTTAGAATTTAGAGACGGGAGATGCTTATGAACGTAAAGAAGAAAATCACCATATCAGATGTAGCAGAAAAAGCGGGAGTTTCAAAGAGTACGGTTTCCCAATATATTAATCAACGCTATAAGTATATGAGCTCGGAAACGAAGGAGCGAATAGAACGGGTAATCAATGAGCTGAATTTCCGTCCTAATGACAATGCCAGGAATCTGAAAGTAAAAAAAACAAAGGTAGTTGGAATTCTTGTTGCCAATATTCTACATACCCTTTCCACAGAAATCATTCAAATAGTTGAAGACAGATTACAGCATAATGGTATGAAAGCATTTGTCTGTAATTCGGCTGACGATCCGGAAAAAGAGAAAGAGTACATTGACCTTCTGATTGCCAAACAAGTAGATGGCATCATCATTTTTCCTGTCGGCAATGATTATACTGTATACAACTATTTGATTAACTACTCTATTCCTATTGTTTTTGTTGACCGGCTGGTAGATGGAATCACGACTGATTCCGTGCTATTGGATAATCATGCGGCAAGTTTTTTGGCTGTTTCCACCCTTGCAGAAAAAGGGCATGAGAATATTGCTTTTTTTACATTGCCGATTGATTTTCCGGTTACTCCGAGAATAGAAAGAATAGACGGTTACAAGAAGGCAATGGCTGCCTGTCAGTTAAAGCTAAGGGAGGAGCTGATTTTTTCCATATCAAAGGACAAAATTCAAGACGCCTTACAAAACTGCCTTCACTTTAACAAGCCACCAACTGCAATAATTGCAGGAAATGATTTAGTTCTGCTTCAAATATTGAAATATTTAAAAAAGAATAATGTTTCTGTCCCAGAGAAGATGGCTGTTATTGGAATTGATAATGTTCTTTATGCAGATTTGTATGAACCTTCAATTACTACTATTGCCCAGCCAATTCAGCAAATGGGGTTGAAGGCAGCGGAGCTGCTGCTGGATAGAATTAAAAATGAGTCTCAACATCCATTTATCACTTATCGATTTGCACCTGAGATTGTTGAAAGAAACTCAATTTAACTTTTTGTGTAAAATGCAGCCTACATAACTTAGAAAATGTTAATCACACAAACCCTTATCCCATTTCGATACGGTAAATGGGATAGGGGATGCCGACTATTCAATGACCGATTCCATCATGTCAATCAATTGATTGGTTTCTTTTATTATCACCGTATAAACGGTTTGAGTATCGTCTGTTTTCATTAATGTAATGGTTTTGTCTTTTTCTCCAATCCATAAATAAAAGTCGTGCTGTTTTTTGTCATCATACTGAACACTCAAGGAATATCTTGGGTCAGTCATATTCACTATGCCCTCAACTTTCATGACACTTGAAAAGATCGTTTGTAGCGTATTAAGAGATTCCTTATCATCAATAATAAGTGTATCATCAGCCTTTAAATTTGAGATGTGTATGCTGATTAAACGACTGCTTGATTCAAAGATTGGATTCACGTTCGATTCAATAGTGAAGGGCTCTCTTGGCAGACAACCAGCAAGACAGATTGACAGGAAAGCGCTAGATAACAGCAAACAGATTCCAGTTTTCAAGTATCATACCCCCAAAAAGATTCAGTTTCTAATGAGACGTAAGTTAAACAAAGATTGTTACCAATATGAAATTGAAACAACAGCAAGCATGAACAATTATTATCCCTTTTTCACAAAAAGTATTAACTCAGCAAATATCAATGTGAAAGGTGGATTCATTATCATAATCATAAATTTTGGAAATAACTTTAATGAAGCGGTCTTCTCTTTTTAAACTTGCAATTGTTTATAAAGAAAATATCCAAAGGAGGGAGATCATAATGAAGGTAATCATAATTGGCGGTGATGCAGCAGGAATGAGTGCTGCTATGCAAATTGTACGGAATAGCTCCGGACATAATATTACCGTGCTTGAAAAGGGAGAGATATACTCATACGCGCAATGCGGCCTTCCTTATTTAATAAGCGGAAAAATAGAAGCTAAAGAGAAGCTTATTGCAAGAACACAGACAACTTTTCGAGAAAAATACGGAATTGATGCACGAATTTTTCATGAAGTTCTCCATGTTGATGTGCAAAACAAATTTGTATCTGGGGTCAATCAATCAAATGGGGAAAGTTTCAAATTCCCTTATGACCGCTTGCTGATTGCAACTGGTGTAAGTCCTGTTGTTCCTGATTGGCAAGGCAATAATTTATCAGGAATTTTTTCGTTGAAGACGATACCAGATGCAACGGAAATAATGGAGCATCTTAATCATTCGATTGAAAATGTGACAGTAATTGGCGGAGGCTATATTGGACTTGAAATGGCTGAGAGTTTTGTTGAACTTGGAAAAAAAGTAACAATTATTGAAAGAAACAATCAACTAGCAACAATTTTCGATAAGGAAATGGCAGAACAAATTCATAATGAAGCAAATAAAAATAATATCCAACTAAAGCTGGGGGAATCAGTGGAGTCATTCTCTGGTAGCAGCCATGTTGAATATATTAAAACGGATAAAGGTGTGTATAAAACAGACCTTGTATTAGTCGCTGTTGGTGTTAAACCAAACACTTCATTCTTAAGAAATACTGGAATTGCTATAAGTGTAAATGGTGCTATTCAAGTAAATGCCTATATGGAAACAAATATTGAAGATATTTTTGCTGCTGGTGATTGTGCAACCCAATATCATCGTATAAAGGAAAAGGATGACCATATTCCTTTAGGGACTCATGCAAATAAGCAAGGCCAAATTGCGGGATTAAATATGATTGATATTCCTAAAACCTTTAAAGGGGTAGTTGGCACATCAATCATCAAATTTTTAAATTTAACGCTCGGACGTACAGGGCTATCTGAAAAAGAAGCAAGCTTGTTAAAAATCCCATACAAAACGGTAACAATCGAAGCCTCCGATATAGCAGGTTATTATCCTGATACGAAAAAAATGGTCTTGAAATTAATTTATCATAAAGAAAATCATTTAGTGCTTGGCGGACAAATAATTGGTGAAAAAGGGGTAGATAAACGAATTGATGTTTTAGCAACAGCGTTATTTAATAAGATGACAATGGAGCAAATATTAGACTTAGATTTAGCCTACGCACCTCCTTATAATGGGGTATGGGATCCAATCCAACAAGCAGCTAGAAGGGTAAAATAATATAAAGGTAGGGCAAGTGGAAGGCCCAATCAACCTGTAAAATTGTTATTGGGCAGCACTTTTCACCATTTATAAAAACATTCACATTGAGCGTAGCTTTTTGAAATGAAAATCTACTTTATTATTGCTATAGTTTATAAAATCTCACAATTTTACTTTGGATGGGTATGACAGTTGAAGTTAGCTGTCAGTGAACGATTCAGAAGATGTGAGTGAAATGACTATGAATAAGAATGAATTTTTAACAAATTCCAGTTTATTCATGCTAATATACAAATAAAACTATAGTCTGGAGATAACAATGAAAGATAAAATTCTAAAAGAACTAAAACAAATTGAAGAAAATTACAATGTAAAAATTTTATATGCGTGTGAATCTGGTAGCAGGGCATGGGAGTTTCCGTCTAAGAATAGTGACTATGATGTGAGGTTTATTTATGTGCATACAATAGATTGGTATTTATCAATAGATCATAAAAGAGATGTAATTGAATTGCCAATAAATGATTTATTAGATATCAACGGATGGGAGTTAACAAAAGCTTTAAGGCTATTTAGAAAATCTAACCCGCCATTACTCGAATGGTTAAATTCAGGTATCGTTTATTATCAAAATTTCTCTGCAGTAGACAAAATGAAGGAAATAAGCAATATAGTATATAAGCCAACTGCAGCATTACATCATTATTTAAACATGGCAAAAGGAAATTATAGAGAGTATTTACAAGGTGACGAAGTGAAAATAAAAAAATACTTCTATGTATTGAGGCCAATCTTAGCATGTAAGTGGATTGAAAAATACAATACCATTGCTCCTTTGGAGTTCCCAAATTTATTAGAAAAAATTGTACCGGAAGGAGAGCTTAAAAACGAAATAAGAATCCTACTTAAAAGAAAAATCAGCGGGGATGAACTTGATTTGGAACGAAGAATTGATTTAATTAACGAGTTCATAGAAAGTGAAATAGAGCATCTTTCTGAATTTGTTAAATCTCTGAATGTTCAGCAGGAAGATCCAACAGAAGAATTAGATGAATTGTTTAGAGCAGTTTTAACAGAGGTTTGGAAAAATCCTATTTATTTAGCTGAAAAACGTTGAGTTATTCCTCTGAAGAAAGTGATCTCCCAGTGTTTCAGGCGAATAAAGA
>NZ_PISD01000067.1 GCF_002835735.1 Cytobacillus horneckiae | reverse complement strand
GCTTGAAGCTCTTTAGAACCCCCGGCATAGCCAGGGGTTTTCGAAACCACAAATAAAAGCAGCCATCAGACAGATGGCTGCTCTTCCGTTTCATTTTGATTTGAAAAATTAAGTAAAACGACTCCAGCTATTATGAGTACCAATCCAGTTAATTTTAAAATGCTAAATAATTCTCCCCATACTAATACACCAATTAAAGCGGTTAACGCCGTTCCGACTCCAGCCCAAATGGCATAAGCCAAACTTAAGGGAAGTGTTTTGAGTGCAATGGCTATAAGGTAAAATGAGAGCGCATAGCCAATAATTACTCCGATAGAAGGAAATACAATTGTAAAGCCCTCTGACAATTTAAGCATTGAGGTAGCAAAAACTTCACAGATAATGGATAGAGCCAATATAATGTAACTTTTCATAATTATCTTCACCTTCCTTGTTAATGAGCTCCGCCAAGATTCATTAAAATGACTCCGCCTATGATAAAAATTAATCCACACACCTTTTTGCTATTTAAATTTTCTTTATAGATGACAATGCCAACTAATGCAGTGAGTGCAGTTCCGACCCCGGCCCAAATCGCATACGCTAACCCTAGCGGAAGCGTTTTTAATGATAATGATAAGGCATAAAAAGCAACGGCATAACCAAAAACGACGCCTAGAGTGGGCAACATTTTCTTAAAGCCATTGGAAGCTTTTAGCATGGAAGTGGCAAAAACTTCACCGATGATGGCTATGCTTAAAAGTAAATAATTCATCTTATGTCTCCTTTTCTGTCATTTGGAATAAGCGCTGAAATATTTTTTCTTGCTTATCCTTTTCTAATGGTGCAATATTTAACATTTCAGAGTAATAAAGGCCATCTATTACTAAGCGAATCATAGTGGCAGTTATCGGGTCGATGCCATCCTTATCTAATTTGACAAGTATGGATTGATACATTTCCGAAATATCTTTAGCTGCATCTAAATTTAATAAAGAGAGTGCAAGTTTGCCTACATTTTGTTCAGCCATATTTTCCAAGTCGAGCTTTGAGGATTCGATTAAAGCTCGACACCATTTACCTGTCACCTTTGGATCGCTTTCTGCTAACTCTGTGAAATTCATACTCACATCTTCAAAGATATGTTCGGCAATTCCCTTTATTAACAAATCTTTATTAGGAAAATGATACAAGAGTCCGCCTTTACTAATACCAGCTTGTTTAGCGACAGCTTCAAGGGTTAGATCACTGAAACTATTTTCTAGTATGAATTGAGTGGCACTGTTTAAAATATGTTTTCTTTTTTGATTAGCTTTGGAATCCATCATTATTCCTTTCCTAATTTGATTTCTTTTTAGTAATTTTATTGTACCGTCTGGACGGTTTTTTATCAAGTTTTACCTTTATACCAAGGGGGGAACTAAAACAAAAGGATATAGATCAAAAAAAAGAGAATCTATTCAATGGCAGTTTCATGAAAATAGGGGGAGGAAATATGAAGGGTTTAATTGAAGAGTATGCTTGCGGATATTCAATGTTACGAGAATCAATCGAAGGCTTAGCAGAGGAAGAGCTTAGATTCAAGCCTTCACTCGACAAATGGAGTATTCACCAGATACTCATTCATATAGCGGATTCTGAGCTAGTTTCAACACAAAGGTTAAAAAAAGTTTTGGCTGAGGATAGCCGCTATTGATGCCAACTGATCAGGAGGCATGGGCGAATACATTAGGATATGACCATTTAGATCATGAACAATATCTGCTCCTATTCGAATTACTTCGTTCCAGCATGCTGCCTATTCTAAACAAGCTAACAGCTGAACAAGCCAATAGAGTGGGCGTGTACCAAGATGCAGGGCATTTTACATTTAAACAATTATTAGCCTATCGTGTTCAACATATTAGAGAACATCTTATCCAAATAGAAAATGTAAAAGCAGGGTTTCGACAAAGGGGTGAAAAATAAAGTACTGGTTTTATTTAAAAATGGATGATTAATAATTGAAATTAAAATGGTTTTGCAATAAAATCAATATATGAACATGTATTCATGTATTGAGGTGGAAAAATAATGTACGACACGATCGTAATAGGAGCAGGCCAAGCAGGCTTGGCAGCAGGATATTATTTAAAACAGCTTCGCCAAAAATTTTTGATATTGGATAAAGCTGCGGAGATAGGTGAGAGCTGGAAAGAGAGATATGACTCTTTAGTGTTATTTACTCCACGAAGATATAATTTATTGCCTGGATTGCCCTTTAATGGTGAAAATAACGGCTTTCCAACAAAAGATGAGGTCGCTGTTTATTTAAAAAGTTACGTGGGAATTTTTAAATTACCAATACAACTAAAATCAGAAGTTGTACATGTATCAAAGGTTAATGGTGTCTTCTTAATTATTACAAATCACAATGAATATCAAGCTAAAAATCTGATTATTGCAGCAGGTCCATTTCAAACGCCAAAAATCCCATCAATATCCAGAAATATATCATCTGCCATCTTTCAACTCCATTCCTCCCAGTATAAAAACTTAAAGCAGTTAACAGCTGGAAATGTTCTAGTAGTTGGTGGAGGCAACAGCGGTGCTCAAATAGCTGTTGAATTATCAAAGGAACGAACGACTTATTTAGCACATAGTAAAAAATTAAGATATTTTCCCTTAATATTTCAAAAAAAGAGTATCTTTTGGTGGTTTGAAAAAATGGGGATTTTACACGCAAAAAATCATTCGCTACTCGGGCGGCTCATACAAAGAAAAGGAGATCCAATATTCGGATTACAACTAAAAGACGCAATCAAACAAAATGAAGTGGTCTTAAAAAAAAGAGTAGTCAACGGAAAGCAAAATGTCGTCATTTTTGAAGATGGATCTATGTTAGAAGTAAACAATATTATTTGGGCTACTGGCTTTGAATTTATTTTGCCCTGGCTAAAAATAGAAGGGGTTTTGAATGAAAAAGGAGAAATAGTTCATCGGAGAGGAGTTTCAAATGTAACGGGTTTATATTTTGTTGGTTTACAATGGCAGTACCGGCGCGGATCTGCCTTGTTGCAAGGAGTAGGATATGATGCAAAATTTATTGCCGAGTCTATAAAGAACCTAACATCTTAATGAATTTTTTGTTTGGGATGCATATTCTTAATGATTGGAGCATGTAATAAAAAAGATAATTTTGCTAAATAAAGGAGGAGTATGATGGAAATTACTTTGAATAATGGTGAAACACTTTTCTATCGAAAAAGAGAGGGTGGAGAAACTCTACTTCTTTTAATTCATGGTAATCTAGCTTCTTCAGATCAGTGGGATATATTATTGGAAACTTTACCTATTGAATATACAATATACGCGATTGATTTACGCGGTTACGGAAAATCTACCTATCATAAGCCAATTAAAGCTTTGAATGATTTTGCGCTCGATATTGAATTATTTTGTAATGAATTAAATTTAAAATCCTCTCATTTAATAGGTTTGTCAAATGGCGGGGGAATTGCGATGCAATTTGCCGCTAATTACCCCTCCAGGGTAGAAAAATTAATTTTGCTTGCTTCTATTTCGACAAGAGGATATCCAGCGTATAATTCTAATGGTGCCAGACTTCAATCCAAAGAAGAAATTGCCTCTGATAGCATGATTAATAGGATGTTAAATGCTCAAAAGGCTCAAGAAATGTCATTCTTTGAAGCAGCTATGAACCAGCTAGTTTATCCTCATAGCAAACCAGAAAAGGCAAGACTTGAGAAGGATGTGGAAGCCGCATTAAATCAAAGAAATATGGTTGATGTAGCTGATGCAGCCAATAGATTTAATCTTAGTTCTGTTTCAAACGGGGTGGCTGAAGGTACAGGAGAATTACAGCGGATTAATGCGTCAGTCCTTGTATTATGGGGACAAAATGATTTGATGGTATTAGAGCAAATGACATTAGAAATTATTCATGACATGAAAGAGCATGATATTGATGTAACTTATAAAGTCTTAAATACCGGTCATTCTCCCCTAGTGGATGATATCCAAAGTGTAGTGTCAGAGATAGAGGGATTCTTGCAAAAATGATAAACTACAGGGCATTCCTTCACATAGGCGGGAATGCTTATTTTTATTGCCGGAGGGTTAGCACGATGAATAAACCTTCGTTACTAACCCATTACTTTAGCTTCAGGAGAAGAAGCAGACAGGATGATTAAATACATTTTTTTATATCTACAATGGCTTGTAAATGCATGCCTTCGTGAAAAATAGTCCGAATTAATACTTGTTCAATCGTTTGCATGCCCATCTCAGTAGGTGGAAATATCTCCTCTAGTCTGGAGCCATATTTTTCTTTTATATTTGTAGGCTGCAATTTTAGTAAAGTCTTAAGCTGTTCAAATGAAGGCGTCTCAATGTTGAAGTTTCCAGGAGACGTCCCAAAACCAAACCATGAATTAAATTGTTCTGATACATCACCTTTTTCTTTAGTTAAAGCCTCAATCCATAAATATTGGTCAAGAAAAATATGTCCCATATTCCAGCGAATATTATTATTAAATCCCTTAGGAATGACCTCGGCTTCCTCTCCTGTCACATTTTCAAGTACGCTTAAAATATCGCTTCGGTAAGCTTCTAATTGGTTAAATAATACTTCATGTCGTTGTTTCATCCTATGCTCCTCCTATTTTTTTGTAGTTATATATTCGATAGAAAAAGGGGGGGTTCCTGCAAATGAATAAACTTTAACTAGCTTTATAAACTTGAGGCAGGATATATTTCTTCCATATTGAATGATAAAAGCATAAGGAAATGGAGGAGATATCAGATGAGTGACAAAGAAATATTATTAGCACAATTAGACGCTTGCCATAATACAAATACATGGTTTGTGTCCCTACTAAATTCTATTGATGGTCTTACAGAAGAGCAAGCTATGTGGAAACAAAGCGAATCTACAAATTCTATATTCGAAATTATCAATCACTTAATATACTATAATTCTCGTTATTTGAACCGGTTTAAAGGGATACCGAATATAGAAAGTGGAGTGCAAAATACTTTTACTAATACTGATTTGAATTGGGCTGATGCTGTGAAAAGAATAGATAACATTATGTCTGAATGGAAGCATGCTGTGAAAAAGTCTGATAATCATACACTCAATAGATGGGCGCTAGATTTAGCGCATCTGACTACCCACACAGCCTATCATACAGGTCAAATCCTGCAGCTTAGAAAATTGCAAGATTCATGGAATCCTAGAGATGGAGTGAAAGGATAAAGCGGCTTAAAGGTAAAAATGTAAATATTTACGTAATATTCCTAATTATATATAATTAATTTAGTGAAAACAGGAAAATGTTGAATCGAAAGTTCTGTTGGCTCATTTGTTTAATTTCTGGAGAGGAGTGTATGGCAGTGTCGAAGATAGAACAACCATCATCAATAAAAATAGATAAGACATTCATAAGTCAATCCTTTGAAAATCTCCAAGATTCTATTTGCAGTGAATTAGAAAAATTAGATGGAAAAGCAGTATTTAAAGAAGAAAAATGGAATCGTCCCGGCGGAGGCGGAGGACGGGCAAGAGTCATAGAAAATGGTCATGTATTTCAGAAAGGGGGAGTCAACTTTTCAAATGTGCATGGTCTTCTATCTGAAAAAATGTCTGTTGGCCTTGGATTGGCTCCTGGCCATGAATTTTTTGCTACAGGCGTTTCGATTATTTTACATCCATCTAACCCATTTATCCCGATTATCCATATGAATGTGCGCTATTTTGAAATGTCTAATGGTGATAGATGGTTTGGCGGAGGAATAGATTTAACTCCAATTTATATTAATGTAAAGCAGGCAAAGTATTTCCATCAATGCTTAAAAACCCTTTGTGAACGGCATAACGAATCCTATTATCAGGAATTTAAAGCATGGGCAGATAATTATTTTTATCTAAAGCATCGCAATGAAACTAGGGGGATTGGCGGTATCTTTTTTGATCGTTTAACAATTACTCCACAAATATCTTTAGAGGAAAGATATGCATTTGTAAAAGATGTTGGTGAGTCTTTTATCCGTATATATAAGCCGCTTGTCGAAGAAAACATGAAACCGTTTGGTGAAGACGAAAAGAGGTGGCAGCTCCTACGACGGGGAAGATATGTAGAATTTAATCTCATTTATGATCGCGGAACTAAATTTGGTCTTGATACAAACGGAAGAATAGAATCAATCTTTATGAGCCTGCCTCCCGAGGTGAACTGGCTTTATAATTATCAGCCGCTGCCAAACAGCGAGGAAGCATTTACTCTCAATATGCTAAGAAAAGGAATTGATTGGGTTAATCTTGAGAATAAATAACTTTGTTTGGTTTACCGAAAACATAATAAATAATTGGTGGTGATTAGTATAGATAAGCTGCAAATTTATGAGGAATTAAAAATGATAAAGGAAACCCTATATACTCCTTTCCCATACAGTGATACAACTAAAATACAAAAGGATTTCAAGATGGAATTCCAAGGAGAGGATAATTTGACGGGTGATTTAAACGTATATTGGATGAATATTGCAGGAAGTTTAAGTTATGTCCAAAGAGCAAAAGCCATACCGAAGAATCAGGTAAAATGGCTTGGATTATCTTTCTTCGATATTTTCCCCCAATACCGTTTCTTTGAAGAAAGTATAGCCGGTTATCCACTATTTTATGACCAGTATATAAATTACGAGAAAGCTAGAAAGTTATTAATAGATTATTTGTCTTATAACGACTTTACAATCGAAAATTAATTATTCAATAATTTTTTATTCTTCACTACAAATTTTGCTCCCAAAACCATTCATTCTCTTCAGCCATTCTTATGAATAAAAATTATATAATGATTTCTTTTTTGACTTCTTGTATACAGTAGTATACAAGAAAGGGGATTTCTGTTGAAAAGTGAAAATGTAAGACGGTATAGCAAGGAAAGGCGTCATCGGGGAGAAGGAAAGGATCATAAGTCTGGTAGGCATGGGGCAAAAACGTTCCGTCGCGGAAGAGCGCTTGCTTTTTTAGAAATGATGAATCTAAAACGCTCCACATTAAAGCAACAGTTAAAAACACCCGAACGGCAATCGATACATCCGATAGGAGTAGGTGAATTAAATACGCAATTATTTGAAATACATGAAAGTGAAATAACGGTCTTGCCAATATTAGAAAAAAATTGTGGTGAAGAAAGGAATTCTAATTGATGAAAGAAATAAACAATTATATCGATACAGTGTTTAATAAACAGGATGAGCTTTTGGAAGAGGTTCTATCATCCATAAAAGAAAATGAAATGCCAACCATTTCGGTATCTCCTTCATCAGGCAAATTTCTGACGATGCTTGTTTCCATTTCTGGTGCTAAAAATATTCTGGAAATAGGAGCTCTTGGAGGATACAGTGGAATTTGCCTTTCTAGAGGGTTCGGCAGCGAAGGACAACTAACTTCGCTTGAGTTAGAGGAAAGATATGCGAAATTAGCATATAGTAATCTAGCAAAAGCAGGCTTTAGACATCAAGTAACATATATTACCGGTGAAGCATTAAAAAGTCTTAAAGGACTCGTTAGCAATCAAAAGGAATATGATTTTTTCTTTATCGATGCTGACAAAGGAAATTATGAAAATTACTTAGATTATTGCATTAAGCTGGCGGCACCGGGTGCTTTAATTGTAACTGATAACGTGCTTGCTGGCGGTAGTGTAGCAAATGTCGGCACAGCAAGAAGTAAACACTATACAGAAACAATGAAGAAATTCAATGAAACTGTGGCCAATCACCCTCAATTAGAATCTCTGCTTATTCCAATCGGTGATGGGATGACCGTTTCAAAAATAAAGAAATAAATCATCATAATTGATGTCTAGGAAAATTCAAAAGGAGTTATAGATGGATAAATACAATCATTTATAACTCCTTATTTAGGTCAATTGCTTAAATATCTCATATATTATTTGCACACTGTTGCTTGGAGCGCATAGAGGGGAAAAAAGTAACAAAGCATAAAATGACTAAATGTAAGATTTTAAAGGAAGCAATTTTATAAGTATATATTCAATCAATCAAAGTAAAATCATGCAGTTTGATGATGAATTTTAAGAGTCGGTTAAAATTGAGGTGAATATATTTGCAGCCCATATATATATATAAATGAAATTCCTAACGAAATTAAGCAATATGTAACTGAGGTTCTTTCAATTAGATTTCCGCGCCAAGGATATACATCAGATGTAGGAATCATCGAAAACGCAGGAAATGTTTTTGTTCTAAAAAGAACGAAAGAACCGTTATATAGTTCATGGTTAAGCCAAGAGGTGTCTGTTTCAAACTGCTTGTCGGAAAAGACAAACTTGCCTGTTCCTAAAGTGAAAAAATTTGTTGCTGAAAGAGGCAAGGATCATGCTTGGGCTCTATTTGAGTTTCTCGAAGGGGACACATTGAGAACAGCTTTAAATAAGGAAAAAAACCAAGAAAAAAGAAATGAGCTTATCTTTAATTTTGGGAAAATTCTATCTCGGATTCATTCAACGCCTTGTCCTAAAGAATTGCTGCACGACAAATGTTGGATTGATGAAATGCTTTTCAATGCTGAATACAATTTAAAACACTACAAGGTCGATGGCACAGAAGGAATACTAAAAAATATGAAAATGAATAAGCCGTCAATAATAAAGCAGACGTTCATTCATGGGGATTTTACCATTGATAATGTACTAGTCCATAATGGAAAAGTTACAGGGGTAATTGATTGGGCTGGCGGTACATATGGAGACCCGAGATATGATGTTTCTATAGCTATTCGCCCCAAACCAAATGCATTTAATAACGAAATAGATAGAGAGATTTTCTATGAAGGATATGGAGAAAAAATAATTGATGACAAAACATATGATTATTTTGTGAATGGTTTATATGAGTTCTTTTAAATTTTATACATAATTTTCAAGCATCCCTTAATTAAAAGGAATGCTTTTTTACAATCGAAAATTAATCAATATAACAGAGAAAAAGGTTACTGCTCCTGTTTATTCACCTAAACATACTCACTCGATGCTCGTTCCGGTAAATAAACTCTATTTATTCACC
>NZ_PISD01000066.1 GCF_002835735.1 Cytobacillus horneckiae | reverse complement strand
GCCATTTTTGGTCACAGTTCTTTACTCTGTAACCGTTTTTTTGATTTCTCCGCCATTTTTGGTCACAGTTTTACACTCTGTGACCATTTTTTTTGAATTCCCCGCCATTTTTGGTCACAGTTCCTAATTTTTTGTCATTTACATACCTACTTGATTTCCATTTTTCCATTTGGCTTCCCAATGAAGGATAAGCTTCGTTTTTGACAAAGAATACAATGTCAATGATAGCCAAATAAAAGCAAACGAAATGAAGTGCACTTTAGAAAAGTATTCATCATATACAAATACGCCTAAGATCAGCATAATTGTCGGTGCGATATATTGTAAAAAGCCCGCCATCGACAACGGAATGCGCTGAACGCCTTTAGAAAATAACAGTAATGGAATCGCAGTAACTACACCTGCTCCCATGAGAAACAAGTCCGTTTGCAAGCTCCCGCTAAATAAGGAATGATGACCTTTAAAAAAGAGACTGATAATATATATTAGCGCCACTGGAGTAATGACTAGTGTCTCCAAGGTTAAACCTACTTCAGAATCTACCTTCACCATTTTCTTCGCTAATCCATAGAGTGCAAACGTTAAAGCAAGCAAAATAGAAACCCACGGAAACTCTCCATAGGAAATAGTTAAAATAAGGACGCCCACTGCCGCCAGTACGAAGGAAAGCAGCTGTGACCGTGACAGCTTTTCTTTGAATACAGCCATGCCAAGCAATACACTAATTAAAGGGTTAATATAGTAGCCCATGCTCGTCTCTATGATTCTGTCTGAGTTTACAGCCCAAATGAAAATAAACCAGTTGCCACTGACTAATAGAGAAGCAATAATAAGTCCAATTAATTGTTTTTTATTTGTAAGGAGGCCTTTAATTGTTGTAATAAAGCCGCTCCACTTCCTCATTATCACAAGCAGAAGCACCATAAAAATAAAGCTCCAAACAATCCTGTTTGCTAACGTTTCCCCAGCATTTACATCATGCAGCATTTTCCAATAAATCGGCAGCACACCCCACAGGAAATAAGAAAAGCCTGCATAAAAAGCACCCTTTTTCATTTCATTGCTCATGTTATCCTTCCTCGATTCTTTCTGTTTTCGAAATAAATGTAATTATAATCTTATAAAAATAGGTGTGCAATGAATTTTTAAAAATTCTTTAATCTTCGTACACAATTTCTCCGCCAATTACTGTTTTTACCACGGAAATATTCGGTATGTCTCCATATCCCACTTTAAAGATATCTTCTTTAAGTATAGTGAAATCAGCAATGAATCCTTCCTGCAGCATGCCGCGGTTATCTTCATGACAGGCAGCAAAAGCACTGCCCTTCGTGAATAATGATACCGCTTCATAGATCGTTAAGGCTTCTTCTGGATAATAGGAAATCTCTGGATCTTCTAAATTTGTTCTAGTCACGGCTGCATGGATGCCTAATAGCGGATTGAGCGGCTCAATTGGTGCATCTGATCCACCTGCACACGGTACACCTTCATTAAGCAGTGTTTTCCACGCATAGCAATACTTCATTCTTTCTGCACCTATTCGTTCAACGACCCATGGGAAATCTGAGGCGACAAATCTTGGCTGGATATCAAGAATAAGCGGCAGTTGTTTTGCTCGATCAATCAGCTCTTTTCGCAATATTTGTCCATGAATCAATCTGTCTCGACCCATTACAGTAAGAGGATGCTTCTCAATGGCATTCAAAGCCATTTCAAATGCTAAGTCTCCAATTGCATGAATAGCTACTGGTAATTTTTTTTGTCTTGCTTTTAAAATTAACCCATTTAACTGTTCTTGAGTAAAAATTGCAACGCCAGATACGGCTGGGTCATCGTTATATGGATGGCTCAACAATGCGGTTCTCCCTCCTAGAGCACCGTCAGCAAACAGCTTCATTGCACCGAATTCAATCCATTTTCCACCGCTTAAATATTGGTTTCCAGCTGCAGCCATATCATCGACCACTTCATGATGTACAAGTAAATGCACCCTAAAACGCAGTCCCTCCTGCTCTATGACATCGTGAAATGTCCTATATGTTTGTGCATATCCGCCATAGTAATTTAAATCCTCTGTATGTCCGCCAGTCAGCCCGAGTTTGTGTGCATCTCGTATTGCCGCCCGCATCGCTTTGCTCATATACTCATCGGATACAGCAGGAATCACATTTAAAAGAATATCCTGTGCCTGGTCTTTTAATAAACCATTAGGATATCCCTTCTCATCCTTTTCAATTACACCGCCTGGGGGACAAGTGGTATCAACATTTATCGATGCCAATCGCAATGCTTTCGAATTAGCTGAAATGGCGTGCCGGCATATTCTTTTCAGCATGACCGGGTGATCAGGAACTGCTTCATCAATTTCATGTGCATAAATAGGCACCGGCTCTTCCCAAAGATTCTCATTCCATCCCTCGCCTATAATCCATTCTCCAGGAGAAAATCCTGTTGCATATTCCTTTAATGCAGCAAGTGCTGCCGACTTTGTTGTGAAGGATGACAGGTCTAAACGAATGAGCTTTTCTCCATGGCCTATTAAATGCATGTGACTATCCACAAAACCAGGTAGCATTGTTGCCCCTTGCAGATCGATGATTCTTTCAAGCTCATTTTCATATTTCATACGCAAGTCAGCTTCCGTACCTAATGCAATAATTCGATCACCACGAGTGAATATTGCCTCTACTCTGTCATTTTCACTTTGAAGTGTATAAATATTTCCACCATACCAGAGCGTCCCCATTATGTATTACTCCTTTTAGCTTTTTTATTTTCAGTATAGCAGAAAGAATGGCTCCCCCCTAGTTGATAATATTGACTTGATGACATATAAAAACAGGTGGATAAAATCCACCTGTTCAAGCTGTAGATAATATAGGATTTTCCAAGGCTTATCTCTCGCTTCCTAAGCGATTCGAGCCGCTTCGCTATTGCATTCCCACAGGAGTCTGATAATGGCCTCCACTAAAGTGTGCATAGCCAATCAATTATTGTGACGTGGAGGCCGCTTCTTCTTTTTTCCGCAACTCTTTTCTCATAATTTTCCCTGATGTTGTTTTTGGCAGATCCTCTACAAACTCAATCCGTCTAGGGTATTTATATGGAGCTGTAAGCTCTTTTACATGCTCTTGCAAGGCAGGTATTAAATCCGGATTATTCTGATTAACATCTTCTTTTAGCACGATAAAGGCTTTCACAATTAGTCCGCGGACTTCATCCGGACTTCCAACCACCGCACACTCTTTTACTGTAGGATGTTTTACAAGCGCATCCTCTACTTCGAATGGTCCAATGGTGTAGCCTGAACTAATAATGATGTCATCACCTCGGCCCTCAAACCAGAAGTACCCTTCTTCATCCATTTTCGCCTTATCCCCTGTAATATAATATTCTCCCCTAAATTGCATGGCTGTTCTTTCCGGATCTTTGTAATAGTTCTTGAATAATGCAGGTGTCTCTACATGTACAGCAATATCGCCCACTTCACCAGCTTTGCAAGGTTTTCCTTCTTCATTAATGATTTCCACTCTGTTCCCAGGAGTCGGCTTGCCCATCGAACCAGCTCTTAACTCCATATCTTTTGTAACGCCAACTAATAATGTATTTTCCGTTTGTCCGTAACCGTCTCTTACCTTTAAATTAAAATGTCTTTGGAATGTATCGATCACTTCACGATTTAATGGTTCACCGGCAGAAACCGCACTATGGAGATTAGGAAGCTTATAATCAGAAATATTGTCTACCTTCGCCATTAAACGATATTCAGTTGGCGTACAGCAAAGAACATTAACATCGTAATCCGCAAGTAGCTGTAGATATTTTTTCGGTTCAAATTTGCCACTATAGACAAAGCCTGTTCCGCCCGAGCCTAATACAGATAAAAATGGGCTCCATATCCACTTTTGCCATCCTGGTCCAGCAGTTGCCCAAACTGTATCACCTTCTTCAATACAAAGCCAATGAGGTGCCGCTGTGCGCAAATGTGCAAATGCCCAGCCATGTGTATGGACAACACCTTTAGGATTACCAGTTGTACCGGATGTATAGGAAAGAAATGCCATATCATCCTGTGATGTTTTTGCAATTTCAAGTTTATCTGATGCACTTTCCATCTTCTCATCTAAATGGATCTATCCATCGACTTTTCCGCCAATCACAAATTTCGGTAGGCTTTCGGCTTCCTTAATAGAAGAGAACTCCCCGACATATGGATGATAACTGACAATCGCCTTTACATCCCCATGATTAATACGGTATTGAAGATCTTTTGCACGCAGCATTTCTGAACTCGGAATGACAACGAACCCTGATTTCAGCGCTGCAAGATACGTTTGGTATGCCTCAATAAGACGGGGTACAATTACAAGAATGACATCGCCCTGTTTTAATCCATTCTCAGAGAAAACGTTTCCAATTTTATTCGCATTTTTAATTAATCCATCATATGTAATATCTTGTTTTTCTCCAGAATCACTTTCCCATTTAATTGCAAATTTTTGTTTATCTTTTGCGAATTTTTCCACTTCTGAGACGAGGTTATATTCCTCCGGTGCTAATAAGTCTTCGCGTTTCATGTAAAATCTCCCCTTTTAGAAATGATTTTATGTCGACAACAGGCTGATTAATATTATTATACAAAATTATTTAAACAATTAAAATATTTAACTAATTAAATTAAAAACAAAAGAAAGAGCAGGACATCTGTCCTGCTCAATGTAGCCATAATATTTATAAATAATTATTTTTGGTAACCACCTAATTGTTGTTCAGCCATTTGAACTAAACGTTTAGTGATTTCACCACCTACTGAACCGTTAGCGCGAGAAGTAGTTTCTCCACCAAGGTTAACACCGAATTCAGTAGCGATTTCGTATTTCATTTGGTCAAGAGCTTGTTGTACTCCCGGTACAACTAAGTTATTTGAACTGTTGTTTGCCATGTGATTTCACCTCCTTGTGAGTATAGAATGTGTAGAATCACATGGCTGTATGCAAATATTAATTGGTAATTGTTGCATTTATTTTTTTAAATAAGATTTAAAACAAATCTTCCATCTCTTTTTCTAACGCAACATTCGGTTTTACAACGATTTTTTCAGTGTTTTCTACCGCCTTTGCAATATAAGGTTCAAAGTCGGTGAAGCTCTCAAAATGCTGAACCTTTTCCAATTTAGGCTTAGTTTTCGGCGATGATGGCACGAATACAGTACAGCAGTCCTCAAATGGTCTTATTGATATATCATGGGTATCAATCTCTTGGGCAATGTCGATTATATCTGCTTTATCCATTGTGATGAGCGGCCTTAAAATTGGTGTGCTAATCACTTCATTAATTGCATACATGCTTTCCATCGTTTGACTTGCTACTTGTCCTAGGCTTTCTCCTGTGACTATTGCTAATCCTTCATATTTTTTTCGCAGTTCATCTGTGATTCTCATCATAATCCTTCTTGTTGTAGTCATCGTATAATTATCTGGTATTTGTTTTTGTATCAATTGCTGTATCTCAGTAAATGGCACGATATGAAGAGCGACACCGCCGTTTATTCGTGAAAGCTTTTCTGCAAGATCGATTACCTTTTGCTTAGAGCGTTCACTTGTAAAAGGTGGACTATAAAAATGCACGGCTTCAATTTCAATACCGCGTTTCATCGATAAGTAGCCTGCAACAGGACTGTCAATGCCACCTGACAGCATCAGCATCGCTTTTCCGCTTGATCCTGCCGGTAATCCGCCTGCTCCTTTATAATTTTCACAAGATATATAGCTCGCTTCTTTTCGAACCTCAACAACTAAATTAATATCGGGCTGTTTAACATTCACTTTTACATTTGCCATGTTTTTTAAAATATGACCGCCAAATTCTTGATTTATCTCATTTGTATCAAGCTCAAATTCTTTATCTGCCCTTTTAGCAGTGATTTTAAAAGATTTCCCCTCACTATAGACATTTTTAAATAATGACAATGCTGCTTCTTTCATTGCATGAAGATCTTTTTCCACTTTCATTGCTGGGCTAAAGGATTGTATCCCAAATATATCTTTTAATCGTTCAATGATTTCTTCGCTTTTTTCTCCATTTAAAAGGATAAACATCCGATCGCGCTGTGCTTCTATTTTTACATCAGGGAAATCATGTAGCACTCGTTTTATACTTCTTCTTAATTTATCAACAAATTGCTTTCGGTTTCTCCCCTTTGTAGAGATTTCTCCATAACGAATCAAAATTCTGTCATATATCATTTTACTTTCATTACCTTTCGTAGTTGAATGATTGTCTTTTTAACTGCTGTGACGAAGATTTTTGCTTCATCCATTGTATTTTTATAGGATAGGCTTACTCTAACCGCACTTTTTGCTATCTTTTCTGCAACGCCCATACAAATTAATGTTCCACTGACTGAAGTATGTTTAGAAGAACAAGCACTTGTGGTAGATATATAAATGTCCTTTTCTTCTAATGCATGAACAAAGACTTCGGCTTTGAAGCCTTTAATGGAAAAATTAATAATATGAGGTGCTGCATGTTCGACAGGTGTATGAATGATTACCTCTTCCATCTCCCCAAGTTCCTTCATAAGATAGGTTTTTATTGACAGCAGCTGTCCGCCATTTGCTTTCATTTCTTCCATTGTCATTCTTAATGCCTTTGCCATTGCAACAATTCCACCGGTATTTTCTGTTCCGCTCCGCATTTTGTTTTCTTGATTGCCACCTGAAAGCAGCGGGGATATATGAACACCATCACGAATAAATAATGCCCCAGTTCCTTTTAGTCCATGAAACTTATGGCTGGAGATTGTACAAAGATCAATCTGATGTTCAGCAATGTTTAAAGGGACTTTTCCGATGCCTTGTACATAATCAACATGTAAGTGGGCTTTTGGATAGCTTTTTAAAATATCGCCAATTTTTCCAATTGGCTGGATTGACCCTGTTTCATTGTTGATATGCATAATGGAAACAAGAATAGTATCTTCTCTAATCTCACGTTCTAATGCGGTAATATCTATTATTCCGTAAGAATCAACTGGTAAATAACTTACTTCAAAACCTAAAGTTTCTAATTGCAGCAATGCTTCTTTAACTGACGGATGTTCAATGGAGGAAGTAATGATATGACGGCCCCTGTTGCGGTACATGAGAGCCGCTCCTTTAATCGCCATATTATTTCCTTCTGTTCCACCAGATGTAAAATATATTTCATTGCTTCTTACTCCTAAGTGATCTGCAATCTGTTCTCTTGCTTGCATAATAAGTCTTTCAGCTTTTTCTCCAAAGCCATGAAGTGAGGACGGATTGCCGAAATAATTGGAAGAAACTTTTACAAATGAGTCCACTGCTTCTTTATATGGTTGTGTTGTCGCGCTATTATCAAAGTAAATCATGTCTGCTCCTTTCAAAGAAACACTTATGCAATTTTTAATCTTAGCATAAAATTTCGCTAGAAAGAAATGTTATTAAATATATCTCGCAAATCATTTACTATATGGATATAACTCATTATTACGATACACCTTGCAAAAAAAAATATTGTATTAATACAGATTCCTCTTGGTAATTACGGGTTTATGATTTATAATGAAATAAATTGAGTTTAAAAATTATGCTCCGATAGCGTCCTCTCTAAGTTTGCTACCGTTATTTCAATATACCCAAAATTACAACATTTTTTTAATTCGACACATTTCGCTAAAAGCATGGTAGTATGGTAACTGTTGAAAAAATGGAAACTATGTATGAGAGAACTAGGGGGTAAATTGTATGAATAATAGCACACTTTCATTTAAGCATATATTCTCTATAGGATTAATGCTTTTTGCCTTATTCTTTGGAGCAGGCAATATGATCTTTCCACCATTTTTAGGCCAGGATGCCGGCACAGAAGTTTGGGTTGCCATTATCGGCTTTCTAATAACCGGTGTAGGTCTTCCCTTAATTGCAATCATTGCCATTGCCAAAAATGGCGATGTACAAACAATGGCAAATCGCGTTCATCCTGTTTATGGGATTATATTCACAGTCGTTATGTATTTAGTAATCGGGCCTCTTTTCGCCATTCCGCGAACTGCAACCGTTTCATTTGAAATCGGCGTTTTTCCTTTTTTATCTGAAACCGCTTCCAGTGCATTCTGGCCATTATTGATATTCTCAATCGTATTTTTTATCATTACATGTCTGCTTGCTTTAAACCCAACTAAGCTAGTTGACGTAATAGGAAATATTTTAACGCCAATTTTATTAATTGTGCTAGCCATTATCGTTGTTAAAGCATTTATTACACCGATGGGTTCACCTCAAGCACCAGTTGGAGCATACCAGGATGGTCCATTTTTTAAAGGATTCATTGAAGGGTATTTAACAATGGATACCATTGCTGCCCTCGTTTTTGGAATCATCGTAATTGGTTCTATTCAGGGCTTAGGGGTTAAAAATAAACACTCTATTATGAAAATTTGCATTTATGCAGGAATCATTGCAGCTGTCGGATTAGCAGTCGTTTATGTTGCACTTGCTTATATTGGTTCTACGGCACCTGAGGCTATTGGCGCACAAGCGAATGGCGGAGCAATTTTGTCTGGCGCAGCTCAATTCTTATTTGGTTCTGCCGGAGGCTATATATTAGGTTTTGCAATCATTTTTGCATGCCTGACAACTTCTGTAGGATTAATTTCATCATGTGCAAGCTACTTTAATAAAATCATGCCAAGTATTTCTTACAAAAAATTCGTTATAATTTTCTCAGTATTCAGTGCAGCAATTGCAAACATTGGTTTAACACAGCTAATTAATTTTTCTGTTCCTGTATTAACGTTTATTTATCCGCTAGCAATTGTACTAATTGTGCTTTCATTAATGAATAATGTATTCAAAGGGGCATCAATTGTTTACATTTGCGCATTAATTCCAACTGGATTAATCAGTGTTGTAGATGGATTAAATACAGCAGGAATAAAGATAGAAGCACTAAACAACGGATTATCCTTCCTGCCTCTATTTAATGTCGGAATCGGCTGGATTGTTCCAGCAATCATCGGGGCTATAATTGGTTATATTATTTCAATTATTACTGGCTCTAAAGAGGAGCTAGTTACTGAGAAAAAGTAATTTAAAAACAGCGAAGATCACTTCGCTGTTTTTTTATTTCCTACAATGTTAGATTGATGCGCATATCGGCTCTATCAGCCCTTCCTGGCACAAAAAAGGATTCACCTGATTAGTCAGGCAAATCCTCACATTTACTATTCTTTCATCCAGCCTTCTATTTTTTGCAGCGCTCCAGGTTCGATTTCTTCAATAGATGTTGCAGCTTGTTCAAGCGCAGCTTTATATTCATAATTCCTAAATGATTCTTCTGCTTTGCTAAACTTCTCGGCAAGTCCCGGATTGCTGCTTCTATATCGATTTCCATACTGAATAACTTTTTCGGTTAATAAAATGGTTTCAATCATTTCATTTGTATATGTGACGGTTTTCTCTACAGTCAGAACAGCAATTTCCAAATATTCATTCACGGTTTGAATACTTAATGGCTTAACCTCTAGGTGTTCTGTGACATTTTTTATACTTTCATTTGCATCCTGCAATGCATATTTATACTCTTGCGGGAGACCGGGAACATTGCTTTTGGACACTAGCCTTATCATATCGCTGATTTTCTTTTTTAGTTCATTCACTTTTTCTCTTGCAACGATTTCGTCTTTCCTTAACGTTTGAAGTTTTTCAGCGAAAAGCTCCTGTTCTTCTTTAATATATTCAAGTTCGGACTTTATCTCTGCAAGCTCGCTCTGCAGAACAGAATGCGGTACATTTTGGCTATCAATTTTATGCTGAAGCAAATCGTATTTCTTAATCAGTGAGGTTAGCGCTTTTTCAAGCTTGTCCTGTACTTCTAAATCATTGCCCGGTACATGATAGCTTTCACAGACTAACTCCTTTTCTTCCTTCAGCATCATATGCTTTTCACTGCTGGAAAACAATAAATCCTTGGCAATTTGTCCTTCTTGTTGGATGAAGTGTTTTGCATGGACCTCTTTTTCAAGAAGATCATATAATGCGTCTAACCTTTCTTTCACTTCTTCCAGCCCTTGAGCGACTTCGGCAACCTTCGTTTGTTCTACATACTCCGATAGCTTCTGAAGCTCTTGATCGATTTCGTCAGCTTCTTTATCCAGCTGTAAATGTTCTAATATATATCCTTGCTTTAACATTTCTTGGTATCCATCTTTCAATTCTGCAATTTGAACTGGAACCTTTGTGCGGCATTCAACTAGAAGCTGAGGAATCTGCTCTACCTTGTTTGCAACCTCTTCGATATTATTTTTAATCGATAGGACGGTTTCACGCGCCTCTAAATAATTGCCTTCTGTCGTCTTTTGATCAAACTCTTCAAATTGACCTTGTACTTCCTCAAGCTTTTTCTCAAGTAGCTCACCAGGCTTCCCGAAAGTGTGCCTCTGTGTAAGCAGCCGTTTTTTATATTCTCGATATTCTTCTCTTAATGCTTCAATCTCAAGACGATTTTGCTCTTCACTACCAACAAGATCGCTTAATTCCGTTAAAATCTGTTTAATTTCTTCTTCGACCTTATTTAAGTTCACTTCTAAGTTTTCCAATACTTCTTTTGCTTTATTAAATCGATATTTGTCTATGTATTCTTCCGCATCAAATAATGAAGCTTCAGCGTTTGGGAGATGTGAAGTGACTACTTCATCCCATTCACTTCGCCACTTTTCAAACAATTCTTCAGTTTGACCAGTCATGTTCAAAGCCTTTACCTTTGAAAACTCCTCCAAAACAGGGCGATCCATTATATCCATTTTCCAAGTTTCAAGCCTGTCAACTTCTTTATAATATTTTTTCTTTAAAAAATACCCTGCAAAATAAATGCATATAGCTATGACGATGCCGCCAATCACAAATTCCATCTGTAAAGCCCCCTGTTCTGTGCCCGAGCCAGTATATGTAATCTATATATATTTCAATTTTTTATCATGTTCTTTTTAATGCTTTTATGATACCATGTAAACGACATTTTTTGACTATTAATTTCATATTTTGTTGAAATAATTGGTGAAAATTCGTATAATCAATAATTTTGGCTTAAAAGGATAGGAACTCTCTTTATCTCATATTTGACAAAAAAATTCAAACATCTAGTTCTTCAGTATGTAATAACATTGTGAGTCGAAAGGTTGATACTTATGAAAAAGGACGGCCATATACATACCCCCTACTGCCCACACGGGACAAAGGATTCCCTTCAATCCTATGTAGAAAGAGCAATATCACTCGGGTTTGAAGAAATCACATTTACCGAACATGCTCCGCTTCCCGAAGGATTCACCGACCCTGTACCCGTTCAGGATAGTTCAATGAATTTATCTGATTTACAGCTTTATTTTACTGAAATAGAAAATTTGAAAAAGGAATATATGAAAGAGATTAAAATAAATACAGGACTAGAGGTAGATTTTATCGAAGGCTATGAGAGTGAAACGGAAAGATTTCTAAATGAAGTCGGCCCGCAGCTGGATGATGCAATTTTATCTGTTCATTTCTTAAAATATCAACATCAATATCATTGTGTTGATTACAGTCCGAAGGCTTTTGGAGCAATGATTGAACGATATGGATCAATTGACGCGGTTTATCTCCGCTATTTTCAAACTTTATTAATGTCAATTAATGCAGATTTAGGCAGATACAAGCCTAAGCGCATAGGTCATATTACACTAGTGAAAAAGTTCCAAAAAAAATATCCCCCTGCTCGGGAATATGATAATGAAATAGATGAAGTACTGAATGCGATAAAAATTAAACATTATGAGCTTGACTATAATGGAGCAGGTACATTCAAACCTTTTTGTCTGGAAACTTATCCGCCGCAATCTATTGCGAATAATGCTGCAAAAAAAGGAATAGCGCTTATCTTCGGATCGGACGCTCATCAAGTGAAAGACCTTGGACAAGGATGGGAAGAGGTAAACGCACTATTAAACTTATAAAATTCGCAATAAATTCGCCTTCAATTTTCTCGTCTGATTTGAACTGCAAACGACTCGATCAATCCATGTATATGTTTCTCTAATGTACTTATCAGCAAAATATTTTTCATGCGGGAGAAGATGAAGAACTTCAGCTACGTATTGGCTATTTAAAAACGGCATTGTCAGCAAGCTTTTCAATTGCAAGATGAGATAATTCGCAGTATTAATGCGAAATTCTTTGTTTTTAAACCCCTTCTCAAAGACTTTGCTAAAATAAAATCTTTCTTTCGTCAAATATGTGGACATGATTTCTCGTACAATTTGTGAATCAATGGACATCTCTCTGACAATCAGTCTTGTTAGCTGAATGTTTTCATATTGAAAGTAGATGATATTTTCTACAATCGCCTTTAAGCTTTCGGTTGCTCCGTTTTCCAAAATGGAGTAGCCCTTTTCGATCTCGAGTAAATATGCTTCATAATACTCTGTTAAGCAGTGTTCTAATAGCCCATTTTTATTACCAAAATAATAGGATATATTAGCTACATTTGTTCGAGCTTTCTTTGCAATATCACGAATCGATGTACCGTTAAACCCATTATGATTAAATAAAAACACCGCTGCTTCTATGATTGCCGCCTTTGAATTTTCCTTCATGCCTTCGGATCCTCCCTCCAACATTAATTTCTGTTAAAAACTGCAGGTTTCTTGTTATAATAAAAATATTCTTGCTATGGACTAAGTTATCCTTTATAAAAATCTCGACAAAGTTTCGTCTTTTTCTAGGAAAAATGGCATAAAAATCTATAACCATAAAGAAAGCTTGGTGATGAATGATGTTTAACGTCGAATCCTATCGAGGAACGAAAGAAGAAAATTACCGACTCGTTATAAAACAGCTGGCTGCATTGCTTGAAGGGGAAGCCAATCAAATTGCAAATTTAAGTAATGCCTCTGCTTTGCTAAACCAATTTCTTGATCGTACAAATTGGGTGGGCTTTTATTTAATGGAAGATGGCGAGCTTGTACTAGGACCTTTCCAAGGCCTTCCAGCCTGTGTAAGGATTCCTCTTGGCAAAGGGGTATGCGGAACTTCCGCAAGCAATAAAAAGACGTTGCGCATCGAGGATGTCCACCAATTCCCTGGACATATCGCATGCGATGCTGCCTCACAATCAGAGATTGTTGTTCCATTGATTAAGGACGGGGAACTTCTCGGAGTATTAGATATTGATTCTCCAGAAAAAGGTCGATTTGATGAAATCGATGAAAAAATGTTAACTGAATTTGCTGATGTATTAATTAAATTTCTTTAAAAAAATACGACAGCTCTGCTTCTACGGGATGCCCTTCCTTTTATGGATAGCGGGCATCCCGTTTTATTTCGCTCACTGCCTTTTTCACTTTTATCATTTAGATTTTTGCAAGTGCTTGGTCAAGGTCCTTCTTGAGATCATCCAGCCCCTCTAATCCGACTGATAGCCGCAATAATGTATCATCAATTCCCATCTTCCGTCTTTCCTCTTCTGGAACAACAGCATGGGTCATAGTTGCTGGCTGTTGGATCAGTGTCTCAGCATCCCCTAAGCTGACAGCAATCTTGATTAAGTGGAGCTCATCCATAAATTTTTGCGCTGTTTTCTTATCTCCAATTATAGTAAATGAAATCAAACCGCCCGCTTGTTTCATTTGCTTTTGTGCAATATGATAATTTGGATGATTCTCATTCCCAGGATAAAACACTTTCTCTACTTTAGGATGTGTTGTTAAATAATCGGCCAATTGGGCTGCAAGCATGCAATGCCGATCCATTCGTAGTGCTAATGTTTTTAATCCTCTAAGCAATAACCAAGCATCAAAAGGAGAAATGATGCCGCCAATATCCTTTCTTGTCGTTATTGCGATGTCGGCGATCATCTCTTTCCTGCCGGCAATTAATCCGGCCACCACATCACCATGCCCGCCAATGTATTTCGTTGCACTATGAATGACAATATCACAGCCTAGCATCATCGGTCTCTGCAAGTAAGGCGAACAGAAAGTATTGTCGACGACAACCGGTATGCCCCTCTCCCTGCCTACTTCTGCTACCATTTGTAAATCCACTATACTTAAGGTTGGATTTATCGGTGTTTCCACATAGATGCAACTTGTCTCAGGCGTGATGCATTCCAGTAATTTCTGCTTCGTTTCCATACTAGAAAAATCATGTGTAATCCCATATTTTTCATCCATCATTTTCAAAAGACCAAATGTGCAGCCATACACACCTTGTGAGCATAGAATATGATCGCCAGCTTTTGTCAGCGCCATAAGAACAGCTGAAACTGCAGCCATTCCAGAGCCAAAAGCGAGCGCTGCCTCCGCATGCTCAAGTTCAGCTATCCTTTCCTCCAATAAACTGACAGTAGGGTTGCCTAATCTTGAATACATAAAGCCTGTTTCTTCACCAGCAAAGCGGCGCTCCCCTTGTTCAGCCGTATCAAAAGCAAAGGTAGACGTTTGGAATAATGGCGGAGCCAAGCTGCCTTTAAATTCATGGCTATTGTAGCCTGAGTGGATTAATTTGGTTTCAAACATCACATCATCTTTATTCAATGTTCATTCTCCCCCTTGTGTGAAAACGCTTACATTTTATTGAAACAATTCTCCCCTTCTCTGTTAGCATATGATAATTTTCTTTTTTTGGAAAGCCTTTTATTGATATGGTCACTCCTTTTTCAGGCTATCTAGGTGAGCGCTCGCTTTTTCAAAAAGAAACTGATTTTTACTGAAACGAAAAAAGAAAACAGCTTTTAAACATCTGTTTTCTTTTTAAAAACCACTTTATTTTTCCCAGAATTTTTCGCTTTATAAAGACCTTCATCCGCTCTTTTAAAAAGAGCGGAATATGAATCCTCGATGTCATCATTCCAATAGGATACCCCGCATGAAATACTCACCTGAGGTTTCGTTAAGCTATTTACTTTTGTATTCAGTCTTCTTGCAATCAAAGTTCCCGTGTCTGCTGTTACATTTGGCAAATAGATAGCTAATTCTTCACCGCCCCACCTCGAACCGATATCTGAAGAACGAATATGATTAGTGATAATATCAGCTACTTGTCTAAGAATATCATCCCCGACTTGATGTCCATATTCATCATTAATTGCTTTGAAATTGTCTATATCAATTAATAATAACACGCCTTCTTTATCTTTATTCATAGAGATTTCTACCTGGTCGTCTAAGTAATTTCTAGAATATAGCTTAGTCAGATGATCTGTTATAACGAGATTCTCCAGCTCCTCACGTAAAAGTGAATTTTTAAACGCAAGTGTTGAATGATGTATCAGTGATTGCAGCAATTTAAAAGATTCAAATGTAAAGTGATAAGGCGTACAGTTCATTACTAAGACAAACCCATGCAATTCACCACTTTGATCCATTGGGACAGCCATTACAGACTTAAACAAGGTGTTTCCGCGTTTACTTGGAAATAGCAGATCGCCAATAAAGATTGCTTCTTCTTCCTCAATCATTTTCTGTTTAATTAATTCAATATACGCTGTAACTTCTTGAGTAAAAAAGAAACTTGTACTCCCATTTAAGACATTAAATGCTTCTCCCTCTTGTGAGAGTAATATAAACCCTACTTCTTCAGCATGAAATGAATCTTTAATTTGCTCCGTCATAAATTTAATGGTTTCCGTTAAACGGAGATCAGAATTTAACCGATGTGAGGTTTCGTTTATTAATTGTAAGTCACTAATTAATTGCTGAGACTGCTGATAAAGCTGCACATTTTCTATTGCTCCTCCCGTCGTCCTTGCCAGAAGAGAGATAAACGTCAATTCCTTTTCTGGGAAAATAACAGCTTCTGCTGCATTCACTTGCAGGACACCGTATATACCCTGCCTTCCCATTAAAGGAGCGTAAAGGGTAGAGTGCTTATTTTTCAATCTGCTTTCCACTTGAATTCTGCCTGTAGCATATGCCTGCATTGCACCGTTTTTTTCTTCTGTATAATCCAAATCTTTAATAGGCAGAGCTAAATCTGTCTTGTAGTCATGCGATAACAACAGGAAAAAGGTAAAGCCTGGATATACTTTTTTTAAGGTGATTAACATCTCTTGTAAAAGTAAATCCATTTTTCTTGAATTTTGGAATTTTTCTGTCATACGAAACAGCAATTTATATCTATCTTTTTCAGTAAGAAAATCATCAAGTGTGTTTATCCTGCCAATAATATCGCTGCAAATATTTCCAAGATCATTTAATAAAGAAGCAGAAAGTGCATTTAGTTGATCTTTTTTAAAATATAGCACCAAATACCCTAATAGCTTGTCCTCTTGAACTAAAAGAATAATGACGGCTTGTCCATTATCTAATCTGCAAATTTTTATGTTATTTGTTACATTAAACAGATGTTCACTATCATTTATGGCTTCATAGCTGAATGAAGATGGCAAGCCTGAAACTGCAATATTTGGCTCAGCAATAAACGCCTGCTTCCATTCATCTTTAAGATAGATGATCACTTGATCAGCACCCGTTAAGTTGCCAAGATGATTGGATAAATCCTCATAGCGAAATAAAGATTCTCCTTTTTGGAGTATATCAAAAAAAATGCTTTTAAGATTTAGTATAAATTGAGATTTATTTTCCATTTCTACATCACCTAAATTTTTGAACGAGCAAGATTTTAGTTAGAGCAGGTTTGTATCATAGATGTAAGTGCATTTGAAAATTTATTAATTATCATTCTCTCTTTTTCAGTGAACATTCCAAATAGTAATAAGTAGCTTCACAAAATAAATATAATTAGGTATAAATAACTATTTTTATAATATAAATTGTTATTTATATCAAAATAACATTACTTTCGAACTATATTATATCATATCTTTTCCAGATGGTTTCAATCTTTATAAATTTTTTTCTTAGAAAAGGTTTTAGTTTTTCCACCGCTTATGTTGCGATTGCTTGTTCATTAAAAAAGGCATTGACTTCATGGAATATAAAAATGTATAATAGAATTTGTGTAAAATATCGCAGCCTATGTGAGCACTTTTACGTTCTCATTTTGTTCCTCAATCATTGAATGATGACGGGGTACTGTGTAACCCTCTGCTGCGAGGGCGAAGGTGCATGAAAACAAAATGTACATGAAAGCTGACCACAACTGTTTTTATTTTACCAAATAAAAACATAAAGGAGGAGTCATTCATGGCTCGTTATACAGGCCCAAGCTGGAAATTATCTCGTCGTCTTGGTATTTCCTTAAGCGGAACTGGTAAAGAATTAGAAAAGCGTCCTTACGCTCCTGGACAACATGGTCCAAACCAACGTAAAAAATTATCTGAGTACGGATTACAATTACAAGAGAAGCAAAAGCTTCGTCATATGTATGGTGTAAATGAGCGCCAATTCCGTAACTTATTCGATAAAGCTGGTAAAATGACTGGTAAACACGGTGAAAACTTCATGGTTCTTTTAGAATCTCGTCTTGATAACGTTGTTTATCGTTTAGGTTTAGCTCGTACTCGCCGTCAAGCTCGTCAGCTTGTTAACCACGGACACATCATGGTTGATGGCAAGCGCGTAGATATCCCTTCTTACCGTATGCAACCAGGTCAAACAGTTACACTTCGTGAAAAATCTCGCAACCTTGACATCGTTAAAGAAGCGATCGAAGTTACTAACTTTGTTCCTGATTTCGTAGCATTCGACGCTGACAAATTAGAAGGAACTTTCACACGTCTTCCAGAGCGTTCTGAGCTTCCAGCTGAGATTAACGAATCTCTAATCGTTGAGTTCTACTCTCGTTAAGAGGAATGCTTTGTAAAAAGCATTAAATTAAACCCTAGAAACATTGATTTATCAATGTTTCTGGGGTTTTTTCTTTTGTTTTGCAGAATAATGTATTTTATCCCAACGAGGGAAATTCCAATAAAAAATTGTGGACAGACGCTTATCATTGGCAACAGAAGTAAGCGCAAGACTTTTTATTTTTCCTCCCCTACTTTTCCTTCATAGTTTTATATTTCTGTCATGAACTGTACACCCCTCTCGTATACATAGGTAACAAATTGGAAAATCTGATACGGAAGAGAGGGATATTTATGAAAAAAAGAATGATCGAACAGCATCTTAAATACAAGGACAAGTCCATGAGTGAATTAATTGCCGAACGAACAGAAAAACTTTCAGTTGGTCAGAGCAAATTGAGAAGCAAATGGCTTCCAGAAGAATACTCTTCCCATTCACTAAAGAAAAAACCCCTTTGAGTAAATCAAAAGGGCTATTATTAGCTATTGGATTCTTCAGTTAACAGTTTTGCGTATCTATTTCTTAGTCGAATGACATGTTTTGCTAAATCTTCGCTTCTGTTTTTAATCAAAACTGCTTGTGGTTCGCCTTCTACTATTGAGACTCTAGCCGTTACAGCTTCACTTCTTGCGGGAACCCTTTTTGCTCTTTCTACAGCAGGCCTATGAGCAAATCTACCAGCTCTTGTTTGTCTTTCAACACTAGATTGTCTAGCTTGACTACGAAGGTTCGCTACCAGCTTATCTCTCATATCGCCTTTATGATCTGACATACTAGCACCTCCTAATGTGATTCTAGTTCCTGTTGTAATAAACATAAGCTATGAATCATGCTGTACACTTCTTTTATCTCTAATATATCATTACCGACTGATAAGAATAAAGCTTTTTCCACTCCCGAGTCTACATGAAAACTAATAACCCATTCCTCATCGTTTTTCATAGTAAATCTTTTTGAAATAATAAAGTGGTTTGTTTCTGGTTCATCATAAGATTCCCCATGCTCATTCAAAGCAGCATCAACATATGATGCACTACTGTATTTTTCATCATCATAACGAATGATATCTGGAAGATCCCCCGCTGTTCGCTCTTCACCTTTTAATTCTAAATGATCCTCTTTGATAACAAAGATAGACACACCGGCACTTAACATGTTTGAAAGGTCCGCGATGTTTAGCTTCTTATTGGATTTTCGTAGAAGAGCTAACCTCGTAGCTTTAAGAAAATCTACCACATACCCCATCGCTTTATGAACTTCTGTATTTGCTAATAACAGGTTACTAGCTTCGTTGTCATATTCTTTAATTGCTTGTTTAAACTCTTTTTCTTTGTCGGAACACTTTTCTTCTAGCACCTTTATTTTTTGTGCTAATTCAGCCTTCTCTTGATACAAGAAGGTATCAATACGTGAATGAACTAATTTTAAGTTCTCGTCCGATTTTAAAAGTACCTGCAACTGTTTCGGAATGGTAGAAAAGTAAAAATCGTCTCCATGTACAATGGATTGTTTAAATATCTCATATTCTTGATTACGAAATTTGGAGTATGCTCCAATTCGGAAATACCCACTTACGAAGTCACACATGCTTCTAGGGGCAACGAATATAAAGGAAATAATATAGCCAGTTAAAGCACCCCATCCTATTAATATGTACCACTTTGTATCCACTACGAAACTAGCAAGCGGAAATAGGACTGTACCAGTTAATAATGGGAGAGCTGGCGAAATGTTTAATGACTTAACCCCTTTAAATAATCCTTTAAAATCCAACAAAGAGTGAAAAGGTAGTATAAACCAAGTAAACAACCAATTCTTTACCTTTAATTTTGTATCTACTTCTGAAGAACGGATAGTTTTAGCAGCTTGGTCCAAACTCTCTGATATTCTCTCTAATCGATGAAACACATCATATTGCTCAGCCAATCTATCATCACCTCGTACATAGCATAGCAAAAAGAAATATAAAAAGGGAGAATATTATAAATTTTTCATATATTATACAGGTAAGCTCTTAATAAAGATGGCTCTTTGCTACTCATAGTGGGTCCACAACCTTAAAATCACGTCGTAAGATATCTGCTTGGATATTTAGAATTTCTTGTGCATCCTTATTTACATAATCTTTAAAAAGACCTTTATTACGTAAGTACTTCTCCATCATCATACTATTTACTACATACTTTAAATTCTTCTGCTATTTCTCTTCTTGCGCTTCACGCTCTTTTACTCGTATAAAAAAGCTGCCCAATTGGAACAGCTTCAATTAATTTTACATTATTCAGCAATCAGCTTATGACCGCAGTTAGAACAGAAATTCCCTCCTCCTGTTTTAGTGCCGCAATTTGGACAGAAGTTTGGCTTTTGGCTGTCACTAGCATTCTGTTGGGAAGGCTGAGGGCTTTGAGGTGTCAATGGATTTGAATTAGGCTGATTTTCGTTTTGTTGGTTCATCATTTTGTTCGCGATATTCATGCCCATCATCATCCCAGCCATATCTGACGCAGTGCCGCCTCCGCTCATTTTGCCTGACGCCATTCCATCTGTCATTGAAATTTGCTGGTAGCGTTCAACATTGCCAATCATTCCATGTGAAGCATTTTTCGTAATCATATCCTGAATTTCCTTCGGGTAGTTAAAGCTCATTACATTGAATCCAGTAATGGTCAGACCGTCTGCTAATACCTGCATATCTAAATCCTCTTTAATCCCTTTCGAAATATCAAAGGAGTTGGACTGTAGATTAAACATGTCCTTCCCTTCGCGCGTAATCCATTTCATTAATAATTGATCAAGAACCGCTGTAATTCGGATTCTGACGTCCTCTACTAAATATTGATTGCGCATGCCGGCAATTTTATCTATTAATGCAATATAATCATTCACTTTAAAATTAAACGTTCCGTTCGCTCTAATTGGCATTCCCCCAGGGAAACCTAATGCTGGGATATTTATCGCATTTCTCGTACCCCACTTTACATTAAACTCCTTCGTATTAACAAACAAAACTTCTACACGCATACCGCTGTTAAATCCAAACTTGAACCCTTTTAATGTAGATAAAAATGGGACGATTTGCGATTCGATATCATACTCACCTTCATCTTGAAAAACACCTTCAATTTTTCCGTTATTAAAAAAAATCGCATCTTGACCAGGGCGTATGATTAATTTGCTTCCCCTTTTAATTTCGTTGTTCTTCCACTTATAAAAAATCATGTCATCTCTAAATTCTTCCCATTCTACTACATTAGCAAATTGGTTTCTAAAAAAAGACATCATATGATTCTCCTTTCCACTATCAAGCCATATTAAAATTTGCCTCTGCTCCCGCTATGCGAATGTCCGCCGCTTGTGAATCCGCCGCCTCCACTGCTTTTATTATTGGAAGAAGGCTTTTTCTGTTTAGTGACGGTTTTTCTGACAAAACGGTCATACTTATCTAACACCGCAGATGTTTTCTGATTGTTATAAGTTTGACTGCTAACTGTTACCTTTCCTCCTGAACCTAACATCATTGTACCTACAACAGCACCTCCTAATGCTACGGAAACAATCAGTTGGAACCACCATTCAAAAAACAGGTTCTTTGTTTCAGAGGTTTGTTCGTAGGCTGATTCATTCTCATATTCAGAAGAACCAGTCTGCCCGCTCTCATTTTGCTGCTCTTCTGCAGGTGGGATCACAGCTGTTTCTTCAGTTTCCATATAGTGTACTGCCTGATTGATAAAACCGGAGAATGCTGCAAAATAGCGCCCTTCTGATAAATCAGGCGTGATTTCATTGCGAATGACATCTAAGCGCGAATCAGTCAAGTAATCCTCGGCTTTTTTGAATCCCGCCAAATATATATCTCTTTCCATCATATCGATCGCTAAAATCGCGGCATTCCCATGAAACTGTTCAAATTCAGAAGCATGATTATCGTAAAATTCCTGAACGTATTGAACAATATCCTTTCCATCTGTTCCATCCGCAGTAATGATGATAAAAGCCGTTTCACTTTCCTCACTTAATTTACTGGATTGTAACTTTAATTGCGCCACTTCATCAGTTGTAAGCAGTCCAGCATAATCATATATTGGCGAATCCACTGTTTCTGCTTGGACCGACATTCCTATAGGAAGAAAAAACAGAAGAATAGCTAATAAATATAAATAATTTCTTTTCTTCACCAAAAGCCACCCCCAACAATAAAGGAGAAACATTTCATAGCAAAAAAGGTTCCGCCCGCAACGCCGCTAAACCACATAAATGCTTTGCGTTTGCTTATCGGTGGCTTTCCTATAATTTTACCGGTTTGGCCATTCATTGCAAAAATATGCTCTTTTTGCTCAAAATCATAGCTCATCATCCATACAGGAAGCAGGACATAATCGCTTTTTACACTTCTCGTATCAATTTGCTTATCTTTATAAGTTACTGTACGATAGCCGCCTAACGTCTGACTAATATATGAGTCGATATAGGAATTGATTTTATGTTTCGCACGCGGCAGCAGTTCTCCCTCCGTATAATTGTATTTTTCAGCAATGTATCCTGCTAAGTAAGGTGTTTTAAACTCCTTTAATTCGCCATATTCATACGGCTCAAGCTTATCCATTAATTGGTCATTCATTTTTTCAGAAGCGTCAACAGGCACTTTAATATAATCAAGGTTAATATCCCTAAAGGCATCAAAATAGGAGGTTTCAGTATAAATATAATCTCCGCTCGTATAAGTCCTGACTTTTGTGCCGACTGCATTCACCTGTACTCTGCTGTTTAAATCATAGAGCCAAAAGGGAACATACAGCCCTGTTATGCTTTTGATTCTGTCTGCATTCATAAATCCCTTCGGAGTCAGCCTGCCTTTTTTGCACCATTTTTGAAACGCTTTTGTTGCTTCTTCCCTGCTTAATTTAAAAGGAATGACCTTTACAGGCGCTAAATTGCCTGATAATCGATCCGCAAGAACAACTCCAGCTCCGCAAAAGCTGCAGCTTGTAGCCGCCGTATGCGCATCAGTTAATATATCAGCTCCGCAGTTATTGCAATGGTATTCTTTGACCTCATCTTCCTCAAATAATGCCGTAACGAGCTGTTCAGGGTAATTTTCGATATTCTCCTGTCTGCCGCAGCTGTTACAAGATATTGTGCCAGATGCAGCGTCGAAACTCATATCGCTTCCACAGCCCGGACATTTATAATGTAGAATCATGTATTGATCACCTCATCTTAATTAAACAAGCTGTAGCCTGGAGCTACAGCTTCAAATATATCCGGCTATTTTTGACTATTCATTTTTGCTTTTAACGCAGCCAGTTCATCATCAACTGCATTGCCTGGCTTGTCATATTTTGCAGTTAGTTCCGCTAGTTCATCTCTTGAACCGGCATTCAGCTCTGCCATTGCATTTGCTTCATCAAGCGCATGATTCACCTTTTCTTCCATTCTTTCAAATGCTGATAGTGAATCGCTGGAACGTCCCGCTGCGGCACCAAGTTTATTTATTCTCTCTTGTGTTTTTGCTACCGACCATTTAGCTTTCAGCATATTTCGGCGTGCTTCTAACTCTTCTATATCAGATAAAAGCTTATCGTGCATTTGCTTCATTTGATGTGAGTTTGAGTAGGCTGATTCATACGCTGTTTGTAATTGAGTGTACTTTGCTGACAGTGCTGCTTTTCTCTCTAAAAATTTCCTTGCATCATTTTCGCTGCCTCCTTCTAATGCCCTCATTGCGTAAAGCTCCATTTTCTCAATATCTTCTTGGCATTCTTCTAGTAATCTTTTAGCGCGTTGTTCTTCGGTCATTACAGAAGCTGTTTCCGCTTTTACTTTGCCTAAATCAGAACTGAGATTCCGTAAATACTGATCAATCATTTTTTCGGGATTTTCTACTTTATCTAATAATGCATTCACATTGCTCGCCATAATATCTTTAAATCTTGTAATAATACTCATCTTCCTTTTCCTCCTTTTAGTGTCCCATCCATCTGCCATCTGATTTGCAATGGGAAATTTCAAATGCAATCCCGTCTTTCCTATACATTTTATCGTCTAAACCTGATGTCCCTTCACCATAAAGCAAATAATAGGAATTGTTTAATACTATTCTATACTTAATGAATCCGGAAAAGGTTTCATTTTTCATGTGCTCTGAAGGAAAAAATGCCAGCACTTGGATAAAAAAGCGGACCATTAAATCTTTTTTTCCTTTGGATGTGAAGAAACTCAAGAATTCATTGTGCAAAGCGGCAAAGCGATTCAACTGTAAATCAAAAACAAGGAAATGATTTATTTTTAAATCATTCATTCAACGAATTTGAGTCATATCTAAATCGTTTTTATTTTGTAAAACATTTTCAACTGTAAAAAACCATACTGAAACCACAACATGGCATGATACTTGCTTATTAAATTTAAATACTTAAAATTCTGAAAGGATGATTGATTATGATAGAAAATTTGACTCTTGTTGAAGAATTGAAAGCATTAGATAAGAAACATTTTATTCATCCCACTTCTTCGATTTCTCAACAGCAGGAAAAAGGTCCGAATATGATTATTGCGGAGGGAAAAGGGATTTATTTAACAGACATTACTGGCAAAAAAATGATTGATGGCATGTCTTCACTATGGAATGTAAATATCGGGCACGGAAGAGAGGAATTAGCGGAAGTTGCGAAGGAGCAAATGACTAAGCTGGCATTTAATTCTTGTTTCTCATCATTTAGTAATGAGCCAGCTATTCGATTAGCTGCCAAACTTGCGCAGATTGCACCCGGGGATTTAAATGCAGTATTTTTCACTTCTGGAGGATCAGAATCAAATGATACTGCTATTAAGATGTCAAGACATTACTGGCTATTAAAAGGCCAGCCAAACCGACAAAAGATTATTTCGCGTTCTAAGTCCTATCACGGCGTTGCGATGGGAGCGACAAGTGCTACTGGATTAAAACCGTTTCGTGATTTCACAAATTCTCCATCCCCTGATTTTTATTATGTAGACGGATTCTCAGTAGAAGCATTACGTGCCAAAATTGAACAGGAAGGACCAGAGACCATTGCTGCCTTTATCACAGAACCGGTTCAAGGAGCCGGCGGCGTAAATATCGCACCGGAAAACTATTTTAAAGAAGTTCGCGCTATCTGTGATGAGTATGGAATTTTAATGATTGCTGATGAGGTAATCACTGGTTTTGGTAGAACAGGGAAATTATTCGGGATGAACCATTATGAAGTAGCTCCAGACATCATGTGTTTTGCAAAAGGGGTCACGAGTGGATATGCCCAGCTCGGGGGCGTCATGTTTTCTGATGCTTTACATCAAGCATTTATTGACCTTTCTCAAGGTACTTTATTACATGGATATACGTATAGTGGGCATGCGATGGCCTGCAGTATTGCATTAAAGAATATTGAAATTATTGAGCGGGAAAATTTAGTGGAAAATTCAAAAGCAATGGGAAGTGAACTCTTAAAAGGGCTCCAATACCTACAGGAAAAACATTCGATAATAGGGGATGTTAGAGCATTGGGGCTAATGGGCGGAATTCAAATTGTAAAAGATCAACAAACGAAGGAAGCCTTTCATCCCCCATTATCACCTAAATTAGTTAGTGAGGCAGAGAAACGGGGGCTGATTATTCGTGCTGTAACATTTGATCAGGACACACTAGTACTTTCTCCACCGCTCATTATTAAAAAAGAAGAGATGAATAAAATGATTGATATTTTAGATGAAACGTTTACTGTAATTGAAGCTGAGATTAACTAGAGAAAGGCGGTATGATCATTGAAAACAAACAAACATTCTGTAAGTATAGAGGACAGAACTGTCTATTCTCACTTTAATCCGGCAAACCCAACAGCGTGTGTAGGCTTTACAGAGGAAACTGCAATTCAAGATGTAAGAAAAGCTGTTTTGTCTGCTAAGCAAGCACAGATACAATGGAAAAATAGGTCCTCTTTAGAAAGAGGCGATTTCCTGCAAAAAGCGGCGGATATTCTAGAGAAAGATAAGGATGAGATCGCAGCCATTGCGACAAAAGAAATGGGAAAACGATTTGTTGAAATGGTTGGAGAAGTTCTTCGTGGAGCAGCTATATTAAGGTACTATGCACAAGAGGGAACCCGCGGGATTGGCGAGATACTCCCTTCACATAATCCGGCAAATACGCTTTACTCACTGCGAGTTCCTGTAGGAGTAGTAGCTGCAATTACACCTTGGAATTTTCCAGTAGCAATCCCTGTTTGGAAAATTGCTCCTGCTCTTGTATATGGGAATACAGTCGTTTGGAAGCCATCTCAGGAATCCAGCATGACCGCTAAGAAAATTGCTGAAGTATTTCATCTAGCAGGTATTCCAAATGCAGTATTGCAGATAGTGTATGGGGACGGTGATACGGTTGGAAATGAGTTAGTGGAGCACCCTGCAATAGCAGCCATCACATTTACAGGCTCCAATTCCGTTGGAAGAAAGATCGCTTCAAAATCTGTTGAACATAATAAAAAATATCAGTTAGAGCTTGGCGGAAAAAATCCAGTCATTGTTCTCGAGGATGCAAATTTGAATTTAGCTGCAAAGCGAACGATTGAAGGAGCAATGAAACAAACTGGTCAACGCTGTACAGGAACAAGTGTCGCATATGTAGTTAATGAGATTTATCATTCCTTCGTTGAAAAACTTCTTGATGAAGTAAAGCAAATAAAAGTAGGAGATGGATTTAATTCATCTGTTGGAATGGGGCCTATCGCTTCAAAAAAACAATTCGATAAAGTATTAGCTTATATTGCAAAAGGTGTGGATGAGGGAGCAGAGCTACTTTACGGGGGAGGTAAATTAGCTGGGGCTGATTACAATGGCGGTTATTTTGTTGAACCAACAATTTTTGGCGGTGTGACAAAAGATATGACGATTGCCAAAGAGGAAATATTTGGACCTGTATTATGTATAATAAAGGTCCAAAATTATGCAGAAGCACTTGTTAAAGCAAATGATAATATGTATGGATTAAGTGCTTCGCTTTTTACAACCAATTTAGATCAAGCTCTTCACTTTATTCAAAATAGTGAGGTTGGCTTAGTTCAAATAAACGGAGAAACAGGCGGGGCAGAACCACAAGCCCCGTTTGGCGGAATGAAGGAATCCAGTTCCGGCAGTCGCGAACAAGGACAAGCAGCAAAAGAGTTTTTTACTACCTATAAAACTGTAACAATCTCTCCATCCGCTCAATAAATAAAAAACTGGCATGAGCGAGGCAGGAGGCTGCTTAAAACTCATTATTTATATTTCTTTAATTTACGAACGACCGATGGCTGGCTTATACCAAGCATTTTCGCAATTTGATAAGTTGATTTACATTCTTCATATGCCTTTAACAGAATAAATTTCTCGGTTTCTTCTAATATTTCTTTCAGATTTCGTTTATCTTGGAAAAGTTTCTCGAGTAAATAAGAGGATTTCTCTTCTGTAGACGAGAGTTGTCCTCTTATAGCCTGTGGAAGAGAGCTTGGTGTAATAATGGACTCCTCGGATGTTAGAACTAGCCGTTCAATTAGATTTTCTAACTCGCGAACATTTCCAGGCCAACTGTATTGGACAAGATAGTCAAAAGTTTTTGAATGCAGCCTTTTAGATGCTTGATATTTTGTATTCATAATTTGCAAATAGTGATTCATTAGTAGGGCAATATCTTCTTTTCTTTCACGCAAGGAAGGAATCTGGAGTGGTATTACATTTAAACGATAATATAGGTCGCTACGAAAAGTGCCTTTCTGTACCATATTCTCTAAATTTTGATTTGTTGCGACAACTAAACGAAAGTTTATGTGGATCTCCTTTTTACCTCCTACAGGAATGAACTTTTTTTCTTGAATCACTCTTAAAAGTTTGACTTGAATATTTAATGGTAATTCACCAATTTCGTCCAAAAATAATGTTCCATTATCAGCTTGTTGAATGAGACCTTGTTTTCCGTGTTTAGATGCACCGGTAAAAGAACCCGATTCATAGCCGAACATCTCTGATTCGAATAAATGCTCAGGAATGGTGCTGCAATTTACTTCTATAAAAGGTTCGGTTTCACGCGGGCTAAGGCTGTGAAGTGTTTGAGCAAACATGCTTTTTCCAACACCGGACTCCCCTAGAAATAACACGGTTGCATCAGAATTTGCTACTCTATTTATCGTTTCGAAGACTTGTTGAATCGCTTTACTTCTATACGAGATACCATTTTTCTGCCTAAGATTCTTCACTTCAGTTTGATAGCCTTTAACTTTTTCCTTTAGTTGATCATATTGCTGATGAAGGTTTAAAATTTCTGTTTGATCTTGAGCATAGCTAATGACCCGAATGAGTTCTCCGGTTTCATTGAATACAGGATAGGCTGTGGACATAATAACTTTTCCTGTAATCGTGTGTTGCATGACTTGCACTTCTTTTTTTTCTTTTATCACCATTGCGCTAATTGAAGGAGAAAGTATGCCTTCATCTTGAAGAGTATATACTGATTGTCCAGTAAGATCAGTTGGCTCTATACCGTAAACCGTCCAATGTTCAGGATTCGAATACAAAATATTACCGTGTTGATCAGTGATCGTAATATTGTTATTTGATGTTTTAATAATGGCTTCCAATATTTTTTCTTCAAGAGTGATTGATACTGACATAATTCGCCTCCTTATTTTTTGAAAATAATCAATAATAAGATTATATAGTATAGATTTTAATTATTAAAGAGGCTTAAATGAATAGTTTTTTCTATTAGTTTTCTGAGTTTATACTTTTCCATTATATATTTTCTCAATATTTAGACAAATATAAATGTATCTATCGCGCATTATTTATCAGACTATTTTAATAAAGGAGATGAGCGAATTGAGAGATAAGCCGAAGTTAAAGAAAGTACTTACGCATACTGATGCATTAGTCCTTGCGTTTGGAGCAATGATTGGCTGGGGATGGGTTGTTTTATCAGGTAAATGGGTATCTGATGCAGGTGTTATGGGAGCAATACTAGCATTCTTAATTGGGGGTATCCTCGTTCTATTTGTTGGACTAACCTATTCTGAGCTTGCTTCAAGTATGCCTAAAGTTGGCGGTGAACACGCCTATGCACTTCGGGGAATTGGACCGAACGGATCCTTCATTGCTTCATGGGCCATCATACTAGGCTATGTTTCCGTTGTTGCCTTTGAAGCTGTTGCTTTCCCTAATGTTATAGAATATCTCTTTCCTAATTACAAGGTCATATATATGTACACAATCACAGGCTATGATGTGTATTTATCTTGGGTACTTGTCGGTGTAGCTGGTTCTATTATCGTCACCGCTGTTAATTATTTTGGTGCGAAACTAGCAGCCTTTTTCCAAATGGTCATGACCTTATTAATTGTCTTAGTGGGTTTAATGCTTATTTTTGGCGGAGTGACAAATGGTAGTATGGCAAACGCAGATCCGTTATGGATTGCTAGCTCTGCCGGCTTCCTGAGCGTTGTCATCGCAACACCATTCCTATTTGTCGGATTCGACGTAATCCCACAAGCCGCAGAAGAAATGGACATGAAGCCTCGATCAATTGGCAAACTATTACTCGCTTCTGTTATTTGCGCAGTTTTCTTCTATGTAGCCGTCATATATTCAGTAGGATTTGGATTAGATGCCGACTCAAGAGAAGTATCCGTACTCCCTACTGCAGACGCCATCAGCAACCTCTTTAATAGTGATATTTTCGGAGTTATTCTTGTTCTCGGAGGAGTTGCAGGAATTATTACAAGCTGGAACGCCTTTGTTTTAGGCGCAAGCCGCATCATCTTTGCAATGGCTGAAACTTATATGCTTCCTAAATGGTTCGGTAAACTTCATCCCAAATATGGAACACCGACAAATGCAATTATCTTTATTGGCTTATTATCAGCAATCAGCCCATTTTTCGGAGCACCAATGCTTGGATGGCTTGTAAATGCTGGTGGATTAACCATCGTACTCGCCTACTTCACGGTGGCAATCTCCTTCCTGCTCTTAAGAAAATCTGAACCAGCTATGATTCGCCCATTTAAAGCAGGAAAATCATCCATCATTGGCTGGATTGCAGCCATACTGACTGTCTGCTTTATCATCCTTTACCTGCCAGGTATGCCCGCAGGTCTTGGCAAGCAAGAATGGATGATCTTTGCAGGCTGGTGGTTATTAGGTATCTATTTTATGATTACTCGATACAAACAATATAAGCTTCTTACTTATGAAAATATTTATGAGGATGAGGATGATGTGAAAGATGCGGTTTAACGTTTTTCATTGAGGACCTAAAAATCGGCATAAGGCTGTCTCAAAAGGACCTTTTTAAGAAAAACCATAGATGTGATGAAGATTGTGATGCACCCCAAAAGCTAAAGTTGAAAATCTAACATTTATGGTGTTTATTTTTTAGCTAAGAAATATGGTGTAAAATCACATAAGCAGATTATTAACTGGGTGAAAAATTATGAAGAATTCGGAACTGAAGGGATAATAAAGAGGAAACAGAAAAAAAACTTATTCTCCATACCATCCATTGGATAGAAAAAGAAGCTGTACATAAAAAGGTTTCATTTTAATGACCCTTTTGGGACAGCTTCTTACAATATTATTTGATAGCCCTGTAAATTAATAAAAAGACAATGTACTTTAACAATGCATATTCATAATATATCTTCTGAGGAGGGTATGTATGAATGAACAAATTTTTAGAGGTAATGAAATAAATCATTTAGAAGCTTGGAAAAGAGAGGCATATCAGCTATTTCAAGAAAAATTAAAGAATACAGTGGATGCATTCCCCTGTATTCCGGCAGTACAAGGAAATTATCTTGGACACTTGCGCTTTAGCTTTTTGGACGATGTCAAAAGCCATTCTGCTGGCAAAGACCTCGCTGAAATTCTGAAGGAATATAATACTATATCTAAAGAAACCGGGCAGTATGCCTCCTTAATCATATTCAGCAATAACAGTGAAAAACTTTCTGTGCAAGCATACGAGGACTTGTTTTGGAGCCTCTTAAGCAATGTTAGCTTGTATGATGAAGAATCATGGCCGGCCAATATTCCAATGGAACCAGAGAATCAGATTTGGGAATATTGCTTTCAAAAAGAACCATATTTCGTGTACTGTGCGACTCCTAGCCATAAAAAAAGAAAAAGCCGTTATTTTCCATTTTTCATGCTCGCATTGACCCCAAGATGGGTCTTAGAACAATTCGAAAAAAACAATAAGAAAGCAAAAAACACAAAAGCATCTATCCGCAATCGTCTTACTCGTTACGATCGTATATCACCTCATCCAGATTTAAAGACATATGGAGAAGAAGGCAACTTGGAGTGGAAACAATATTTTCTCCGGGACGATGAAACATCATTACCTCAATGTCCTTTCAAAAGGCTATTAAATTTTCGCAAATAAAGGTTTGTGCCTAACGGCCATACTCTAAGCCTTGCTCTATAGCTTATGTAGCAAGGCTTTTACACGTGGATTTTGAGAGGAAGCCAAAGGAGAGCCACAATAAAGAGCCCCCGTTTCAGCAACGAGGAACTCCGTTAAAAATAGATCAATCTAAAGGTTTTTTGTCTCTTTCTTTCCTAGCAGTGGTGAATTCAACAAGCTCCTCACTAACCCTGCTGCCTTCTTTTTGATTCTTATTACGCTGTGCATTCGCATTGCCTCGTTTTGTTTTGCCCATCTTCCATCTGCTCCTTTCTAATTAATAATCAAAGATAGTATGAGTAAATCAGAAGGTACATATTCGAGCTTTCAATGGTTTTAACAAGCTGGTCAACAATAGAGCTCTATTTTTGTGAAAGCCATTGTTTTCTTTTTCGAATCAGACGAAGACTGGTTATTTTTTGCTATTTGATACCACTTTTTTATTGATTCACGCAAAAACTGGTTTCTTTTGTCGATTCTGGCGAAAAATAAAAAAAGAACAGCAGCTGCTGTTCTTTCCTCTTTGTGACAACTTATATTTTAATATCAATTTTCCCTTTTCCCTTCAATTCTTCGACATGCTGAGCAAGTTTTTCCTGCTGCTTTTGCTGCTGAAGAGATTTTTCGATATCCGGTTTAACTTCTTCTAGTTTAGGAACTTCTTGCTCTGCTTTTTTTCCTTGTTCAGCATATTGATCATAAGCTTTATTGATTTCCTCTTCGCTTATTTCACCTGCAGGTATTTCTTTCTCAACGTACTTGTTAAACTTAATGCCATCAGCTATTTGAGCTTCTAATGTTTTTAAATCGATGCCCGATTTTTTCAACGCTTCTTCGAATTCTTTCTCAGATTTGAATGGTTTTTTTGTTTCTTCAAGCTGCTTTTTAACTTCTTCTTCTGAAGCTTTAAAACCTTTTTTATCCGCTTCTTGAAGAAGTAGTGTTTGTCCCACTAAGCTGTCAATTGTTTGATTTTTTACTTCCTTTGCTACGTCCTTAGCAGTCGGATCTTGTCCCATTTGCTGCATTTGCATTTGTATAGATGAAAGGACATTGTTGTAGTCTCTTCCTAGAATTTCTTTATCATTCACAACGACAACCGTTTCTTTTTCATCCACTTGCTGTGCTTCTAATTTCTTTTCCATTTCTTCCATTTGCTTTTGCTGTTCAGCTTCAGCTGCTTTTGGTTGATCTTCAGTTTTTGCTTCTTTGCCTTCTTCATTACCTCCGCAAGCAGCTAATACTACGATCATTAGACCGGTTATAAATAAAAGCATTAATTTTTTCATCATCGTTCTCCTTCCTTAAAATAGAAGTATGCTTTTCTAATAAAATCATCTAGTGCGCATTATAAAGTAAATCCAATGAAAAAGATACCTTTTACACTCTTTCATCAGAAATGTAACATGAATGCAATGCTTTTACAGCTTTTAAAAATGGGAGCAAAGCATTCTTTTGCTATATAAAACCCCGTTTGAATGTAACTTCAATCGGGGTATCAACAACATTAATATTTAATTAATGTATATTTTTTCTTGCCGCGACGAATAACTGTGAATTGCCCTTCAATTCTATCTTTATCATCTAAAATATAGTCAAGCGCTTGAATTCGCTCGCCATTTACATAGATCGCTCCATTGGTAACATCTTCACGTGCTTGTCGTTTTGACGGAGATATTTTAGCTGCAACAAGCAAATCTACGATTGTTGCTTCCTTGCCTTCTACATGATTGTAGGAAGGAACATCCTTAAAGCCTTCTTTTATTTCTGCTGCAGTCAGATTTTTAATGTCGCCGCTAAATAGGCTTTCAGTAATTTTGATTGCTTGCTTTAGCGCCTCTTCTCCATGAATCAACTTTGTCATCTCTTCGGCCAGTGCTTTTTGCGCTTTGCGCAGATGAGCTTCCTCTTGTACAGATTGTTCCAATGCTTCTATCTCTTCTTTTGAAAGGAATGTAAAGTATTTCAAGTATTTGACCACATCTGCATCAGCTGTATTAATCCAGAACTGATAGAACTCATATGGAGATGTTTTTTCCGGATCAAGCCAGATTGCTCCGCCTTCTGTTTTGCCAAACTTCGTTCCATCCGCCTTCGTTACGAGCGGAATGGTCATTCCATATGCTTTCGAACCCTCGCCAATCATTTTGCGGATCAGTTCAAGACCGGTTGTAATATTGCCCCACTGGTCGCTCCCGCCAATTTGCAATTTACAGTTATGTCTTTCATATAAATGTTTGAAATCCATGCCTTGCAAGATTGTATATGTGAATTCTGTGAACGAAATCCCTGTATCAAGCCGTTTAGCTATTGTATCCTTAGCGAGCATATAGTTAATTCCTATATGCTTTCCGTAATCCCTTAAGAATGTCACAATATTCATTCCTGAAGTCCAGTCATAGTTGTTCACGAGCGTAGCACCATTCTCGCCCTCAAAGTCAAAGATTGTTTCTAACTGTTTCGTCAAACCTTTCACATTTTCCTGCACCTTTTCAATCGTTTGCAGCGTTCTTTCTTCTGTTGCTTTTGGATCGCCAATTAAGCCTGTTGCCCCACCAACTAAAACAATGGGACGATGACCTGCATTTTGAAATCTTCTCAACGTTAAAAACGGTAGTAAATGACCAATATGCATGCTGTCACCGGTAGGATCCATACCGCAATACAGTGAGATTTTTTCTTTATTTAAAGTATCCTTTAACCCTTCCTCATCTGTTTGCTGATAAATAATCCCTCTCCACTGCAAATCTTCCACTAAATTCATTCCAAAGTCCTCCTTTAATTCAAGCCATAATAAAAGCGTCCCTGCAATATGCAGGGACGCATCATTCATTGTGTGCGCGGTACCACCCAAAATTGAGAATTATACAATCCTCCACTCTTGCTGATAACGGATAAACCGTCCGCTGCTATAACTGACGATTCTCAGGTTGACAGCGAATGCTCAGGGAGGTAATTCATCCTTCTATTTGTACTGACTCGCAGCAAACGTCAGCTTTCTTTAAACAGGGATAGAAGTACTACTGGGAGTCCCATCAATGCATCATATAAAAGATTTATTAAAGCATTTTTATCATATTGGAGATACTGATGTCAATATCATGCTAGCTTTTTACACACATTTCTTCATTCCTAATACTTATTGCTTACAAACAAAAAAACTAGTTAGGATTTCTTTCCTATAAATAATGTCGAAAAAAAGGAAAATTCCAACTTAATCTCGAACCATGTCATATTGTAGAGATTGATGTGCTATAATGTATGTGATTTTAGGGGGATTGATGCGAATGAAAGAAGCCTTCAGGAAACTAATCGAAAAAGCACAACCTGCTTTCGGCTTTTTAACTAATAGAAAAGCAAAAAAAGGTGCCAGTATTACATATCAAGTTGTCTGGAACTTATTATTACTTATAATGATAACTGTCATCTTAGGCGGTGCTTTTGCTGGTGCTGCCGGTGCAGGCTATTTTGCATCGCTTGTAAAGGATGAGCCGATTCGTTCCTACGAAAATATGAAGAAAGATATTTATAATTACGAGGAAACCTCACAATTATATTTTGCTGATGATGTTTATCTCGGCAAAGTCCGGACCGACCTTGAACGCGAAGAAGTCAAGCTCGATAATGTTTCGGAATATGTTAAAGACGCGGTCATTGCAACAGAAGATGAATATTTCTACGAGCATGACGGTGTTGTGCCAAAAGCGATTATGCGTGCGCTTTTCCAGGAGGTCACTAACTCCAGTACGCAGTCAGGCGGCAGTACTTTAACCCAGCAATTAATCAAGAACCAAATCTTAACGAATGAAGTATCCTTTGATCGTAAAGCAAAGGAAATTTTACTTGCCCTGCGATTAGAAAGGTTCTTCGAAAAGGATGAAATCCTTGAAGCCTACTTAAATGTTTCAACTTTTGGCAGAAATGCAGAGGGTAGAAATGTCGCTGGTGTTCAATCTGCAGCGCAAGGGCTTTTTGGTGTGGATGCAAAAGATTTAAACCTTCCACAATCTGCTTTTATTGCCGGTCTGCCTCAAAGCCCATTTGGCTATACTCCCTTTATGCAGGGCGGCGGATTGAAGGATGAAGAATCCCTTCAGCCAGGCATTAGCAGGATGAATACAGTTTTAAAGAGAATGTACGATGACGAAAGAATTTCTCAAGATGAGTATAACAAAGCGCTTGATTATGATATCGTCGGAGACTTTAGAAAGCCTAAAAACGATGATGCCCTTGAGAATTATCCTTATTTGACGAATGAAATTCAGGAGAGGGCTAAAGAATTACTTGCCGGAATTTTAGCGGAACAAGATGGATATGAAGAAAAGGATTTAACCGGAGAACTCGCCGAGGAATACAAAACGCTGGCTGATCGTGCCATCAGGCAAAACGGCTATCGCATTCACTCTACAGTGGATAAAAAAATATATGATGCATGGCAAAAAGTGGCGAAGGACTACCCATATTACGGTCCAGCAAAGGCACAAATGAAAATAGTAGATGGAAAAGATCAGGAAGTAATGGAGCCAGTGGAAGTCGGCGCCATGCTGATTGAAAACAATACAGGTAAAATCATTAGTTTTGTAGGAGGCCGCGGTAAAAACGTCTCTATTAATCCTGAAGTTAACCACGCTACGGGTACAATTAGACCAAACGGCTCTACAATGAAGCCACTTCTCGTATATGGACCTGCATTTGAAATGGGTAAAGCGCAGCCGGGTACTATCCTGCCTGATGTACCACTGTACCTCAACCCTGGTCTTGGGCGTCCATGGCCCAACAACTATACGATGACATATAATGGACTTGTATCAGCAAGATATGCACTGGAACAATCATTTAACGTACCGGCTGCGAAACTTTATAAAGATATTAAAGATCAGAGACCAACAACATATCTTGAAAAAATGGGCTTTACTTCCTTGACTAAAGATGACCATGTCAACCTGGCTGCATCATTAGGGGCCTTGCAGAAAGGTGTGTCTGTCGAGGAAAATACAAACGCCTATACAACCTTTGTCAATAACGGTAAATTTATCGATGCCTACATTATTGAAAAAATTACCGATAAACAAGGTAATTTGATATATGAGCATAAAAAAGAAGAAGTGGACGTATTTAGTCCGCAAACCGCATATTTAACATTAGACTTGATGCGCGGTGTTATCAATAACGGTACAGCGACAGCTATCAAGAGCAGATTGAAGTTCAGCGCCGATTGGGCGGGTAAAACAGGTACAGGTAACCAATTTGAAGATGCCTGGTTTGTTGCCTCTAATCCTAATGTCACTGCAGGGATTTGGACCGGCTACGATACACCAAAATCGCTAAAAGCGAGTGGAAATCTTTCTTATAGTATGCGGACCAATTACCTTTGGGCAGATTTAGTAAATGCTGCCTATGATGTTAACCCTGAATTAATGAAACCAAACTCCACCTTCAAGAGACCTGACGGCATCGTCAGCAGATCATTCTGTGCGATTTCCGGACTGCTACCGTCTGAAGCATGTTCGAAAGCAGGACTCGTTGATACGGATTTATTTAATGCTAAGTTTGTACCAACTCAAACAGATAAAAGTTTAGGCACTGGCCGTTTAGTTCGGATTGGCGATATGAAATATCTTGCATTAGAATCGACACCAGAAGAATTTTCTGAACCGGGAATGGTGCTTGATCCAGATTATATTGAACAATTGTTTGGCATCAAAGCGAACCCTAGCGACTTAATTCCGAAAAAGGATCGCTGGTCAAATGTTCTTGTTGCCGCAAACAAGATGGCAGATAACGGCAAAGCTCCAGGTGCGCCTGGCATTAAAGCATCAGGAGGCTCTATTTCATGGGGCAAGCATCCTGAAGGTGATGTGATCGGCTATCGTATTTATAAAGATGGCAAAAAGGTTGGCATTGTAAAAGCCGGAGATAGCTTAAGTTATAAAGGTGGCAATGGCAGCTATCATGTCACAGCAGTAGATATTGCCGGTAAGGAATCTTCTCCTTCTAATGTTGTTGAATTAGGCAAAAAGGAAGCAGCTGAAAAGGAAACAGCTGCAGATAAAGATAAAAGTAAAGATAAAGATGTAAAAAAACAAGACGAAGATAAAAAAGAAAATGAAACAGAAGAAAAACCTAAAGACGAAGAAAAACCTACCCCTGATAAACCAGAGGATGTAGATAAAGACAAAAAAGAAGAAGACAATAATTCTCCAGCTGACAACGGGGAAGAATCATAAAAGAAAAGCGCCTTTTATGGCGCTCAGACCCAATCCAAACCTTGATGAATTGCTGAAAAACTTCCAAAGAGAGCACCACCACACAGATGACGAAGTCCGTTTTATCGTAAGCGGCCACGGTGTGTTTATTATCCAAGGAGGAAATGAGGAGCGTTTCATCGAGGTACATCTTGATCCCGGCGACTTAATCTCTGTTCCAGAAAACACGCGCCACTACTTCACTTTAGCAGATGATCGCAAAGTCGTTGCCGTTCGCTTATTTGTTACACCTGAAGGATGGGTACCGGTTTATGAAAAAGAAGAACTGAAAGCATAGAATGACCTCAACAAGCCGATTGCCCGGCTTGTTGATTTTTTTTTGAGAAACATAGAGCCAAATTGAAGACAAGGAGTAAACAGCTACTTGCTGCTTCAGAGCACCTCATAAAGTGAAGACAAGTAAATTTTTGCTGGATTTGGAGAGGTGGTGTCCGCTCGACTCGTGGGAATAGCGAGACGGTCGAGATCCTGGATAAAGTTAGACACATTTTTTATGCAACCGCAGACTGAGTTCGGTATTATACTTGACTCAGTCCTTTTAATTTTTGCTTCATTCGATTGTTGTTATAGTAATGAATATACTTCCTTTTTTGTGTAACTGAAATTAAAGATGAGTGTAGGTAAGCGAAAAATGGTCTTAGATTGAGTAACTGGAACCGAAATTGGGTGTAGGCAAGCAGAAAATGGCCTTAGATTGTGTAACTGGAACCGAAATTGGGTGTAGGCAAGCGAAAATGGTCTTAGATTGAGTAACTGGAACCAAAATTAGGTGTAGGTAAGCGAAAAATGGTCATAGATTGAGTAACTGGAACCAAAATTGGGTGTAGGTAGGCGAAAAATGGTCTTAGATTGTGTAACTGGAACCGAAATTGGGTGTAGGCAAGCGGAAAATGGTCATAGACTGTGAAACTGGAATCAAAAATGGGGATAGTTATGCGTAAAATGCGCTAAGACGAATTTCCGTCAATACTTATAAATCAATATTCCAATAGTTGGAGCGGAGTGGAAGTTTCCATGGTCTCGGGTATCTCGCTGCTCTGAGTAGAAGTCGAGACACTAAAGGTGAGTAGCGTCGAAGCTGCTCGACGCTCGAAGTGCTCAAAGCGAGCGTAAGCCTCGGAAAATCCAAAACCCTTCCTATTTGGAAAGGAGTTTCCATACAGCCTGAGCGCCATTATGGCGCTTTTCTTTTTTAATATAGTGAAAATAGAAAAGCAGTGAAGGTAAATCATAATGATTTTCTCCCTCACTGCCCTTCTTAACTTCAATATAAATTTAGTCCTCCATTGTAGATAAATCACCAGTCGGCAAATCGAGCTCCCAAGCTTTTAGGACACGGCGCATGATTTTTCCGCTTCTTGTTTTAGGCAACTTCTCGCGGAACTCAATTTCGCGTGGTGCAGCATGTGCGGCAAGGCCTTTTTTCACGAATTGACGAATCTCCTCAATTAATTCGTCTGAAGGCTCATGTCCATCCATTAAAGCGATAAATGCTTTAATGATTTCCCCGCGTACAGGGTCAGGCTTTCCAATCACACCTGCTTCAGCAACAGCCGGATGCTCAAGCAGCTTGCTTTCTACTTCAAATGGGCCTACTCGTTCTCCAGAAGTCATGATGACATCATCTACACGCCCCTGGAACCAGAAATATCCTTCCTCATCCATATAAGCAGAATCACCAGATACATACCAGTCACCAGGCATAAAATAGGAATCATATTTTTGCTCGTTATTCCAGATTGTATGCATCATAGAAGGCCAGCCCTTCTTAATTGCCAGATTCCCCATTCTATTAGGAGGCAGCTCATTTCCTTGATCATCGACAATCGCAGCGACTACGCCCGGAATCGGTTTCCCCATTGAACCAGGTTTGATTTCCATGCATGGATAGTTGCAGATTAGCTGTGCACCAGTTTCAGTCATCCACCAAGTGTCATGGATTCGCTTGTTAAACACCTTTACTCCCCATTTAACTACTTCTGGATTCAAAGGCTCGCCAACACTCAATACGTGGCGGAGCGAGCTCAAGTCAAACTTCTTAACAACTTCGTCTCCGGCTCCCATTAACATACGGAAAGCAGTTGGTGCACTATACCATACAGTGACTCCATATTCTTCTATCATTTGATACCATGATTCAGGATTAAATCTTCCACCGACGATTAAATTTGAAGTACCTGTTAACCATGGACCAAATATACCGTAAGATGTACCGGTTACCCAGCCTGGATCAGCTGTGCACCAATAAACATCCTCATCTTTAAAGTCCAGCACCCATTTAGCCGTCTGATAATGCTGAATCATCGCATTATGAACGTGCAGGACGCCCTTTGGTTTGCCTGTTGAGCCTGAAGTATAATGCAGAATCAGACCATCAGTCGGTTCTACCCACTCAACATCTAAGTGCTTGCTGGCATCCTTCATTTGCTTATTGAAATCTGCAATTAAATCATTTTCCTCAATATTTTCACCTACGACTAGAATTTGCTTTAAATGAGGAAGCTTATCCGCAGGTACTCTATCAAGCAATTCAGGAGTCGTAATTAATACTTTAGCTTCGCTGTCTGCCAGGCGGTCCGTCACTGCACCCTCCATAAAAGCTTCAAATAATGGACCTACGATGGCTCCCAGCTTAATCGCTCCTAGTACTGAGAAGTATAGCTCAGGTGAACGCGGCATAAAAATAAATACCCGGTCCCCTTTTTCCACATCGCCAATTGTTTTTAACACATTTCCGGCTTTGTTTGAGAGTTCTTTCATTTCTTTAAATGTATACTTCTCGTTGCGCTTATCATCACGGTAATACAGCGCTACCTTATTTTTTTTATCAGATTCTGCATGGCGGTCAATTGCCTCATGGGCCATATTCATCTTCCCGGACTCATACCAAGAAAATTGCTGCTTCGCCTTGCTCCAATCAAAGCTTTTATATTCTTCTTCATAATTTTTAAGATTATGTTCACCTTGTATTACTGGCAGCGCTTCCAACTTCATTTTGCCTATTCCCCCTTATATATTTGTTTGATATTATTATAGTATAAATATTTTCTTTTCACAATTTTTAAAATATTTATTAACAATAATTTCTATTAACAACCATTCTAAAACAATAAACGAATAATTTCAAATTGTCATAAAATAGATATAATATTTATATGAAAGCGCTTTAAGGTATTATGTATAATAGAGTTATCATGAAAATGCTTTTAGGCGGTGAAATAGATTGAAACATCATAAAACATATAATGCAATGGAATTGAAAACGCCAAAGGGAGAATTGATTATTGAAGGTCCTATTCCATCAAACCTATTAAGAGATTATGAATTTCATAAAGATTTAGTTTCGTTTAGACCCCCGGAACAACAAAAAAAGCACTTGTTGAAATAGCGGATTTGCCTGAGGGGAGAATTATCATTGCTAGAGATAGAGATACCATTGTAGGCTATGTAACCTATTTATATCCTGATCCGTTAGAAAGATGGTCAGAGGGGAAAATGGATAATCTAATCGAACTTGGAGCGATTGAAGTCATTCCGGAGTTTCGCGGCTCTGGTACTGGAAAGAATCTTCTTAGAGTATCGATGATGGATGATGCGATGGAAGATTATATTATTATCACGACTGAATATTATTGGCACTGGGATTTAAAAGGGACTGGCCTCAATGTATGGGAGTACAGAAAAATAATGGAAAAGATGATGAACGCCGGCGGCCTTGTTTGGTATGCTACGGATGATCCGGAAATAAGTTCTCATCCAGCCAATTGTTTGATGGTTAAAATCGGAAAAAGAATTGACCAAGATTCAATACAGCGGTTTGATCAATTGCGATTTATGAATCGGTTTATGTATTAAAATTTTAAAAACAGAAGGGGGATTCTAATGATTGTTGAAGAAATCATGAAAACAGACATCGTCGTCTTATCAGAAAATCATAGTATTGCTGATGCGCTAAAAATCATGCGTGAGAAAAGAATTAGGCATCTTCCTATCGTAGATGAGGATAAAAGCTTAGTAGGGCTTGTTACAGACAGAGATTTAAGAGACGCAACTCCTTCTATTTTTGATACAGATAAATTTAAAGAAGGCGTAAATAACCCATTAAAATTAGTGATGAAAACGGATATCATTACAGGTCATCCGCTTGATTTTGTCGAAGAAATCGCAGCAACACTATATGAACATAGAATTGGCTGTTTGCCAATTTTAAATAATGAAAAACTGGTTGGCATCGTGACACAAACAGATTTGCTTCACACGCTTGTTGAATTGACAGGAGCTCACCAGCCAGGTTCACAAATTGAAGTGAAGGTTCCAAATAAATCAGGGATGCTGTTTGAAGTAAGCTCGGTGATCCGCAATCGCAAAGCAAATATTCAAAGCGTTTTAGTTTACCCTGATCAAAAAGATAGCAATTATAAAATTATTGTGCTTAGAGTTCAAACGATGAATCCGCTTTCCCTTGTAGACGACCTAAGGGAGGCAGGGCATGAAGTACTCTGGCCCATCGATCCGAGGATGTGATCATCATGAATCGTTCAGTATTTCTTTACTCAAATGATTTATTAAATTATAGATTTAATGCAGACCATCCCTTTAATCAAGTCCGCCTTAAATTAACGCTTGATTTATTAAAGTCGCTTGGCGCTATTAATGACGAGCAGATTATTCCTCCTCGTGCCGCATCTGATGAGGAATTGCTGCTTATCCATGATCCAGGCTACATTCAGGCAGTCAAGCTTGCAGGCAAGGGAGAACTGGCGGAAGATAAGGCTGAAAATTACGGTCTTGGAACAGAAGATACACCTATTTTCCCGCAAATGCATGAGGCGAGCTCCCTTTTGGTCGGCGGAGCTCTGACTGCTGTTGATTATGTAATGGAAGGCAAGGCTGACCATGCACTTCACCTTGGTGGCGGTCTTCATCATGGCTTTAGAGGAAAAGCATCTGGTTTTTGCATTTATAATGATAGTTCTGTTGCTATAAAGTATTTAAGAGAAAAATATAATGCTAGAGTTTTATATGTTGATACAGATGCCCATCACGGCGATGGTGTTCAATGGGCATTTTATGATGACCCAGATGTATGCACACTTTCCATACATGAAACTGGACGCTACCTCTTCCCAGGTACAGGAAACGTAAATGAGCGGGGGCATAGCCACGGCTATGGCTACTCCTTTAATATTCCTGTAGATGCTTTTACAGAGGATGAATCATGGCTCAATGCCTATCGGACATCATTTAAAGAGGTTGTTGAATTCTTCAAACCTGATGTCATCTTCACTCAAAATGGTGCAGATGCTCATTATCTTGACCCGCTTACTCATTTATCAGCAACAATGCGAATTTATAAAGAGATTCCAAAATTAGCTCATGAACTTGCGCACCAATACTGCAATGGTAAATGGATCGCTGTAGGAGGTGGAGGCTATGATTTATGGAGAGTCGTTCCCCGCGCCTGGGCACATATTTGGATGGAGATGACTGAAAACTCAAACTGTTGTGGCGCTTTACCTGATGAATGGGTCAAAGAGTGGCAGGAAAAAGCACCCGTACCGCTGCCAACAGCATGGGAAGACCCGGCCAATCTGTATGCGCCTATCCCTAGAAAAAGTGAAATTACCGAAAAGAACCTTAACACATTGGAGAAAGCGTTATATCCTCTTAGAAGTAGAGCTTAACCTAATCAATAAGTTAGAATGTCTATTTTCCAGTCTATGGCTTTTTAGGCATTCTTTACTTTGCGGTGGGAAGTGTTTGGATGAACATAAATAATATTGCTCTTGAATGTTAGTCTAAACAGATTTATCGCTTATAAAATCATTAGCCTCACCTCTCCAATTTGAGAACTTCCTCTTTTCCTGCTTCCCTTGCCCTCTCAAATAAAAAAAAGACTAAAGAGCTCACCGTTTACGATGCCTCCTCAGTCACTTCTTCCGTATATTCCGGATCTGCAATAATAATTTCTACTCGGCGATTTTTCTCCCAATTTTCCGGGTTATCATTTGCTGCAATTGGTCTTGTATCACCAAATCCGATTGCAGTGAACCTTCTGTTGTTGATGTCATGATTTTCACTTAAATAACGAATGACACTGCTTGAGCGTGCTGTAGATAATTCCCAGTTAGATGGATATCGATAATTAGAAATCGGGCGGCTATCTGTATGACCTTCAACTTTTATTAAGTTGGGCATAGCGGCAAGCATTTCTCCCAATTTATCAAGAAAAGGAAAAGAGTCATCAATTAATTCCGCTTCACCCGTTTCGAATAATACTTGCTCTTGAAGAACTAGGACTACTCCTCGTTCGGTTTTATTTGCAACAATTACATCTTCAAGGCCATTTAGTTCAAGATAGGATTGTACCTCTGTAATGAGTGAATCAAGAGAGTGGCTTTCTTTGTCTCTTTCCTGATTATCATTATTCTCTGTAGAATCAGGTGGCTCATCCAGCGGTATTATGGACGAATTCGAGTCAAAAATCGCATGCTTACTAAATGCTTCTGAAAGGGCCTTAAATTTTATCATATCAATTTGCGACATAGAAAATAGCAAAATAAAGAACACAAGAATAAGCGTCACTAAATCTGAATAGGTAACCATCCACACAGGAGCACCTTTTTTTTGTTTTTCCGGTTTCTTTCTGCGCCTCATGGTTTGAATGCCTCCTCGGCATCTTCCATCTCTTCTGCTTCTCTTCTTTCTTTTTCTGATAAGAATACACTTAATTTTTCTCTTAAGACTGAAGGGTTTTGCCCAGATTGGACACCTATTACACCTTCTATAATTATTTGCTTATAAAAAACCTCTGCTTCTGTTTGTGCTTCAAGCTTTGCTGCCATTGGGATGAAAAATAAATTAGCTAATAACGAGCCGTATAGTGTTGTTAATAGAGCAATAGCCATGCTTGGTCCAAGATTAGCAGGGTCCTCTAAATTTTTCAGCATGAGGACGAGCCCAATCAATGTTCCAATCATCCCCCATGCAGGCGCATACTCTCCCGCCTTCTCTAGAATGCTGCGCCCTTTTTTATGGCGCTCTTCCATGGCTAAAATATCCGCATCCATTATATCCTGAATCATTGCAGGCTCCATACCGTCAACAGCCAAGATGATTCCTTTCCGAACAAAAGAGTCAGGCTCTTTTGCCAGTTCTATTTCCAATGATAAAAGTCCTTCTCTTCTAGCGCGATCAGATAGCTTTACAAAGGTTTGAATAAGCTGTTGAATCGATTTTTCCTCGTGGGAAAAGCCTTTTTTAATGACAATAAAAACATGCTTCAATTCCTTTAATGGAAAGCTTACGAGTAAACCAGCAATGACCCCGCCAAAAACGATGAAGATAGAGGCTGGATCAAAAAAAGAATTGATCCCGCTAAATCCTCCTGTAGCAACTACGCCGAAAATAACCATAAGAACACCGAACACTAGTCCAATCGGTGTTAACATATCTAGCTTTCTCATTTCCTCTCTCCCGCATTGCACGATTAGAAAAACTTGACGTTCGCCAAATCATGAGGCGAACGCTTTAGTTTTCCTTATGCGAATTTAAAATGATCCTCTTTTTTTTATATTCCTTGATAAGCAAAATTTCACGTTTTCTAACAGCAAAAAAGTGAAGTTTTCACTTTGACAAGCAAAGAGAAACCCACTTTTTCTACTTAAACAGATATTCTAATTGCTGCCATAGAAAAAGAACAATTGGGCTGCCTCTCTCGCTTCTATCCCGTTATGTCATTTCTATCGGCAGTACTATTTATTTTGTTGAGTCTCTTTCTTCAATTCGGTGCGGAAGTACTACAATATGGTCTGTTACTTCTTCCTTATTCATATACTTGGTTAACAGCCTCATGGCAACTGCACCTATATCATATAATGGCTGTACAACAGAAGTTAACTGCGGACGGACCATCAATGCCAGTCTAGTGCTATCAGAACTGATTACTTCCACATCTTCCGGAACGGAATATCCTTTATCCGTTGCTCCATGAATGATTCCAAGCGCCATTTCATCTGACCCTGCATAAATGGCTGATGGCTTTGGATCGATCTCTAGTAATCGCTCAAATGCTTCAAGCCCAGAGTCATATGTATAGTCGCCTTCGATGACAAGCTCTTCTTTAAATGGAATTTCTGCTGTTTCAAGCGCTCTTTTATAGCCTGCTAATTTTTTCTCTTTGTTAACTGGTTCACGTAACGGTCCAATGACAAGCGCAATTTCTTTATGGCCTTTTTCAATAAAAGCAGTCGTCGCATCAAATGCAGCTTGTTCATTATCAATATTAACAGAGGGAATCGTTTCTGATTTTTCAATTGAAGCTGCTAAAACGATTGGAACTGGTGATTTTTCAAACTCAGCTACATGCTCTTCCTCGATATTGCCACCCATAAATACAATACCATCCACTTGTTTGCCAAGCATTGTATTTAATAAGTGCAACTCCTTGTCCATGTTTTGGTCAGAGTTGCTCAAAATAATATTATATTTGTACATCGTTGCAATATCTTCAATTCCCCTTGCAAGCTCTGCAACAAAAGTACTAGAGACATCCGGAATAATCACACCTACAGTCGTCGTCTTTTTACTCGCAAGACCACGTGCAACAGCATTAGGGCGATAGCCTAAACGATCGATTACCTCTAAAACTTTCTTTCTTGTTGTCGGCTTTACATTCGGATTTCCGTTTACCACGCGTGAAACTGTTGCCATAGATACATTTGCTTCTCTCGCTACATCATATATCGTTATATTCACTTTATAACACTCCTTTAATATTCCTATCTTTATTTTATAGCATGTTCTTATGTATTACTCCTATGTAACATCATCCTTAGATGTACGAACAAATCTTTAATTATGTATAATCATACGACAGAGCGCCCCTCCCCGCAACGCCATGTCTAAATATTTCTGAAAAAGTCAAAAAATAGTCACTAAATGTGGACGTGCTTTACCAGCAGGTGAATAAGGCAAATCAACCAAATAGCAGACAGCGGCCGTCAAACTTAACACTATTCAATGAAGAACTAGCTAGAGGAAATGAAACAACTTAGATTTTCTAATTTTATCTACGTGAACGACTCTTTTTTCAACGGCTTCACTTAGAAATATATAGCATCAATGCTTAAATGAGAAAAAGAGCCTTCGGCATACGCAGAAGGCTCTTACTTCAAAATGTCGAGGCGGCTTGAGCAATGAACGATACGATACATTCATCACAGCCCAAGCTACTGGCTTAAAGAAACACAGTTTAGCTTTTTATATGAGACATCTTTAGCCTCTAGCCGGCCGAACTCTTTTTTAAACTCTTACTAAAGCGGATTTGCTTAGCTCGCTCATGAATTGATCAAATTGATTTAAATCCATTTGTTGCGCTGAATCAGACAGGGCAACTGCAGGGTCAGGGTGAACCTCCGCCATCACGCCATCAGCTCCGATAGCTAATGCAGCTTTTGCAGCTGGTAATAATAAATCCTTTCTGCCTGTTGAATGAGTAACATCAACAAATACCGGCAGATGAGTTTCTTGTTTAAGAATCGGCACTGCAGTAATATCAAGCGTATTTCTCGTTGCCTTTTCGTATGTTCTAATGCCGCGTTCACATAGGATAATTTGCCCGTTTCCTTGCGCCATAATATATTCCGCTGCATTGATAAATTCTTCAATTGTTGCAGACATGCCTCGCTTAAGCAAGACTGGCTTATTTACTTGGCCCGCTGCTTTTAACAATTCGAAGTTCTGCATATTTCTTGCGCCAATTTGAATGACATCGAGGTAATCAACAGCCGTCTCAATATCGCTAGGACTAACGATTTCGGAAATGACCGCTAAATCAAATTCATCTGCCACTTTTTTAAGGATTTTAAGCCCTTCAAGACCAAGTCCTTGGAAATCATAAGGCGAAGTTCTTGGCTTAAATGCACCTCCGCGCAAAAGCTTTAAGCCTTTATCTTTTACAGCTTTCGCTACTGTAGCAACCTGCTCGTAAGATTCAACTGCACATGGACCGAACACTAAATGCGGTTGGCCATTGCCTACTTTTTCACCTTTTATATCAACAATCGTATTTTCTGATTTTTTCTTACGTGAAACTAATAGTGCTTTGCGATGGTCATCTTTTTGAAGCTCTAGACCCGCTTTAAAAATTTCTTTGAACATATGCTCAATCGTCGAATTCTCAAAAGGACCATTATTGTTCTCTTTAATTAAATCAAGCATAGCTCTCTCGCGGACAGGATCATATCGATAAACTCCTTGTGTTTCCTTAACCCTTCCGATTTCTTGAACAAGTTCTGCTCTTTCATTAATTAAAGCTAGTAGCTGAAGGTTAATCTCATCCACACGGTTACGTAATTGCTCTAGTTCTTTACCCATAACAGTCCCATCCTCTCAAAAATTAAATTGCCGTAAGAATTATATGAAGGTTAGAATAGCACATAGATGGTTGAATTCTTTTTATTCTACCTCTATTCAGACATATTCATCTTTATTGGCTTAAAAATATATGATACATTTTTTATAATTAGGGTTATTATATATGAAATATACGTATCTGTCACTAAATTTTTCTTTATTAATTAAACGCTTTTAAGTAATAAAGCAAAAAGTTATTAAAATAAAGAAGGTGTATCCTCTTGAACGATGAGAATAACAGGATTTTTGCATTAGATATTGGCACACGATCAGTTGTAGGTATCATTCTTGAAAAACAGAATGATCAATTTAGTATCATCGATATGCGCAGTCAGGAGCACTCGGAACGTGCAATGCTTGATGGACAGATTCACGATATAGTAGCGGTCTCAAAAGTCATTTCACAAATCAAAAATGAACTTGAAGAAACTTATGGACCTTTGGAAAAAGTCAGCGTAGCTGCTGCAGGGAGAGCATTAAAAACAGAACATGCTTCTGCGTCCATAAACATTCAGGGAAATTCGCTTATGGAAAAGCAGGACGTACTTCATTTAGAACTAAGCGCGGTTCAACAAGCTCAAGCAAATGTGGCAGAAAAATATCTAATAGAAAAAAGCCACCATTATTATTGTGTAGGCTATTCCATCCTTCATTATTATATCGATGGCCAGGAAATCGGTAATTTAATAGATCAAACAGGAGATGTTGCATCTGTAGATATTATTGCGACATTCTTGCCAAAGGTCGTTATCGATTCACTAATTGCTGCACTGCAGCGGTCAGGATTAGAGATGGAAGCATTAACGTTAGAACCTATAGCAGCTATTAACGTACTTATTCCTCCTTCAATAAGGAAACTGAATGTGGCTCTTGTTGATATTGGGGCAGGCACTTCTGATATCGCAATCACCGACTTAGGCACTGTTGTGGCTTATGGGATGGTTCCTGTAGCCGGCGATGAAGTAACAGAAGCAATTCAAGAGAACTTATTACTCGACTTTCCATCAGCTGAACAAGTAAAGAAAGAGCTGAATACAAAAGAGGCAATTAAAGTTTCAGACATTCTCGGCTTTCAGTCAGAATTATCGCGAGATGCGATTATGAAAGACCTTTCTCCAGCGATAGACCGGCTTGCTGGAGCAATATGTGATGAAATATATCAATTGAATAATGGACGCTCTCCAACCGCTGTCATGCTTGTAGGAGGTGGCAGTCAAACACCTGATTTAACGTCAAGAGTTGCTGAGCTGCTTGAGCTCCCTTTTAACAGAGTAGCGATACGCGGAATTGAAGCTATACAATCTTTATCAAAGTCAGCGGATCTGCCTGCTGGACCAGAGCTGGTCACCCCAATCGGCATTGCTATCGCTGCACATAAAGCGCCTGTTCAATACCGCACAGTTTATGTGAACGAACAGCCGATTCGGCTATTTGAAATTAATAAATTGACTGTTGGCGACTGTTTACTGGCTGCAGGGATAAAGGTGAATCAGCTATATGGAAAACCGGGACTCGCTATGATTATCTCCTTAAATGAGAACAATATTACGATTCCTGGAAGTCATGGTCATGCTCCGGAAATAACACTTAATCACCAAGTATGTAAACTAGATGACAAGGTTCAAAATGGTGATGTCTTAAAAGTTCTCAAAGGCAGTGATGGAAAAAAAGCGGAAGTCCGTGTAAAGGACTTAATTGAAGAAGCAGCAAAAAAACAGGTGCAAATTAACGAAGCACAATACATCGTTCATTCTGCTATTACACGTAACGGCGAGAATATTTCAATGGAAGAAAGCCTCAATGATAGAGATAAAATAGTGTGCAAAGTTCCAATAACAATAGAAGACATGTTTAAGTTCTTGCAATTAGAGGACCTTTTGGATGAATTAAAGCCGATGAACATCACACTCAATGATAAATCGACAATCATACCATCCGGTTCTGGAAAGCTGTTGAGAAATGGCCAAGAAGCAAAAATCCATTTTCCCTTCGAGCATCTTGACAGGTTTCATATTCAAAAAAGAGAACCGATCACGCTGCGCCGTTTAGCTGGGCATAAACGTTTATCGCTATCAAAATCCATTCGCATTACCTACAACGGAAAACCTTTAGCTTTAACAAAAAGGCTTATATCAGTTAAGCGTGATGAGGAAGCTTTGGAAGAAGAGAGCTTCATTTACAATGGCGATCGCCTTATTTATAAAGAGGAGCCAAATGAACCTTTTATTTTTCAAGACATATTTAAAAAGGTGCAAGTCGAAATACCCCATGAATCAAACGGAAGCTTTACTTTATTAAAAAATGGCGAGGAATCTAACTTTCATGAACAAATTCAGGATGGCGACCAGCTCGAGATTGTTTGGCCAATAACGAAAGTCATTTTCTCTAATCCAAATAAGGCAACAAAATGATAAAAAGCTCACTATTGTGAGCTTTTTATTTCCCTTCACTTACAGCTGCTGCCAATGTGTCATATGTAATTTTACGATGTGATGTATGCCAAGCAACTTGTTTATTATTAAAGAAGAAAGCTTGTGGTGATTCGTGCTTGATCTCGTAAGTTTCGGCAATTTCATTAGATAATGGTCGATCTTCTTGGACGATAAGATAGTAAGATTTGACGCTGTTGTTTTCACTTGTATATTTTTCATATTGTTCATATGCGTCCGCGCTTATTGGGCATGTATTACTATGCTTCAGCAATAGCATTTGATCGTTTTCTGCCAATGCTTTTTCAAATTCTTCATGATTCGTTAATCTTTCCATAATGTTAAATCTCCTCCTAATCATTAAATGACGGTGAAGTAATATTATCACTTCACCGCCTTGAAAACAAATCGTTCAGCTTTGATTTATTGATTAACTTTCTCTTCTGTTGCATCGAAGGCTTTTTTTGTTTCTTCAAGCCTCAGTTGCGCATCACCTTCAGTTGTAAATGCACTTTCAGCAGCAGGCGTCTCTTCATTTGTTGTCATATGCTTAATCTTATCCATAATTTCTGAAGATTGCTTTGAAACAGTATGTGAAATTTCATTCGTTTTTTCCTTTGCTGCGTGGACAAGTTCATTGCTTTTTTCCTTGGCTGTACCAGCTAAATGACTGGATTTGTCTTTCAAATTTGCAGCTTGGGTATTAATGTCACTAATCAATTCTTTTCCTGACTTAGGTGCAAGCAGCAGTGCTGTCCCGGCTCCTACAATTCCTCCAATAAGAGCACCAATTAAAAAATCCTTTGTATTAATGCTGTCTTCACTCTTATTTGCTTGTTTAGTATCATTTTGATTACGATCTTGATTTCCCATCTCTTTCAACCTCCAGATTAGAATTTACGATCTTCCTCTTTCTCTTCTCTTAGTTGGAACTGGCTCTTCAGCAGTATAGGTTTGAACTGGTTCCACCTTACGCTTTTTGTATTTGTCCCTTAATTCTAAGATGACATTGCCCCAACTAATCATTTGAGCCATTTTGTCTTTATTTAGTTCAACCTGTGTATTCACAGATGAAGTAATATTTTGAATAGAACCATTAAAGGTTCTAACAGAATCTCCAACTTCTTTTACTGCGTCTACTACATTATTAAGACTTTCAGACTTGTGCTGAATATCTTCAGCAAGTGCGTTTGTTTTATGTAACAGCTCGGTTGTTTCTCTTGTTACTCCATCCAGCTGCTTTTCCAAGCCGACCAGTGTAGTTGAAACACTTGTTAAAGTGACTTGCAGGGATGAAAGAGTTTTAGCTAAATAAATCACTAAAACGAGAAAGGCAATGGCAATAACCGCCACACTCAAATATAAAATTATCTGCATATAAGGGTACACCTCCAGTTGATTAAAAAATTAAAGAGAAGTTTAAGAAAGTTTTTACATTACAGCATTTGTAATTAAAGATATATTATTTCTTTTCCCAATTAAACTGTATAGTAAACCTGATGATATCCTTTCCTTGCAACGTCCTTTAATTTCTATGTAAATATTACCACAATCTAAAAGAGTTTTTAAATGAATAAACAAAAACAAAATATTTAGGTTACAATATACTAGTAACATTTATTCTGTTCTACGGAGGGATAATAGGATGAAAGATCCTCGTATTCAACAACTAGCAAAAAATTTAATTAATTATTCTATTCGCCTGCAAAAAGGTGAAAAAGTGTTAATTGAGAATTTCGGATTGCAAAAAGAGCTTGTTACTGCATTAGTTAAAGAAGCATATGCAGCAGGCGGGCATCCATTTGTTACTTTAAAAGACAATCAAGTTGACCGCGAATTACTGCTTGGAGCGCATGAAGAGCAATATAATCTTGCTGCTGAATTCGAAGCGACTGTAATGAGCAAAATGGATGCTTATATTGGCCTGCGTTCAGGTGATAACATTAATGAACATGCCGATGTGCCAGACGACAAGATGAGAATCCACGGCTCAACAATCGGTCAAAAAGTACATAGAGAAATCCGCGTACCGAAGACAAAATGGGTTGTTTTAAGATATCCGAATGCTTCTATGGCACAGCTTGCAAAAATGAGCACTGAAGCATTTGAAGACTTCTATTTCAATGTATGTAACCTTGATTATGGAAAAATGGATCAAGCAATGGAAAACTTAGTTGAGTTAATGAACAAGACAGATAAAGTGCATTTAACAGGTCCAGGAACAGATTTATCTTTCTCCATTAAAGATATTCCTGCAATTAAATGCTCAGGTCAGATGAATATCCCTGATGGCGAAGTCTATACAGCCCCTGTTCGCGATTCTGTAAACGGAACCATTTCGTACAATACGCCATCGCCATACAACGGTTTTACTTTTGAAAATGTAAAGCTTACATTTCAGGATGGAAAAATTGTTGAAGCAGAAGCAAATGACACTGAAAGAATCAATAAAATCTTTGATACTGATGAAGGCGCTCGCTTTGTAGGAGAATTCGCAATCGGTGTGAACCCGTTCATTCTTCATCCAATGCAAGATATATTATTCGATGAAAAAATTGATGGCAGCTTCCATTTTACGCCTGGACAATGCTATGACGAAGCTTACAATGGCAATAAATCAAACATCCATTGGGACTTAGTTAATATCCAGCGCCCTGATTACGGCGGAGGAGCAATTTATTTTGATGATGTCCTTATCCGTAAAGACGGCCGTTTTGTCATTCCTGAATTGGAATCTTTAAATCCAGAAAACTTGAAATAATAGAACGGGAAGAAATCCAATGGACTTCTTCCAGAGCTTGTAGAGAAACCTATCGTTTTTCTACAAGCTTTTTTATTTATATAAAAAGCTGTCGTATCTCTTTTCATGTTCTGACATGGTGCGGTAAGTAACACTCGTTTACTCATCCTTTCTATCCCACGGAAGCAACAATAGCGAAGTCGTGTATCTGCTCTTGCATCGGAAAATATAAACACTCACCTTCATTTGTTACTTTAATTATATGAAATTAACACAGGGAATTATTATTCGTTTTTTGTAGCTGTTTCCCCTAGATTATTCAATGTTTTCCAACGATGTAACAATCTTGTCATTTTGTCTGCTTTCTTATTTTTGTCAAAGTAAGGGAGTATATGAAAAAACAAACTGCTATTCTCCTGTCCTAATTACATTGCTTTTTAATACCACTTTTTCATGTAGCGCACCGTTTTTTCGGTTCTTCTGCGCTATTTGGAAACTAATCTCTCGCTCACTGATCGAGAGCGTCGGTCCGTTTCGTCGTTGCCGCAGTGTCTTCTCGTCTGTCTCGCTTCTCTCTTGCGGAAGTCGAGCAGACACCTCATTTAGTCCAATTACATCTTCTTCCTTAAAACCGTATATGTGTAACAGAGCACAAATGCAGGAAACCCCCAAAGTATACTAGGGGGTTAGGTGCTTACAACTATAATTGCATTTCATAGGCTTTTTGGAACTTTTGAATATCTCCTGCACCCATGAAAATAAGTACGCTATCGTTATGTTCCTTTAAGATACTCGTTCTGTCTTCATTTAATACGACAGCTCCAGACACTTTAGCCTGCAAGTCCTCAATAGATAGCTTGCCATGATTTTCTCTCGCAGATCCGAAAATTTCACATAAATACACTTGATCGGCCATATTCAAACTTTCGGCAAAATCATCTAAGAAAGTTTGTGTTCTTGTAAAAGTATGAGGCTGGAACACACTAATAATTTCTCTTTCCGGATACTTTTGCCTGGCCGCTTCGATCGTTGCCTTAATTTCTGTCGGATGATGGGCATAATCATCTATAATGACTTGTCTACCAATCACCTTTTCTGTGAACCGTCTTTTTACACCGCCAAATGTTGTTAATTGTGCCTGAACGATTGCTGCATCAATTTCTTCATAATGGCAAACAGCAATAACAGCAAGTGCGTTTAACACATTGTGATCACCGTAAGAAGCGATTGAGAATGTATTATAGAAAGTATTGCGTACAAATACATCGAAAGTTGTGCCTTCAGTGGATTTCACGATATTTCTTGCTTGGAAATCATTTTCTTCACCAAATCCATAAAACAGGACAGGTACCTTCGCTTGAATTTTTTGTAGCATTTCATCATCACCGCATGCGAAAATGCCCTTTTTCACTTGTAATGACATCTCTTGAAAAGCGGAAAAGACATCCTCTATACTAGCAAAATAATCAGGGTGATCAAAATCAATATTCGTCATGATGCAATAATCCGGATGATAAGATAAGAAATGGCGTCTATACTCACATGCTTCAAATGCAAAGTACTCCGCTTTCTGATCCCCTTTACCTGTTCCGTCTCCTATTAAGAAAGCGGTCGGCTTTGCACCTGCCAGTACATGGGAAAGCAATCCTGTTGTTGATGTTTTACCATGGGCCCCTGTCACTGCAATGCTCGTAAAGCTTTTCATAAAATCACCTAAGAAGCGATGATATCTAATCACAGGCAGACCTAATCTTAACGCTTCCTGAATCTCTTCGTGTGAATCAGGAAATGCATTTCCGGCAATAATCGTCATGCCTGGTTCGATATTTTCTTTTTGAAACGGTAAAATTTTAATTCCAGCTTCCTCAAGTGCCACCTGAGTGAAGAAATGCTTTTCAATATCTGATCCTTGTACATTGTAGTTCATATCATGAAGGATTTGTGCCAATGCACTCATCCCTGACCCTTTTATACCTACGAAATGGTAAATAGTCATATAAAGAAACCTCCAACCATCGTATATCTGTAAAACAGTATATGACATATATCTATTTTTGCTCATATTCCATCAATTAGATGAAATTTGGTCATTCTTAAATCACATTTTATCATTATAGCATTATTCATTTTTAAAAACTATGTATCATGTTTCCTGAAAAGAGAATATAGCTCCCAATACTTTAGAATGATACAATTCTGCTCAATTAAAACACATCTTTTGTCCCACGAACCTCAGTGCGTATTATAAGTATAAGCCTTCAATCAGAAAATTACTCCTTTATTACACTCCATTGTTTCAGAGGAGGGAGTATTTCTAATGCCTGCAGTTTTAAAAAAGCTCTCCAAGTCAAATCTGATTGCGTCTCTTTCATATTATTGTAGGCATGCTTGATTCGTTCACACTCTTCTTTAGAAGCAAATATCATGGTTGGCCCCAATGCAAAATCATACTCCAACCCATGGACTTTTCGTAGCATAAGAGCGGAACCTTTATGGAGACTAAGCTTTCTGTTATCACTAAAGCGGACATTAGAAATTTCTCCAACCATCGATTTTAAGATGAACAAATCTTTTCTTTGCTGACCTGTTACTACAAAAGGCTCCATCACGGCAGAGATGCATAGCGCCGCCTGAATCATTTCATATTCCTTTAAGTCTTTGGCCATCTCTTTAATAAACAGATTAAAAATAGTCGTCCTTTGAATTGTCTTATAGTCAAATAAAAACCAATCAAGAAATATTTCATCTAGCTGTTCTAACAAAGCTTGATTTGCTGGAAGACCAAGCTTATTCCTAAAAATATGCTTGGCCCGCACCTTCTCACGAATATTCACGCTGCGATTAACATAATCTATCGCCATGCTGTGTAACTGTAAACTGCATTTCTCACTCTGAGCTTGCTTCTCGGCACGATATTCATTCAAGTTTAATATTGAGACTTCCTTCGTAACCATCGGCCTGGCTCCTTTTTGTTTTTTTATTAGGAGTTTTTTCCATAAAAACATTATTTATTTTATCACTCTTAGCTTAAGTTGTCTCTACAAGGTTACATAAAAAAACAGCTTAACATGAATTATTCGAAGTTACTAGTATGATGACTAGATTCCAGTTCAGCCTCTGTTATCAATACGTCCCTTGGCTTGCTGCCCCGATTTTCGGAGATAAAGCCTTGATCTTCCATCATGTCTATCAGCCTGGCTGCACGATTATATCCGATTTTAAACCTTCTTTGAAGTGAGGAGGTTGATGCTGATTGATGATCAACTACAAACTTGCATGCGTCATAGAACAACTCGTCCTCTTCCTCAGTAATTTTTGCCTTTTTTAACAGTTCTTCTTGTTCAAATAAAAACTCTGGAGAACGCTCTTTTCTAACATGTGACACAACATCGTCAATTTCACGATCGGATACGAACGTGCCTTGAAGACGTACAGGCTTCGATGAACCATTTTCGAGGAAAAGCATATCTCCTCTGCCAAGCAGCTTTTCTGCCCCGCTTATATCTATGATTGTACGAGAATCAATCTGTGATGATACGGAAAACGCTACTCTCGTAGGCACATTAGCTTTAATAAGCCCCGTAATGACATCCACTGATGGCCGTTGTGTCGCTATGATCAAATGAATCCCACAAGCTCTTGCCTTCTGTGCAATTCTGCAAATCGCCTCTTCAACATCCGCTGGCGACATCATCATTAAATCAGCCAGCTCGTCAATGACAATTACGATAAACGGCAATTTATTGGCAAACTGTCTGCTTTCCTCCGCTTTTTCATTGTAGCGGTTGATATCTCTAACCCCCGCATGTGCAAATAGTTCGTACCGTCTCTCCATCTCCTCAACTGCCCACTTTAATGATGCAGTAGCTGCCTTTACGTCTGTAATCACAGGGCTAACTAAATGTGGAATATGATTATATGGCGCAAGCTCAACCATCTTCGGGTCAATCAACAATAATTTAAGCTCATCTGGATCAGCTTTATATAGAAGGCTGACAAGGATTGAATTAATACATACACTTTTCCCTGAACCGGTAGCACCTGCAATGAGTCCATGAGGCATCTTTCTTAAATCTGTTACAACCGGCTTACCAGCTATATCTAAGCCAAGTACGGCAGTTAATGGCGAAGCGCCATTTGAAAATTCAGGACTATTGATGATTTCACTAATAAGAACAGGTCTGCTAGATTGGTTTGGAACTTCAATGCCAATCGTATGCTTGCCTGGAATAGGTGCCTCAATTCTTATATCCCTGGCGGCTAAGCTTAATTTAATATCATCTGATAAGTTAGTAATCTTATTAACCTTAACTCCCGGCTCCGGCTGTACCTCAAATCTCGTCACCGCAGGACCTTTCGTTACATTCACTACACTTGCCCTTACATTAAAGTCGTGTAGCGTAGAATTCAAGAGCTCCTCTTGCCTATGAAGCCATGCTGAATCCTCCTCCATCACTACTGGCGGAGTCAGTAAATTTCTTGAAGGGAAAACATAATGCGGCAGCGGTTCTTCCTTTTCATGCTCAGTCACCATCGTTAATGGCTGCGGCTTCGTTTCAGTTTTTTCAACACGCTTATTTGAATTGAACTTTTGTTTATCTGAATTTAGCATCATTACATTAAACGGCAAATGGCTTCTCGATGAGTGACTGCTTTCTTCAGGTGATTTTCGCTCTGTTTCGCCAGTAATTTCCTCAACTGTTTCGAATGGCTCATCCTGCACTTCTTCGTTCTTCTCTGTCAAAATGAGTTCCGGCTGCCGCGTTACATCTGAAACCTCTTCCTGCTGCTGTGCTTCTGGAGGACTCCAAGCTAATACTTCTTGCATTCCCCGCTCTTCTGAAGGGCTCTCAGCAATAACCTCTTCATTTTCCCTCTCTTCTGTCGAGCTCTCTGCGATAAACTCTTCAGATTTCCGCACTTTTGGCCGATCCTCTGCATAATCACCTTCTGATTCCCGCTCTTCTGAAGGGCTCTCAGCAATAACCTCTTCATTTTCCTGCTCTTCTGTCGAGCTCGCTGCGATAAACTCTTCAAATCTCTGCACTTTTGGCCGATCCTCTGCAAAATCACCTTCTGATTCACGCTCTTCTGAAGGGCTCTTGATAACAACCTCTTCCTGCTGCTGATATTCTTCAAAAACAAGCTCAGCTTCAGTTTCTTCAGCAACATTGACGTTATGTGCAGAATCTTCATTGGTACCCACGCCTGCGATTTCATCAATTTCACGTGTCACTTTTCTCTCTTCATGAAAAATAAGAGTATGTTCTCTATCATCTTTATTTTCAGCTTCTTTATTGAAAACTGCCTCTTTATCATCCCATCCTCGCGATGGTTTTTCGAGTGTAACAGCCTGCTCTTCTACAGCAGCACCTATATCGCTTTTTTTATCATGTCTATAGGAATTTTCTCCAGAATAGGAGGATTCATTTCCATATTCATCTCTCATGTATATGATTTTTGTTTCTTGCTCTGTGTAATTCTGTAATACCTTACCCTCTTCTTGTTCAGTCCGTCCAATTTCATATTCTACTGGTTCAATCTCTTCTTCTATTATTTGTTTTTTAATTTTCGGCCGCTCATATCCATAGATAGGGGATGGTATTTCTGTTGGCTTAAAAGGGCCTTTTCTATACTTTGCTTCCCTCTCATTACGCGTATACTGACTTTCTTCCTTCGGTTTGTTTTCCAGCGGTTTCTTTCGTTCAACACTTTGTTTTCTTTGCTCCGGTTTTTCACTTGCAGGGATTTTTTCTTGATTCTGCTTCTTTTGTCTAATGCTGCTTCTATCCCGTTCCTTTTTTTCATCCGGAATTATTGGAAAGCGAAATTCACCTTTAGGGTATTGATATATGACACGTGTCTCAACTTCACGAGATTGCTCAGATTTCTGATAGCTTTGCTTCTGCTTTACTTCTTCTTCCGTATCTATGTATTCATCGTCGTATTCATAATCATCATTTTTAAATAAATTCTTTAATCTTTTTATCCAGCTCATTGAAAATCATCTCTTTCTTGAATTCTTTCCTCTCCATTTTAGCAGTAATCGATGAAAATAGGGTAGAAATTAAGTGACCTGTGTTCTGATTGATACTTTTAAGATTCTATTGCAAAGGATGACACATAAATGAAAAATGGACCACTAAGTGATCCATTTGAGGTTGCAGACAAACTCATTCCTAATTTTTTCAAAAAGAAGCGGGTGGGATTTTCCAAGGCTTACTGCACGCTTTCCGCGGGGCGAAGCGGTAAGCCACTCCAAATTCAACTTTAATTTTATTATTTTCACTTTGGAATGGACCACTCAGTATCCAGTTATTTTTTCTTGTTTTTCCCTAAAATAAAGATTGGTTCCAATTCACCATTTTCATATAAAAATGATAACGCGGTAATTGGCACCCGTCCGCTCGCAAAGAAGCTCATAGCCATTTGCGCCAATACGTCATACCCTGTTTCATTTTTTATGTCAGCGATAATTAATACATCCTGGTGTGGAACGGCAACTGCCATATCACCTTCAAGCTTTTGTTTCATCTCTTTTAAAAAGGCTTCGTTCAATATCCTGCTTGCATCATAACCATCATTTTTATTTAAGAAATAAAAAGTATTCCCTGCTACGTGATCTTTCTTTAAAGCTGTTGATAATGATCGGACATTGAATAGAGCTGTCTCCTTAATTCTCTCACGTTCCCATCCTTCTTTACTTATCAACGCTTCGTCAATTAAACGATAAGTATTTCCTAGGTCAAGAGCATAGTATATCCTTGTTTCCGCCGTATGATCGTCATATAAAAATGAGACGCCTTCTTGAGACTCTGAAGGGAAGGAAGTCGAGCGAATGACAGGAATGATATTTTTTTCCTTTCCAGAAAAATGAACATCGCCATTCATTGCTTCAAGGCCTTCTTCAACATAGTACACGACTTCATCAATTGCCTTTTCCTTTTGCTCTTGATATTTTGCAATGATGCCAGGCAAAGTTATCGTTATTCCTTTTCCCGTACCTGCATCCTCTATACGCAGCTGATCTTTCTCTCTATCAAATGAAAATGAACGGTTTTCTTTTGCTAGCCGCTTCTCTAGTTCAGCTTTCATCTTTTTACTATCCATTTTATTTTTCAAGTTTTGCCCCTCCTTTACGGGGAAGAATTCCGTATACAGTTTACACTATATAGAATAGAAACAAAAGCGGGAGGCATGAAAACGTAATCTAGTATATTTTCATAAAAAAGCGGTTTTAGCCAATTAGACTAAAACCGCTGTTTTCATTACGCTAGTGAAGAAATAAATTGTTCAATTTCAGCCTGTGTTTTGCGATCCTTACTAACCAATCTGCCTAGCTCCTGACCGTCCCTATATCCAACAAAGCTTGGTATGCCAAAAACATCAAGCTTTATGCAAAGATCCAGGAAATCATCACGGTCTACATAAATAAATGTGAACTCTTTAAATTTTTCTTCCACTTCAGGCATAAATGGTTCAATAAAACGGCAATCTCCACACCATTGTGCAGAAAACATAAAAATATGTTTGCCATTGTCTTTTAGCTCTTCAAATTGCTCCATCGATTGTAATTTTTTCATTATTTTTTTCCTCCCATATTAAGCTTCATATCTCCAAATTTTATCCAGTCTTTTTTTCTCATATATTCTGATATTATCAAGCTAATGACAGCTGGTCCAATAAAATGCAATAAAACGACCTTTAAAACGACGGCAAAGCTGAAACCCATGACTGAGAAAGTCATTATTTGACCGACAAGTCCGCTTGTACCCATTCCTGCGCCTGCCGCAACACTTTCCATTTTAAATACCATCGTTGAAATCGGAGCTAAAATTACGCCAGCAACGGTAGGAGGAATTAATATAAGCGGGTTTTTAATAATATTAGGAATTTGCAGCTTGGATGTACCTAATCCAAGAGCGGCCAAACCGCCAATTCTATTCTCACGATAACTGCTTGCAGCAAAGCCTACCATTTGAGCGGCACAGCCAACCGTTGCTGCGCCTGCAGCTAACCCATTTAAGTCTAGCATCATTGCAATGGCTGCTGATGAAATGGGACCAGAGATGGCAAACCCCATCAACATAGCCACGACAATACCCATTAATAGCGGCTGCTGGTCTGTTCCCCACATAATTAAACTGCCGACACCCTTCATAATATAATCAATTCCCGGCCCTATCAATGCAGCTACAGAATAGCCTGTAAATACAACAGTAAAAGGTGTCACTATAATATCAAGCTTCGTTTCATTACTGACCACCTTGCCAATTTCCGTGGAAATTAAAGCGGCTACAACAGCACCAGCTGGACCACCCAGCGCTGCTCCTGCCGCCCCGCTCACAATAGCTGCAAACAATACAAGCGGAGGAGCCTTTAAACCATAAGCAACAGCTACGCCTATAGCCGGTCCCATCAATCCCATTGCCATCGTGCCGATTTCAATCATATACGCTGCAAATCCGCCTGCACCTAACTGTTCACCTATTGTTTTAATAATAACACCAATGATTAATGAAGCAAATAAACCAAGAGCCATATTGCTCAAGGCATCTATTAAATAAACTTTAGGAGACAAGCTTACACCTTTTTTGTTTAAGAATTCCTTCATTCGTTTTTGTTCCTCCCCATCTATTATCCAAGAAACATATAAAGACTATTTTGCAAGCACCTTAATAGATTACCACATGTAAAGACAGATGTAATAGATAATATTTCTTTCTGTCGGATATTGTCAATATAGGTAATAGGTTCTATAATAAAGGTCATAATATTTTTGAATTTTCTATAAATTAGGAAGGTGAAGCTGTGAAAACAATTCGGGGTAAAATAAGAGTTATTTTATTAATGACCATTGGAGGATTTGTTATTCTCTTAATATCCAATTTTATCAGTACAATCATCCAGGATCAAAGCAGAGCGGAAGAAGAGAAAATGAAGCAAACAGTCGCAGATAGTATTGGAATAAAATACAATATGGCATTGACGAGGAAATTTGAACAACAGTTTCTACGCACCCCAGACCAATCTGGCATTGATTTAGTGACACAATCGATTCATCGTGTTAAATCTGAAGCAAAGGCAATTAGTGAACAGCAAACAGATACAAAATTGAAAGTACAATTCAACCAGATTGTTAAAGTCTCCGATACATATTTAGAACAATTTACCCAGCTTGCAAACAAGTATGAACAGATTGGTTTTCATCAACCCCATGGTTTAAAAGGACAAATTGAAAACTCTGCAAAACAAATTGCTTCCTTAACGTCCTACGTCAAAAATCCTAAGATTGAGGAACAAATCCTATTGATGCGTATGTATGAAAAACAGTATTTAGCAGTAAGAGAGGAGGAGGCATTCCATCAATTTTCGCAAGCAAGTCAAGCTTTAACTTCAGAAATAAAAAATGATGCAAGTCTTGATGAGTCATCCAAAGATTACATATTAGATAGATTATCCCAGTATTTAGTGGCAATGGATACAATTAATGATTCTTATCAGCAGACAGTTGATTTTATTCACCATTTTGATGAACAAGCAGGAGCCATTGAGCAGTTTGTTTCAGCAGCTGAACAAGAAGCGATTGCAATTACAGTTGCACTTCAGGAAAAGATTGACGAGCAAAACAAGTGGCTCACCTGGGGCAGTGCTGCTCTTAGTATCATTCTGCTTATTATTCTTACATTAGTAGGATATTACTTACTAGCCAATATTTCCAAAGCAATAAATTTATTAAAAACCGGTGCAGAAAAAATTGGCAGTGGTCATCTATATTACCGTGTTCCTGCTAGCGGTGAGGAAGAAATGAATCAGCTCGCTCATACTTTCAATTCAATGGCTGAAAAAGTGCAGCAGGCATTTGTCCATATATTAGACTCTTCCTCACAGCTGCAGTCGTCCTCACAGGAATTAGCTGCTATATCTGAAGAAACAAATGCTCAATCAAATGAAGTGAATGCAGCGATTAAACAAATTGCATTAGGTGCAGAAGAACAATCCCAGCAACTTGAAGTCAGCAGGCTAGATATTGAAAAAGTTAAAACCGCGATTTCACATACTGAACTGCTTAGCAAAGAAATATCAACCGAGGCAGCACTAGCTGCACAAGAGGGAGAGAATGGGCTCGAAACGGTGATTGCATTAGAGAGAGTGACAGATCAATTTATTCAATTGTCAACTGAAGTGACTAATAAAGTGACACAATCATCAAGACAAACAGAGAGCATATCTACCATCATTGATAAAATTCAAAGCATAGCCGATAACACGAACTTGCTTGCATTAAATGCAACTATAGAAGCTGCCAGGGCAGGTGAATCAGGCAGAGGCTTTGCCGTAGTCGCTGCTGAAGTGAAAAAGCTGGCTGAACGTACAAAATCAGAAGCAATAGAAATTCAGACTTTAATTATAAGCATGAATGAAAAAATGACAGAGCTTATGCTGGAAACTGAACAATTTAATTTATATAAAATGCAACAAGCTAGTGCTGTAAATGATACGAAAGCGACCTTTGAAAATATTGCTGGTCACACTAAAATCATACACAGCAAATCAGCTTTCATTGAGGATGCAGTGAATCAGATTCATCTTACCAATGATTATTTAACCGAAAGAATTATTGAATCAGCCTCAGTTTCACAGCTATCAGTAGCTGCTGCTGAAAAGGTTTCAGCCTCGAGCGAAAATCAATTAGAAGCGATTGAAAGGGTCAACTATGCTGCGGTAGAGCTAAGTGAAATTGCCAATGACCTGCAGCATGAAATTAATCATTTTGAGCTCAAAGGCAGTGCATCCCCTGTATTGGCCCAGCAAAAAAATAAAAAACAAAGACTTTTTCAGTTTCTACCAAAAAGACTTTTTAGAGAAAAACAAAATACCAACTAAAAAGGTTAAAGATTTAATCTAACGTCTAAGCTCTCTGTTAAATTTAAAGTCAATTGCTTATTTAACCTCTACAGAGTTTGCAATGAACATCATTTTTTTTGCTTCATCGGTGATTTTGCTTACCTTTGATTGTGTAGTGATTTTCACACCGCCAATCCCTACCGTTATTTCAACAGTTTCATCATTGAGCGGAGTCATAAGGAGGAAACCAAAGCGATCATCATGATAATAAGTATCATTCACATCATAATCTATTTGGCTTATCGCCGTATCATATATTACATCACTTTGGTCAGATTCATGCTGGTTATAAAATAAAATGTATTCCTGGCGCCGGCTTTTCAGCAATATATTATTTGGCTTTTCTCTTTCAACTTTAAATCCGCTCGGTAAATAGTATTGTATATGTTCATTTTCCTGATTAGGGTCAATAGGCGCTAGATTAAAAGCCGCTTTTGCTGCTTCTCTCGCATTTGAACGTTCTTCTGTATATGATGTTTCTGCACAAGATGTATTGACAACTACCGCTATCGTAATCATCAGGAAAGACAAAATATTTTTCATGTTGAACATCTCCTTGAATATGCTGTCATCTTATCAGGCTATAAAAAAATAAAAAGAAGGGATTGGGATTGGCTTAGTATCCTTTTTCAACTGTTATCTCTATTTTCTATTCCTATCCTTTTAACTATTCAACTGAAAATGGTAAAATATTAAAAAAGATTGTAAAGGAGACTAAGTATGGAGATAAATGTTTATTTAGCTGGCGAAATACATTCAAATTGGCGTGAAGAAATAAAGGAGAAAGCAAAATCGCTTCAGCTCCCTATTCACTTTTATGGCCCAATGGAAAATCATGATCGTTCTGATATTATTGGGGAAGAAATTTTAGGAGAGCAGCCAAATGCCATTTTGCGTGATGAAGCTGCATCAGGGATCAATAACTTGCGCACACAATTATTAATGCAAAAATCTGATCTTGTCATTGCTTTATTTGGTGAAAAATATAAGCAGTGGAATACGGCAATGGATGCGAGTGCAGCTGTATCACAAGGTAAACCGCTCATTCTCATTCGACCAAAGGAGCTGCATCATCCATTAAAAGAACTTTCCAGTAAAGCGAAGGTCACTGTTGAAACAGTTAATCAAGCGATGAAGGTTCTTTCCTATATTTTTGAGAAAGAGTAAAAAAACTCGGAAATGAAGAAGGAGCGCTTCATTTCCGAGTTTTATTTTCTATTCCTATATTCATATTGACCGACTAATAGTTTAGCTACATGAGTAAACATGTCTGCTCTATTGATTTGGCCATTTGTAAAAATCCCCACAGCTCCTTCATGGTGACGAATATTTTCTTTTCTCGTAAATCGATCCATAACCGGACCAAGCTCCTCGCCCGCTATTAAATGTTTCGCTATTTCTTCAGGTAAAAGAATTCTTGCTCCGCCTGCAATAATCGGAGGTTTGCCTTCTTCTACAAGCGCGCCCCAATTGCATAGAAATAATCCAAAATCAGTCTTTTCCACTCCACCTTCAAGCCCAATGCCAATCTTTCCATCATGAGTAGCAAGCGCTCCTTTCGCACGATTGATCGCACCTTCAATCGTTTCCCTGTCAGATAAAGGCTGACTGTTCACTAGAGATGGAATATCCAATGCTACATATTCCGAAGAATAATGATTAAAAGCCGCCTGTACCGCTTTTATCTTGGCAGGATTTTTGGAACCAATTAAAATTTTCAACTTTGACCACCTTTTTTTAGAAAAACCCGGCGTTCGCCAAGTCCGATATTTTAAAGCAAATGATATAAAAAAATGTTCACTATAATACGTAAATTAAGTTAAACTCTCCTATTAGCCTAGAAAAAGAGACAGCTTTTCACTGCCTCTCCTGTTTCTTAACTATTTTGACGAATCGTTTCCACAGTTGTACGATCTAATGATTTTACAAGCTTGACTAATAGTTCTTTCGCTGCTGCGTAATCGTCTATATGAACAATTGAAGCATGTGTATGAATATACCTTGAGCAAATGCCTATTACTGCACTTGGCACGCCTTCATTTGATATATGAACGCTTCCCGCATCCGTCCCACCTTGGGATACGAAATATTGATAAGGAATATTATTCGATTCAGCTGTATCAAGTACAAATTCTCTCATACCTCGATGCGTAACCATCGTACGATCTAAGATTCTAAGCAATGTACCTTTTCCAAGCTGGCCAAATTCATTTTTATTTCCTGACATATCATTCGCTGGGCTGGCATCAAGTGCAAAGAATAAATCCGGATTAATCATATTTGCCGCTGTTTTTGCTCCTCTTAAACCTACCTCTTCTTGTACTGTCGCACCAGACCATAAATTAATCGGTAATGTTTCATCCTTCAATTCTTCTAGAAGCTCAATCGCTAATCCGCAGCCATAGCGATTATCCCAGGCTTTTGCAAGAATCTTCTTCTCATTTGCCATCGGAGTGAAAGGACAAATAGGGACAATTTGCTGACCGGGCTTAATGCCAATATTCTTAGCATCCTCGCGATTATCAGCACCAATATCAATAAGCATATTGCCAATTTCCATCGGTTTATTTTTCTTTGAATCGTCCAGCAGGTGAGGAGGAATTGATCCGATTACACCAATAATCGGTCCGTTATCTGTCATAATCTGGACTCTTTGCGCCAACAATACTTGACTCCACCAGCCGCCTAAAGTTTGAAAACGAACCATGCCATTTTCAGTAATGGAAGTGACCATAAATCCTACTTCATCCATATGACCTGCAACCATAATTGTCGGATCATCTTCTCCGCCTCGTTTAACACCAAAAATGCTGCCAATTTTATCTTGAACAATTTCATCAGCATATTGCCCCAATTGTTCGCGCATAAAGTTTCTAACTAGATGCTCATTACCGGGCGCGCCAGGTAGCTCTGTTAATGTTTTAAACATTTGTAAAGTTTTCTCGTTCATATCTCCCGCTCCTATTCTTTTTACAAAAATCAACTATTGCTGTATATGTATATCTTTTATTTTACAGAACTTTCATATTCCTTGCCACCATTTAACCAAGTGGAAACAGTTTTTATATTCTCCAATCTTTGCTAAGATAAGAGAGAAGATTCTTATAACTAAGCAAATAATAAAAAACTCACTTAAATTGCGTATCACTTATTTTCAACCTTCGGAGGTGCAATTATGAATTGGAAATCATTTGCAATAGGAATTGGCGTAGGTCTGGTTGGTGGCTATTTAACAAGAGAACTCCTCTCTGAAAAAATTGAAGTTACTCCTGAAAAAGCTTTGCAAAATGCAAAAGAAGCATTCAAGGAAGCCGGCACAATCAGCGGGTCATGGATTCACATGAAAAAAGAGCCATTCGAAAAAGGACAGCTTCATTATGAAGTGTATAAAGGCGGTATCTCAAGGCATACTGGCGAAAGCTTAAAGCAATATGAATTTATCGCAGATGCTAAAACAGGCGTCATTCTTGATGCTTATCCACTATGACTCAAGAGACTCCCGAGGTGAAAAACCGGGAGTCTTTTATCATAAAAGTTAAGTGAGGAATTTAAATGTATATTCCTAAATATTCTCTTGTATGATTCTTTTTAACCATGAATAAAAAATGCTCCGCATCACTACAAGCGATACGGAGCAAATGCATGTCTTAATTTTCTCTTTCCAGTGAGTCTATGATTGATTTGCCTTCCTGATCCCACTTCACAGCTCGATAAATTGTATCATGATAGAAGAAGAACCATGCATTGTTCTCAAGTCCAATCTTCATCCATTTCTGCTTAGCTGCAATCGAATCCATCGGGTAATCATCAAAAGCTAGCACCCACAAAACATTTTGATGTGCATGTGTCGGCATGATATCAGCCATATGAATGAACATCTGATCCTCAGCCTCTAACACAAGAATCGAATGTCCATCACTATGCCCGCCAGTGTGCACCATTCGAATCGGTCCAAGCGTCCACTCACCTTCAAAGGTCACAACTTGATCTTGAATGGCCTCCCAATTTTCTTGCCAATATGTATTTTTCGAACGAATATTTGGATTTCTCATTTCATCCCATTCAACTTGTGAAGCAATAATTTTTGCATTTGGAAAAGCAGAAATATATACTCCCTTTTCATGTTTTGTTAATCCGCATGCATGATCAAAATGCAGATGAGTCATTAATATATAATCAATATCAGCTGCAGAAAGACCTAAAGTTTCCAAGTCAGCATCTACATTCGACTCTTCTGTAGCGCCATAATTTCGTTTTTGTTTTTCAGAAAGCTTGCCATTTCCTAAACCGCTTTCAATCAAAATATTTTTATTTCCCCATTGAATCAAAATCGGATCAGTTCTTAATTCAATTTGATTATTGTCATTGCTCGGATACTTTCTGGACCATAGCGGTTTTGGAACAACACCAAACATTGCGCCGCCATCTAAATGAGTAACGCCTCCGCGGAGCCATGTTAATTTTAAATCTGCCATCTGTAATGTTTCCATCTTGCTCCTCCTCTCAACTTACATCTATATTTTAACATTAAGTAGATAGTTGATGAAATATTAAGAACTTTCATATGATTTCCGGCCGACTGTCATTCATCTGACGATCTCGTCACTTTATCACAGCGATTTACCCACAAAAAAGCGCCCAATAGTCAAACCGACTAAATGGGCACTTCTTTTAACGATATTGTACTTCACAGCGATAAATGCGGCTGCCTTTATTGGAGAATTTTTCTTCGTATTCTGTCATAATGTTGCCTTCATAATCGCTATTATGAAGGTCAAGACTGACATAGTTGAGCAGCATGCCATATTCTGAGAAGCTTGTAAGGGAATATTCGAACAGCCCCTGATTATCTGTTTTAAAGTGGATTTCTCCATGTTCAGGTAAAATGTCTTCATAAATAGACAGGAAAGTTTTATAAGTTAATCTTCTTTTGGCATGGCGTTTTTTTGGCCATGGATCAGAAAAGTTTAAGTAGACTCTATCTACTTCGCCTTTTTCAAAGAAATCTCTAAGATCCTCTGCATTGGCATTCATGAGTTTTACATTAGGCAATTCTTGTTCAATAATCCGATCTAATGCGGATACAATGACGCTTTCTGCAAGCTCAATCCCTATATAGTTAATTGCCGGATTCTGCGCAGCCATTCCGGTAATAAAGCGTCCTTTTCCAGTACCAATTTCTATATGAACCGGATGATCATTACCAAAATAATCGCTCCAGCTGCCTTTTTGGCTGTCTGGTGAAGAGATGACATATTGTGGGTGATCATCCAGCTTTTGTTTTGCCCACGGCTTATTTCTTTGTCGCATAGTGACACTCCTATTAATAATTAATCGTTCAAAACATACCACGTCAAATGAAACGTTGCAAGCTATTCTTAACGAATAAAAAAATGAAAGGAACTGCAAACTAACTTTGATTCCTTTTTTAAGAAAGGGTGTAGCGGAACAATGCCAATTAGTCAGAAAGATCAATTATCCTTGCTGCAAGATATTTTAACTAATCATTCTTCTGATGCTTGCGGATCGGTTTCAGAATGTGAACAGCTTGAACGTCTTGTGCAATCTTTAATGTTACAAAACGATTTGCAAGAGGACATGCTTCCCATTTTGGAAGAGGTTCATAAATATAGTCAAGATGGAATGCAAGCTAAAAACCTCAATACTCATATTGAGGCTAGCAAACAAAATCTATCACAATGGGTAGACGATATGATTCAATTATTATAATCTAACGTAAGCATTCTTCCCAAACCTTGGATAAGATGATTCATTTCTTGAAAACGAAATTTGCTTTTATGCCATTGAATGCTGTCTAGGGTTTGGGCAATTACATACCATTTCATTCGCAATCTTAAGTCATCTGTAAGCTCCAAGCCATATCTTTTGACCCAATCTGCCCATTCATCAACCGGGATATAAGAATATAACAGCGTCCCTAAATCAATTGCTGGATCGCCTATGACCGCTCCGTCCCAATCAATTAAATAGAGTTGATTATCCTCAGTTAAAAGCCAATTGTTGTGGTTCACATCACAATGGCATACCGTCTTTTCCTCACAGGAAAGGAAGTCTACCTTTTCCTTTAAAAAATGGATAGACTTATGGATATCTTCCTGGTCCTTTAAGTCACGATCGATTCCTTTTAATAACGCTTTAAGAACTGTTTCTGGATTGATTGCCGACTTCCCAAGTCGAGTCAGCATACCTAGCAGCGGCTTAGAGGAATGGATTTTTTTTAAAAGCCGGGCTACTCGCTCATTATTCATTTCTGATGCTTTTAATTCACTGCCGTTCATCCATTGCTGAGCAGTAAACACATCCCCGTTTTCCATCCTTTTTGTCCATACTAGCTTCGGGACAATACCTTCAGCAGAAAGCACAGCTAGGAAAGGAGAAGAGTTCCTTTTTAAAAATAATCTTTGTTCCTCATGTTGAGCGTAATAGGCTTCTCCAGTTGCTCCACCAGCCGGGACAATCTCCCAGTCATCCCCGAATAAATTTTCCAAAATAGTTCACCTGCAATTTACTATGCCATTTGCAAAACAGCTTTATTAAGAAATGGGTTCGCATGCGGCCATTCCCTACTGACAATCTATTTATTTATACATTACTTCATGTTCACTTATGATTAGAAAAACTTGGCGTTTGCCAAGTTCTATCGGCGAATCCTTAGTCTTTCTTATACTTTATATTAGGTAAGTCTCACTCTTCTACTAAAAATAAAAAAAGCTATTGATGCAAAATCCTACAATAGCTATCTAAATAAATTTTATCTCTTTCGTGCTTTTTAATCAAGTCATCTTTTTTGTCTGTCTCATTTCATTGTATAAAGATATAGCTGCTCATGGGCTTCATTGTGATCTTAGCGACCGATTTAATCGGATGAGGCGAAGCTGTACTTTCATTGGCAAGGAGCCCCCACTTGCCATCTGGCAATGTAACTTCTTTTTCTTCAATTGTACAATTGAGGAATATTAACATTTTTTTCTCTAAATCCTCATTTGCAATTCGGTAAGCGATGATTGGCTTCTCAAATGAAAGAAAGGTGATGCTATCCTGTATTTGTTTTGTATTTTTCAACCTTAAGTTTGGATATTTCTTTCGAATGCTTATTAAGCCTTTAATATAATTTACATTTTCTCTAAATTTCGTTCTGTCCTTCCAGTCTAATTGGTTGATTTGATTTGGAGATTGATAACTGTTTCCATCGCCTTTTTTTGTGCGAAAAAACTCCTGTCCGCTGTGTAAAAAGGGGATTCCCTGTGCAAGCAAAACCATAGAAGTAGCCAGTCTATGCCTACGCTGATTCAACTCAAGTGTGTCATTTGGAAAGCAAACTTCAATTTTATCCCATAAAGTGTGGTTATCATGAACCTCTACATAATTCACAGACTGCACAGGCTCATTAAATATGCCGCTTTCACCTACACTTCCCATCAATACATATTTAGCCGCCTCATAGTAAAATCCATTTCCAAATGCATACCCTGTATCATAAAGATTAAACGTATTCCCTTTGATGGAATCTCTGAACCAATCATTAAATTGCCCAATCTCCGGCATTTTTGCTTGATTGTTAATATTCGCCTTTATTTCATGGCTAATCGGGGTATTCAAGTCCCATCCTTCTCCAATAATGAGAATCGATGGATCGATATGATTCGCTGCTCTTCTCACTTCATTCATCGTTTTTACATCTAGAATCCCCATCAGATCAAACCTGAAACCATCCAGCTTATATTCTTTTATCCAAAAAGTAATGGAGTCAACGATAAACTTTCTTACCATTAACCTTTCTGATGCCACATCATTTCCGACGCCCGTTCCATTAGAGGGCATTCCATTATCATCATGCCTAAAAAAATATCCAGGGACCATTTTTTCAAAAGCAGATTCTTCCCGTTCATATACATGATTGTATACAACATCCATAATCACCCTAAGTCCTTGTGAGTGGATCGTATCAATCATTTTCTTTAGTTCATTAATTCTTGAGTAAGGATCGTATGCATCGGTCGCATAGCTTCCTTCTGGTGCATTATAATTCAGCGGATTATATCCCCAATTATACTTTTCCTTTGGCTTTGTTTCATCAACGCCTGCAAAATCATTAAAAGGAAGAAATTCAATATGAGTCACGCCAAGCTCTCTTATATAAGTTAATCCCGTTGTAAAGCCATTATTATTTTTACTATTGCACTCGGAAACCCCTAAGTACTTTCCTTTTTGTACGACTCCACTTTCGGGATGAATCGTTAAATCTCTTATATGAGTTTCATAAATAATCGCTTCTGTCGAATGCTTAAATGGCGGGGAAGGAGATGTCTGCTTTTCAAACTTTTCCTTATTTATAATAATGCCCTTTTCGCCATTTACACTCAAAGCAATCGCGTATGGATCTACTGCGTGGCGCCATTCTAGGTTTACACAAACTAAAAAGGAATAGCGCCATAGTTCCAGATTATCCTTTTCCGTATATTCCCACATTCCTTTACTTTGTCTACGCATGCCCATTTTTTTCTCTGCTTTATCTTCAGGAGACTGAAGAACCAGCTTCACCTCGGTAGCAGTTGGTGCCCATAATCGAAACACAGTCTGCTCCTTATGATATTTCGCTCCAAGCTCGGCATCACAATAAAATTTTTCATCAAACTGATGAGTTCTTATTACCGCACCAATCTGCATATCTGTTTTTCCACCATGCTCATCCTTCACCCAATATCGGTCACCAAATACAATTTCAGCTTCTACACGGCAACAATATTTTCTGTAGTTCTCAATCTCTGTCACATTGACTATATATATTGGAAGATGAACCCCAGCATGGATTAATGTAAAGCTTTCGGAATGCCCATTATGATAATCAAAGGGCAAGAGGATCGTTATAAGCTGCAATTCATCCAAGTATGCATAAAATCGTCTTTCGATTACGTGCAAATGGGCCCAACTCCTTTTGTGATGTAAGCGCTTAGAAAAACTCTTTGCGATTTTATCAGTTTATGGGATATAGCATCTTGAAAAGGTCTGCAACTGTTGAAGGAATTTTGCTCTTACTAAATGATAGACGGCCGAAGTATTTATAAACCATCCAATGGAGTTGCTTAAAGGGTCACTCTATTCCTCCCTGGATAAATGACTTTATAGCAATTGCGCTGCATGCAGTTCATATAGGTCTTTATTATTTATATTTTTCAACATCTCATTCAGTGCTTGTTTCTGGTCTTGCAGAATAGAAAATCACTAAGCAAAATCATGGATAAATTATTTCTTCGTTTTTCTTCTCTATGACCACTTAATTCAACCTGTTCCAGTCCTTTCCAGGTAAGCTACAAAAAACTTGGCATTCTCCAAGTCCTTTCAGTGAATGCTTTCGTACATAATAAATGGCGCATCCACTTTATTCTTCCATAGCATCCCAATCATGCCTGCGAAAAGCTTGGATGTCTCCATAAATTAACAGCGATCTAGCCGCTTTCAGCTGATGATTTTTTAATGGCGAACGCATGCTTCTCATTTTTGAAAACCATTCCTCATAATTTTTACGATCTATGATGTGATAGCCGTTTGGGACTGATGGATAATCAATATAACCATTTCGGGAGAGAACGATTTGTTTAACAGGCAAATCGATCGAATGCTTGCGGAAAATTGGCTTAATCACCTGAGCTGTCCGATTTAATGCAAACAGGGGATTGAGAACCTTTTTATCTTGCCTTTGGCTTTTGCCTGCCCAAAAGTGTTCAGATGACCCTGTATATACCATTAAATCTTCTTCTTCAAGAAAAGATACGCACCAGACTTCCGTAGGTGTAATGACGATTGTTTCTAGAGCAATCGGAGCACTTTTCACCTTAAAGATTGGATCATAAAGCACTAAAAAAGTATCTGGAAACCGCTGCAGTAGGTACTTTAATTTTTCTTCATAATAATATTGTCGCTGGATATTTGACTTCTCCGTCAATGTCGAGCTCGCCCACTTCATTTGAAAACGAAATAATTGATCTAAATATTGTTGTTTTAAATCTTCAGATGAGTGCGGCTTCACAGTGAATACAGCTTGGAAGTCAAAACTATCCTCTTGCTTCTCAAGTTGAACAATCTCAGGAGAAGGAAGAATAGATCCTGAATTAGCCTTTTGTTTTCTTGAAAGCAACCCCTTCACCTTGTCTTTAATTGATGGTTTTTCTTCTATTATCTCGGCTGCTGCAGGCTGCTGCTGTTCAATCCATTCTTCAAATTGATTGCGTTCCCAACCTTCATTCAGCTTGGCCCACTGCTGCTGTTTGAGCCTGACAAACCTGGCTGGATATAAATAGATATTTTGCTCGTAGCGTGAGATATAATCTTGCAACTTAATTAACTGTCCCATTCACTTATGCCTACCTTAATTAATTTTTAACGGAAGTGTAGCTATTTTTCTATACTTTGGTATCGTTTCAGTATTTGTTTCGTATAGCGCGATTTCATCTATGGTAAAGGGAATTGAATGCAGAAATTGACCAGGTGCATTTGAATACGGCTCTTCATCTATCCATTTGCGCGCAAGGGTAATATGCGGAGTAAATGCTCTTGCCTCAAGCTTATAGCCAGCTTTCTGGCAACATGTATACACAAGCGCTCGCAGCAAATGAAGCTTGTCATTCTCTTGAATATCTGCCCACAAAATTCGAGGTGATTCTTTTTTACCAAACGTGCCTATATTTTGTATTTCAGCTGGAAATGCAGGAAAATCAGAGATCTTTTCTTTAATGAATGAAGTTGCATTTTTTAGGCTTTCTTCAGCTGAATCTCCAAGGAAGGCCAATGTAATATGATAATCTTTATAATGAACCCATTTTTTAAAGGACCCTTGATTACCCATCCCATCACATTTGTTTTTTAAGATATCTTTAACCTCAGGCGGCAAACTAACAGCAAAGAAGTAATGCGGACTTCTTTCCTTCACAATTAACCCCTCCATTATTTTTATCTACCTTTATTTTAACAAACTATGACTAAAAGTCCGAAAGAATAAGTAGTACTTAAGACTCATTCATTGATATTGCTTTCATAGGTTCAATGATTTGATTGAAACCATCTATATTGGATAGGATAGGTATGATATAAATAAATTATTACTTAATAGTTCGTTTTACTAGGAAAGGAAGAAAAGTGATGAAAGTTGTAGAAAACCTCGCAGAGTTAATTGGAGACACGCCTTTAGTTAAATTAAATCGTTTGGCTCCCAAGGATGGAGCATCAATCTATGCGAAATTAGAATTTTTTAATCCAAGTAAAAGCGTGAAGGACCGGGCCGCTTATAATATGATTATCGAAGCGGAGAAAGCTGGTCTTTTAAAAGAAGGAGCGACGATTATTGAGCCTACTAGCGGAAACACTGGCATCGGCCTTGCAATGAATGCAGCCGCAAAGGGATACAAAAGCATTCTCGTCATGCCAGATACAATGACACAAGAACGAATTAATCTATTAAAAGCTTATGGAGCAGAAGTTGTTCTTACACCAGGAGATGAAAAAATGCCTGGATCAATAAAAAAAGCGAAGGAATTAGCAAAAGAAATCCCTAACAGCTTTGTGCCGATGCAATTTGAAAACTCCGCAAACCCTGATGCCCATAGAACAACAACAGCCGTAGAGATTATCGATGGCATGAAACAAATTGGGAAGGAGCTCACTGCTTTCGTAGCAACGGCGGGTACAGGCGGAACCATTACCGGTACGGGTGAGGTTTTAATAGAGCATTATAAGGATTTGCAAGTCCATGTCGTTGAGCCAAAGGGTTCACCCGTTCTTTCAGGCGGAAAACCAGGCAAGCATAAGCTCGTCGGAACGAGTCCAGGGTTTATTCCCGATATTTTAAATACATCCGTTTATGATGAAATTCATCAAATCAATGATGAGGATGCTTACGATACGGCAAGGGCAATGGCAAGAAAGGAAGGCATTCTTGTCGGACCGTCATCCGGTGCAGCCTGCTATGCTGCAATTCAAGTAGCGAAAAGACTCAATCCTGAAGATGTTGTTGTATTTATTGTTTGTGATACAGGAGAGAGATATTTATCAAGTGATTTATTTAAATAATAACCTGCTTTGTTGAACTACAATGTTATTTGCTATACAGAAATAGGATGTCTAATTAGATAACAGCAGGCTGTTGACAAACTCATTTACAGGAATTTGCATTAAGACGCAAATGCATGCTGTATGGATGTAATAACCAAAGACGTTAAAAAATGTAAACCCTTAGTAAATGAGATTGTCCATCTTGATGTGAATTCAGGTGTTCAAATTCATTCGGATTTCGATTTTCTTATAAAAATCTTGTAGGACTCACGCGACAAGGATATTAAGCAATAAGGTTTCTTACTTAAGAATCTCATGGCTTCAGTCTTAAGAGGATCCATAGCCTTACACCTTAATACTCATTATTTTTTATTGGATTCTTAATTCTGATTCTTTATTGAAAAAATGGACCTTATTCATATCAATGCCAAGATCAATTGTTTCTCCTGGTGAAATACTAGTCCGTGAATCAACGCTCGCAACGAAATTCTGTCCTTCTAGTGTCGAATAAACCATCGTTACTGCACCAGTTAGCTCCGCCACATCGACTATAAATTGAATGGTTGAACCACTAAAAGCATCAATAAATACTTGTTCATTATGGAAGTCCTCTGGTCGAACTCCAAGGATAACTTCCTTTCCAACATATCCTTGGTCACGGAGCACTTTCAACCTTCCTTCTGGAATCGAGAGACTTTCGTTTCCAATTTCAAACTTGTCACCTTGAATTTTCCCATTAAAAAAATTCATTGATGGAGATCCGATGAAACCGCCAACAAAGACATTATCAGGGTTATCGTATACTTCTTTTGGTGTCCCTACTTGTTGAATAATTCCATCCTTTATCACTACAAGCCGGGTAGCCATTGTCATCGCTTCTGTCTGGTCATGCGTTACATAAATCGTTGTTGTATTCAACCGCCGGTGAAGCTTGACAATCTCAGCACGCATCTGAACACGAAGCTTGGCATCAAGATTTGATAATGGCTCATCCATCAAGAACACTTTCGCATCACGCACAATCGCACGTCCTAGAGCCACACGTTGACGTTGTCCACCTGACAGAGCCTTTGGCTTCCGTTTAAGGTAATCTTCTAATCCTAGTATTTTCACAGCTTCACGTACACGGCGGTCAATCTCATCTTTAGCGACTTTACGAAGCTTTAGTCCAAAGGCAATATTATCGTATACTGTCATATGTGGATAAAGAGCATAGTTTTGGAACACCATTGCAATGTCGCGGTCTTTTGGTGCCACATCGTTTACTCGTTCTTCGTCAATATAGAAATCACCTTTTGAAATTTCCTCTAGACCTGCAATCATACGTAGAGTCGTAGATTTCCCGCAACCAGAAGGACCAACAAAAACGATGAATTCCTTATCCTGTATATGAAGATTAAAATCTTTTACAGCAATTACATTATTGTCGTATATTTTATAAATGTGATTTAATTTTAATTCAGCCACTTTCTTCCCCCCTAAAATGAAAAGGTTTACATGAATAGCTTACCTTTGTTGCCCATTTTAGTCATGGGCATCTTGCACAAAGATAATGAAAGCCTTTTTAGCAGATTGTCGAAGAAATCATTCCGGTAAATTTACCAGCAAGCATGTAAGATAAACCATTATCGCGCTGTTGAAATGTTTAAGGTTAATATCGGTTTTTTCACTAAATTTATCAATTCGATATTGTAACGTATTACGATGAACATAAAGTGTTTTTGCTGCATGTGAGGTATTTGAATTATGTTCAAGAAAGACAATTAAGGTTCTCCTTAACTCTGAATCCTCCCTTAAAATTGGAAGAATATCTTTTTTTAGTATGTTGCTAGGAAGGTCAGGGAGATTAGATGCTAATAAAAACGGAAAAATTTTTTCAAATGAATACACCCTTTCTTTGGAAAGGTGCTTCAATGCTTGAATAAACAAATCACGTTCTAAAGAGAATAACTCTCGCAAAGTGGTGAATTTGTTTCTGAATTTCCCAATATAAAAATATGGCTTTAAATAAAAATCATTCTCTAATGTTATGGAGATTGAATATAATTCCTCTTCCCCGTATGATATTTCTGACTTTTCTTCTATAATGATTCCGTTCTGCTTATCAAGCCAGAGAAAAGCGAGCGATTGTGTAAAAAATTCTCGAATCGCCTCCTCAAACCCCTTTATCTCCTGGTCAAAACTGTTAATATGAACTTGGATAAAGCGTATTGTCTTTTCTCGGTTTATCGTAGGGAGGTCTCCTTGTTGGCATAAGTAAGCGTACCATTCTCTTACAGAATCGGACAAATAGGAGGAATGATCAGGAATGACTAATTCATATAAGGTACTTAATAATTCAAGCTGTCCTTCACGAAGTTCTGACTTCGGGACTCCAACCCAATAAAGCTCTTTCATTTCTTCCTTAAACCAATAATAGTCTTTCTCGGTGACAGTAGGAGGAATATTCATCGCAATAGCATTTGGATAATAAGACTGAAGTTTACTTAGCATGTCGTCACCTTCATTATCGATAGATTTATAGTTGGTTAAGATAATGTTCTGATATTAAAAACACTACTAAAAAAACAATTGAACATAAAATTTACTATCGTTCTCTAAAGCCTTAATATTAACTTGTCCGTCTGCAACAAATTGAAACCACTTATGTAAATAGGCTCATTCATAAAAGTAACTTACATCCCTACGCTTTCTTCAATAGCCTCTCCTTTACCAACCAGGAACCTCCAATAACACCTGCGTTATTCCCTAAAGCTGCAATGACGAGCCCTACCCCTTGTGCGACTCTCGGAAAAGCATATAGAGTAAACTCATCTTTCAACGGAATTAACAAAGCGTCTCCTGCTTTTGATACCCCTCCTCCGATGACAATTTTTTCAGGATTTAGTCCATTTGCTAAATTCGCAAGAGCTAATCCAAGATGCTCTGTCACCTGTTGGAGAACGTTTTTAGCAAGTTCATCCCCTTCACTGGCAGCATCAAAAACTAATTTAGAAGTGAGCGTTTGATGTTCCTCAAAATATTCTCGTAATTTACTATTACAATTCATAGAAGAGAGCGTTGCTATGGCAAGACGGACAATTCCGGTTGCAGACGCGATCGTTTCTAAACATCCCGACTTTCCGCAATTACATGGTGAACCATTTTTAGGCACAGCAATAATATGGCCGATTTCGCCACCTGCTCCATTTATTCCATGGACAATTTCTCCATTGATAATAATCCCTCCTCCGACACCAGTTCCCAATGTAACACAGATTAAATGTTTAGCTCCTTTTCCTGCACCTGTCCACATTTCACCAATGGCAGCAATATTTGCATCATTGTCAACAACAACCGGTAAGCCTGTTTCCCGTTCTAAAATCTCCTTTAATGGAAAATGATCCCACCCTAGATTTACAGCCATCTCAATAGAACCATCCATCATATTAACAGGACCTGGTGCACCGATTCCAATCCCAATTAACCGTTTTTTTGGTTGATTTATTTCTTCTAACTTTTGATCAATCGATTTTGCAATCGTTAAGGGAATATATTGACCTTTGTCTCTAATATCCGTACTGATCTCCCAGCTATAAAGGATATCGCCATGTAGATTAACAACCGCCATTTTAATCGTTGTACCACCTATATCTACACCAACTAGCCATTTTTCATCCATGACCATTCTCCTCCTCTTTCCCCCCGTGCATCACTTTAAATCCGATAAACCCTAGCCTCATAAGGTTGAAGTGTAAGGACTGATAGTTCTACTGAGTCAACGGAGTAATTCCCCAAACAAAATACTGCATCTTTTGCATTTAAACCCTTCGGTAAAATAAACTCTGCCCTTTCCGCAAATAGGTTTGTTATCACAACAAAGGTATCATTACCTAATGTTCTTGTATACGCATAGATTGAATCATCATCTTCTATAATCAAGTTATAGCTCCCATAAATAAGTGTTTCGTTTTCTTTACGCAGATTAATCAATTTTTTATAAAAGTGGTAAATGGAACCTGGATCTTGCAATGCATCCTCTACATTAATCTCAACATAGTTTGGGTTTACCTTTATCCAAGGTGTGCCGGTGGTGAAACCTCCATTCGATTCGTGACCGTTCCATTGCATCGGTGTTCTTGAATTATCACGACCGCTACTCCAAATAACCTCCAAAATTTCTACGTTTGACTTACCTTCTTCTCGCTCACTTTTATAGAGGTTTTTAATTGCAACATCATTATAATCATCTATGGAGTCAAATTTTACATTAGTCATTCCAATCTCTTGACCTTGATAAATAAATGGAGTTCCTTGCATTAAAAAGTACATGGCTGCCAGACATTTTGCTGATTTATCTCTTAACTCCTGATCGTTTCCCCAAGTAGAAACTGAACGTGGTTGGTCATGATTTTCTAAAAATAATGCATTCCAGCCCACGCCATCTAATCCTGTTTGCCACTTCGTTAACGTTTTCTTTAAAGCATGAATGTCAAGTCTGTCGGATGCTCCTTTTCCCCAAAGATCCAAATGTTCGAATTGGAAAATCATATTGAATTTGCCGGTTTTCGCTCCTACCCATTCTTCCGCTTGGTCAACATTCACCCCATTTGCTTCCCCGACTGTCATAATATCGTATTTAGCAAAAGTCTCTTGCTTTAGCTCTTCAAGGAATACTTGAATGCCCTCACGATTCATATGACCGTTCATCGATGGAACGTATTTCTTTTTATCTGGATTCGGAAGATCCGGGAACTGAGGTACTTTTTTAATATGAGAAATAGCGTCAACTCGGAAGCCATCGATTCCCTTATCGAACCACCAATTCACCATTTTATATAACTCTTCGCGAACGAGTGGATTTTCCCAGTTTAAGTCTGGTTGTTTCTTAGAGAAGATGTGCATATAATACTCTTTGGTTAGTTCATCATATTCCCAAGCCGAGCCGCTAAAAATTGACTCCCAGTTATTCGGTTCCTTTCCATCTTTTCCAGGATGCCAAATATAGTAATCGCGATATGGATTATCTTTGGATGAGCGTGACTCAATAAACCAAGGATGTTCATCAGACGTATGGTTAATGACTAAATCCATAATTAATTTCATCTTGCGTCTGTGTACTTCCTCTAAAAGCAGATTAAAGTCCGCCATTGTCCCAAAATCATCCATAATATCTTGATAATCAGAAATATCGTAACCATTATCATCATTTGGAGAACGATAAATAGGGGAGATCCAGACCACATCAATTCCAAGATCCTGTAAATAATCTAACTTTGAAATGACTCCTTGAAGATCCCCGATTCCGTCACCATTGGAATCCATAAAGCTTCGCGGGTATATTTGATAGGCAACCGCTTCTTTCCACCATATTTTCTTCATGTTATTCCTCCTTCTACATAGTGCAATAAATACAACCAATCTTCATAAGGTCTAAGTTCGAAATGAGCGATTGAATCGCTTTCATCCGTACGATCATTACTGATCTTTAATTGTTGAGAGTCAAATGTAAGACCTTAGTAAGATTGAAGAATGGTAGCTCTGAGCGACAATCACCACGACTAACAATTTTTTTCTCCTTCTCCACTGATTGTTAGTCCCCATATCTGGCATACGCTTAGATTAATTGACAAAACTCGATTGGTTCAGTCTTACCTTCCGAGATAAGTTTCACTGTATCTCACCAACTGGACTTGTCATGCAGTTATCTACTTAAGCATTTCTCTATATTTTGAGGTGGGGGCTTACTATCCGTTAATCTGCGATAAGTTTTACAAACCACACTTTCTTTCCCTATTGGTTAACCATAATACGCTCCTAACTATTCTGTAATAACTAATATTCAGCATTATGCCGTCATTTTTAAATAAAATCGATAAAATGCTGAGAATGACAGGTAGGAGATGAGTGACCCAGTAAAAAAGATAAATAAGAATTCAAAGCCGTTTAAACTCATATATAATAAAATGCCGCTACTAATAAGAATCGTCAAAAAAAGAATGGGACATCCTAATGTAATGATAAGTGCATTTTTCATAATCTTAGGCAATTTCATCTCATAATGGGATAGCATAGAAAAAAAGTTAATCGTAAATACAAAGAGGATTACTCCCATGACGAGAAAGATAAATGTCAAAACTACATTTTCTTGACTGAAATAATAATAGTCTACTCCCCAAACGGTCCATACCCCTGTTAAAATCAATCCACCTAACATACTTTTTTTATAGTTTTCAAGATAATAGCTCCAATATTGGCGTATAGACGTGTTTTCTTCCTTCATCACCCAATCCCTTGCAGAAGCAAACATTGCCGCGGTTGCTGGAAAATATAAAAATGGCAGCATAATAATAAGAGGAATAATAGAAAACATTAAGTATTCCGTATGCTCTATAAAGTAGAGATTCAGCACCAAAAAAGCAATTGGCAAGTTAAAAACCACCCAAAGCATATTGGTCACTGAAAATCTCATTATCCATTCACATATACGGTAAATACCCTCTATCAAATCGGAAACTTCTTTCAAACCGAATCTACTCCTTCATTTAAAAAATTATCACCACTTATAGCATCCCAACGAACAAAAGCGAAAAGCGCCTTTGGAACACGCATCTTGTTCATGCAATGTTTATTCTAAGGAACCTTCCTTAGTGGTCAGCCGTGACAGACATAAGATGAGCCAGCCAGAAGGTGGTTTTTTTACTCTTCTTGAATGATTGGCTATTAACCCGAGGGATTAGGCGCTGAGAGCTGGATACAGACAACGATTACAATTTGCCTCATTTTAAGACAAAAGCCCCTTAAAGCGGACCTTAAAGGGAATTTGTTAAAGGGCTTAGATTATTTGATTGGTTAGGCCCACCACATATCGGATGGAGCTTCTTCAATGAATACGCTCTTTAAATTTTTAACCGCTTGGTTGAAACCTTCATCAATTGACATAATTGGATCTTCATGTTCAATACTAATGACATGATCATAGCCATACGTTCTTAATATGCTCACAATATTGGACCACTCTTGAATACTATGACCGTAGCCAACAGAACGGAACGTCCAAGCACGAGATTGAACATTTGAATAAGGCTGCATATCCGTTAATCCATACATATTAACGTTTTCTTGATCGATATAGGTATCTTTGGCGTGGAAATGATGAATTGCATTTGCTTTTCCTAGAATTTTAATCGCTGCAACCGGATCAATTCCTTGCCACCATAAATGACTAGGATCAAGGTTAGCTCCAACTGCATCACAAGTTGCGTCACGCAATTTTAGCATCGTATATGGCGTGTGAACTAAAAATCCTGCATGAAGTTCAATGCCAATCTTAACACCATGGTCTTTTGCCAATTGTCCTTGTTCTTTCCAATAAGGAATCAGTTTTTGTTCCCACTGCCAATTATAGAGATTGGTGTATTCCATTGGCCAAGGTGTAACCGGCCAGTTCGGGAATTTTGCACCTTCCTGGTCTCCTGATATTCCCGAGAAAGTATTCACAACAGGGACATTTAGCATTTCTGCTAGTTTCACTGTTTTAATAAATATATCATGCGACTCCTTTGCAAACTTTTCATCAGGTGAAAGCGGGTTACCATGACAACTAAATGCGCTAATTGTTAGTCCTCTAGACTGAACTTCTTCTAAGTATTTTTTTCGCTTGTCCTCACTCGCTAATAATTCATCTACATTACAGTGGGCATCACCCGGATATCCACCCGTGCCAATTTCAACGGCTTTTAATCCAGAAGCTTGAATATAATCAAGCATGTTTTCAAATGATTTCCCTGAAAATAAAACGGTGAATACACCTAATTTCAAGTTGTTCATCCTCCATTCTTTTCTAAATGAGTGTTGTCCTTATAAAAGTGAAACATCCAACAGTGGGGGAGTTCTTTCATTCCCCATTTATCCTTTATTGTCCCTTCAAAAGTCTTGACGTAGGGGGTTACTGCCTATTAATACGGGATCAAAACCTCAACCGCTTTTGGTAAGTTTTTGCTATGTATTACAGCGGTACCTTTTCTCCAGTCTCACTGCTTCGATAGATTGCCTCAATAATTTTGGTTACCTTTAAAGCGTCTTCTGGTTTCACAACCAACGCTGCTTCTCCTAGGCAAGCAGCAATAAAATTCTCTGCCTGTGAAACCCAAGGATTATCTTCGCCAAGAATCGTTTGTTCTGTCCTATTTACTAACATGCCATCCTTCGCATGATAAAGCTCTAGTGGAAATACATTTATTCCACCGTCAACCCCTGAAATACTTACATGTTCAGCATCCGATTTAATATTTGCAGACCAAGAGCATTCAAATAATAATGAAGCGCCGTTATCAAACGTAATATAGCTTGTTACATGATCATCAACCTCAAAAGTTTCATGGTCAAACGATCCCCATTCATTCACTTGATTTGGCTGCTTGCTTAGCCGATTATACGTTTTCCCTACCACATCTACAGGCTTTACATCCTCCATCAACCAGAGTGATAAATCAAGCAAGTGACAGCCATAATCGATCAGACTGCCTCCTCCTTGTAATTCTTTATTCGTAAAAACTCCCCAGTTTGGCACTTTACGACGTCTCAAGGCTTGAATTCTTGTCACAATTGATTCACCAATTTCTCCTTTTTCAATAGCCCGTTTCGCTGCTTGTGACTCCTTTTTAAACCGATAATGATAGGCAATCGCTAACACTTTTCCGGATTTTTTAGAACTTGCTATCATAGCTTCACATTCTACCGCTGAAATTGCCATCGGCTTTTCACATAGTACATGAACCCCAGCTTCTAGTGCTGCAATGGTAATTTCCGCATGAAACTTATTAGGGGTACAAATAGCAACAGCATCGACCTCAAGAAACATATCACGATAATCAGAAAAAACATGCTCAATTCCATATTCCTCTGCTACTTCTCGCGCTCGACTCTCATTCAAATCTTGAACCGCTGAAAGTGTTACCTTTTCTTTCATCTTTAAAAATACGGGAATATGGCGAGCTTTCGCGATGCCTCCTGCTCCAATAATTCCTATTCTAAATTTTTTCATGCTAACACCTGCGTAATTTTTTTCGATTCATTGGACTCAATCGCTGCTAAAATAATTTCTAGCGACTTTTTTCCTTCCTCGCCTGAAATTGGCGGAATTGTATCCTCTGTGATAGACTGAACAAAATTTTCGACTACATGCGTATTTTTCTGTCCTCCCTCTTCATTTGACTGAATTTTCCCTAGCTCATAACGAACAACCTCGCCATTTGTATATTGTACAACTAAGGAATTATTCGGATCATCTTCTAAACGCAAGATTGCTTTTTCACCATAAATGATTGTTGAATTATCTTCGCCTGCATTGTAAGCCCAGCTGGCTGCAAGGGTTCCAATTACACCACTTTCACTTTTCAAAATAAACACTGCATTATCGTCAACATTAGTGTTCTCCTTTGCAGATGTTTCCACAAAGCTAGCGACTTCAACAAACTCTTCTCCTAGTAAGAAGCGAAGTAAATCCGCTTTATGAACACCTAAATCGCCCATTGCACCAATAAAGGCTTGATCCTTCTTAAAAAACCAGCTCTCTTTCCCGTCCGCACTCCAAGATTCTGGTCCACCATGGCCGAATGTTGTTCTGAAGCTGTAGATTTTGCCTACTTCTCCTGATTCGATTAACTGGCGTGCTTTAACATGAGACAGAACAAAACGCTGATTATGAGCAATCATTAATTTCTTATTATTCTTTTCAGCTGCTTTAATCATTTGCTCAGCTTCTTCTCTTGAACTAGCCATTGGCTTTTCACATAGTACATGACAGCCGGCATTTAGTGCTGCGATCGAAACAGGTGCGTGAAGGTAGTTTGGCGTACAAACACTGACAGCATCGATTTCTTCCGTCGCAAGTAGCTCTTCGTAGCTTGTATAAGCTTTCACATTATACTTTTCAGCTATTTCCTTTGCACGTTCAGCTACTTTATCGCAAACAGCTGTAATTTCAACTTCAGGGTGAGCAGCATATTCGATTAAATGGCGATGTTTAGCTATACTTCCACAACCAACCACCGCAACTTTTAATTTTGACATATTCTCTCTCTCCTTTATTCAGTAAAAAGTCATTAAGCGTTTGCTTTTGCAGAAATTTTCTCTAAAGCTTGAACATTTCCATAAGTATGTGTTTCCGTTTCACTTGGCTTTGCCCATTTAACTGCATTTTTAATTACGCGTTGTACATTTTCGTTATAATAGGTTTTGTATGTTTCATGGCCAGGACGGAAGTAGAAGATTTTCCCTTTACCACGTTTGAATGTGCAACCACTGCGGAACACTTCTCCGCCTGCAAACCAACTAACAAAAATAAGCTCGTCTGGAGTTGGAATATCAAAATGTTCTCCGTACATTTCTTCTTGCTCTATCTCAAAATATTGCCCGACTCCTTTAGCAATTGGATGCGATGGATCCACTACCCATAGACGCTCTTTTTCTCCAGCCTCACGCCATTTCAAATCACAAGAGGTTCCCATCAACTTTTTAAAGATTTTAGAGAAATGACCAGAGTGAAGAACAACAAGTCCCATTCCTTCAAGAACACGCTGTTGTACCCTTTCAACGATTTCGTCGTTTACATCTCCATGAGCTTTATGGCCCCACCAAACCAATACATCCGTTTTATTTAATCTCTCATCTGTTAAGCCATGCTCAGGCTCATCCAGTGTGGCAGTCTTTACAACAACATCCTCCCTTTGTAAAAACTCAGCAATCGCTCCATGAATGCCTTTTGGATAGTTTTCAGCTACCACTTGATTCGTTTTTTCATGGCGGTTTTCATTCCAAACGAGTACATTCATCCGTAAAATCTCCTTGAAATTAATATATTTTTTAAAGGCATGCTTGTATTGCCCCATTTAATTTTAAAAGTGAAATGCTCACGGTTTAGCATTTATTTCAAATGATTTATTGCTAAACAAGATTCACGTTCTTCCATATTTGTAGGAATAATGACACTCTTCTTGCTACTATCCGGTTCTTTAATTTGTTCAATCAGACAACGGGCTGCTTCATAACCTAACTGATAGGTTTGAATATTCACCGAAGTTAAGGGAGGGCTCGATAACCTAGAAATAATAGTATTATTAAAGGCTACGATACTGACATCCTCCGGAACTTTTATCTTCAATTCTCTTAAAATTAATAAAACAAGCATCGCTTGAAGATCATCTGCAATAAGAAGAGCAGTTGGCGGTTCTGTCATTTGCAATAGTTCCGTAACCGCTTGTTTGCCAGGATCCTTTTGTTCAATTTGAAAACTTTTTATATAGCTTTCTTTGATTTCTAAGTTATTTTCCGTTAAGGCTAGCTTATATCCGTAACATCGAGATAGGGACACTTCATAATTTGGAGCTGCAGAAATGAAGGCAATCTGCTTATGCCCTAGCTTGATTAAATAGTCGGTAGCCTGTTTGGCTGCGAAGACATTATCATTATCGACATACATAACCTCATTAAGGCCGAAAACAGGTTTCCCAATAACAAGAAAAGGAATTCCGCATTCTGACAAATAAGGAACCACCTTATCATCTTTTTTGGAATACATAACAATGATTCCGTCCACTTTTTTCCCTTGGACAATTTTAACCGTATCTTGAAAAATTTCTTCCTCTGAACTTCCCGAAGTTAAGATAATACTAAAATCCTCCTGATGACAAAAAGCACTAATTCCATTTAAAATTTCAGGAAAAACAGGGTTGAGCAAAGACTGACTTGCTGAATTTTTCAAGACAATTCCGATTGTTTTCGTCGATTTCTGAACTAGATTTCGAGCATTTAAGTTCAAATGATAGCCCAATTCATCCATAACTTTTCTGACTTTCTTTTTCGTTTCCTTACTTATTTTCGGACTTTCAGCGATCACACGCGAAACAGTAGAAGGTGCCACGCCTGCTTTCTTGGCAACATCTTTAATCGTAACTGACATCGTAATTACCGTCCCTCTTTTTATTTTTAATAAAATAAACTAGGGAAATTCAGAAACATAGCTGCACATTATGTTCGTAAATTAGTTCCTTATTTATCTTATAAACTCATTTTATATTATTTAACAGCACCTTCAGACACACCTTTAATAATTTGTTTTTGAGCAAAGAAGTAACCAATAATAACTGGAATGATTGCGATGGTTAATCCCGCCAAGGCCAAATGCCATTGTTTCGTATACTGACCAAAGAAGTAGAACATCTTTAAAGGAATAGTTGCATTTGCTTCCCCAATTACAAGAGATGGCAATAAGAAGTCGTTCCAAATCCAGATCACATTTAGAATTCCGACTGTTACTGAAATCGGTTTTAACAATGGAAAGATAATATGCCAGAATGTTTGAAACTTGTTTGCTCCATCAATCTTCGCTGCTTCATCCAATGAGTTCGAAATACCAGTCATTGCGCCGTGATATAGGAATATAGACAAGCTACATCCAAATCCTAAGTACATAAAAATTAAACTAGCTTGGTTTAGCATCTCCGCCTGCCCAAAGATAGAAACGAGCGGGATCATAACAGATTGAAACGGAATCAACATTGCGCCAACAAAGAAGTAAAAGATAATATTACTAAGCTTGCTCTTATTCCGTGCTAATGCATATCCAGCCATCGCAGAAAACAGAATGATAATCGCTACACTCACAACTGATATGAAGAGTGAGTTCAGGAACGAGTTCACAAAGTCTAATTCAACAAAGGCTCGGTTAAAGTTCTCAAACGTAAATTCTTCCGGTATCCCAAGTACATTTGTAAAGATTTCTCTTTTCGTTTTAAAAGCATTTACGAGCATTAAATAAAACGGAGATAACCAAAGAATCGCAAGGAGCAGGCCGAATATTTCTAATAAAACTAAACCGATTTTCTTTTGTTTCATTACAAGTCGACCTCCCGCTTTTTGTTAAAGTACGTTTGTGTTAATGATACGACTGCAACGATAATAAGGAAGATAATCCCTTTTGATTGAGCAAGAGCCATTTGATTTTCGCTAAAGGCTGTCTTATATATTTCCATCGCTACCATTTGCGTTGAGTTGAAAGGCCCCCCGCCAGTAAGTGACAAGTTTTGATCATAAATTTTAAATGAATGTGAAATCGTTAAAAACATGCTGACTGTGAACGCAGGTGCCACAAGTGGAAAGGTTATATGTTTAAATCGTTGGAATGCGTTCGCTCCATCAATTTCGGCTGCTTCAAGTAATTCACCTGGGATGTTTTCCAAATATGCAATATAAATGATCATAATGTATCCGGCCCATTGCCAACTAGATAAAATCACAAGACCCCAGAAACCAGTTTCAGTAGTTGATAACCACCCCTGCAAGCCTTCAGCCCCAATTAATTCTCCAAGGCTACTAAAGGCACTGATAAAAATAAACTGCCAGATAAATCCCAGAATAAGTCCGCCAATTAAGTTCGGCATAAAGAAAATAGTTCTCAAAAGATTATTTGTTTTAATTTTTGTTGTAACGAGTAATGCAAGTCCTAGACCAAGGAAGTTAAGTAAGATCACCGAAACAACAGTAAATTTAATCGTAAACCAAAGTGATGCTCTAAATTCTTCTTCCTTAAATAAATCGATATAGTTTTGAAAACCTATAAATTCCGTAGCTTTAAGACCATTCCAGTTTGTAAAAGAATAAACTGTACCATATAGGAGCGGAATGATCACCACAAGGAATAAACTTAACAGAACAGGTGTTAAAAACAGCCAAAATGATAGATCCCGATTTCTCATTGGTAACCTCCTGTGCGTTTCACGGTTTAAAGACAACCAAGAAATGATGAATTGAGCCGGGATAAAGGTTATCCCCGATTCATGCTCCATTTGATAAAAGGAATAGCTAACGAAACCGTCTACGCTGCTTCGTTAGCTATTTTTTACCCTTTTTAAAATAGAGAATTAGTCTCCTATGGACGAGACTTTTCCCATGAATCCTGAGACGCCTTCATTGTCTCTTCCCAAGTCGCTTGACCACTTAAATATTTCTGCATATTAACACCTAATACTTCTTGCTGCCAGCCAGTTGGCGCTCCTAAAAACGTCCATCCAATAGTGTTTCCTTCAGAAGCATACTTATAGATTTCTTGTGAAAGCGGATCAGCAATCTTAGTTTCGTCATATCCTTCATATGCAGGGATAAATTTGAAATCTTCCAAAACCGCTGTTTTACCTGTTTCAGATGTGTACAACCAGTCTAAAAATTTCTTAGATTCTTCTACTACTGCTTCATCAGCTTGCTTATTAACTCCCCAGTACATTGGAACACCTACAGGAAGCTTTCCTTCAAATCCTTCTACAGGAATCGGAATAATACCAATATTGTTTTCTGCGAACTCAGGATCGATTTCATAAATGGAGTTGTATGTCCAGTTTCCTTGCTGCATCATTGCCACTTTTTGAAGTGAGAATAACTGCTCAACTTGTTGAGAGTAGTCAAGGCTAAGTACTGGCTGTACAGAATAGTCAGCTTGTAAATCCAGCATTCTTTGAAGTTCTGTACTCTTCGTCATTGGGATTGTTTTTGAGTTAAACGCTTCTACAACATCGTGATTGAAATCAGGAGCAATGAAAACGTTCGCTAAGTGATTTCCAAGTACCCAAGTTTCTTTTGCAGCAAGTGCAAATACAGCGTCAAGTCCTAACTCATCCTTTTGACTGTCTAAAGTTTTAACCGCCTTTTCTAGATCCTCATATGTTTTAATGTCTTCAGCCTTAATTCCTGCTTTTTCAAATACTGCTTTATTATAGATGTATCCATATCCTTCTTGGTTATATGGCAATCCCAGAACCTCTTCACCATCTATTACACTTGTAAAGGTGCCATCTAGCGCTGCTTTTGCTGCTTCTGTTCCAGATAAATCCGCAAGGTAATCTCGATATTCAGCAACATCAGAAGGCCCACCTACGTTAAAGATACTGGGCTCATCTCCAGAGGAGAAAGATGCTTTTACAGCTGCACCGTAGTCATTTCCACCACCAACTGTTTTTATGTTGATATCAACACCAGGGTTCTCTTCTTCATATTTTTTGACTAAATCTTCAAACTGAGTTTTGAACTCTACTTTGTATTGGAAAACGTCAACAACAACTTTGTCTCCTGAAGAAGATGCTTTTTCTTCATTAGAACCTCCACACCCTGCTAATAGAGCACCTGATGCCAAAACTGCAATAGCAAGCCCTGCATAAAATTTTTTACCCCTCATCTCTGAATTTCCCCCTATAAATGAGTAATTTTTGCAATGAATTCGGTTGCATAATTCATTGTAATGGCATCACTTAGGAAACGCTTCCAATTAATAGATATATCATATGTAAAGACAAATTCTTTTTACAGATTCATCACCATCTATTATGAAAACGTTTGCACTAACTGAATGATTTAATCGTATCATAGACGAATTATTCTGACAATATATTTTTGTATGCTCTTACTTTTTTTTACTATAAAAGCTCGTTTTTCTTTTTACTAGCCTTCTTGTTTAGAAAAAGTATTTCATTAGAAGGAGCAGATAATACCAAAGATAGAGGGAGGCGACTAACCTTCATTACGGTATCCAAAAGAACAAGACAATGTATTACACATGATAGTGGAATAACACCACTTTATTCTGCGATAGCTCTCTAGCTTCTTTAACTTCAGAGAATGAAAAATACCACAGTATAAAAGACCTGTGGTAGTCAAAAAATTTATACATTTATTATCGTAAAAGAAGAAAAAATCGAAATTACTTGATGCCTCTTCTTGATCTTCACTTTTCAATAGTTTTTTAGTTATTTTAACTGGATTTTCTATCATGGCCTTAGTTGCTTCCGTTCCGTATCCGTTTCTCCAATAATCTTCTCCTATCCAGTAGGTAATTTCACCATTATTATATTGTTTATGATTTGACGATAGCCAAAGAGCACATTGTAGTGGATAGGGATAAGGCAAACTCATTGTGTTTTTGTATATATTGTAATTATTGCACATGATGCTAACAGTTTTTGCATCTGATTCTTTAAATAAATTCTGAAGCAATCTATCGCAATCTATCTGTTTCGATTGTTTTTTCTGCTTTACTATAAATCATACTTTTCTCTCCCTGCTATCGTTCATTAATCTTCAATTACTCACTGTTCTACTTTTTCAATCTTTACTTCAGCTGGCAAATCCATATTAAAAGTGTTTTCATCAAATTGCGGTGAGAAATCGATTTTGGAATATTCCATCTCTGTTTGTTTATCACCGGTTTGAACAATTGCTTTAATGATGGCATTTGATTCTTTATCAACCCAAATCTCAAAATCTCTCACCATTGACAGCTCAGACTCCGGTTCGAGTATGAGATGATCTGTTAAAAATCCGTTTCTTTCTTCTTCACCTTTATAGACTGCAGAATGTGAGTCTTGTATATACATAAGGTAGTATGTAAGATGATTCATTTGCGTTAAATAGTCAAATGTATCATTGTCATCGGCGATTTCATATTGTTTTGCGAGCTTGGAGCCGACTGCATGGACAATTGCCTGCTCCCCATTATTAATCGTCAGCGATTCAGTTCCCACCTTTTTATCAAATTCAATAATTTTTTTCCTTCCATTCTTATCAACATATTCGTGAAACTCTACTTCACCAATTAATTCATCTTTTTCAAATATCTTATATTTCCCTTCTGCGTATAAAGGCTTCACTTCATTTTCAATAGAAAGCAAGGGCTCGATAATCTCTTCTGCTGTTTTTTCTTTTTCACAAGCAGCTACAAAAAAGATCACCAAGAAACAAATCAAAAATATAATCATCTTATTCATACAAGTGTACTCCTTTAATATTCATATAATTATAACTATACACGGTAATTAAGAATTCTTTAACTGGTAATCAGATAATTCTAATAATAAAAACAAGAAAATTTTCTCTCTTTTTCGCGTCAACTCACATGCTTTTTGCGCCTCTCTCCTTTTTGCGTCAGTCCGCACACTTTTTGCGCCTCTTCTCTCTTTTTTGCGTCAGTCCGCAC
>NZ_PISD01000065.1 GCF_002835735.1 Cytobacillus horneckiae | reverse complement strand
AAGATTGAATATCTAAAATTTGCTGTTCTATATTTTTAATACTTTCAGTTTTAATCATAGATATCTTATTATACATATTCCACTTATTATTTCAATTTGTTTAAGCTCCGAAATATCAATTATATAAGTTAATTCATTTTCCTCATTTAAAAAAACATATTCCTTTATATACATAGTACTTACTAGAAAACTATAATTATAGTTTTAATTGAATTATGAAATAAGGGGGGAGCAGACACACGATTTAATATTTCCATCGTTTGAATAATTTATACTAAGTCGTTAGATGTTTATTTAACTTTCAATTTGAACATGCAATAGAAGAAGTGGACCTGCTTTTTTTGATGTAAGTATCTTAAACAGCTACTCCAGTGCGGGGTTAGATAATATTGTGTATTTTAAATTTAAAACATAATAAATACTTTTAGCATTCTAATTGAGTTAATCTACCACACTGATTCTCCAAATACCTAGAAGACACATCTGAAGAATTAGGAGAAATAACAATTTTTGAATCCTCGATAACTAATTGCACAAGTAAAACAGTAATAGTTGTTATGTTAAATTGTTTCCGTATTTCAATGGGGATTGTTAATTTCCCGTTTCGAAAAATACATTGGTTTAACCTACTATCAGGATGAAACCTTCTGATAATGAGTTTTTCTCCTTCTACATATATAAATACATAATCTCCATCATTAATTTGAAGGAGATCAATGAAAACTTTAGGTATCGAAACTTGACCATTTGTTGTGATTTTTCTGAGATAATACATAATTTTAACTAACTCCTTTATTCAAATAAAAAAGTTTATTAATAATGTAGAATAGCTAATAACTCTACTTTTAGTTTCCTTATTACTATACTGAAAACTTATGATTATTTTGTGCAGATAATATGAAATTAGTAGCAAAGTTTTTGGATATTAAAAATATGTCTTTGACGCGCTTAATGTCTTTATTATTAATATTAATTGAAAAGAAAATGAAATATTTTTTTTTGTTAATTTTTTTTAATATGATGCTACGATAATATAAATAACACCTTATTATAAAATATGAATTAACACTATAAATAATTGCTTAAAAAGGAGATTATAAAATGTATAAAGGTTTTAAAATAATAGTAGCATCTTTAGTAGTGTTATTAGTTGCTAATTCCGTCCACTTACCTATACAAGCCTCAGAAGACAAAACTAAATTAAACGAGGAAGATAATCTAATTAAAAAGAAAATATCTACTAATGATTCTGAACTGGATAAAATAGAAGAACAGATTAATCAAATACAGGCAAATAAGAAAAATATAAATCAAGAAATAGAACAAATAGATACAGAAATAAATGATGCAGATCAAAAAATCATGAAAAAGGAAGAAGAAATCCGTATTATAGAAGATGACATTTCGAGGCTAAAAAAAGAAATTAAAGAAGTGAAAGAAAGAATAGAAAGTCGAAATGAACTATTGAAAGAGAGAGCCCGTACATACCAAGAAAATCAAGAATCTAATAACTACCTTAATGTTTTACTAGGCTCAAATTCGTTCAGCGACCTTATCTCCCGTGTGGGTGCAGTAGCAACGATAATTGAAGCAGATCAATCAATACTCAAAGAACATTCAGATGATTTAGATCTATTTGATGAAAAACAAAAAGAATTTACAAGTAAACATGCTAACCTAAAGGAGTCTATTAATGGTCTTGAGCTTCTTTCAGATCAGTTAGAAAAACAAAAAAAACAAAAAAATAAAGTATTAAAATCCTTAAATATAGAAGAGGAGAGTGTAGTAACATATAAAATGGAGTTACAAGAAGAAAAACAATTATTAGCTTCTCAGGAAAAAGCAATAGAGAAAAACATAGAACTTAAAGTTAAAGATGACATACGGAATAATTTTCAAGGTCAAATTGAATCAAATGTTCCTAAAGAACAAAAATCTAAAGATTTTACGAATCCAACTACTGGAAATTTGACTTCGGATTTTGGAAACAGGAGTGGCGAAACTCATTATGGTGTTGATATTGCTAAGGCTGGAGAAGTTCCAGTTTATGCAGCTGCGGATGGTGTAGTTATACGCTCTTATTATTCATCAAGTTATGGAAATGTAGTTTTTATATCTCATACTATTGATGGAAATAATTATACTACTGTTTACGCACACATGAAAAATAGAATAGTCAATGAAGGAGAGATTACTAAGAAAGGACAAAAAATTGGTTTCCAAGGAAATACTGGCCAATCATTTGGTCAACATTTACATTTTGAATTACACAAAGGTAATTGGAATTCAAGCAAGACAAATGCGATTAACCCTAAGGGTTTTATTTCTCTATAAATAAACATGCATTTAGCTGAAACTGCTGACAGTGATGTTGATTCTAAAATTCATAACAAATTAAATAAAACACCTTTTTGTGTATCTTGGTTATTGTTAATCTAATGATCACTTAGAGGTGTTTTTTATGTGAATAACAGCTGCTATCCTTATATGTATAAATTTAGAGTAATTGATTTTTATTAAACGGAGACTCCTATAAGAAGCTACGTAGGATATGAAAATTCCCACAATCATCCATTTAACATAAGTGTAATTTTAATATAAGTGCAGCTTACTTATCGCATTTTCAATCTTTAGATTTTATATATAAAAAGGAATTTCAAACGTAGAACCCTAATTATAATACATTAATTAATTTTATGACCGATATCGAAAATAAATCGTATAAACTAAAAAATATATACTTAAATAATTAGTCGCAGTATACTACGATCAATTGATTACTTAAGATAATAGCTGCCCCTTGTATTAAAAGAATTAGCCCCTCAACATAATGTACTTATTTAGGGTTATGACTCAAAAGATACCTGTAACTTAAAACCTATCATAATTTTTAATTATTTTCTTTAGTCCATTTATATCCCATTCTCCATACAGTTTTTAAATGGTTTTCTTGTGGGAAATTAATGCTTTTTAATTTCCCCCTTAAATTTTTTATATAGGAATCAATCGTCCTATCTTCTATTTCTATATCATTTCCATAACTACTGATTGATCGCTTTAATTGATTTCTTGATAAAACCTTTTTTGGATTATTTAAAAACAAGGCTAGTAAAGCTGATTCCTTTGGCGTCAGTAATACTTCCTTCTCAAGATAAGTTAGTTCAAATGAATTTAACTTTAAAATTAAACCATTAAAAATAATAATATCCTCTTTAGGATGGAACCTTCTTAAAACTGCCTCAATTCTCGCAACTAGCTCTTCCTCGTTAAATGGCTTGGATATATAATCATCTGCTCCTATCCTAAGACCCTTAACAATATCTGGTTGTTCATCTTTAGCAGTTATCATTATAATTGGTATATCCCAAAAGGACTTTATATCCCTACAAGCAGTTAACCCATCCATTTCAGGCATCATTATATCAAGCAAAATCAAATCTACCTTATTCGTATTTGTTTGTAAGTATATAATTCCGTCAATAGCTGATTCTTTCTTTATACAATTAAAACCCATTGGCTCTAAAAATAATGAAATTAAGTCAAGTATCATAGGCTCATCATCAATTATTAAAATCGTTTTCAATTTGCTCATCTCCCTGAAATATTATTTCGAATTGGGTTCCTTTTCCATTTTTACTAGTAAAAGAAATCTCTCCACCATGTGCAAATACGATTTCTTTTACTATAGACAATCCTAGTCCTGCCCCACCCGAACTTCTTTTTCTAGATTTATCAACTCTATAAAAACGATTAAATATATATGGAATATCCTCTTTAGGTATTCCAACTCCATTATCTGAAGTTGTTATATAAATATATCCATTCTTTAATTGGGCAGAAAGATAAATTTTAGTACCGAAAGAATACTTTAATGAATTATCAATTAGATTATAAAGAATTTGTTCTAGTCTAAAAGGATCCGCGATAATGCTTAGGTTCCTTGGGCAATTAGTTATTAACTCCATATTTTTATCGTTGAGTTCCCACATGAACTTTTCTTCTATACTGTAAAATAGATGATCTAATCTAATTTCTTTTTTCTCTATTTTAAATGCATTTTTATCCATCTTAGCTAAAGTAAATAAATCCTTAATTAATATGGATAGTCTGTGGGCCTCTTTTCTTATTATAACTATATATTTATCTTTTTCTTCATCAGAAAGTTCCCTATTATAAATTATATCAGCATAACCTTTTATTAAAGTTAGCGGTGTTTTTAATTCATGAGAAATACTATCTAAAAAACCTTTCCTTTCCAACTGCAAGTAATTTAGGTCTTTTGCTAAACGAGTGATTGATTTTGATAAATCCCCCAACTCTTCATTTTTAATATTTGGAAGGGAAATTGAAAAGTCTCCTTCAATAATTTTAGATGTTGCTTCCTTCATTTTCACAAGGGGTTTTGCAAGTGCGTATGATAAGAAAGTAATAACGATAAAAGTTAAGATTAAAGTAAACACTCCTACAAAAAAGAAATTTTCATTAAGTTTTTTTACCAATATATGGATTTTGTCTGTGTTTTGGAACGTGTATACAAGGCCCACTTCTTTACCGTTATTTCCTATAGCATTCACTGTAAATATGAAGTCATCATCTTTCCAATTACCTACAAGAAAATCTTCATTTGTAGTTCTTTCACTTATTTGAGAGTCAACATATTTATTTAATAAAGAATTAGAAGAGGCAATAATATTATTATTTGTATCTGTTATAATAACATCTGTTTCAGTTTCAGACTCCATAAGCATAATATGCGCAATAGTTTCACTATCAAAGTGTTTTTCTAATATCGACACTAAAGAGTCTCCTTTAGCCTGTAAAGTAAGCTCTTCTTCATTAATTTTCGAGTGCACAATAGTTGTATGCAGAAAAAGAAACATAATAACTTCCAATCCCACAATAATAATAAAGAAGATACAACCAAGTTGTATGGATAATTTCCTCATAATATCACCTAACTTTTTGGTCAAATTTTATAAATACATTCTTAAATATATATGAACACATATTCATTTAAATTTCAAATACATCTATATTTCAAAGTATAGATGTATTCATCTGAATTATCACATTAAGAAATTTCAAACTAATACGCCATAATAACATCATAAAAACGTTGACTAGTTGTCACCATAGCGCTAGTAAATTTATGAGATAATATACCCGAAATATACCTAAAGCGAAGGAGGATTTACTGTATATAGTATAAGTTTTGCATATATAATACATGCTCATATGGTTAAATGAACACATATACATTTGTAATATGGCGATATCTATGAAAGGAGATCAAAAATGAAATTAAAAACGTCCTTTTTAATCGGAATGTTTATTGTTGTTATGGTTTTGACGGGGTGTGAGCCTTTATTAGTTTTGGATCCAAAAGGACCTCAAGGCCGTACAACAGCAAACGTTATTATGATTTCAATATGGACCATGGCAATTGTTGTTATTGTAGTTTTTGCTATGTATTTCTATATTGTTAGAAAATATCTTGCATCTAGGCAAAGTAAAGATTATGTACCACCATATATAGAGGGTAGTGTTAAGCTTGAAATCATATGGACAGCAATACCAATATTAATTGTAGCTTTCTTATCAGTAGTAACTGTTATTTCAACTTACAAAGTAGAATCCGTGCCAGAGGGTTACGAAGAAGAGCCATTAGTTATTTATGCATCCTCTTCAAACTGGAAGTGGCACTTCAGTTATCCTGAACAAGATATAGAAACCGTTAACTATCTTTTTATACCTACAAACAGGCCAATAGAGTTTAAACTATATTCGTTTGGTCCTATTTCAAGTTTTTGGATTCCTCAACTAGGAGGACAAAAATATGCAATGGCCGACATGGTAAATACATTAAACCTTGCTGCAGATGTTCCAGGTGAGTATTCTGGGAGGAACGCAAACTTTACTGGAGAAGGGTTTGCACAACAGACATTCAATGTTACTGCAATGTCACCAAAAGAGTTTGATAAATGGATAAGAGATATAAAATCAACAGCAGAAACATTAACTGAGGAGAAGTTTGATGAGTTATTACAACCCGGGCACTTAGGTCAATCAACTTATAAAGGTACACACTTGGAGTTTTCTCCTCCACCGGAAAATCATCATTCCAAAGAACCCTTAAAGGATAATCAAGAAGAAATTAAAAACCAAAAAATAATAAAAGATGACTTATCGAACGATGAAGATCATTCAAACATGAAACATTAATGTGTATGTTTTAATAGAGTCTTTTATTGAACATGAAAGGAGTTACTGTAATATGGATTTCTTAGATAGATTTGCAGTTCCTAATCCGGGTCCTACCATATATGCTTCAATGGTTGCAATTGCTTTAACAACTATAGCCATTATCATAGGATTAACCTATTTTAAAAAGTGGGGGTATCTATGGCGCGAGTGGCTCACTACAGTAGACCATAAACGGATTGGAATCATGTATTTAATCTCTGCTATTTTAATGCTTTTCCGCGGTGGAGTTGATGCAATAATGATGAGAGCACAAACTGCAGTACCGGATAACACTTTATTAGGCGCTCAAGAGTATAATGAGATTTTCACTACTCATGGTGTTGTTATGATTATATTTATGGCAATGGCATTTATAATGGCATTGATGAATTTCGTTATTCCTTTACAAATTGGAACACGAGATGTTGCATTTCCTAGGTTAAATGCTCTAAGCTATTGGCTCTATTTCGCTGGAGCAATGCTTTTCAATATATCTTTCGTGGTTGGTGGCTCGCCTGATTCTGGCTGGTCTTCATACTTTCCACTTGCTGGAACAGATTTTAGTGAATCAGTGGGCACAAATTATTATATGATCGCACTCCAAATTTCAGGTATTGGTACACTAATAACTGGTATAAACTTTATCACCACTATTTTAAAAATGAGAGCTCCTGGTATGTCATTAATGAAAATGCCAATGTTTACTTGGTCAGCTTTAATTACAAACTTGATAATTGTTTTTGCGTTTCCTGTATTAACTGTTGCACTGGCTATGGGGACAATGGATAGACTATTTGCCACTAATTTTTTCACTACTGAAAATGGTGGTATGGATATGCTTTGGGCAAATCTATTCTGGGTATGGGGCCATCCTGAAGTATATATATTAATTTTACCTGCCTTTGGAATTTACAGTGAAATAATATCAACATTTGCAAGAAGAAATCTTTATGGTTATAAATCTATGGTTTATTCTATGATAGCTATTTCTTTGCTATCATTTCTGGTTTGGGTTCATCACTTCTTTACAATGGGACAGGGAGCATTAGTTAATAGTATATTTTCTATCACAACAATGGCGATAGCTGTTCCTACTGGTATAAAGATTTTTAACTGGCTGTTTACCTTAAGAAAAGGAAGTATTGTTTTAACCACTCCAATGCTTTATTCACTCGGATTTATTCCCATATTTACAATAGGTGGGGTAACTGGTGTAATGCTAGGTATGGCAAGTGCTGATTATCAGTACCATAATACAATGTTCTTGGTAGCTCATTTTCATTTGGTAATTATACCAGGTGTTGTATTTGCAATGATAGCTGGTCTATTTTATTGGTGGCCAAAAATGTTTGGCTTTATGCTAAATGAAAGATTAGGTAAATGGTCATTTTGGTTTATAGCTATCAGTGTATGTTTAACATTCTTCCCAATGTTTATTTCCGGTTTAGATGGGCAAGCTCGACGTATGTATACCTATTCTGAGAGCACAGGGTTTGGTGTTTGGAATATGATTTCATTTATAGGGGCTATTGGATTAGCAATTGGATTTGCATTAATTGTCTATAATATATATTATAGCGTTCGATATTCTCCAAGAAATATTCCAGCAGATCCTTGGAATGCCAGATCCTTAGAGTGGGCAACTGCAACTCCTGTTCCTGATTATAATTTTGCTATATTACCAGAGGTCAAATCCACTGAAGCATTTTGGGACTCTAAGATATATGGCGACAAACTTTTCAATAAAAGGATCGAACCAATTCATATGCCTAATAATAGTGGAATGCCTTTTATAATGGGAATAATATTCTTTATATGGGGATTTGCTTTCGTATTTGGCCTATGGATATTATTAGTTTTATCTACAATAGGAATCGGTATCTGTTTAGCACTTCGTTCCTATGAAAAAGATGAAGGTTATTATATACCTGTCGATGAAATCGAAAGAGTAGAAAAAACAGGAGGGAAGAAAAAATGAAGGTAGATAAATCTCTTCCTCTGGAATACGGTACAGAACAAAATCGCTTAAATATATTAGGTTTTTGGGTATTTATAGGCGCAGAAATAGCTTTATTTGGCACACTATTTGCTTCATATTTCACACTAATAAATAGAACAGGGAATGGACCGGCAGGTGCAGAAATTTTCGAAATTGCCCCCGTAATGATTGAAACTATTCTTTTATTAACGAGTAGTTTTACGATAGGATTAGCAATCCATGCTATGAGAATGGGGAAAGTAAAAGCAACTATAACCTTTTTTATCATAACCCTCTTACTTGGACTTGGATTTCTAGGTATAGAAATATATGATTTCATTGTTTTTATTCATGAAGGAGCAACTTTGCAAACAAGTGGATTCACAGCAATATTGTTTCTAATATTAGGCACACATGGAGCTCACGTCTTGGTTGGTATATTCTGGGGAATATTTATTATATCGCAATTATTTAAGCACGGCTTAACCCCTAGAACAAATAACAAAGCTTTTATATTCTCCTTGTACTGGCACTTTTTAGATGTTGTTTGGATCTTTATTTTTAGTTTTATCTTTATGAAAGGAATGTTGTAGGTTATGAAAGAATTATTTCCTAGAAAGCATGTGTATGGATTTATATCTTCCTTATTGTTATCTATAATTGCCCTTTCCTTGTATTATTTTGATTTAACATTTCAACTATCTATGAGTATCCTTCTTATAACAGCATTTTTTCAAGCTGCTATACAATTGATTGTATTTATGCATGCAGGAGAAACTGAAGATAAAAAATCAATATATATAACAATATATTATGGTGTATTTATAGCATTAGTTACGATATTTGGTACTTTACTAGCGTTAATATGGGGTTATTATTAATCTATTAATTACAAGAGATGAAGATCGTCTTAATACAGGAGATCTTTATCTCTTTTTTATACAATAGTTAATTCATCAATTTTTTTTATAAGAAGAATTCTAACCCTAATCTAATATATCTAACTTTTATCCTCTAGTAATATATGCTTAAATCACAATTGATTTAGTAACAAATATAAATTATTCAGATATGATATAATTCTAGTCATCAATACCATGATGAGGTGAATTATGGAAAAGAACGAAAACCATTATAACTATTCGGGAGAAGAATCATTAGATGAAGAGACACTTTTTATTGTTTCTCAAATATATAAAGCGCTTTCAGACCCAACGAGGATAAAAATTCTTCACTTATTGTCTCAAAAGCAATATTCCGTCAATGAAATTGCTAATAATCTGGATTTACTCCAATCTACGGTATCCCATCAATTACGCTTTCTAAAAAATTTAAGGCTTGTTAAATACCGTAGAGATGGTAAAACAATGATTTATTCTTGTGATGATGATCATGTTATGCATATTCTTAAACAGACAATCGAGCATGCGAGGCATCATTGAATTTATAGCTAACCACAATGCTCTTATTAGGCTTTATAAACCCATAGAATACCCCCACCATTTAAATAGTAGGTGGCGGGTATATACATATTTAAACGTCACTTTTAATCCTCCATTTAGTTTGATTTGTTTCCTCTGTAAATTATCTATCCCTGATAATAGAAATTTGCCCATGTTTAAAGTAATTAAATTTGTTATTTTTAACATTACATTAATTACTGCATATGAATACAACAACATGATTATATGTTCATTCGTTTTTTTTCGAGTGTTTAACATAGTTGAATAAGGGGGGATACTAAAAAAATAGTTGATGAAAACTTTTTAATTTCTATTCCAACTATCGTATCGTTTGCAATTTATCAATATCTAGAGGGCATAGTTGTAATGCTATTCTATTTGGCTGGAGGATTCTGAGTACGGTCCAAGAGATGTTGAAATAGGTAATGAAGTTTTAAGCGGTTTCGAGAATGTTAAAGGTCTATTAACAATTAAAATTACAAAACCAGGGCAATATGGGAACCTATTATATCAGATGTTCGAGTTGCCTTGCATGCAGTGCTTAATGCAATGCGTGCTTTAAAAATTGACCAATTATCATAAATAAATTGTGTGGTTGGATGTACACAGTATCCACAACGTCTCTGTATGATAATGGAGAATACGAATAATATTTCAAGTTATATCTGAATGATTATTAGAAATATACATATACTAATTTTGTCTTTCTTCAAATGATTTAGTTAAATATTGAAAAAACTATATAATAATATATTATTATATGATAATATGCTCATGCATAAAATCATCGAGGTGAATTAGAAGTGTGAAGGAAAAAATATGGTGAGCTAATTATAAATGAGGATATTTTATTTGCTTTTACACAAACGTTTTGAGCGTTAAGCGACCAAACTAGAGATTGCATTTTAAATTTATTTTGTTCAGAAGAACATTCAGTAGATGATAATATTGCTGAGACATTAAATTTAAGCCAATCAGTGGCTCCCACCAATTGAGTAATTTGAAAAATCTAAGATTGGTCAAATCTAGAAGAGAAGGTACTACATTATATTAAAGATGACGATCACATCATGAATTTGTTAAAGCAGACAATTGAGCATGCAGAGCATCGTTAAATAAGGAGGAGTAAAGTGGGACACGAACATGGACATGACCATACACATGGTACAAATAAAAAAACATTATTATTAAGTTTTATTATCATAACAGGATATATGCTTGTTGAAGCAATTGGTGGTTTCCTTACTAATAGCCTTGCATTACTATCTGATGCAGGACATATGCTAAGTGACTCCATATCACTAGGTATTGCTATATTAGCTTTTAAATTTGGAGAAAAAGCAGCTAATTACAGTAAAACATACGGTTATAAAAGATTTGAAATATTAGCAGCTGTCCTTAACGGCTCGACACTCATTTTAATCGCTATTTATATATTTTATGAAGCTTTTCATCGTTTTCAAAATCCACCTGAAATTGCTTCGACTGGAATGTTAATAATTGCAACAATTGGACTACTCATCAACATATTAGTTGCTTGGATTATGCTGCGTGGTGGTGATATAGAAGAAAACTTGAATATGCGTGGAGCCTATTTGCATGTAATAAGCGACATGCTTGGTTCTATTGGTGCTATTGTTGCAGCACTATTGATTATGTTCTTTGGATGGGGATGGGCAGATTCTCTTGCAAGTGTAATAGTTGCATCTCTTGTATTAAGAAGTGGTTATTATGTTATGAAGTCAGGGATACACGTACTTATGGAAGGAGCTCCACAAAATGTGGATGTGGATGATGTGATTAAAACAATACAAGATACAAATGAAATACAAAGCGTTCACGATTTGCATGTTTGGACAATTACAAGTGGATTAAATGCACTTTCTTGCCACGCAGTTGTAGAAGGTAAAATGACAATTGCTGAAAGTGAAAAATTGCTCCATAAAATTGAACATAATCTTGAACACAAGAATATTCACCACATGACAATACAACTAGAAACATCTTCTAATAATCATAAAGATACGATTTTATGTAAAATGGAAGGTAAACCTTCTGCACATAGTCATCATCATTAAGAAGAACTCATATAGAAATATTTCATCTTCAGCGCATTCTAAATGAGAAGGCGCTCAGGCTGTCGAGAAAGTTCTCGACAGCCTGAGAACAACAAAAGATGTTTTAACTTGAGATAACTATTTAAACATTAACCATCATCGGTGAAAACGAGCGTAGTTTTGAGGTGGTAGTAACCAAAATATTAATTGCCTTTTCAATCTCCTGTATCGTATTTTGTCTACCAAAGCTAACTCGAATTGTACTCCTTATTTCTTCCTGACTTTTACCCAAGGCTTTTAAAACATGAGATAATTTAGATGAAGATGAGCTACATGCTGATGCAATTGATACGAAAACCCCCATTTGACTAAGTGCATATGCCAAAGCTTCACCTCTAATTCCGTGAATGCATAAACTTAAAGTCGAGGGGACCGTATTACCTCCATTAATCGACCAGTCAGTTAAATGCTGATTTAATTGGCCAATAAATTTGTTTCTTAGAAAGGTTATATGTTGTATATCATTAATCCAATGATCCATCAGACATTCGACAGCTTGTCCGAAACCAATTATACCTGTAACATTTTCCGTTCCAGAGCGAAACCCCATTTCTTGGGCACCTCCATGGAGAAGAGGGTATAACTGATTTTTATCTTCTATATATAAGCACCCTACACCTTTAGGCCCATAAATTTTGTGTGCTGAAAGAGAAAGGCTATTTACGTTTAGTTCTTTAACATCGATAGGGAGTTTTCCAGCACCTTGGACTGCATCACAATGAAAGTAGATGTCTAATGCCTTGCATAAGGCTCCAATTTTTTTTATTGGTTGAATAGAACCTATTTCATTATTAACCATCATTACTGTTACCAAAGAAGTTTTTGGAGTAATTAAGCTCGCAAGATGATTGATTTGAACAATACCATCTTTATTAACCGGTAAATATGAAACATCAAAACCATGACTAACTTGAAGATATTTACATGCTTCCATTATAGCAGGATGCTCAATTGATGATGTAATTATATGGTTTTTTGATTTGTTTTTGAGGCAATAACCAATAATAGCTGTTGAGTTAGACTCTGTAGCACCACTAGTAAAGGTAATCTGTTCTGGCTCTGCATTTAAAAATTCAGCAAGATTGTTGCGTGCGTACTGAATCGACTTTTTAGCATTTATTCCAATTTCGTAATTACTAGAAGGATTACCGTATTGATATTTCAAAGAATATCTCATCTTCCTATAAACATCTTCATGTAATGGAGTAGTGGCATTGTTATCGAGATAGATATCAGGGCTCACGTGAGAGCCCCTCCATCTTCTACCAAGAAATTGTTTTCAGTTAATTTTCTCTGTTTAGGTTTAGCACACTCACTTAGAATATTATAACCAATATCCACGCAATGATTTTGTGCAGGTTCTAGTTCACCTAACCATTTTATAACATCACTTTTCTGATAACTAGCAATCTCATTGAATGTCTTACCTTTTACTACTTCTGAAAGTATACTAGCAGTAGCAATAGAAGTAGAACAACCATAAGATAAATATGATACATCTTTAATACTGTTACTATCAACTTGTAAAAACATATGAACAGTGTCACCACAAATGGGATTACCAATTTCAATAACAAAGTCAGGATTAGACATTTTCCCAACATTTCTTGGGTTCATAAAATGTTCACTGATAATTTCGTTAAACATTTGTACCTCCCTGTGAAACTACTTCTTTCTCTTTTTCTTCGATGAATTTTTCTAAATTAATTGCACAACATCCTACCTCAACACCTGGCATCCTGGAAATGTACACTAGCTTTTGTCCATTTCTCCCACACTCACAAGTTGTATCCTCTTTTAAATACCCAACGTCTTCAGTTAATACAAAGCCAGGGTAAGAAGTACATGTAGGGTCATAAATAGCAATAACTCCTCGTTGCCCATATTCTACTTCCTCTAGTACATTTCGTGGATTTCGTAAGGAAAGGTGGACCCAAGGTGGAACATGCTTTTCTTGTTCCCTGCACTCGACGGCTAACATATTAGCTTCTACCAACCCATACATATCACGTACATTTTGAATTTGTACCCCAAGGTATTTTGAACAAAGTTCATTAAAGTCTTTACGTGGAATTTCTTTCCCTGTAAACTGTTTCCATCCACCAAGAGTAATAATTAAACTGTTTTTCTCCAGATTGAGCTTTATTTCGTTATCTATACAATGTTTTACCAGCCTATGAATGAGGAAAGGTGGACCAATGATATGACGAGTATGTTTGCCTTCCCATGAAAGAAGTTTTTCTACTGCGTGTGCAGGATTGAATGTTATTTTTTTCACAAGGTTTGCACTTCCATCTAACATACCTGCAAAGATATTTAATGCTTTTACCATTCCCATTTCAGGCATCTCCTCTGTCGGAGGGAATAAGAAAAGACCCATTCCCCTTGAAATCCTGAAAAACTCACGGTATGTCATTAAAACACTTTCAAAAGCATTGTCTACGGAAACTCTATCACGGCGTGATACACTTGGTATTCCACTCGTGCCAGTACTGCGCATTTCATATTCAATATCCTTTAAATGAGATGTCATTAATAGATGTGAATCACATTGTTTAAAAGTTTGTACAGGAATCATGGGTATTTTGTGTAAATCGGTAAAACCTTGTATATCATTAGGGGATATCTCTTTTCTCAAACATAAATCACGATAAAATTCGTTATTATCATAGTGATACTTAAATGATTCTGCAATTACACTTCCTTTATATTTGTTTACAGTATCAAAAGGCATCCTAAACAATGGATTGATTGACCCTATCATTGCATTTAGTGGCGTAATGCCTAGTTGACGTTGTGTTTCGACAAAATTCATCAATATACCCCCATAATTTTTTTGCTTTGTTGTAATTCAATTAGTTTTATAAGATCTTCAATAGTATCGCAGTCCCCATGCTCTTCAGGTGGAACTGTTATTTCATATTTTTCTTCTATACATAGTGCAAGCTCAACTCGATCTGCAGAATCAAGAGCTAGATCACCAGACATATCACTATCTAACTTAATTTCTTCTACTTTAAGATCCTTAAATCCAAGAATAATTTCTTGAATCACAGTTAGTTTTTCATTCATGTTAGATTTCCTCCGGTTACTTGATTAGCAATAAACTCAGCATCCTCCCCTACTCCTAGAAGTAATGCGGAACCTCTTCTATACTGCCAAGATAAGCCAATAAAATATAATCCTTTTTCTTTGGTTACTCCTCGTTCATGATTTGGTAAACCTTTAGAGTTGAATACATTTTCTGAAGAAGTTTTTATCCAACTGTAGTCGTTTTTATATCCAGTTGCCCAAATGATATTTGAAGGCTTCAGTGATGTTTTATTAGCAAAATAGACTATTTCACCACTACTATCAGTGGCTCTGTTCAATGTTTTAATATGTCCATTTCGGATAAGTGGTAAAATTTCTTTACCAATAATAGGATCATTTTGTTTAATTTTTTGGCCTATTTTTGAGTTAATGGTAAAACGCATAACTCCTAATACACTTAACCACCAAAAGATGCTTTTTCCTAATATCTGATAAGGGAAAAACTTAGGTTTTTTACCCAAAGATAAATATACTTTTTTGTTGTCATTAGCAAGTTCTACAGCAATTTGCATTCCAGAATTTCCTCCACCTACAATCAGCACATCCCCATTTTTTAATGATGATGGGTTTTTGTAGTCCTCCGTATGTAATTGATTGATTGAAGGGGAGAGCTCTTCATGAAATTTAGGAATGTATGGTACTTGAAAAGGCCCTGTTGCTACTATGACATTTGAACAGTTGAATTCTTTTTCATCAGTAGTTTTAATTATGAACTCATCGTTTACCTTGACTACTGATTTAACCTTTTTATTTAACTTAACATTAAGTTTAAATTTCTGTTGATATTTTTGTAAGTATTCGGCAAGTTCATCTTTATTAGGGTAACCAGATGGGTTGCCACTCATTTTTAAGCCTGGTAATGAGCTGTGAGAACGTGGCGTAAACAACTGTAATGAATCGTATCTCAATCTCCAAGAATCACCTATATTTTGGTGAGCATCAATAATTAAAAATGGTTCCTTTTTCAGCTGAAGTTGATAACCCATTGCTAAACCTGCCTGACCTGCGCCTATAATAATTGTCTTATATTTATTCAAAATTTAGAAAATTTCCTTTCTTAAATAAATGTTAAGATCGTATATTTGAAAACCATATCTGAAGTTCCTCTTTTTCGTAAGCTTCCTTACATGCAGACCTTCGAACTTTACCACTAGAGGTTTTCAATATAGTTCCTGTCTTGATTAAATGAATAGCGTATGGTTGTATACCATATTCTTGCATTATATTTTTACGAATGTCTTTAAGTATTTGTTCTGGATTAAACCCTTTTTTAATAAACCCATTCCTAGGGCGGTAAGAACGTTCTAGCTCAGCTATGACAACAAGTTTTTCCTCATTTTTCTCTAGAATAGTAAAAGCTGCACATGCTGCTGAAGACAAACAATTAGAAGATACCTCTACAGTTTTTTCAATATCTTGAGGAAAAAAATTTTTTCCTCTTAGAATAATGACATCTTTACTACGACCAGTTACATATAATTGACCTTGATAAAGGAACCCAAGGTCTCCAGTTTTTAAATAGTTGGTTGTTTCTTTAGGAACTCTTCCTAAGAAAGTATCTTGTTGCTCATTATTTAAATAACCTTTAGCTACGTTTTGTCCTGAAACCCATATTTCACCTATAGCTCCCTCTACACATATGTTTTTTGTGATTGGGTCAACTATTTTAATTGTCTGATCTAATTGAGTAATTCCACAACTTACAAGAGTACTAGCATTAGTGGTAGTAGATAAAAGTTCTACTGCTTTATTTTCCTTAAGTTTTTCTAAATCAAATCTCTTAATAATAGGTTCCTTTTTTCTATCTCCTCCAGTGATGAGGAGTGTTGCTTCTGCCATTCCGTAACATGGATAAAAACTTTTCATGTTAAATCCAGCTGGTTTAAATTTTTTTGCAAAATCTATCAATGTGTCACTTCTTATTGGCTCTGCACCATTGAAAGCCACTTCCCAAGAAGAAAGATCCAATGACTCAATTTCTTGTTCTTTAATTTTTTTAATACATAATTCATATGCAAAGTTTGGACCACCACTAACTTCAGCTTTATGCTCTGATATAGCTTGTAGCCATCGAATCGGCTTCTGCAAGAAATCAAGAGGGTCCATTAATACACAGGATGTGCCTAAATATAAAGGTTGCAGCACGTTCCCAATCAACCCCATGTCGTGATATAAAGGTAACCAACCTAAAATTTTTGTATCTTGATTATTTCCAAAAGCATGCCTTATCATTTCTTCGTTAGTGATTATATTATTATGTGTAACCATAACTCCTTTTGGAGAGGACGTTGACCCAGATGTATATTGAAGAAAAGCTATCTCGTCTCCATTAATATCTAGTTGAATGTAAGAGTCAATTGGTGGCAAATCAATCTTGTCTAAAGATATACATTTAGCATCAGTCATTTCCAAATTTATTTTAGAAACATAACTTTGTAGTTTACTAGTTGTGAAGATTACATCTGCGGAAGAATGATTCATAATACTTGTAATACGGTTTAAATTTTTGCTTAAAGTTGGTGGGTAGACTGGAATGGCAATTACTTTAGCATATAAGCAAGCAAGAAATGTTTTAATATAAGAAATGCTAGAGGGAAACATAATTAAAGCTCGTTTCCCCATTAATTTTTGCTGCTGCATGTAACTAGCGATTTGTTTAGCTTCCGATACCAACTGTATATACGTAGTTGATTCGTGAAAAACGCCATTGCTTAAGTATGTAAATGCTTTTTTCTGGGGAGTATGTTGAACGACATTTTCAAGAACCTCTAACAATGAATGATTGGAAGTTGATTTATTAAAGAGTATTTGCGTCATTTTTACCTCTCAAATGCATTTAGTGCATTAACACTATGACTTATCGCCGCACCAGCTTTTAGTGCAGCAGCCACTGCAATAGCTTCTAAAGCCTCTTCAGGAGTCCCCCCTAGTTTTTTATATTTCGCAACATGGGCTTCAATGCAGTATGGACATCCTGTAGTATGAGCTACTGCAATTGCAATAAGTTCTTTAGTTTTAGTATCAACTTTATTTTCTTTAAAAACTTCATCTTCAAACATCATAAACTTACCTGCAATTGATGGTGCTTTCTCCTTAAGTTCCCCTAATTTGTTTAAGTGGGATAATTTGTACAAGTGATCATCTGCCATATTTATAAAACCTCTTTTCTAAATTTTTGGTGTAATCACCAATTAAAGGAAACTATATTATGTCTTCAAAAATCTGTCAATATATGAAAAAATACATTTTACAAACAGTTTTATATCTAAATAATTTAATAGTTAATCGTTGTTAATACCATAGTTTTCCAATGGGGAATAAAAAAATACTTGAAAAACAACCTTAAATCAACATTAATTAGAAAAGTGATGCTTAACAAGCAAATAGGGAAGTAATGTATAATAATATAAAACTTAATTTTCCATAATTTTCAACTATATATTGGAATAACATATATTTAAAAAAACTTTACAAAAGGAATAGATAATTTTAATGTCTTTTTGTTGGTGAGAAAAAAAGTTTATTAATTAATTATTGTAAATCCAGCTGTCCTTAAAGGACCTAATGAATACAATTTCACTGTGTCTTTGGTAATAGACTCAAGTGGTATATGATTTCCATCTTCCAACCACCATTTAATTATTCCGACAAGAGCTGAAGAAATGAAAGTTGTTAGAAAGTTAGGGGGAATGGCTAATTTTACTTCTTGAATACCATAGTTCATAAACTCTAAATCGAACTTCTCCTTAATAACCTTTTGCAAATCAAATCGAAATGCATTACCTCTTTCTACTGAGAGCATTACCTTAAAGAACTTTCTGTTGTTATCAATCTCCCTAAAGATTGTTTCTATGGTTTTTTCAAAAGTATCCAATTTCACTGTTTTCTGTTGAACATACTTACAGGGTTTAATTGAATTTCTTAGTTTGTCAAAAGTTTCAGCACAAACAGTATCTAACAAATCATGTTTATCTTTGTAGTGTAAATAGAATGTTGCTCTATTAATTAATGCGCGATCTGCAATTTTTTGAATTGTAATAGCTTCATATCCAATCTCACTAATTAAATCCAATAATGCTTCTTTCAAATAAATTCGTGTGCGGGTGATGCGTAAATCCTGTTTTTCGGACATGTCTTCCTCTCCTTGAAAAGTATTTTTATCAATAATCAACAGTTTAGATAAATCTGTTGGATATGTAATAAAAACAATAAAATTGATTATTGAGAATAAATAAAATCAATGATTATAATGAAAATTATAAATAACATAATATCAAATATACAACATGTTGTTTTATAAAATATGGGAGTTGATATAGTGAGAAACTTTTTCTTTAACAAATTTTTCTGGCTTGGACTTATCATGTTAATGGTTGTAGTAGGGATATTCATGGTGGGTTTTTTAGCTTCAGTGGTGAACCCAATACCTAAGGATTTACCAGTTGCATTAGTTGTAGAAGATGAAGGAGTAGTAATTGAAGAAACTACTTTTAACTTGGGTGAATCTATCCAAGAAAGCTTAAGGGAACAAGAAGATCTCCCTATTAGGTGGATAGAAATAGAAGACCGATCAGTGGCCATGAATCGCTTGGCTGAAGGAGATTATTACGGTATATTATATATTCCAAAAGAAACTAGTCAGAACGTTTTGTCACTTTTGCAACCAAACTCAAAAAAACCAGTTATAGAAGTGGTATTAAATGAGGGTAGCCAATATATCGCGGCAAACACTACAAATCAAATCATCAATAACAAAGTTATTACTGAAATAGTTAAAGACATACAATTAAAGTTCGTAAAAGAGCTAGACGGAAAAGAAATAGTTTTGAATACAGAACAATTATCAGCCTTGTTAAATCCATTAAATGTAGATCAAGAAGTTATCAACGAAGTAGGGACTAACACTGCAAATGGCAATTTACCAGTATTGCTAACTCAAATCTTATGGTTATCTATTTTTATTGGTTCTGTCATTTTATTTATGGTATTGAAGAAAACATATAATGGTCAAAAAAATGTTAAATCTTTGATATCTCAAATTTTCGGTGGGCTTATATTCGTTGTTACTATTGTGACGACAATGCTTTTAATTGCTAAAGGGATTTTTGATGTTGATATAACAGAGATTAAGACGTCGTTTCTATTTTTAATTTTTGCTGGTTTAGTTTTTTTCTTTTTACAAAATGCCCTATTTAATTGGATCGGTTTAATTGCATCGCCCATAATATTGTTAGTATTTCTGTTTTCTATACCTATTTTAAATTTTCCGACTGAATATTTACCTTCGTTAACAAATACTCTATTATATTCTTGGATTCCCTTACGATTTAGTGTTGAAGGTTTAAGAGAGGTTTTCTTTTTTGATGAGGTATCATTAACTTCCACGATATTAACCTTAACATGGATTGGCATTAGCGGTCTTATTATAATGAGTTTATCCTTATTAAGAAAAAAGGTTAAAAATAAGCAGACTAAGGAAACTCAAGTAAGGGTAAATAATTTTGAATAAATTAAACAAGCAACCTCAGTGGTTGCTTGTTTAATTTCAGTTTAAATTTGTTAGTCTTATAAAACACTTAACATCAATGAAAGATAAGCTGAGAAAACAAAAAGTATGCCCATTATAAAAGATATAGCTGCAGGAGCTTTTTTTACGAACGAATAAACTAATAAAACTAAAAACAATAAGGCAAAAAGTAATAGTGAAATACTTGTTAAGTTTATCCCGAATTGAATAGCCATTTCAGGATAATAATGCCCTTGATATAAAGTAGTAAATAGTTTCGATGCACCAACACTTTTCAAAGTAGTCACAATATCGTGTGGTGGAGCTTGTTGTCCAAGGGCAGCTGTTGCAGAAAAAATTAAGAGAATCAAGATACTTTCAACTCTGGTCCAAGGTTTGGGGTTGAATTTGTCATTAGCTCTTAACTTCTTTCTAATAAACCAGCTGTTAATTGCAGCAATTAATAATAAAGGGATAATCAGCAAATGTTTAAGTAATAAAGACTGTCCATACGAGAGCATCCAAGAACTTGGATATTCTTTAATATCAACTACAAACATCATGAGAAATAGACCAGTAAAAATAGTTACTATAAAACAAAGAACTGCAACTGGTGTATACCACCTTAAAAAGGCTAACCAATTTGAATAGTCTCTTGAGAACCAACTCACCACAAATAGTATTCCTACCCAAACACTAACAGCTGTAAAGTGTGTTGTATGAGTTATAAAACCCTTTAATGGTTCTAATGAACTAGCATGACTAGACCACCCAATAGCAAGGATTAAGATAAAACTACTTAATGCTCCAATAAGGGCATATAATCGGTTATTTTTATAATCAAACCAAACTATAAAAATAAATAATAAAGTTGAAAAAAGGTAGATAAATATCCAGGCTTGGCCAACCTCAAAGGTAAATAATACAGATTGGACGGTTCGAGTGAAACCAATGTCTTCATACAAGTGTAAAATTAGAGTAAGAACAGGAACAAATGATAAAAATGCTACCCCTGTAGTAACTCCCATTAAAATACCTTTTGATACGTTAATTTTTGGACGGAGACTCGTAGGGATTAAATATAAAAGAAAGCTTCCAAGAAGAATTGAGAAGCACAAATACAATGTTGCCTCACTAAAGATCCCTGCAATTAACATTAGTTATTTTTTCCTCCTCAAAAGCCAAACAAACATTCCAATTACAATTAAAAACAAAAATCCAATAATGATGGGTATTATAAAATTAATACTCATATTTGGTTCAGATTCTTTATCTAGTTCATCAACATTCAATGAATTTGAATCTACTTCCTTATTTGCACTTTGTTCTTCGGCAGATCCATTAGAGTTTGGCACTTTGACTGAAAAAGAAAGGGTGCCTTCTATAGGGTGGCCGTCCACACCGATTATACTCCAATCCAATTCATAATCCCCATTATTAAGAGGTTCATCTAAGGTCCCTTCCATAATCTCTTCATCTAAATTAATATTCCTAATTGATACAGGATCTCCACCTTTAGTTTTTAGAGTGAAGGTACTGTTTTGTTCAACTTTTGTATCAAAACTCAGCTTAATTTCTTGTATTTCATTAACAATAGTTTCTCCATTTTCTGGAGAGGAGCTTTTTATTCCAGTATGAGCAAAAATGTTATTAGTAAAAAAAATGAAAAAAATAATAATAAAAACAAGTGATTTTTTTATCATGACAAACCTCCAATGAATTTTCAATTTAATTTTAACAAAAGAAAATAAATATTCAAATGAATATTTGAATATATTCTTTGACATTTTATTAGTGGTAACATAAACTAATAACAAAACAATCAAATGAACATTTGAATGAGGTGAGGAAATGAGTCAAAAAATTAAAAAGGTTTTAAGCCATGACACATGTGAAACTTTTTGTTTTGACGAAGAAAAAGTCAATAGAGTGCAAAATGTGATAGAGGATGTCAAGGGGTTGGAATTGTTATTTAAAGCATTATCTGATTCTACTCGAATAAAAATCGCCTATGCTTTAACGGTTGAGGAGGAGCTATGTGTTTGTGATGTTGCAAATATTATTGGTTCTTCTACTGCTACGGCATCGCATCATTTAAGATTGCTTAAAAATATTGGTTTAGCAAAACATCAAAAGAAAGGGAAATTAGTCTTTTATTCCCTAGATGATGAACATGTAAAGCAACTTATACAGGTAGCTTATCTTCATCATAAGGAGGTATCGGGAAAATGAGTGAAGAAGCAAAAATATTAGACCAAAAAAATGTTTATCGTGTTGAAGGGTTTACATGTGCAAACTGTGCGGGGAAGTTTGAAAAAAATGTTAAAAAAATAGCTGGGGTGCATGATGCAAAAGTAAATTTTGGGGCATCTAAGATTTCTGTTTATGGAGAAGCTTCAATTGAAGAATTAGAAAAAGCTGGGGCTTTTGAAAATCTTAAAGTTGAGCCAGAAAAATCCACTCGTCATACTTCACAAGAAGCTAATGGAGAAGGGGGAAAAGAGGAAAAAGTGCCATTCTATAAAAAGCACAGTACCCTACTTACATCTGTATTATTCCTTTCCTTTGGATACCTTTCTTATTTTGTTAACGGGGAAGAAAATATTGTTACTACTTTGTTATTTTTAGCATCAATGTTAATTGGTGGCTTATCACTCTTTAAAGTCGGTTTTCAAAACCTACTCCATTTTGAATTTGACATGAAAACACTTATGACAGTGGCTGTTATTGGTGGTGCAATTATTGGTGAGTGGGGTGAAGTTGCTGTTGTAGTAATTCTCTTTGCAATCAGTGAAGCGCTTGAAAGATTTTCGATGGATAGAGCAAGGCAATCAATTCGCTCATTAATGGATATCGCTCCTAAAGAAGCACTTGTTAGAAGAAATGGACAAGAAATAATGATTCACGTTGATGATATTGCTGTTGGTGATATTATGATTGTTAAACCTGGTCAAAAGATCGCCATGGATGGTGTCGTGGTAAGTGGTTATTCTGCGGTCAACCAAGCAGCGATCACAGGGGAATCAGTTCCTGTTGAGAAAACCATTGATGATGAGGTATTTGCAGGGACTTTAAATGAAGAAGGGTTACTTGAGATAAAAATAACAAAGCTTGTCGAAGATACAACTATTTCTAAAATTATTCATCTTGTAGAGGAAGCACAAGGGGAACGTGCACCATCACAAGCATTTGTCGATAAATTCGCCAAGTACTACACACCGATTATTATGGTAATTGCAGGTCTAGTTGCAATTATTCCACCGTTATTCTTTGATGGTAGTTGGGAGACTTGGGTTTATCAAGGTTTAGCTGTTCTTGTTGTTGGTTGTCCTTGTGCATTGGTCATTTCTACTCCAATTTCAATAGTTTCGGCAATTGGAAATGCTGCGAAAAAAGGAGTACTTATAAAAGGTGGAATCTATTTAGAAGAAATAGGTGCCTTGAAGGCAATAGCCTTCGATAAAACAGGTACTTTAACAAAGGGTGTACCAGCTGTTACTGATTATAATGTATTCAGTAAGCAAACAAATGAAAAGGAACTTTTATCTATCATTACAGCATTGGAATATCGTTCTCAACATCCTCTTGCATCTGCAATTATGAAAAAGGCAGAAGTTGAAAATGTTAATTATTCTGAAATTGTAGTAGAGGACTTTTCTTCTATAACAGGTAAAGGAATTAAGGGTATTATCAAAGGGATTACTTATTATATTGGTAGTCCAAGGTTGTTTAAAGAATTATCAAACTCTATATTCGATAAACAAATAGAAGCAAGTGTAGAAGCATTACAAATTCAAGGTAAAACTGCTATGGTAGTTGGAACTGAAAGTGAAATACTCGCTATTATTGCAGTGGCTGATGAAGTCCGTGAATCAAGTAAGACTGTTATTCAAAAATTACACCAACTAGGCATCAAAAAAACGATTATGCTAACCGGTGATAACAAAGGAACTGCGAATGCAATAGGAGAACAAGTTGGCGTTTCAGATATTCAAGCAGAATTAATGCCACAGGAGAAATTAGACTATATTAAACGATTAAGATCAGATTACGGTAATGTCGCCATGATTGGTGATGGTGTCAATGATGCCCCAGCCCTCGCTGCCTCTACTGTAGGAATTGCAATGGGAGGAGCTGGTACAGATACAGCGTTAGAGACCGCCGATGTCGCACTAATGGGAGACGATTTAAGAAAACTTCCATTCACGGTGAAACTAAGTAGAAGAGCTCTTAATATTATAAAAGCTAATATTACTTTTGCAATCGCAATTAAATTTATTGCTTTGTTATTGGTCATTCCTGGTTGGTTGACACTATGGATTGCTATTCTTTCTGATATGGGTGCAACCTTGTTAGTAGCTTTAAATAGCTTACGATTAATGAGAGTAAAAGAATAAAGAAGATAGGGCTTCCTTTTCTGTGGGAAGTCCTATTTTATAAATAAAAAAGGGGATGAGAATTGGATAATTTATATGATGTATTAAGAGCCTCAGCTCTGCTATTCGGTGTAGATAAAGATGCAGAATACCTATCCAAAATGATAATGAGCTTTAGAAGGATATGTGAAAATTTAAGTATGAATGTACCTAAACACTCTGGGGGTTTAGCTCAATAAAAATTTAACAATCAAGACCGAAAATGCTTGGAAAAATACCAAGCATTTTATTGATGGGAATTTTGGAACTGTCCACTTTATTTGAAAATGGCAAAAAACTATCACTGTTATACATCATCTGACGTAGTTTGTTAATTCTGTCTTCCTTATTCTAGTTAAAGAATCAGTTTTATATATTAATCTCTCAAATATTTTTATAAAAATTCGCTAAATTATGTTTTAATTGTTCCTTTAGTTGATCGCGTTCTTTTTCCAATTCCTTTACTTTTCTATGCAAACTTTCTATTAAAATATCCTTGGAATTACCGGACATATTTCTTTTTATATGCTTTGGATTGGATAAACCTTCCTGCTGATTCCGAAGGTTTATTATCCGGCTTTTGATGGCTTTGTTTTTATAAAGGTAGGTCTTGGAAACGCCGGAGCGTTCAGCGACAGATTGGAAATTGATTCGAGACTGGTTTTTAATCATCGCTTTAATGGCCACATCAACTTTTTTTAGAGTTTTCTCTTTTTTTTCAGCTGCGGTTTTTAAAAGACCAGTTGTATTAGGTTTCTTATTGGTCATTAGGTAGAGACCTCGTTTCTTTCATTTGTGGTATACTCCCGTCGTTCCTTGGTTAAACCTTGTATACCTTTACCTACTTCAAGGGAGTTAGCGATTTCTTTGTAACGCTGTAATTTTGGCTGAATTAGCTCAATGGATCTTGTTCGATTGACACTTTGGAAAATTTCAATATCCGATTCAATTTTAGCAATCTGGTCTTTATAATAATCCAGGAACGTTTTGTCAACGTGGAAGCTTCTGCAGTTATTTCTAATACACGGCGGTTCCAACATTTGGTTTAAGAAGTCACAAGGCAATTTCGGACTTTTAATACAAAAACCGTGATCCAGCCGGATAGAATCCATATTATGGCGAATCCATTCCAATTCTAAACCATTTTCTTTTGCTTGGTCTTCCAGATATGCATCAATGACGGAGCCATTTGGAGCAAGTCTAACGGCGCCATTGTTAACAGCTTTTTCCCACTCGCTTCTCATTGTATTGTCTTTTATTTGGGCGTACACAAGTGTCATTTCAGGACTTGCATGCGCCATCAGTTTTTGTAGATGAAGAATATTCATGCCGTTGTTAATCATAGTAACACCATATCGATGCCGAAAGGCATGGTTTTTTATACGATAGGTTTCTCCTGATGCATCTGTAATATTGCACTTATAGGCAAGCATATTAATGTTTTCATTAAAACTCCCCTGTGTTATAGGCAATCCCTTTCTTTTCCCTACTGGATTAGGGAAAAGATAGCAGTCAGGATTTGAATCATGTGAATATTTTTCTACGAAGGCAATTTGTGCTTTGATAATTGCAGCTATGTCCTCCGTGATAGGAACTTTATGGTTCTTATATTGAACCTTTCGAATATCACCAACAAGCCACCAACCATCTTTACTCCGTTCAAGGCAGTTTTTTTTCAATAAAAGAGTGTCGGAAATACGAAATCCCGATGCTTCTAATACCAGAAGAATTGGAACGTATATTGGGTTTAGTTTAGGAAGGTTATCGAGAATTTGTTCCCAAACCTCATCCGGTATGTATTTAATGGTGTTCGTGGTAATTTTATAACTATTTTTAGGAAAATCCTCTGGGAAGATTAAGTGATGAATTGGTTTTAAAGGAGCGAAATCCCATTCGAGCAATTGAATATAGGATAAAAAAGCCTGGACCTCATAAGTGTAAACCCTTATCCTGTTTTTCTTTTGTTCTTCGATTGGATTTTTACTCGTTTTCTTGCTTGGTAATTGGCTTACATACTTCTGGAAAGCCAAAATGTCTTTTCGATTTAGATTTCGTAAATCAGACCATTCAGGGTGCGTATCATTAATAAATTGAAAGAATGCAGACATTGGACTCATGATACTTTTTACGCGTGCAAAGCTATAATTTCTCTGCACCACCAATCTGATTTCACAATACTTTTTGAACCAGATTCTAAATTTTGGAACGATGTTGGTAAATGAAACTCGATTTTCAGATCTTGACCTATTATAATCAATACCTAGCTTTCTGACGTCCCATTTATCCTTTTCCAATTCTTCTCTATCGTCATAATAATCATTGAAAAAGTCGAAAAATTGGTTATAAAAGTTAAAATCGCGAGTCTGTTTTACATACCGAGGTTGCCAAGGTAAAGCGCTGCCTAGGTGTTCAGTTTTTATATTCCTCTCATTCAAAAAAGTGCGATACTCTATTAAAAATCTTTCCTTTGGAACACCAGTAATTGAAAGTAAATGAGGGTACTTAAGCGATATGAACTCACATAAATGTTTTAAAGCTTTAAGGTAACCATCAAACACTGAACCAAGTGAATAGGTTTTATGTTTCAACCTTTCAGAAAGGAAGAATTTTAATTCAACACGAATAGAAGCGTTATTAATGGAACAAAAATCCAGGCACTTCGTATATTTGGCTTTGATTGGTTTATCTAAAGGCAATGGATAGTCACTAGGGTCCCAAACATCGGCTGCCCAGTATCCGGTTAATTTTTTTTCAATGTTTTCGACGTTGGCATTCAATTGTTGTCTATTGTTTTTCATGGCACTCTTCTTTCTGTGTTGCATTTTTGTGGTTGACCATGGCATCCGTATAGCTCTTTCGAATGTGATCATCGCTAATATGAATATATGTATTTATGGTTGTTTGTATTTGGGCATGTCCTAGGAGCTTTTGGATTATCGAAATATCCACTCCTTTTTCATGGAGTTCACTCGCAAAAGAATGTCTAAGCATGTGTGGTGTAAAATTGATACCCGTTTTTTTTCGGACTCTTTTTATCATGGATTCAACACTGCTTCTGTCTAATTGATTACCTTTGTTTTTACCTGTTAATTTTATGAAAACATAATTGGAATCCACCTCATACCCATGAAAATCAATAAGAAAATCCTGAAATATATTCATGGTATCTTGACTCAAATAGACTGTTCTGTTTCCACCAGCAGGGGTCTTTGATTTTTTGACAGTAATACTGTTTTTATTGATATTAAAATCATCAATCTCTAAGGACAGTGCTTCACCTATGCGCAGCCCTCCTTCGTAAAGGACACGGACCAATAAATCATCCCTAATATTAGTACAGCTGTTATGTAATAACTGAATCTCTTCTTGTGGTAAAGTTTTGATTTTCCTCTTTGGTGTCTTAAGCTTAAGGATATTTTTATCAATCTTTTTGAATTTTGTTACATGATGAAGGAATGGTTTAAACGATTGATGTCTGGATGAAATCTTTTTCGTGATAGATTTCACAAGCTCGTTTTCATAGTGTTTTTGCCTGTTCAAGTAATCATAGAAAGAAATGACACATGTCAATATTGTGTTAATCGTCCTTTCTGAACGCGCTGATTCAGTCAGCTTTATGGGGGTTACTTTTTTAGACTTATGTGTACTCCTTAACCAGCCGATAAATCTAGCTAAATCATCCATAGTAATGGAATCGTATGAAAGTCCATTACTATCCAAATACTCAAAATATAGTTTCAGGTGATAACAATAGGAACGTAAGGTATTAGGTGCTTTAGCAAGATTGTCTAAATACTTTAGAAATCTAGCTACAGGAATGACCGGTTGTCCACTTTCATCGACTAATATGTATCTTCGCTGTCTTCCATTAGAATCAATCATTATTTTGTGAACTTTCAGAACAATCACCTCAATTTGATTGTATCTCATTGTTTACTATAATTACTATATTAATTGAGTAAAAATATTAGATAAATTTAGAAAGGAATGTAAGTTAATATTTTTGATGTTTACGTTGTTAACTATAAATATATAAGGTATAAATAAAGTTGATGATGGAGCGCTATATGTCGACCAAATCTCAGCATCAAATTCAGTATTGTGTCTTTGATATAATGTTTTTAGGATATGAGAATGTTATGACTAAACCTTTATATGAGAGAAAAAGGTTGTTGGAAGGTTGTCTTATACAAAACGAAAATATTGTATTAGTTCAACATGGGGTAGCGTCAGGAAAATGC
>NZ_PISD01000064.1 GCF_002835735.1 Cytobacillus horneckiae | reverse complement strand
GGGGTACGACCGAGATACATGTAAAAAAGGGTCATAGTATGGTATTGTTTACCATTTATAACCCTTTCTTGCTCTTTACTTTCTTATATACTATACAGGAATATCTCCCTCGATTGGTTGTGGAATATTTTCTAAATCGATCATATAGTCTCCGAAACGTTTTATATGCCTAGTCAGATAAGGGCTAAGCATGACAATATCTTCTTTTGAAAATACATAGCCTTCTTTAGAAAGTTCCCACAAAATAAGTGTTATATCACATACATTTTGGAATATTACTGCGTTGGCAACTAAATCATTATATTTAATTCGCTTTTCTTGTTCTTCTGGATCATTTTCTGAAATGATCCCATCGCCACCAAAAAATAGCCATTTGGAAAAGCCGTTATATGCTTCGACTTTGTTTGTACTAGCACCAATTTGCTCTCTTAGTTTTATATCAGAAATATATTTAAGCAAAAATACAGTTCTTACAATCCTTCCTAATTCCCTAAAAGCTTGATATAATCGGTTTTTTCTACTATAGTTACTTAGTTTTCTAAGTAGTGTAGAGGGTAATATTTTACCAGCTTTTATAGAAAGAACCACTTGGAGCAGATCTTGCCAGTGTGTTTCAATTAGGTCCCAGTCAACGGTATCACTAAACAACTGATCAATGTGGTGATATTTTGTGTCCTTATCAGCCCTGTAAAATTTTAAATCCTTCCAATTTCGAATACGAGGCATTAAATTAATCCCCAATAAATGTGCAAGTGCAAAAACAGGCGTTGATTGACCTTGCGTATCAGCATGTAACGTATCGGGCTGAATGTCTGATTTATTTTTCAGCAAACCATCAATAATATAAACTGCTTCCCAAACTCCACATGGAATGAAGTGACTAAAGAGTGCAATATAAGTATCTGAAACATGATGATATGCAATCCCCCCATAACCTCCGTATCGAATGTGGTATTCAGAGATTAAGTTTTCTTCGTAGAGATCAAATTTTGTTCCATCTGCAGCAGCCGTTTTTCCATCACCCCATAGTCTAGGCAAACTAAATTGATTGTATTGATTTAAAATATTACGAATAGCTTCGTCTATTTTAGATGCATTAATATGTCGCCGATTTACAAATGAAATCATGTGTGGGGTTACTGCTTTTTTCATGTGCTTAGAAGTCTGTGTTGGTCCTAAATTACATCCGTATCCAAAAGAAGTAATGATATAACGTTCCATTGCATTTTCAAGCTTAGGATCTGAACCAGATAATGGTCCAAAATGCCGTGTCCAATTTGTCCAATGTTCTACATTACAAAGAATATCTAAGACATTTCGTTCAGGTAACCGTTGAGAAATAACTACCTCTAACGCCTTACTTGTCTGAGGTTGTTCTTTTCTCATTATTTTTCTCAACGTTGGTTCTCCATTTTCATTAATGATTACCTGGCCGTTATCAGGGTAGTTTAAATCTACTTTTTGTGCAGTATCTCCTAGCCAGAGCTTTAATTGTTGAACAAAATCCCCTGAATTTGAAGAAAAGCCAAGTTCCTTACAGTATTCATCTACCATAGGTTTACACTCATCCCAAGAAAGGAGCTGTTCACGGTAATCAGCAAAATTCTCTGATCCTTTTACACAAAGGTCTCCCGTTTTTAAATCGCTTGCAAGATAGGAAAAAATACAGATTTCAAGGTGTTTACGATGGATTAAGTTATTTTCTTTAGGTACATAAATCGTTTTTTTCCACTGTTCACTAGCAAATGAAAGATCCAAATCTATTTGTAGATTTTCAATTTTTCGGTTCTCATTATCACGTAAAAATTGTAAAGCTTCTAAAAGTGATTGATCCTGTGTGGTTGAATTAATTTCAATCATACTAATCAATCTAAAAAGAGTTTTCCTGTGGCTTTTATAGAACTTCCATAAAAGAGGAAGGTAGTTATTGCCATTATATGATGAAATTGATTCACAATCTTCTTTTAATGCGTCGATACCACCTCTTCTCCCTAATAACTCCCTTATTTTCTGACCAGTCAAGGTATCGTTCTCATTTATACTTGTGGCATTTAAGACTTCCGCCAAAACAGATATAAGATTTTCAGTTTTTGATCTATGTTTTTCTCGAAGAAGTTCTAGCTCCTCTTTGCCTTTGTTATGTATTGTTCTGACTCTTTTGAGAAACATCTCTACCAAACTATCTATAGCTGAAATTTTTGAGCGATAAATCATACAAAGTAGCAGCATATATCTTTTAGCTAAATTAAAGTCTTTTAATTCTGATGCATCAAGCGCTTTTGCTTCTAAAGCGAAGTGTTTAATTTTTAAATTTGGAATATCCTCTAGTAAGCTATCAATTTCTTCTATAAAATCAGTTAACAGAAGTAACCTATTTTGTATTTCTTTCATATGCGAAAGTGTTGCGCTTTTTGGAATTTCTTTTAATAAGTTATATTCAGAAGTCCGATTATCATTTTTAGTAACTAGTAATTGATCTAATTTTCGCTCAATTTCAGGAGTCAATTTTGAAAATACTGAATTAAATAACTGGTGATTCACTAATGTTCTTATACGACGAGCCAATCGATCTAATGTACTAAAAGCAGGTAATTCACACCTTTCTTTTATTAATATTTCAATGGATACGTTGATAAGATCGGCTGGATTGTCCATTACCTGTGTAGCCTTATAAATTGAAGTAGTTGCAATATGTAAGGCTTCTTTTCCATAAGGACGTACATTGAGGTAATCTCTAATTGCTTTTTGATGTCGGTAAATTGATTTACTATTGTAATTCGGTTCAACACTAGCAGAGAGATTCAAACAGGTCCGAATATGAATCATGATCTCTACAGGAATATCTTTCGGTCGAGGAAAGTAACCAAGTCGTTGGAAAGACTTTAACATAACTAATAGACTTAGAACTGAAACAGGTCCTCTAGCAACTTTATGCGCAAATTGGTTTTCTTCAGGTGTAGGGGAGTAAACATCACGAAGTTCTTTTGAAGTAGGACGTTTTTTAAATCTTGGATAAGCCGTACGTTCTATAGATGCCAAATTACCAACTCCATTCAAATTAAGTTGGGGGTGGTGACAGAGTAGCTGCCCTAGTCCGTCACATAATTCCCTAAAAATATAAGAGATTATTAATTTGCTTCTACTAGTTTTCTTTTATTAATCGCTCGATATAATGATCCCTGTGAAAGTCCTGTACCTTCTACAATTTCTTTTACCGAGTATTCTTTACTGTCATACATCCTCAAGGCTATTTCAATTTTCCCTTGATCCACTTTAGGCCTTCCTAGTTTTTTTCCTCTTCTTTTACTCGCTTCTAACCCTTCTTTAACTCTTTCTACAATTAAATTTCTTTCTAACTCTGCGATGACACACATCATTTGAAACATGGCTTTTCCCGTTGATGTTCTTGTATCCATGTTCTCCTTAATAGAAACGAACTTTACACCAGTATCCTCGAATTGCTGAATAATAGAAAGAATATCAAGTGTTTTTCTCCCTAAGCGTGAAATACTTTCTACTACAACGGTATCACCTTTCCTTATTACATCTAGCAATGAGTTAAGTCCATCTCTATCCTTTGTAGTCCCAGTAAATTTCTCTTGAACCATTTTTTCACAGCCGTACTCAGAAAGTAATATAATTTGTCGGTCTAAATTTTGGTCAACTGTCGAAACTCGAGCATAACCGATTATCATAAAGAAGCCTCCTGCACAATTTAATAATCTAATTGTACAAGAGACATCATTTTTGTAAAAGTATTTGGTAAAACTTTTGGTAATTATTTTTGGTAACCTATAAAATTAGTAAAATCAAGCATCAGTATTTCTCATAAATATTGTTACAAAAAATATGGTTTTTGGTAACAATCTTTTTATTAATACAAAACCAATCAGATATAATTATTTTGATAAACGCTCCATGAGAGTAGCTTTTTCTGCTTCAAAACCAGGTTTGTCAAGTAAAGCAAACATATTCTTCTTGTATGCTTCGACTCCAGGCTGGTCAAATGGGTTAACTCCTAATAGATGGCCACTAATCCCACATGCCTTCTCAAAAAAGTAAACCATCTCACCGTAAGTGTATTCATTCATTTCATCCAGTTCAATCACGAGATTAGGTACTTCTCCATCTATATGGGCCATAAGGGTACCCTGAAATGCACTTTTGTTGACTTCATCCATCGTCTTACCTGCCAGGAAGTTTAATCCATCAATATTTTCTGGATCCTCCTGAATAGTCACTTCAATTCGAGGTTTCTTAATCTGTAAAACCGTTTCTAAAAGGTTTCGTCGACCTTCTTGTACATATTGCCCCATGGAATGCAAATCCGTTGAAAAATCAACGGAAGCAGGGAATAGCCCCTTTTGATCTTTTCCTTCACTTTCCCCAAACAGCTGCTTCCACCATTCCGATACGTAGTGAAGGGAGGGCTCATAGTTAACAAGCACTTCAATTGCTTTTCCCTTATTGTAGAGTACATTTCGGACCGCAGCATACTGATAGCTCTCATTTGTCAATAAATCAGGATTGTTGTATTTACGGGCTGCTGCTGCTGCCCCTTCCATCATATGATCAATATCAAGTCCTGCTACGGCAATTGGTAAGAGACCAACTGCTGTTAGCACAGAATACCTTCCACCTACATCATCCGGAATAACAAACGTTTCATATCCTTCTTTGTCCGCGAGCTTTTTTAATACGCCTTTTTCCTGATCAGTAGTGGCAAAAATACGTTTTCTCGCCTCTTCTTTTCCGTATTTTTTCTCCATATAGTCACGAAAAATACGGAAAGCAAGGGCTGGCTCTGTCGTTGTTCCTGATTTGGAAATGACGTTAACAGAGATATCTTTCCCCTCTAATAGTTCAAATAAATGAGATATATAAGTAGAACTGATATTGTGACCGGCAAAATACACTTTTGTCTTATCGTTCATTTGGTTATGAAAGCTATGGGACAAAGCTTCTATAGCTGATCTTGCACCCAAATACGAACCACCAATACCAATTACAACCATTGCGTCTGAATGTTTCTTGATTCTTTCAGCAGCTTGTTTAATTCTTTCAAATTCACTCTTATCATAGTTTAGTGGCAAATCGACCCAACCAAGATAATCAGAGCCGGGGCCTGTTTTTTCATGTAGCATTTTATGAGCCACTTTTACAAATTCACTTAGATTATCTACTTCACTCTTTTTCATAAATGCTAATGCATTGGAGTAATCAAACGAAATAGTCATACATTACTTCCCCTTTCAATCAAATTTAGCTTAGCTGCTTCAATCGGAGATCCTTCTCCGTAAAAAAGATCTCTCGGCATAGTAAAACGTTTCATGTTAGTGCATTCTCCTTTTCTACAGTATATAAGGGAAGTTTTTAAAAACACATTTAAACTCCCCCTTTTCAATTTTGAAAAATCCTTAGTGGGACCGTGTAATTATCAATAGCGTACATTAAAAGACAGTTAGTATTAAGAAAACTCAATGGTCCCTCTCTACATCGGCACTTAGTATGTCTTCTGTTTTGATTTCAAGTAATATTTCCAAGAATCTTATCGTTCCTAATACTTTTCGAGTGTCTCCCTCATTTTGAACATTCTCCATTTTCTTTTGTTGGATCAGTTCACTTATTACTTGCTTGAAAGCATTGGTTTTTATAAGCCATTCTCCAACCAGTAGCTTAGTTGAGTCTCTCTCGTGTTCGGTTTTGACAGCAAATAAACTTTCGGTATCTGTCTCTCTTAACGTGATTGAATTAAAATCTTCGCTCATTTGAATCCGAAAATAATTCCTTTCACTATCATAATATTTTCCGTCCCTTAGAAGAAAATACTCTATCCCTAATACTATTTCATAAAAGGGCTCATTATCTGATGGAGAATGGAGTTCTTTTACTTCGATATTCTTCACCATGTCTAAATAGGTTTCTAAACCATATTGTGTGTTAATGATTTTTGCATCCAATACGTTCATGATGTCACACCTCAATATTGTTTTATTTTTTTGGCTCTGTTAAACTTGTCTGTTGGCTCCAGGTGCTCGCTTTCCGCGGGCGAGCCGGGAGCCTCCTCGGCGCTGTGCGGCTGCGGGGTCTCCCTTGTCATGTTTTTCCCGCAGGACGTTGAATCATCATCCGTGAATAGGCACCGCACGAGAAAATGTGAATGCATTTTCGAGGAGTCTCGCTCCTTCCGCTTCAATCAACATAGTTAGCACTATCAACGACTTAAGTAAATCTACCAATTTTTGGGATATACCAAACTAAAAATCCAATGAATTTCCGGCTCATTTTAACGAAAGACATATACAGCAGATGACTTTATGATTTTTCCACAGCATGTCCGCCAAATTCATTACGAAGGGAAGCTACCACTTTACCTGTAAATGTATCATTGTCTAATGAACGGTAACGCATTAGTAAAGACATAGCGATAACAGGGGTAGCTGTTTGAAGATCCAAAGCGGTTTCAACTGTCCATTTCCCTTCCCCAGAAGAATGCATAATGCCCTTAATTTCATCTAATTTTGCATCTTTAGAAAATGCGCGTTCTGTCAATTCCATGAGCCATGAGCGGATGACAGAACCGTTATTCCACACCCGTGCCACTTTTTCATAGTCAAAATCGAAATCGCTTTTTTCCAGGACTTCGAATCCTTCACCAATGGCGGCCATCATTCCGTATTCTATTCCATTGTGGACCATTTTTAAGAAGTGGCCACTACCAGATTTCCCAGCATATAAATACCCATTATCTACAGCTGTATCTCTAAAAATCGGCTCGACAATGCTCCATGCTTCAGGATCTCCACCAATCATATAACAAGCACCATAGCGAGCACCTTCCATCCCCCCAGAAGTACCGGCATCCATAAAGCTCACTCCAACTTTCTTCAACTGTTCGTAACGACGAATGGATTCCTTATAATGCGAATTACCAGCTTCAATGACGATATCTCCTTCACTTAGAAATGGTGTGATTTCACTAATAACTGAATCAACGACGGAGTGTGGGACCATTATCCAAACAACTCGTGGCTTTTCTAATGATTGAACAAGATCTTGTAAACTGGATGCTCCTTCAACTCCGTATTTTTTAATTTCTTCAATAGTATTTGTATTTAGATCAAACGCCATTACACGGTGTTTATTGTCAATTAAGTTTTTTCCTAAGTTCATACCCATTTTCCCTAATCCAATTAATCCTACTTTCACTTGAGTTTCCTCCTTTAAATTACAAAAAATAGCCTGTATTATTATGCTACCCATTTGTTGTTCTTCATGGTCTCCTTATGGAACCATAAGGATTCAACAAATACTTTAAGTTCCTTGGGTAAATCGCGTAACAATTATCTGTCAAATCCAACCTCGGTTTGCTCTCTTCATACCAATAGCCTTCCAGGGAGGTGCGGATTAAACTCCCCCCCTAGTTTCCCACCATTTAAAACCATCCTCCTCCAATAATTGCGAAGCAGCTTGTGGCCCCATCGAACCGGCTTGATATAGGTGGAGTGGAAGGGCATTTTCCTCAAACGCCTCTAAAACGGGCTGTACCCATTTCCAAGATAATTCAACTTCGTCCCAATGAGCAAAGAAGGTAGAGTCCCCACGCAGAGCATCAAATATTAAGAGTTCATATGCTTCGGGCACGTCTTTTTTACTCGCTGAAAAATCAACAACAATAGGTTCTAATTTTCCATTTATCGGGTTTTTACTATTTAACTGCAACGAAACACCTTCATTAGGACTTACATTAATAACTAATAGATTGGGTTCAGCATTTTGGATTTCATTGGTATACAAATTCTTTAATGGGTTTTTGAATTCAATCACAATCCGCGTTAATTTTTCCGTCATTCTTTTTCCTGTCCGGATATAGAATGGGACCCCGTCCCAGAAGGAATTATCAATCCATAGACGAGCAGCGACGAATGTATCGTTTTTAGAAGAAGCATCAACGCCAGGTTCTTCTAAGTATCTGACTACTGGTGTACCGTTTATTTCACCTGATCCATATTGGCCACGAACGACGTGGATACCTACAGTATTTTTCTGTAATGGTCGCAGAGATTCCATAACTTTTCTTTTCTCATTACGGATATCTTTTGCACTAATCTGTTTTGGGAGATGCATGGCTGTCATCATCAACAGCTGTAGCATATGATTTTGAACCATATCACGAATAGCGCCTGCTTGGTCATAATAACCAGCCCTCTCTTCTACACCAACCGTTTCACTAGCCGTAATTTGCACATTGGCAATAAACCGATTGTTCCAAAGTGATTGCAGCACAGGATTGGCAAATTCCAAGGCTTCAAGGTTTTGAACCATTGGTTTTCCGAGATAATGGTCAATCCGGAAAATTTCATCTTCTTCAAAAGCTTTGCTTAATTTTTCGTTTAAATCTTCAGCAGATTTTAAGTCATACCCAAATGGTTTTTCGATAATCAATCGTTTCCATCCCTTTGTCGAACCTAAGCCACTCTCCTTTATGTTTAAAGCAATTACATCAAAGAATTCAGGAGCAACAGAAAGATAAAACATTCGATTCTCTTCAATACTCTGGTCTTTTTCATTTTGTTGAACGACTTCAACTAACTTCTTATACCCTTCAGCATTCGTGAAATCTAACTGGCAATAACGAAATGCCTTTACAAACTCTTGTTTTTCGGATTTATCATTTATCAAGTGTCTAGAAAAAGTGTATAGCGAGTCTGTTACATGGTTTTGAAAATCAACATCAGACATTTCGTCTATTCCTACACCAATGATCAAAAAAGAATCTGGTAATTTTTGATTCAAATATAAATTAAACAAGGCAGGGTAGATTTTTCGCTTAGCTAAATCCCCAGTTGCCCCAAATAAGACAAACGTCATAGAATCCACTTTTCATTCCTCCACTTTTTCAAAGCATTTTCAAATAGAAAAATGTCTGATTTTCTTCGTTTCCCCTACAAAACAACAAGGATTTTCGCTATTGCGTTATCCTACTTTTGGATGTAAGTTTCGTTTATTTCTCCCAGCTTGTCCGGTAATAATGATATCTCTTAATTGAGAATGTCCACATTTTGGACAGGTTTCATTATTTATGGTGATGATTAGACATCTTTCACAAACTTTTCGCTGCTTAGTTTTGAACCTTTCCATGCGGATCTCTCCTTTCGTAAAAAGCAACAACATGTATAAATTATTAAATGAAGTTTCACTTCATCTCACCATGCTTGTAGCAGTATTCCCTTAAGGTTTGGTAGTATTCTTTAAGCTCGCTATTACTTGAGCAAAATCAGTATATTACGTATGTTATACTTTTGAAAGTACGCACTTTATTAACATATAGATACATTGGTATAACATAGTGTTAAAAATAATACTATAAACTTGAATCCAATACCAAGAGTGAAAAGCCAAGGACAGCGATTATACAAGATTCGCTGCCCTTGGCTTTTTAGTAACTGATTCTTTTATTAAATGTTGTGTTTTTTCAACCTTTTAAATACGTAGAGATATAAAAAAACACGGACAGCATCTTTATTAAGATAGCTAACCGTGGTTTGTTAGTATATGAACTTTTTTACACTTTTTCGAACCCCTAGGAGAAACTCTTTTTTCTACTGAATAGACGATTTGTTTTCTGTTTCTTTTTCCAATACATTCTCAATATAATCTTTACCCCAGTCATACATAGCTTCCAGAATAGGCATCAGACTTCTTCCATACTCAGTGAGTGAGTATTCAACTTTTGGTGGAACGACAGGATAGACTTCACGATGAACAATCAAATGGTCTTCAAGTTCGCGCAATTGATTAACAAGCATTCTTTGAGTGATACCCGGCATGAGGGCCTTTAGTTCACCAAAACGTTTGGTTCCTTCTTTTCCTAGATGCCACAATACCAACATTTTCCATTTTCCACCAATAATCGAAAGAGTCAATTCTTTTTCACAATTAAACACTTTTTCCCCAAGATTCGGCATTCATTTCACCTCCAACCCTTATTATGTCCCATAGTATACTTTTTGTTACTATATGATAAAAAAGTGCATACTTTTAATTTAGTAACATACCCAGTATACTGAGTATCATACCGTTAGTAAATAGCTATCAATTGGATACAATAACACTGTGCAAAAGAAAGCTATACGGCACAATTATACTATTATATAAGGAGCGAGTAATAAATGAAATTACAATTAGCATTAGATCTTGTAGATATTCCAGGAGCCATTGAATTGGTGAAAGAAGTAGAAAATCATATAGATGTTGTAGAAATCGGCACGCCGGTTGTGATTAATGAAGGCCTTAAAGCAGTAAAGGAAGTGAAAGCTGCCTTCCCTAACTTAACTGTATTAGCTGACCTTAAAATCATGGATGCAGCTGGATATGAAGTTAGCCAAGCATCTGCAGCAGGCGCTGACATCATCACCATTCTTGGTACAGCTGAAGACGAGTCCATTAAAGGTGCTGTAGAAGAAGCAAAAAAACAAGGTAAACAAATCCTTGCTGATATGATCGCAGTTAAAGACATTGAAGGTCGTGCGAAAGAACTGGATGAACTAGGAGTAGATTATATCTGCGTTCACACAGGTTATGACCTTCAAGCTGTAGGAAAAAATTCTTTCGAAGACCTTGCAACCATTAAGAGCGTTGTAAAAAATGCGAAAACTGCTATTGCAGGCGGAATCAAATTAGAAACACTTCCAGATGTGATTAAAGTACAACCAGATCTTGTCATCGTAGGTGGCGGTATCACAAGCAAAGACGATAAAAAAGCAGTTGCAGCTAAAATGCAAGAATTAATTAAACAAGGTTAATTATAACTATGAAAACTACTCAATATTTAGCTGAAGTCGTTCAAGAATTAAGTCGGACAGTCGACTTAATCTCTGACGAAGAAGCAGAGAAGTTGGTTAATAAGATTCTGGAATCCAAAAAAATCTTTGTTGCAGGTGCGGGCAGATCTGGATTTATGGGCAAATCTTTCGTGATGAGAATGATGCACATGGGGATCGATGCTTATGTAGTCGGTGAAACTGTAACAGCAAATTTAGAAAAAGGTGATTTGTTGATCATCGGTTCAGGTTCAGGTGAAACGAAAACCTTGGTTTCAATCGCTGAAAAAGCAAAAAGTTTAGGTGGGACGGTCGCAGCTGTAACGATTTCCCCTGACTCCACGATTGGAAAATTAGCTGATATTATCATTAAATTGCCTGGATCACCGAAAGATCAATCTGAAAGTGAATATAAGACCATACAACCAATGGGGTCACTTTTTGAGCAAACGATGTTATTATTTTATGATGCATTGATCTTGCGTTTTATGGAAAAAAAAGGCTTAGACTCTACTAAAATGTACGGCAAACATGCCAATCTCGAATAGAGTACACTTTAAAAAATATGGAAACATCGTAAAGACCGCATTTATTTCTTTTATGAATTGCGGTCTTTACTGCATATTACAAATAACACAGTCCATACAGGAAAGAAAAAATAGCCTCTGATTCAGTCCCTTCTATGGCCGGATCAGAGATCATTATTGGGTGGGGCACAGCCAAGAATTTAGCCATCACTCACAGTATGAGCCCTATTTGGGTTATCACCAATATTTCACTGGTAGGCCCCATGTCTATATAAGTTTTTTTATGGGAAAATAAAATCCTATTGGCGATGAAAAACGCTTCATAAGTGTAGTAAACAAAACTCTTCGTTTTATAAAACAAAGGAATGAGGTTGAATAAATGGTTCGATTCGGCGTAATCGGTACTAATTGGATTACAGAAAGATTACTTGAAGCAGCAAATGATGTAGAAGATTTTAAACTAACTGCTGTTTATTCTCGCACGATTAGTAGAGCAGAAGAATTTGCAAGTAAATATGGAGTAACAAAAATATTTACAAACCTAAAAGAAATGGCAGTTAGTCAAGAAATTGACGCGGTGTACATTGGCTACTCCCAATTCATATCACGCAGAACAAGCTATTTTATTTTTGCAAAATGGCAAACATGTGTTATGTGAAAAGCCACTGGCTGTTAATGCAACCGAAGTAGCGAGGATGATTCAAGCCGCAAAAGATCATAACGCCCTATTAATGGAAGCAATGAAATCAACCTTACTTCCAAACTTCAAGGTCATTCAAGATAATTTACATAAAATTGGTCCTATCCGTAGATACTTTGCAAGCTATTGTCAGTATTCATCTCGTTATGATAAATACAAAGAAGGAATTGTCCTTAATGCCTTCAATCCAGAGTTTGCGAACGGTTCATTAATGGACCTTGGTGTCTATTGTTTGTATCCACTTATTACATTATTTGGTGAACCAAAAGAAGTGAAGGCAACTGGCATTATGCTTGATTCGGGTGTGGATGGTGAAGGTAGCGTCATCTTAAAATATGATGATAAAGATGCGATTGTGATGTATTCCAAAATAACGAACTCTTATTTACCAAGCGAAATTCAAGGCGAAAAAGGAAGTATCATGATTGATAAGATTCATACGGCTGAAAAAGTAGAAATTCACTACACTGACGGCACGGTTGAACAATTAACAGTCGACCAATCTCATCCAGCTATGTATTACGAAGTGAAAGAATTTATTGAATTAATCAACCGAGGAAAAACAGAGTCTGATACTAACTCATATAAAAATTCATACACCACGATACAAGTGTTGGATAAAGTGAGAGATGAAATAGGTCTTGTATATCAAAGTAATCATAAGTGAAAAAACACAAAAACCCCTACAGCGACTTGTATTATTCTCTTGAGAAATTACGAATCTGGCCTGTTTGTCGAAGAATAAAAGAAATCGTTTTAGAACTTACCTAAACTATTTTGCATCCATTCTTTTTTATAAGAGCATTATAGCATTTTCTACCCGGCTAACAAATTTTAAAGGACTTTTGCTTATTATGCAAAGGTTCAATGCTCATTTTTTAAGATGTGTTTCTTCTTATTAATTTGTGATTTAGTTTAAGTATTCCTTAATAGGAGTAGCGACAATGACACTACCCCTATTAGGATCCTACCAACAACCGCACTTTTCTGACCCCACCCTACCCTACAGAGTAAAAAGGGTTGTAAATGTAAAAAAAATCCATGCTATGACCCTTTTTTACAAGTACCTCGGTCGTACCCCTATAAGAAGCATGGAGTCATGATCTATTGGCATACAGATCGAAAATCAGCTTGTATCTATTCTCAGCTTAAGTCCTGCCTTTCTTCGGAAGTGGCAGCAATGATGGAAGGGGTTCTTCGTCACTGTACGGACATGGAGGTTGACAGAAATTATGTCGATACACACGGACAAAGTGTCGTTGCATTTGCTTTTTGTCATCTACTTGGTTTTAAACTGATGCCACGGTTTAAAAATATTGGATCTCAAAAGCTATATCGTCCAGAAGCCGGCATGAATGAGGAATATCCTCACCTGCAACAGGTTTTAAGTAGACCGATTAACTGGGATCTTATTCGGCAACAGTATGAACAAATCATTAAGTTTGCAACTGCTCTACGGTTAGGTACTGCTTCTGCCGAATCCATATTAAAGCGATTTACAAGGGATACGAAACATCCAACCTATCAGGCTTTATGTGAATTAGGAAAAGCGATTAAAACGATCTTTTTATGTGATTATTTACACTATGAAGAGATTCGAAGGGAGATTCATGAAGGATTAAATACAGTGGAACAATGGAACTCAGTGAATACTTATATTTTCTATGGGAAAAACAGTGAGATTCGTTCCAATTCTATAGAAGATCAAGAGGTGTCTGCTTTATCACTTCAATTGCTGCAAAATTGCTTAGTCTATATGAATACCTTAATGGTACAAGAGGTTCTTTATGACAACAACCAATATTGGTTGAAGAAAATGACTCCAGAAGATTTTAGAGGATTAACACCTTTATTTTATCATCATGTGAATCCATACGGAACTTTTGAACTCGATATGGATCAGCGAATACCTATTAAGTTGAAAGTCTCGTAATTTTCATTATTTCGATTAGTAACAAACCCAGCTAATCCCTTGACAGGACATTAGCTGGGTTTTTGCTATGAATACATATACGTGAAAAGAGCGCACTCCTTCCTATACAGGTAGGTAAGGGTTTGAAATTATCGCTCCCTTTTCCCCCTGTTAGCACCGTACGTGCGACTTTCATCGCATACGGCGCCCCAACTAATCCAATTCCATTAATCCTCGGCACTTAATGTGCCTCAATTCTTCCGTTTCAATAAGTCGGTGCCTCCCATGGGAGGTGAACCTCTATTAGTCTTACGAGAACCTTATTAACCGATAAGGACTTGCCTTACAGGATTAAATGATTCTTCATTAGTCTAGTGGCTATCCCTCCGCGTTCATTACACGCTTCAACGGTACTGTGCCACCACTTTCACTGATATGAAGAAAAGTTATACAGTCGCTATTCTCACGGCTGTTTTCCTTTCCAACGCCTCACCGAGAGTAAGCTCTCCACGTTATCAGCTTACAACGTTGAATTATGTCTATTATGGAACAAACTTAGGTGTTTCCTATGAGCCTGTTAGCATTGCATATGCCTGTAACACAAGATGGATTTTCATATTCCAGATTCTTACTCATCCACAGCTAACCCTACATTTAGTAGTAAATACATTTCTATATAATGCGCATCTAGACCCGTACATCCAGAAATTCGTCAGCAATACAGTATGTTATTGTATTTTACATTGCATCCTCACCATATTTGTTCAACCCAAGCACCATGATTTACACCACCCCATCGGGTAGGCTTTCGTCAGCCAAACTGTTACGGTAAATTCTCACGCCTATTAGCCGAGCTTATAACACGGCTATTCCTTACCGAATAGCGTGCTATTCGACGCAGGGGGAGCCTTTCAGAGCGTTACCTCCTCATTCGACCCCTCGACATAACCCTTCAGTTTTAGAAATCTGAAACTGTCTGACCTTTACCGAAATTGTGTGGCCCCATTTGAGCCAGAAACGTTTCGCACCTGAAATTGCGCCCTATTCTTGAATAAGCAATAAGCTTAATTTAGCTGGTTTTTAAACAAGAAAAATTGATATCTTTTTCTGCCTTTTTAATATGTAGGGATATCGGAAATTCGCCCCCACGGTGATTCCCCCAATTAAAATAATATACATTAGTACAATGCTCGAATACACTAGGCAATACTACAAACAATACATATGCTTGCGTATCTGACAAATTTAGTCACAAGACCGTCTTTTTAACATTTAACGAAATTTTTAATGCAGTCACGAGTCTAACCAACTTTTTTCAAAATAGCGAATAATTTACATATTTAAGGATAAACTATGTAAATAAATTGCTATTTTTAAGGTGGTTTTAATGAATCAAAAGGTGATTCAATCTGTTCATATTTTTATCCTACTTATTATGTCTACTGGATTCATGGTGCATGTACTAATTATCCCAACTATATTATCAACTTCTAACAGGGATGCCTGGTTAAGTGTTATTTTCAGTACAATACCATTTATCCTTTGGATTCTGCTTGTTTTTTATATTTATAAAAAGTTAAATACTCATGAGGATATTCTCTCTTTACTTAAACGAAAATTTTCTCATTCTTGGGTTTTTATTATTTTTCCGATTACATTTGGGTCTTATTTTTTAATAAATGCCTTTATTACTCTTAAGTACACTTTTTTTTGGGCAAATGCTAATTATACTTTTGAGATCCCTAATTTTGTCATTGTATTGTTATTTGCTCTCATTTGCTTGTATGCGTCTGCAAAAGGTATACGGACAATAAGTACGATCGCATTTTTAGTGCTTCCTATTGTTTCATTTTTTGGATTTTTAGTAGGAATCGGAAATTCGCCAAATAAAAATTATGAACTGCTGTTTCCGATATTTGAGAATGGATACAAAGATGTTATTCAAGGGTTGGTTTATACTTGTTCCGGATTGTTTGAAATTATCTTTCTTTTGTTTTTAACGTCCTATATTAAAGACAGACTAAAGGTTAAATGGCTTATATTGGCTGGGATCATTCTTGTGTTTTTAATCTTAGGTCCACTAGTAGGTGCCATCTCAGAATTTGGTCTGGAAGAAGCAGCAAAATTGAGGAATCCAGCTTATGAGCAGTGGAAGCTGTTGAAAATTGGCGAACATATTACTCGTCTCGATTTTCTTTCGATCTTCCAATGGCTTTCTGGAGCGTTTGTTCGGATAAGCTTATCATTATTTATTGCCGACAAAATTTTTGGGTTTAACAAAAAGAGAAAATGGGTTCTTCCTATCCTTTATATAATATTAATCATTGGTGCATGTATTCCTTGGGATGCCATCTCATTTTTTTACTTTTTGCAAAAGTATTTTTTCCCTATTAACCTTATTTTTCAAATTTGCACGATGCTTCTTTTTTTATTAATTATTCATTTAAAAGGTGATCATCATGAAGAAAGTTCAAACTAACAAAAAAGGCATCAGCATTGACCAATTAAAAATGTGGGTCGAAGGTTCTTCAGATATCGCAATAAAAACAAGGACTTACCACAGTTATACAATTGATTTCCTATATTGTCCTAATTTAGTGGATATGAAATTTATTAGTGAGGTTATTTTTCCTGCCATTCATGATGTGATAGAAAAGAATGGTCATTTAAATTATGAATTGTTAAATAATGTTTTAGAGGTCAGTAAGCTTAAAGATTTAAATAACATGAAAGAAGAGATAGAGCAAAAATTATTTTCAGGTGAATTACTCATTTTTTGTCAGGATTCAAAGGAGCTTTTCTTTATACCCGTATCTAATCCTCCCAAAAGAGGTCCGGAAGAATCCAATATGGAATCCTCAATTAGAGGGCCAAGGGATGGATTAGTAGAAAATGTATCAGATAATATGGCATTAATCCGTCAGAGATTAAAAACGTCATCATTAAAAAGTATTGAATATACACTTGGCGAAAGAAGCAGAACAAAAACCTTATTACTCTATATAGATGATATTATGAATCCTTCAATTCTGGAAACTGTAAAAAAGCGATTAGATTCCATAAAGGTGGATAGTGTCGCCAGCAGTTACGAAATTGAGGAATTCCTATACGACAAAACCTTTACTTTATTTCCTTTGATGGAGAATTCAGGCAGACCAGACTTCGCTGTTCAATCCTTAACACAAGGAAGATTTGTGCTCTTAGTGGACGGAAATCCGACTTGCTTAATAGGTCCCGCAAATTTAAATCAAATATTATATTCACCTGAAGACTCACATGATAGTTTTTTTTACGTTAGTATGGTCCGAATTCTGCGGTTTTTGGCCATAATTACGACGATATACTTACCTGGTTTTTATATTTCGTTAACAACCTTTCAACTGGATCAAATTCCTTATTCACTTATCGCAACAATATCTGCTTCTAGAATTGGCTTGCCTTTATCTACACCTATGGAAGTCTTTATTATGCTTGTTTTATTTGAATTATTTAAAGAAGCTGGGGTACGCCTGCCTAAGGCTGTTGGACAGACTGTCGCTGTTTTAGGCGGATTATTTATAGGTGATGCTGCTATTCGAGCAGGGTTAACATCTCCAGCCTGTCTGGTCATTGTTGCAGTTTCAGTAATATCAGGTTATATCTTGAGTAACCAAACCATGGCAGGCAATGTCGTGATTCTGCGCTTTCTTGTTTTAGCCTTTTCATCACTATTTGGATTATATGGCTTCTTTATTTCCTTTTTTCTCATCCTAACAGCCGTGGTTTCATTAGAAAGCTTTGGTCAGCCATATATGTCGTATTTATCCAGACCCAATGCAGCAGACATCATAAAAAATATTTTGAAGCTGCCTTATCGATTTATGAAGAAGCGAAATCAAGCATACCGACCTATTGATAGCGATAGTCAAAAGGAGTAATTTATGAAAAGGATATTATTGATTATCATAATAAGCAGTCAGATCTTTTTCCTGACTGGGTGCTGGGGTGCAAAAGAATTACAAAGTCAAACTTATATTACAGCTATAGGACTAGATTACGCGGAAGGAGAATTTACAGTCTATATTCAGGCTTTGAATTTTGTCAATATAGGGAAGCAAGAAGGCGCTTCGGCTTTGCAGGAAGCATCCCCTATTTTTATTGGGGAAGGCAAAGGAAAAAACATTCAGTCAGCTTTAAGCAAATTAGAACAAAAGGTGGCACTGCCTCTTTATTACGGACATATCGAAACCGTTCTATTAAGTGAAAATGTTATCAAGGAGCAAATGAAGTCCGTCATCGAATTTATTGGACAAAATTCTTTACTGAGATACAATATATGGCTTTTTGGTACAGAACAAGATATTAAAGAAATTTTAACAAGTGAGAGCTTTTTTAATTTCCCATCTTTATATACAATCATCCATGATCCCAAATCCTTAACTAAAAACAATTTTTTCATTCCTATTGAACAGTATAATAAATTTATCTCGACCTATTACCAGGCAGTTGGTACTCAGCTCATTCCTTCTTTAGATGTAAATAAAGCAAGTTTTTCAGAGGATAAAAAAAAGAAAAATATTGCTGTCATTACGGGAGGCTTTGTTACTTCACAGCAGCAATACAAAGGATGGGCAGATAAAAAAGACCTGTCTGGATTAAAATGGTTATCAAAAAAAGCTACTAACATCCCTCTCTCCCTCTTTGAAGAAAAAGTGAGTGTAATTATACAGAATCCAAAAAGAACGATTAAAGTAGTAAATGGCTATAAACCTGCTTATCACTTAATTATTAAAGCCAATGCAGTATTGGTCCAAAATGAGGAGGATATTAGTTTAGATAAAATAAAAAAAGAATTAGAAAAGAAAATTAAAAATGAACTATTAAACACAATGGAGAAAAGTGAAGAAATAAATGCAGATCTATTAAATATAAGCGAAAACGCATATCGATATCACCTAAAAGAATGGGATGTAAGTACAATTAATTCGATTGATAAGGGATCTTTAGAACACATTGAAGTAAGGATTCAGATTGAACAAAATATAAATTATAAACATTAAAATGAGTATATTTAAAACATGGAAAACTTAATTGTTTTGCTTACTTAACAAAATGAATAGTCATCCCTTTTTATTGTTTCTAATACCGCTAGCCAGGTCTTTGTCCATTATTCGATATTCAACAATCTGGCCCTTAAATGAAAAATGAGCCCTGTTCCTTGTTCCGGATAAGCGCCCGTTTGCTTAAATGTCCCTAGAGTCATTTTACAGTTTATTCTTTTGTCTTTCCTTTCCAAATAAGTGAAAAAAACTGATTTCAAATATAATAAACGCTACAACAAGACCACCAAGGTATGGGTACGGAGAATCGATTGTTAAGAATAAGACCAAAGCCAAAACAAAAGCTATGATACCAATAACTACTGAGTATTTGACATATTTACTCAAGTCATAGACCTCCTTTCGTATCAGAACATCTGACTAAAAAGTATTCATGTTATACAGGTTATTCCAAAACTGCACCCTTTTCAGGAAGACAGTTATTACGAATGACTCTCTTCTTTTTTGCTATAAATTTCATACGCAAAATATCCAAATAAAAAACCTATTCCAGGTCCCCAAGTCATTGCAGATAGTAAGGAAATTGGTGAAAATATACTTAAAAATATAGCAATAGCAAAACCAATCATCATTCCGAATGGTATTAAGCTATCCAATAAATTTTGAGCGTCTTTCGTTTTTTTCTTACCCAGGGTGCCTTTCTCATATTTATGCTTCATTCTCAGAATTACAAATACTGCAATCCCACCCACTATTACAAGAGGCAATATGGAACGCGCAATATCCAATGCTAAACCCATATTATAATCCCCCTTTCTTTTGCTTTTAAATTGATTCAATTTTAACCTAGTTCATTCAATTAAATGGCCCGATTGCTGAATAACCTATCTACATGTTAATACATGCTATTACCAAAAACCAGTGTTTTTGTAATGTCCCACCATGGACCTTCTGTCCTGTGATTTTATTAAAATTAGCAGTTACCAAAAATAATTACCAAAACTATTACCAAATACCTTTACAATAAGTACCTCTCTAGTAAAATAAAAATATACAAGTTTAATGGAGGTTACTTATGATAATTGGTTATGCTCGGGTGTCTACTATTGATCAAAACTTAGATCGGCAAATTGCTATGCTTAATGAATATGGTTGTGAAAAAATAGTTAAGGAGAAATTTACTGGTACGGTTAAAGATCGAAAAGGACTTCATCAACTTTTTGATGTCGTTCGGAAAGGCGATACAGTTGTAGTGGAGAGTATCTCCCGTTTAGGACGTAAAACATTGGATATCCTCAACATTATTCAACAGTTAGAAGAGATGGGGGTACAATTCATTTCTTTAAAAGAAAATATGGATACAAGAACCTCTACGGGCAAAGCCATGTTCCAAATGATGTGTGTCATTGCTGAATTAGAAAGAAACCTTATTGCTGAGAGAGTAAAGGAAGGACTTGAAGCAAGTAGAAGACGTGGGAAAACATTAGGTAGACCCAAGTTGGATAAAGAAAAGCTTGCTGTTGCGCTAAGGATGTATGATAGTGAAGAATATTCTATAAAGGAGATAGTCTCAGCAACTGGAATATCTCAAGGTTCCTTATATAGAGCAGTCAACAGAAGAAGGCTTGAAGAAATAAAAAAATAGGGCGCGTTTTATTATTTCTTCAATTTTACTTTGCGGTCTACAGCAGGAACCCTGTCACTAGGCCTAATATACTATGAAAGATGTTTGCTTGAAAATGGCCAAATCATACGCCAAAGTGAAAGTAATGCAAACGGCAGTACAAAATAAGGGTATTCGGATTTTATGGTGGAAAAGGGCTTATATTCCACCCTTCTCCAATTTCTTAATTAGTGTGGAAAAATCAACACCATAGTTGTCTGTTATGTTGTGGTCTGTCACTTCATACCAATTGAGAGTTTCGTATAATATAGCTTTGCTGAACGCACTCGAATTAAAACGTGGCTTACGTCTCTTATGTAGTTTTTCATTAAAAAGTATTTTGGCTCGTAAGGCTTCAAAGGAGTAACCTCTACCCATTCGTTCTACTTGCCTAATAATACTATTAATGGACTCTGTATAAGCGTTAGTGAGCCTTTTATCGAAGTAGTTGAAGATTTCATCCTGCCAGTTGTCTACAGCTCTAACAAGGTCTTTATATGCGTCTTTAGAGTTACTGGATAAACAACGTTGTCTCCAATATCTATAACGATCCATCCCCTCGTCAGAATCATCTGTATCCCATATCATGTAGAACTCTTCTTTAATTTCATAGGCTTCTTTTAGGTCAGAGCTATTACTTAACCAAGTATCTAAAAGAAATGAGTCTCTTTCATTCAAGTCATGCTTTCGTTTAAGAAGGATATACCTTTCACGCATAAGGGTACGCCTTTCTTTGGCTGTCATATTGGCTCTGAGAGACTTCCTAACATTATCTAATGCTTGATTAGCCATTCGGACTACATGAAACTTATCTACAACTACTTTAGCGTGTGGCAAAACAGTATTTACTGCATCTTTGTAAGGCTTCCACATATCCATTGTGACGTATTCAATGTAATGCCTATCACCAATCTCTGAAAGCCTTTGTATAACAGTATTCTTATTACGATTAGGCTTAATATCAAAGATGGTTTTACGTTCAACATTAGTCAATACAAGACGAGGTTTACGGATAATATGTATTTCATCTATTCCAAGCCATTTAGGAGTCTCAAATTGGTATTCTTGTTCTTTAAATGCTACATAGTCCTTAAAGACGTTTCTTACGGTCTTTTCGTCTACACCGACGCTTTCAGCGACATCCACAAAGGTCTTGGACATAGACTGCTCTTCAATGGACTTTAACAACCTTTTAGTCATGCTACGTTTTTCGTCAATAGAAATAAGACGTTCCCAAAAGGTAGAACCACATTCACGACATTTATAACGTCTACGCTTTAGTTGTAAGCCCACTCGCTTCAAACGAATGGGCAAGTCCATAATTAGTTGCTTTCGTGAGTCATGCCTATACAACTTATCAAAACCACATTCAGGACAACGTTCAGGCGGTTCGATTGCTTCCACTTTAAACATCATATCGCTTTCATTTTCTTGTGGTGGTTCTGTTGTTTTAAGATCTGGTAGTAATAATAAGTCTGACATACTGTTCATCCTTTACTACTCGTAGTGTTACGATATTAATTATCTTTCATTGAATATCCTACGTAAAAAAGGTTATCCCATTGATGCAGGGATAACCTTTTCATTATTCATTTATGCAGTAGCACAGCTACAATCTTTGCACTCACAGACTTCATCAGTACAGTTATCTACACATTCTTGACTGCAATAAACTTTTCCTTCTACTTCTACTTTGTTTTCACCAAGAAGACAATTACAGCTTGGTCTCGCACATTTTTCCATACCAAACTCCTCCTTATTATTTTGGTAAATCCTCGGTTAAACACCAACCTTGGTCTAAAAGACTAACGACACAATTATCAACAATTCGGTACCGAATAAAATTGCCTTCACGATTATTGCGAACGATGCCTTTATCGACCAATCGTTGAAGTTGGTTGGAAATGGCTTGAGGTTTCATTTCAAGCTGTTCTGCTACCTCACTAACAGATAAATTTGGTGTTCGAATTAAAGTGTGCAATATTCTGAGTCGAGTCCCATTAGAAAGTATTTTAAAGGTCTCACTTAAACCCTCAGCGTTATCTGTATCTAACAAGGGGCGTTCCGTTAGTTTTGGTTTTGGTGTACACCAGTTTTCAGCCATTATTTCCTCCTCCATTTCACAATTACATTATATAGTGTAATAGTTTTTGTGTCAAGACGTTTATACAGTGAAATTCATAATATAAGCATCTTTTTTATCAGTACGTTATGACACCTTTACAATATAGTAATTTATTTCCCTTGCACTGACTATTTAAATTTTTTTCAACCTATAATCACCTGTGTTTGTGTTTGATTGGAACTATTATTTTCCTTAGTATTCCACTAAATAATCCGATTTAACACTAACTGTTTTTAAATTATTAAAATAGTAATTCCACTATATATTCCGAAGACCCCAAAATAACCTGTGTAAATCGAAATTTTATAAATGACCATATTATTCCCAATAGAAAGAATATAGTTTTGAACACCAATAAGTAAAAACCATAAAAGAAAAGAAATTAAAACTGTAGTAGCGCGAATCACGTGATGATACTCGATGACGTAAAATATTTTGTGTAAGCCCTTGAAAACATAAAAATAGGTAGGGTATCCTCGGAATTGTCTAGATTCCATAAGAGAGGAGTAATCCCTACCTATGTCATCAAGTATAAACAATTCCGACTTCACAAATCAACTGGAAGAAATCATAAAATCATTTATTCAAGAAAGACTTGAAATCATCATGAAAGCAGAACTGGATAACTACTTGAAAGTTGAAAGACCTAATCATCCAAACAGCAAAAATGGATATTATAAACGTTCATTAGACACGAGATACGGCAAAATCGAAGAATTATCAGTACCACGAGATCGCCGAGGTGAATTTCAAACTCAGCTCTTTGCTCCTTACCAACGTCGAGATGGATGGCTTGAGGAAACCATTATCAAGATGTATCAAAGTGGCATGAGTACCCGTGAAGTAGGGAAGTTCATTGAACGCATTCTCGGTTCTTCTTACTCTCCCACGACCATCAGTAATATCACGGAAGTGGCCATGGAAGATATCCAGGCGTGGCAGCAACGCGAATTACACCCACGCTATTCTGTGCTATATCTGGATGGCATGTATATCAAACTCCGCCGTGACACCGTGGCGAACGAAGTGATTTACTTTGCCATTGGAGTCACTGTAGAAGGATATCGTGAACTGTTAGGTTTCTACATTGGTGGTCAAGAGAGTGCTCTTGGTTGGCAAGAGATGCTTCAAGACCTCTATCAACGTGGGTTGAAGGAAGTCTTACTCGGTGTATTTGATGGACTTCCTGGCTTAGAAGAAGCTTTTAAAAGCCTTTATCCGAAAGCAGATGTCCAGCGTTGTGTGGTACACAAAGTACGACACACCTTAAATCGTGTGCGTAAGAAGGATCGAGAAGAAGTCGCTGAAGATCTGAAGGCAATCTACCGGTCCTTCACTCACTCACAGGCTGAAGAACAATTCTATATGTTTCAAGAGAAATGGCAGAACAAGTATCCAAGAGAGGTGTCCTCATGGGAAAAAGATTTGCCGGTATTACTCACATTTTTGAAATATCCCTCCTCCATTCGGAGTGTAATTTACACCACCAACTGGATTGAGCGGACCATCAAGGACATTCGTAAAAGACTGAAGCCCATGAACAGTTTACCTGACATTAAAGCCGCTGAGAAAATTGTATATTTAACCGTTCAAGGCATTAATGAAAAATGGTCTGAACGAAAATTACGCGGATTTGTCAGCGCATATCAAGCTTTATATGACATGTTTGAAGAGCGATATAGATAATCCTTAAGCACCTTTTTTAAAGCTTAAAAAGTTCGAAGAACCTGTCAAGGGACTCGTATACACTTCGCCCTTGACAGAACCTTCTGAAACTTTTTGTGTAGTCACCAAGGCTGCTTAAGGTCTAATATATTGGCAATTCCAAAGGAAACCCTGCGAGCTTACACAAAATTCTTGACGGTACCTGATACTCTTGTTTCATAAATCCAGAATAAATCGTTTTTGTCCATGCACCAATAGTGATAGCAGAGCTAAGTACTATGAGAAACCCGATAATCCATAACAATAAATTATTCTTTTCATGATTTTCAAAACCATGTGCAGCTACCGGACTAGCTATAAATAATAAAGCAATTATAAAGATTGTTATTATACATAAATCAACTTTTTGTGACTCTCTCATGATAAATTTCCCTTCCAAAAACATGTTAAAATATCATATATATATATTTTAACATTAAAATATTATGTTTTGAAAGGATTTAAATTTTAATGGGCTCCATAAATAAGCGGAGGCCATAAGTAGTTCATTTTTCGATCAAATTTAATCATCTACATAAATAGGTTTCCTTTACATGTGAAAAGGCATATCGCATTGGTGTGCTGCTTACGTTTAGCAGTTTCAGATATATATCGATGAAAACGAATTTTCATTAACAGCAAGCTGAGTTATCACCAAAGAGTTCAGAATTTTTGATTTCACCAGCCAGACGTTTTATATAAAAATCAGGATTCTTTTTGAACTCTGTCATACAATGAGGACATCTGCAAAAATTAAATTTGATATCCTCATGCTGATATTCAATTGTGAACTCCGCTGGTTTTTCAGCTAAACAAGCGGGACAAACAACCCAGTCGGCTATTTCCGCAAGATATTTATCCGGATCGGTAATAAAAATATCTACACATCCCTGGCAACAAAATTGATATTCTTCATCTTTATATTTGTATACGGCTGCCTTATCTTTTTCAATCCCTAATCGTACTAGGGAACACCCACAGGCAGGACAGATTGAAGTTTTCATGCTTGCTTTTTCCTCCTAGAATTTAAATGTTTTTTTGATTCGCAACCTCAATGGGCCATGGACTTGACCCCCCTAAGCTCATTCCTACAAGGAGGATATTGTTCGGAGGATAATTGCTATTGAGAAAGAATAGCCTTGTATCCATCTTTATCAAACCATGTAATACCCCTTCTGGCATCGTCGTACTTAAGACTAGATGTCACAGCAGGACCCATTGGAAGGGCCTGTTTTTTCGTAATTCTTCCCCATAAGGTTTCCAAGTTTAAAAGCATCTTCAACAGATAACACTTTTCCCCCTGGATGTTGGTTAAGCCAGTCCTGCGCTGCACTCGGTGAGCTGAAAAAATGGACTTCGTTGCAGAATGCCGAGCGGACCGCGGACATATCGTCTGGCGTAACGATCGAAACTACTGCCGTGGAAGGTTCCACCTTTACAATGCGTTCTGGTTCTACCGTCAACCGTACGGGCTTACCGGTGGAGTGGCAAGGTGACTCGATATGAGCCGAGCGGCCGATGAGTCCCGGAAACATAAGTGTATCAAGGGCGCACCATGCATATAGTTGCTTCCCATCAACCTTGAAGTGGTGAGGGGTTGGTACCATGGTGAGACCATAACCAACGACACGGCCTTGTTCATCGAGCTCCACGCTGGGTAGAGACTGGACAACTTTCCCTACCTCTTCGACAGGTTTTCCAGTCGCTGTCGCGATGTCTTCAATGGTAACTGGCTCCCCCTCTGTCAGCATTTGTAACGTCGGCCGGAAGATCCACTGCATGGAGCTTCCTCCCTCTCTCTTTTTAGACCGTTGGTCAAGTAAGGTTACGAGTTCCTGAATTTCTTTTTTCATGTCTTTTTCCTCCTGAGCTTTTTGTAAATTTTTATGTTACTCTCGTGTTACCTAATAAATATTTCTACATATGCGTGTGCTACACAATTAAAGTGTCCAGAAAAGGGATGATCAATGGAACAAAAGCGATGTATAGGGTTTTCTTTTAACCTTTTGGTTTTCTTGTCTGGATCCATTCATGAGATCCAGCCCCTATGATAAGAAATTTTTCAATTCGTTTCCAAAAGAGAGGGCTTGTTCCAAAGTCATGACTTCCCCATGCAATTTTGGATGTTCTTCTTTCCACTTGTTTGCATGCTCAACTGAGCTAAAATAGTGAATCTGTTTACATGTTCCACCAGCCCATGGAGCCTCTGAATCAAACGGCACCGTCCAGATTACTGTAGAATCGGGAGTTACCTTTTCCAATTTCCCGTTTCGGACAGTTACCTCAATCGATTCACCTGTGTACGCACAGCTGGAATGTATATCGACATCAGCCTCCAGCGCAGTAGACAGTTCCAATGTAGAAATTGCACACCAGGCAAATAAAGTTCGTCCTTCCATTTGGATCTTATTATTAGTCTGTATAATCGATAATCCCAAGGCCCCTACTATTTTTCGATTGTCTCCACGAACGATCATCTGCCGTTGGGCTAATATTTCTACTACTGACTCAACGGTTTTTGTTTCAATTCCCGTTTGCTTTGCTAAAAAATCTTCGGAAACAGGCCGCCCCTCACGAATCGAGAAAAATACTGCCCTCAGGATAGGCCTTGTTTCTTTAGGCAGGCTAAATAACAATACATTATAAAATTCTTTGATTTCGGATTCATTCTTCATTTGTAAATCCCTCCATTTGACTAAATACATCTTCCGGGGAGTCAAGAAACGATGAAACATGTTGACGTAATTTTTGCAGTTCTTCGATATGCTCATCGATTTTGGCCAGTTTTTCCTTCAACAATTGTTGAAGACGAGGTTCAACTTCTACAGTATCTTTTACGAAAATCACAGATAAATCTTTCATTTCCTCTAGGGATACGCCTAACGATTGAAGCTGTTTAATGCAATTGATACAAAATACATGATCTTGGTTATAAACACGGTAGTTACCCTCACTGCGCTTAATGGAAGGCAGGATCAATCCCTTTTCTTCATACAAGCGAATCGCTTTTCGAGTGACTCCGGTTTCTTCTGATAGTTGACCGATTGTAAATGAATCCACCTGCTTGCCCCCTTTCATCTGATAAAACTTAGTTAACTAACCAGAGTATACAACCTTAACCTTAGGGGGAGGTCAAGGGGGAAATTAATTATTATAATTATTCCCGTAAGCAAAGCAAAAATATTTGTAATTAAATATTAAAATATTATAATATATAAAGTGGAGGTGTTAAAATGGTGAAAGAACAACCTGTTTTGCAGTTGGAGGATTTACAGCACGAGCTTATAGCGAAGTTTTTTCACGGACTATCGAATCCGGCGAGATTTAAAATCGCTGTGTCCTTGCTCGAATCCGAAAAAAATGTTAGTCAATTAGTTCATGAGTTAGGAATGAAACAATCTCAAATATCAAACCAGCTTGCTTGTTTGAAATGGTGTGGTTATGTGTCGACACGCCAAGAAGGCAAATTTATTTATTATCGGATTACAGACGAAAGAATTCGAAACATAATCGAACTGGCCCGCCAGGTCGTCGCCGACAATGCTGAACATATCAATTGTTGTACGAGAATCTAAGGATTAAGAATTCTTTACTAGAGTTTGATGGAGGGAGGAATTTTCTTGAAGGAAAAAATGAAAGGCTGGGGATGGGGAGCTTTAGCATTCCTAACTTGTCCGTGCCATCTGATTTTAATCATCCCTTTATTGGCAGGTACTGCATTGGGAGCCTATTTAACTACTTATAAAACTGCGGCCTTTATTATTTTAGGGGCATTATTTGCCTTGTCCCTTTACAGGGTCTTAAGTAAAATGTGGCCCGAAAAAACGGAAGATCAAACCATGGATTGCTGTCTTCCTGATAAGAAGGAAGTGAAGTCATGAAACGCGCTGCTCTTCTTGTTCTTTTACTTGCTGTAATCGGTATTGGTTATTTTGCGGTTACCAAATTGGGGGGATCAGCAGGTGCGGGCGTTGTGAAAACATCTGAGCAGGCAAGTAAAACAGCTGAAAATCCGACAGTTTCCAATTTGAGTTTTACAGATATCGACGAAAAGGTTGTAAAGGTCGACCCCAACAAAAAGACCATTCTTCATTTTATGATATCTACCGGGTGTCCATCTTGTGCAGTTATGGCAGGGAACCTAACCAAGTTTGCGGACAATCCTAATATCGATCTGGTTTCCATTGCCATGGATCCAGTGAATGACACAAAAGAGACGATTCAAGAATTTAGGGAAAACACGCAGGCAAAATGGCCTTTTACCATCGATAAGGATCAATCGCTGATACAAAAATTTAACGTTACCTCCATTGATACGGTTATGATTATTTATCAGAATAAGCTTATTTTTAGTGGAGTGTACCCTTCAATTTCAGAATTGGAGAATGAGCTAAAATGACGGCAACTGCACTTCTTATCCTTGGAACCGGTATGATGGCGGCATTCAATCCCTGTGGCATTGCGATGCTGCCTTCGTACATCGTTTACTTATTAGGCGGACAGAAAAGGAAAGCGTTCGATGGCCTTTGGGCTGGCCTGCTTATGACAACCGGCTTTTTGGTAGTCTTTCTGATTGCCGGATTAGTTTCCGTTATTTTTGCCGAATTATTAGGGAAAGCTATGCCATGGATTGCGTTTTTCGTTGCGGTTGGCTTTGCTGTTGCAGGTATCTTCATGATGTCTGGCAAAAATGTATTTTCGTTTCATATCGGTGGTAATTGGGAAATGAAAAAAGGCGCGAAAATATCCCTATTCCTTTATGGAATCGCATACGCTCTCGGCTCCCTTGGTTGTACTTTACCATTATTCTCTGTTTTGGTTTTATCCTCATTTGGGGCAAGTGGTTTTCTGAGCGGGATGTTTAACTTCCTGTTGTACGCACTTGGGATGGGTTTCGTTGTTACGTTAATTTCACTGGCTTCAACGATTTCCCAACAACTTGTAATGGACTTTGTCCGTTCAAGCGCCCGGTGGATGGGAAAATTAAGCGGCGCCATTACATTGGCGACAGGGATTTATCTGATTTTTTATTGGTTTCCGAAACTCCCTTTGTAAAGTAATACGAATTTAAATTGGAAAGGTGAATAATTATGTCTGAAAAAGAGATAAACGTACGAATTCCTACACAGGGAATGACTTGTGCTGGTTGTGAAGATCACGTGATCAACGCATTGAACAGTATTGGCGCAAAGAATGTAACGGCAAGTTTTCGCAAAGGAGAAGCAACTTTCCAGGTTGAAGAGAAAAGCGACATTGAAAAAGCAAAGAAAGCAATCGCGGATACCGGGTACATGCCTGGGGAGGCTGAAATCATTTCCAGTGAAAGAAAACCTGAACTGAGCCAGGAAGGCGACTATGATTTACTTATTATTGGATCCGGCGGAGCTGCCTTTTCGGCAGCGATTGAAGCAGTCGGACAAGGTGCTAAAGTAGCCATGGTCGAGCGTGGCACCATAGGCGGAACTTGTGTCAATATTGGGTGTGTCCCTTCCAAAACACTGCTTCGTGCCGGGGAAATCAATCATTTGGCTCGCATGAATCCTTTTCTCGGACTAGACATTTCAGCGGGACCGGTAGATTTAGCCACATTAGTTAACAAAAAGAATGAACTTGTTGACAATATGCGTCAGGAGAAATACGTCAATTTAATCGATGATTACGGTTTTGACCTTATCCAAGGGGAAGCGAAATTCCTTGATGAGAACACGGTAGAGGTTGATGGGCGGAAGATTACAGCGAAAAGCTTTTTCATTTCAACCGGTGCTTCTCCACAGGTGCCAGACATTGAAGGTTTAAAAGAAGTCGATTTTCTAACGAGTACTACAGCTCTTGAACTGAAAGAACTTCCGAAACGCCTAGCCGTCATTGGTTCTGGATATATTGCGATGGAACTAGGACAGCTATTCCATAATTTGGGATCGGAAGTGACCTTAATCCAGCGAAGTCCACGCATTTTAAAAACATATGACCCTGAAATTTCTGAGGCTGTAACAGAAGCCTTAACGGAACAAGGGATAAGTTTAATTACGGGTGCGACGTATGAGAGAGTAGAAAAAGACGGGGATGTCAAACGTATTCACATTGTGGTGAATGGTGAGAAACAGGTAATTGAAGCAGAACAGCTTCTTGTTGCCACTGGCCGAAAGCCAAATACAGCAGCACTTAACCTTGATGCTGCCGGTGTTAAGGTCGGATCTCGGGAAGAAGTGATCATTGATGAATATCTCCGGACAAGCAATCCGCGCATTTTTGCCGCAGGAGATGTAACAATGGGACCTCAATTTGTGTATGTAGCAGCCTATGAAGGCGGGGTTGCGGCTAGAAATGCCTTGGCTGTTACGGAACAAAAAATTGATCTTCGTTTCGTTCCAGGAGTCACGTTTACGAATCCTTCGATTGCTACTGTGGGGCTCACTGAAGAACAAGCGAAAGCAGAAGGATATGAAGTAAAGACGTCCGTTTTACCTTTAGATGCTGTACCGAGAGCCCTTGTAAACCGGGAAACAACTGGTGTTTTCAAACTGATCGCTGACGCGAAAACATTAAAAGTGCTTGGCGTTCATATTGTGGCCGAAAATGCCGGGGATGTTATTTATGCAGGAACATTGGCAGTTAAATTTGGTTTAACGGTTCAAGATTTACGCGAAAGCCTTGCGCCTTATTTGACGATGGCGGAAGGATTAAAGTTAGCAGCTCTTACTTTTGATAAGGATGTTTCCAAATTATCCTGTTGTGCAGGGTAAGGTGAGATAATGTAACCGCCTGATAACTTTGAACACTTTTTGCTAAATTGAAGTGAACACTTTACTGGAAGTTGTGGGGACATGTTGTCACTTTACATGGAGCCCCTGCGCGCAAGATCACGAGCCATGAAGCCAGATGTACCAAAGAATCTGGCTCAGACGAAGTAGGCTATCATGTCCGCCTCTCCAAATAAAGCGCACGTCTCTACTGGAAAATAGTGTTCAGTCTTATTCAGCATTTTTAGGTAAGAAAGTGTTCATTTCTACTTGGCGGTTACAGATAATTATGGTGAGGTGAGAATGAATGGGGATCTTTGATTTTTTTAAAAAGAATTCAATCGAAAATTCAATCATGAATCCAGGAATTGGAGAAAAGATGGTTGTTTTTAAAGATCTAGGCATGAGTTGAGGAAGTTGTAAAGCTTCGGTCGAAGCTGAGTTGAAAAAAGTATTGGGTGTTTCTCAATTTAATGTTAATGTGAAAAATCAATCAGCAACGGTCATTTTTGACCCATCGAAAACAGATTTGAATTCCTTAAGAGAAGCTATTCACCGGGCTGGTTACACACCAAAGTATGAAATTGTCAAAGATGGATAAATTGAAAAGTATATGTTTTTTTAATGAACACATCCACTCTTCTTACAAGAGGCGTGATGTGTTTTATTCTTTCCGTTTTCCCCCACTTTTTTAGTTACTTTTTTATTCACTCATTAAACAGTGAGCAAAGAAACTGGATAATTTAATCAAATTCGAGCTTAATGCTGATGGACCTTAAAAGAAAGATGTACTTCGTTTGAAATCTCCGAAAAAAGTCACTGTTGTATCCCAAAAACAAAAAATGAAGCAAAGCTACTTTATTTTCGGCTTTTATCCTCTCCTGTAAATTGTGTTGCGTTAGAGTATCATTTCCATACTTATCATACCACCATCAATGGGTCATGTTATGAAAAAAAATCCAGTCTATGACTTTTTACACGTATCTCGGCTGAACCCCTTCGAGGGGATATGTAAAAATACCCCTAAGAAGAAATCGATTTAAAACACATTTTTCCTTTGGTTTTGGTAAATGGTAAAAAGGTAAGCAAAAAATATACATAAAGGAGATGTTTAAAAAGTGGAACATGTTAAAGGAAATGCGATGGAATTATGTTTTGAGGCAGCAAGATTTTGTGAAAAAACGTACGCTGAGTCATTGGATACGCAAAACACGAAACTGATTCGATATTTAAGGGATTGTGCTGATTTGTGTTATACTTGCGGCAAATTTTGTGCAAGAGACAGTGAGTTTATGGGTGCTCTCGCCAAAGCTTGTGCGGATGTTTGTATCAAATGCGCTGATCTTTGTGAAAGTGTTGGTACTGATATTGCAAAACAATGTGCTGAAGCGTGTCGTCGTTGTGCGGAGGCTTGCCGACAAGCTTCATAATAATAGACGGATTAATATGTAATAAACAGGGGCTTCATTTCAAGCAAGCTCCTGTTTTCATTATTTATTTAGCTCGACCTACTGATGGTTGAACACCTGTTCCACCACAGCATCCACACATCCTGCCGCAGTGGCAAGTGGGACAACATCCACTTCTCTGACAATGGTGGCAACCGGATCCACCGCAACAACAACACTTTCCTGTACCACCACAGTAACGACACCCACCTGTACCACCGCAGCAATGACACATATGTTGCATGAACTCACCTCCATAGGGAATTAATTACTTACTATTAATATGTCATGTTTATTAATCTTGCGGATTGTCCATACAAAAAGCCGATTTACTGGGCCTTTTTTGGGATCTTGGCAAGGTTCCCCATGCTATAGCTGTCACAAAAACGTTCGTTTCTGTTACGTGAGTGCACAACAATTTTCTAAGCTAGCAATCTCCCATAACTAACGTAACAAAAATATGTAACAAAATATTTTGTAACAATATCATTATTTTAGTGTTTTTGATACAATTATATAGGAAGGAGAGGATGTATGTGAAATTTGGTTATATGCGAGTTTCCACAATTGACCAAAATTTAGATCGCCAAAAGAAACAGCTTGAAGATTTCGGATGTGAACAAATCTTTTTTGAAAAACTGACTGGTACTAAACGGGATCGCCCGGAGTTAAACCGCATGTTAGAGTTTCTTCGAAAAGAAGATACGGTTGTCGTAACGGATTTAACTCGTTTATCTCGTTCCACGAAAGATTTGATTGAGATTACAGAGCTAATTTCACAAAAGGGAGCGCATTTAAAAAGTTTAAAGGAGTCCTGGCTTGATACAACAACAGCACATGGAAAAATGTTGTTTACCATTTTTGCTGGAATTGCACAGTTTGAGCGAGATCTTACCTCTGAACGAACAAAGGAAGGAATTTTAGCTGCAAGGAAGCGAGGAAAACTTCCTGGAAGACCAAAAGCTGACGAGGAAAAAATTAAGTATGCTTTATATCTAATGGAACAAGGGATGAGCCGGACTGATGCTGCTGAAAAGGCTGGTATCTCTCGTATGACTCTGTACCGTAAGATACAAAAAAAATAATGCAACTAACTAGTAACCAATGGACCAAGAATTACTTGTTAATGCTTACAGCCTACTTAAATCGTGATTTCAATTGAGAGGTACAAAATGAAAAAACAATGGGAATTAGATGAACTAATCGGTCATTTTACATTAATCGAACCTGAAAAAAAGTTGATTGAAAGTAAGTATGTTAATTCGCAACTGGGCTTTGCTGTAATAATGAAATTTTTTCAGCATGAAGCCAGATTTCCAGCCAAGTCTAGTGATATTCCAAAAGTAATAATCGATTTTATTGCAAAACAGCTTAAAGTACATCCGGCGATGTTTGATCTATATTCTTGGAGTTCTCGTACCTTGACGAATCATCGAAATGAAATCCGGAAATTATATGGTTTTCGTGAAGTTACAATTCAAGATGAGAAAGAGATAACAACCTGGTTACAGGGGAAGGTGTTGGACTATGCTCATGAGTTTGAACCTTTAAAGGAGACTGTCTACTCTGAATTTAGACGTAAAAAAATAGAGCCACTTACTGATGACCAGATTGAAAGAGTGGTTAAATCAGCAGTTTGGAATCAGGAACAGCAATTCTACAAAGAAACTTACCAAAAATTATCTCCTATTACCCTATCCCGTATGGATGCTCTTATGGAGTCATGGGTTGACATGGAAAACGATGAAACAGGCGAAGAGCAAGAAGATAAAAACAAAATTACTTTTCGCAAGATTACACTAGGTCCAGGACGAGTTAGCAAAGATACATTGCTGTTAGAAATTAATAAGTGGAAAACCTTAAATATGTTGGAACTCCCTGATAACCTATTTAGCTTAATTCCACCGAAAGTAATAAAAAAATATCGATTAAGAGCTATATCGGAAGAGAAAAGAGAGCTACGTAGGCATCAACCAGCCATACGCTATACTTTGCTAGCAGCACTTTTTTGGTCAAGAATCAAGGAGATAACGGATAGTTTAATCGAAATTTTAATCACTCTTATCCATAAGATTGACGGCCGTGCGGAGAAAAAGGTTAAGAAAGACCTTATTCTAGAAGTAAAAAAAGTACATGGCAAAAATGACATTCTAATCTCATTATTAGAGGCTGCGCTCGAAAATCCAAATGGAATTGTAAAAGATATTTTATTTCCTTTAGTTGATATGGACACCCTAAAGAATATTATTAAAGAATTGAAATATAAGAACTCGGTTTATCAAGAAAAAGTATATTGGAAAATCCGAAGCTCCTATAGTAGTTCCTATCGGACAGCAGTAACAGAGTTACTGAAAACGTTAGATTTTCGTTCCAACAATCAGAATCATCAGCCTCTTATTAAAGCCATTGAGTTGATTCGTAAATACTCGGGTACTACTCAAATTAATTATGCTCACGATGACGATGTTCCTACTGGAAGAGACATAATTCCTGCTAAATGGCGAGAACATGTCATAGAAAAAGATTCTAAAGGCAATGAGAAAATTAACCGAATGAATTATGAGATTTGTGTTCTTCATGCTCTTCGAGATAAGTTAAAGTGCCGAGAAATTTGGGTGGTCGTTGCAGATCGTTACCGAAATCCAGATGATCATCTCCCACCTGACTTTGTTAAAAATCGAGAAGAACACTATGAAGCTCTTAAGTTACCAATTAATGTGGATGAAAAGATTACGGAGTTACAACAGGAAATGCATGATAAGCTATCGATGCTAGATCAAGGAATACCTAGAAATAAAAAAGTATCCATTTCTGAATATAAAGGTGGATGGATTTCTCTAGCAAAGGACGATATACAGCCTGAACCCAAACGGTTAGCTTATCTCAAACAAGAGATTGCAAATCGATGGTCGATGACTAATCTTATTGATATTTTAAAAGAAACAGATTTACGGGTAGGGTTTTCGGATCTCTTTCAAACATTGGCTACTCATGAACGGTTAGATCGAAAAACCATTCAAAAACGCTTGCTGCTTTGTCTTTTCGGATTAGGAACAAACACAGGTCTAAAAAGGGTTGCTGCAGGGAATACAGATGTTACCTATAAAGATTTGTTATATATTAAGCGAAAATACATTTACAAAGATAACTTAAAGGCAGCCAATGAACATGTGGTCAATGCCATTTTAGCAGATCGTTTAGAAGAGGTCTGGGGGAAAGGAACAACCTCTTGTGCATCTGATTCCACAAGAGTTGTAGCATATGATCAAAATTTAAGAACTCAATGGTTCCCACGTTATCGAGGCCCTGGCGTCTCTGTTTACTGGCATGTAGAGGAAAAATCGATGTGTATACACTCACAAGTAAATACACCGAATTCTTCTGAAGTAGCTGCTATGCTTCATGGATTATTAAATCACAACACCAATAAAGAAATTGAAAAAAACTTTGTTGATACACATGGACAAAGTGAAGTAGGTTTTGCATTTTGTCACTTGCTCGGTTTCAAATTAATGCCACGTCTCAAAAACATCAGTTCACAGAAACTGTATAAACCTAATACTGGAGTCAGTTTTCCTCATTTACAGCCTGTTCTCGCACAAAAAACAATTGATTGGGAATTGATTCGTCAACAGTTTGATGAAATGGTGAAATATGCAACTGCTTTACGATTAAGCGTAGCAGACACAGAATCTATCTTAAAGCAATTTTCGAAAAACACCTCTCATCCTACCTATAAAGCATTACAAGAATTAGGAAAAGCGTTGAGAACTATCTTTTTATGTGAATATCTGCATTTTGAAGAAATACGTAGAGAAATCCATGCTGGTTTAAATGTAGTGGAAAACTGGCATTCAGCCAGTGATTTCGTTTTTTATGGAAAAGGTGGAGAGATCCAAAAGAATCAACCAGAAGAACAAGAAATTGCTATCCTTAGTCTCCACTTACTGCAAAATTGTTTAGTCTACATTAATACTCTTAAAATTCAACATGTACTGAAAGAAAAAGAATGGATCAATCAGATGACAGCAGAAGACTATCGCGCTCTCACTCCTCTAATTTACAATCATATCAATCCATATGGAGAATTTCGAATGGATCTAGATAAAAGACTTGCATTATAATAAACACTTTAAAACGAATGAACCGATTCATATAGAGTTGGTTCATTTACCATTTTTTTCCGAAATTGCACTTCGTCGTTCAGTTGCTGGTTCTACCC
>NZ_PISD01000063.1 GCF_002835735.1 Cytobacillus horneckiae | reverse complement strand
TTTCTCTTCCCTGCTTTTTTATTCGTATTCGCAAATTGTATTCGCAAAGATGATAATTTTTTCGCACACATGCGAAAATCGCGCTTCCTTTTCTTTCTTTCATCATCTTTTCAATTTGGCATGTTTTTTGCACCAGTTTATATAGGAGGAGATAATATGCTGAATTTTTCTTTTACAGAAGAACAAGAGTATTTCAGAAAAATACTGAAGGAATTTGCAAAAGATGAATTGCTTCCACAGTATACTAAGTGGGATCGAGAAGGAATTACACCAAAACATTTATGGAGAAAGCTGGGGCAATTAGGTGTAAATGGACTAAGGATACCTGCTGAATACGGTGGAAGCAGTGCCGATTGTTTAACGACAGGCATCGCCGCTGAAGAAATCGGGCGAGGAGATTTTAATTTAACATACGCTGTCATGCTAAATGCACTGATTGGCGAAATCATTACAAAACACGCAAACGAAAATATAAGAGCAGAATGGCTGCCGAAAATAGCGAGCGGCGAAGCAATTATCGGCATTGCCATCACTGAGCCGTCTGCTGGCACTGATGCGGGCGGAATACAAACAACTGCAAAAAGAAGCGGTGATACTTACGTATTAAATGGAGAAAAATCAGGAATTAGTGTAGCAACTGCTGCTGATGCATTTATTATATTCGCAAAAACAAATCCGCAATTGGGAAATAGAGGCATAAGCGCTTTCATCGTCTCTAAAGATACTCCTGGGCTGGAATGCACAAGTTATGAGGATATGGGAAATGTTTCAATTGGCCGAGGCTCGCTTTATTTGCAGGATGTAGAAATACATGCAGATCATCTCATTGGCCAAGAAAACGAAGGCTTTGCTCAAGTCATGAACGGCTTTGATCTGAGCAGGCTTTTAATCGGCCTTCAATGTGCAGGAGCAGCATTTCAAAGTTTGGATGAAACGATTGAGCACGTCAAAATTAGAAAATCTTTTGGCAAACCGTTGGCAGTTTATCAAGGAGTATCTTTTCCAATCGTCACTCATTATACTCAGCTAGAAATGGTGAAATGGCAGGCCTATAGGGGTCTTTGGCTTAGAGATCATGGCCAAAAGCATTCGAAAGAATCAGCATCTGTCAAATGGCTCGGCCCAAAATATAGTCAGGAAGCAATTCATGAGTGCTTGTTATTAAATGGGCACTATGCTTATACAAAGGAAATGCCTTTAGAGCAAAGATTAAGAGATGTAATTGGCTTAGAAATTGGGGATGGGACAGCACAAGCTAACCAAATGGTTATAGCCAAAGATATTATTGGAAGAGATTTTCGTTCCTATTAAAGAAGGATTTTTTCAAAATTGATAGATAAATAGTTTAATAACATTAATAGGAGGAAAAAAACATGGAACTAACCGATATCCTTTATGAAAAAACGAAAGGAATTGCAAAGATTACGATTAATCGCCCTAATGTATATAATGCTTTTCGCGCTAGAACGATTGAGGAATTAATCTGGTCATTCAGGGATGCATGGGATGACAATCGGATTGGTGCCGTCATCTTGACAGGTGCAGGTGAAAAGGCGTTCTGCACTGGAGGGGATCAAAAGGAAAAAGGAAATGAAGGCGGCTATGATTCTAGTGGCGGTTTAGGTGGAGGGATTGGACTTGAAATCGAAAATCTCCATCAAACGATCCGAAATATACCAAAGCCAGTCATTGCCGCGGTAAATGGATATGCAATCGGCGGTGGTCATGTCCTTCATGTCATTTGTGATTTAACCATCGCAGCCAGTACAGCAAAATTTGGGCAGAGCGGACCAAAGGTAGGGAGTTATGATGCCGGCTTTGGATCAGCCTACCTAGCTAGAATAGTAGGTGAAAAAAAAGCGCGCGAGATTTGGTATTTGTGTGAACAATATACCGCTGAAGAATGCAAGGAAATGGGGCTCGTAAATAAAATCGTCCCTCCAGAAAAGCTTCAGGAAGCGGCAGAGGAGTGGGCAGAAAAAATATTGCAAAAAAGCCCGACAGCGATTAAAATGCTGAAATATTCATTTAATGCTGACAGTGCAAATATACAAGGCATATCGCAGCTGTCCATGGGCAGTTTAGCATTATTTTATAACTCTCCAGAATCTGAAGAGGGGAAAAACGCCTTTATTGAAAAACGTCCGGTAGATTTTTCGCAATTCAGAAAGTAAGGATGTTGAGTATTGCTTTAAGAATATAGTAATACGAGGAGTGAAGTTAACTTGGAAACGACCTTAACACAGCAGTATGTTAAAAAATATACGCATTTATGGCCTAATAGAACGATCATTGACTATTTACATGAAGCTATTGCGAAAAATCCAGAAAAAGTCGCTATTATCGATCAAAAGGGGAAATATACTTTCGGCGAATTAGGCAAGCTTGTTGACCGTGTCGCCTTAGGTCTGTTAAAACAAGGGATTCAAAAAGGCGATGTGATTTCCTTTCAATTGCCAAATTGGAATGAATTTATTATTTTACACTATGCAGTTACTAGAATTGGAGCAATAAGTAATCCGCTTGTTCCAATTTACCGGGAAAGAGAAATCAACTTTATGGTTAAAACAGTAGAATCAAAAATGATTATTATACCAGAGTCTTTTAGAGGGTTTAATTATCCTGAAATGATTCAGCGCTGTCTCCCTAATTGGCCTAAACTACAGCAGATATATGTTGTTGGCAATAAAGTGCCAAATGGAATGAAATCGTTTTCATCGTTAATGGATGAGCCGTGGGAAGAAAGGATGGATTGTGAGCTATTAAATGATATTGAGATAAATCCCAATGATGTAACTGAAATCATATTTACCTCTGGTACAACTGGCCAGCCAAAAGGGGTCATGCATACGCATAATACTTTATCCGTCTCGACTGATTACTGGATTGATCGTTTACAGCTTACTGAAAATGATGTCATGTTTATGGCTTCTACCTTTGCGCATCAGACAGGATTTGGGTATGGTGTCCGTTTACCGACCCATTATGGTGGAACAGCTGTATATCAAGATATTTGGAATCCTCAGGAATTTCTTAAGCTTGTAGAAAAAGAAAAAATTACCTTTACAGCAGGAGCTACGCCATTTTTACAAGACACACTGCAGGTGGAAAATATTGAAAACTATAATATTAGCAGCTTAAGGGCATTTGTGGCTTTGGGCGCTCCCATACCAAGGTCTTTAGTAAAGGCTGCACGAGAAAAGGTGTCCTTTAACATATTAGCTGGATGGGGACAAACAGAGGATGGCTTGGTAACTTTAACAAAGTTGTCTGATTCAATGGAAAAGCTGACAAATACAGATGGAATCCCGTTTGAAGGAATGCAAATTAAAATAATTAATCATAATGGAAAACAATGCGAACCGAATGAAGAAGGCAATATTCTTTGTCAAGGGCCGGCATTATTTGTAGGTTATTTTAATAAACTGGCCGAAACCGAAGCTGAATTTAATGATGGCTGGTTTATTACAGGTGATCGCGGCGTAATGGATGAAGATGGCTATATTCGTATTACTGGGAGGAATAAAGACATTATTATTCGCGGTGGAGAGAATATTCCTGTTGCTTATGTAGAAAACACATTATATGAGCATCCGGAAATTGCAGATGTACAAATCATTGCCATGCCTGATTCGCGGTTACAGGAAAAAGCCTGCGCATTTATCAAATTGAAATCAAGCCATTCAATTATACGACTAGAGGATATCCAGCAATTTTTGCTTGAGAAAGGTGTAGCGAAACAATATTGGCCGGAACATTTAGAAGTAATAATGGAGTTTCCAAGAACTCCAAGCGGAAAAATCCAAAAATACCGATTGCGTGAAAAAGTTAATAATCGTCTTAAATTATAAAAAAAGGATGTGTAGGCATGGAGGAAAAAGTGGTATTCATAACTGGTGCTGGAAGAGGAATGGGGAGAGAAATCGCCAAAACACTCTCAAAAAAATCAGCAAAGATCGTCGTTACTGATGTAAATCTAGAGAATGCACAATCTACTGTATCATTAATAGAAGAAAACGGCGGAGAAGCTACTGCGGTTTACTGTGATGTCACAAGTCTAGAAAGTGTGCAGAACGCAGTCGAGTCAGCTATCAGATGTTATAGAAGAATTGATATTCTTGTCAATAACGCTGGTTGGGATAAAATTGAACCTTTCTTAAAGAGTGAACCGTCTACCTGGAAGACGATTATTGATATAAATTTAATGGGACAAATTCATACTTGTAAAGAAATACTTCCTCATATGATAAATAATGGCTATGGTAAAGTCATTAACATTGCTTCAGATTCCGGCAGAGTTGGGTCAAGTGGAGAAGGCGTTTATTCGGCTGCAAAAGGCGGGGTAATCGCATTAACAAAAACTTTAGCCAGAGAAATGGCCCGTCATAAATTGAATGTAAATTGCATTGCACCAGGTCCTGCGGATACCCCTTTATTTCAGGAAATTGGTTCGTACAATGAAGGGATTGCAGCTGCACTGCAAAAAGCGATACCGTTCAGGCGATTGGCAGAACCAAGCGATATTGCTCATGCGGTCGCTTACTTTGCATCAGATGAAGCAGCATATATTACTGGTCAGACTTTATCAGTAAATGGCGGATTAACGATGTGCTAATACTAAATTTTATTGTAGTGGAGGATGAATCTAATTGAATCTTGATTTGAATGGCAAGAATATACTAATCACCGGAGCGGCCAAGGGGATTGGGAGAGAGCTGGCTTTGGCAGCTGCTAAGGAAGGAGCAAACATTGCTGTTCATTACTTAACAGCAGAAAAGGAGGCAAATCAGACAGTAGATGAGATCCTTCAAGCTGGAGGAAAAGCATATCCTTTTTATGCGGATATTAGCAAAATTGAAGAAGTCGAAATAATGAGAAAGGAGATCGAGCAAAATTTAGGCCGAATTCACTATGTGGTAAATAATGCAGGGTTTGTGCAAATAAAATCTTTTTTTCAATATAGGCCTGAAGAATGGCGAAGAGAAATGGATGTTTGTTTTTATGGTGTATTAAATCTTGCCTATATTTTTATACCTGGAATGGTCACTGATAACCATGGGAAATTTATTAATATTATCGGAGATTCTGCTCGCACTGGTGATACTCGCTTAATTATGTCCGCTGCTGCCCGAAATGGAGCGGTTAGTTTTTTAAAATCTCTAGCAAAAGATGTCGGTAATTCCTCAATACAATGCAATACTGTTGCATTAGGAATGATTGACAAAGGAGAATTTCCGGACAATATGATTGCCCGCATGATGAAACAATATCCTTTGAGAAGATTAGGCAAAACTGACGATATCACAGGAATGGTTTTGTTTTTATTATCTTCAAAATCTGAATGGATAACAGGACAGGTTTTTGCTGTTAATGGCGGGTATAGTATGATTGGATAAAATAAGGCTGTAAAGATGATTCTTTACAGCCATTTGCTTCTCAATCTATTTCATAAGATAATTTTTCTTGAACTTTGCCTTCCTGTGTGTGAATAATCAAATGTGTTTCCTTATTTTTTGCAATTTCTCTTGCTCGTTTAATGGCATCTTCTTTAAGTTTGAATACTTCGGATGGTCTTTCGCCATTATCAGTCTGTATTGCCCAGCCATTTTCATGTGGAAGAACATGTTGTCCTTCTTCCATTCTTTTCGGTCCATTGCCGTCGCTCTCACCGGTTGCTTGTAAATCTTGATCCGACGCTTGAATCATATGATTAATTTCTTTTTCGCTTGCCTCTTCATACCATTTTTTGCTTGGCTAGTTGCTATCGGTATGGCTCTTCCTTCGTCATAGCCTTCATTAAGCATACTATTTGCGATTTCTATCGCTTTTTTTCGTACCGCTGCTTCAAGGTTTTTTAATGAATCCGGGTAATCCTTCGTATTCCAAGCCATTCCCAAACACCTCCATTTATATTAAACTATTCCCACATATATAAAGGACAAACCTTTCTTATAAAAGGATATCGTAAAGGAGAACTTATGAGTGATAAAGGGATTGATCAGCAATTAAATATACTTACTTCAAGAGAGCATGAAAAGGTAAGCTCTTCGTTTCATTATCATCGATATGAGCCAACGCCATATAATGATTTAAATTGTTTATTTGCAGAGTATAAACCGAATAAACATGGCAGAATTGTAGACTATGGCTGTGGAAAAGGCAGACTTCTTTTTTATGTTCATTTTTATCAGCAAATGAAAGCAGTAGGTATTGAGTTAGATAATGAAATATTAAAAGTGGCGAAAAAAAATTTGCAAATGTATCAGAAAAAAACACCAGTAAAAGCAGGCGATATGAATTTTGTACATTGTTTCGCTGAAAAATATCCAGTGAAATCAATCGATCAAACGTTTTTTTCTTTAATCCTTTCTCTATACAAATTTTCATTGTTGTAATTAATAATATATTACTATCATATTTGGAATTTCCTAGAGGTATTGATATAATTCTTTATTATCCTTCAGAAGATTATATTTTTTTCTTGGAGAACCATACGATTTTTGAATTAAAACAAGAAATAAAGCTTAACAAAAAAAGTGAGGATGAACGATTCCTTATTTATGGCATTTAGCGGGAGGTAATATTCCTTCCTATTAAGGAAAAAGAAATGAATATGTAATTCAGTTATCCTTTAATTGGAATATATTTAAATACTTGCCTCCATTAAAGAATTAGATAGCAAGATTAAAGCTGTAATATTCATAAGCATAAAAATAAGCAAGGTTGAGCGGCCCTGCTTATTTTAATGCTTTACCAACTTGTCTGCCAGTAAATAGGCAGCCTCCGAGAAAAGTACCTTCTAGTGACCGGTAGCCATGTATGCCTCCGCCGCCAAAACCAGCTGCTTCACCGGCAGCATAAAGACCTTTAATCGGCTCTCCAGCATCATTTAAAACTCTTCCAGATAAATCAGTTTGTAAACCTCCGAGCGTTTTACGGCTTAATAAGTTTAAGCGGACTGCGATTAATGGTGCATTTTTCGCATCAAGAATTTTATGAGGTTTTGCCACTCTTATTAGCTTATCTCCGAGATAATTTCTTGCTCCTCTCATTGCTGTAATCTGTAAATCTTTTGTGAAGGCATTTTCCATTTCCCGATCTCGAGCGAGGATTTGCTGTTTGACTTCTTCCAGCCTCAGCAAGTGGTCACCTGTTAATTTATTCATGCCCGCTACTAAATCAGCGAGATTATCTCTCACGATAAAATCCTCGCCATTTTCCATAAATGCTTTAACTGGTTTCGTTGGACCAGGTGATAACCGGGAGAGGACCTTCTTTATGCTCTTTTCCGTTAAGTCAGGATTTTGCTCAGAGCCGGAAAGTGCGAATTCTTTTTCGATAATTTTTTCAGTAAGGATGAACCATGAATAATCATATCCGGTCCTTTGGATGGCTTGTAATGTTCCTAATGTATCAAATCCAGGGAAATTAGGCGCAGGAAAGCGCTTTCCTCTGGCATCAAGCCAAATAGACGATGGACCAGGAAGAATTCTGATACCATGGTTTGGCCAAATAGGATTCCAATTCTTAATCCCTTCCGTATAGTGCCACATTCGATCGCGATTGACAATTTTTCCGCCTGCCGTCTCGCTAATCTTAAGCATTTTACCATCAACATGAGCAGGGACGCCGGAAATCATATTCGTTGGGGGTGCGCCTAGCCTTTCTGGCCAATTTGCTTTAACTAAGTCAATATTCCCGCCAATCCCACCAGAGCTGACAACAATATGATCGGCAAAATATGTGAAATCGCCCACGACTTCACGAGAACTTGCTTCTCCTCGCAATACAATACTCTCAATTAAAATATTTCCACTAACACCGGTGATGGTCCCTTGCTTCATTTCTAACGCTATTACTTGGTGGCGCGGGCGATAGTCAATGAGTCCGTTTTTAATTCCTTCTTTTACTTTTTCAGCAAAGGGTGTGACGATTCCAGGTCCTGTTCCCCAAACAATATGAAATCTTGGAACAGAATTGCCATGGCCATCAGCTAAATATCCGCCTCGTTCAGCCCAGCCAACAACAGGAAAGAACTTAATTCCTAAGCTAGACAGCCACTCTCTCTTCTGTCCAGAAGCAAAGTCAACATATGCTTCAGCCCATTTTATCCCCCAGTAATCATCATCTTCATGTTTATCAAAGCCTGCGGTACCAAGCCAATCCTGCCAAGCGAGCTCTTTCGAATCTTTAATTCCCATCCTTCTTTGTTCTGGAGAGTCAACTAAAAATAAACCTCCAAACGACCACCATGCCTGCCCTCCAAGGGAAGCTTGGGGCTCCTGGTCAAGCAGCAATATCTTTTTATTGCTTTCGCATAGCTCTGCTGCTGCAGTTAAGCCTGCAAGTCCGGCGCCGATAATGATGACATCATATCTCATTGGTTCTCTCCTTTTTGTTTGAATTTTTAGATATTTTAATTATATAGGATGTCAGTAAAAAGGAAAGCATACAAATCAATTTTACTGAATAAAGATGGGAGGGGAATAAATTGATTTTATACTGGAGGAAATATGAAATATTTAATCTGTCCTTTCATATTAATGATGGTCGTGCTTTCGGGTTGTTCAGATGCGAGTGAGAATGAACAAAAGCTGCAAAAGGAAGTAAAAGCATTGCAAAATAAAGTCGATGAATTGGAAAAAGAAAAGGGTTCAATCAAGGAGAAAGAGGTTAGCGAATCTGATGAAAAACAACAGAAAGTTGTTATCATTGATCCGCAAACAAAAGAAGAAATTCAGTCATTACTACCGGAGGATTTTGGATATGGGTCTGATGAAAACAAGTATGAGGAAGAGATAAAGAAATTGGCGCGGGATTTGGCGCGTGGCAAAGATGAAAAACCAGGATATGATAGACGAATGTTCCCAGACAAATTAGATGACGAAGGTAACATTATTAAAGGCACGCCAAGAGTGATTCTTGAAGAAGAAGAGCTCGTAGAGAATATATTAGCGGCATCAGCAAATGGAGGGTCGGTTCAGCTGCCATTATACACCACTACAAGTGGATATAAAGAAGAGGATGCGGCAAAACTTGATGAAGTCCTGCTTTCATCCTATTCAACAACTTTTAATAGTGCGGTTGAAGGAAGGACGAAAAATATTGAGCTATCAGCTAAAGCGATACACAATGTAATAGTCGGTGAAGATGATATTTTTTCTTTTAATACGACTGTTGGACCCAGTGATGAAGAGCATGGTTATCAGCCGGCAGAGGAAGCAGTAAATGGAAAATTAGTTATGGGAATTGGTGGAGGTATATGCCAAACTTCATCCACTTTGTTTAATGCAATTGATCAATTAGCAGTTGAATATGTAGAAAAGCATCACCATTCAGTTACAGTGGGCTATGTGCCAAAAGGCAGAGATGCTACAGTATCATACGGCGGACTTGATTTTAGATTTCAGAACACAATCGGCGTACCTATTCTTCTGCAATCCAAAATATCTAACAATACATTAACAATCGAAATAAGAACATCCGCTCACTACGCTGAAAAGATTTAGTTTTGTCGAAACCTGTTGGTGCCGTTCACCGACAGGTTTCGACATTTTTTATTAAGCAAAAATATAGACAAGTTTTATTGAAAGGAGTATAAGAAAGGGAAGAAGTGGTTTATATTGAGGAAGATTGGAGGAATCATTATGAAGTGTAAAATGAATCGCAATGCGGCAAAAGTTTTGCATAAAATGCTTGAAAGTGAAGAAGGAGAAGGTAAAATGGTAAGGGTCTTTATTACCCATATGCATGGTGACCATGCCCATTACGATGTTAAATTGGACACGCCGACTGAGCATGATGAAATTGTGAAAACAGATAAAGATATCGATGTCATATTAGATAAGCGCGAAGAATTTTTAGATGGCGTATGGATTAAATATTTTTACGTGCCACAGGAAGGGTTTGAAATAAATAACCCGAGTAAAGAAGGCAGCGGACATCACCATCATTAATTAGAAAAACGGCAATGAAATAAAAACCATAGCGATAAGCTAGGGTTTTTTATTTTGTCCAGCATAAATTTAATATTGATATAATAATTTGAATCGAAAAATAACATATTTCTAAAAATTTTGATTACTGATTGACAAGTGATTGTGTATATATGTAGAATGATAAAACGATGTTTTCTAATTAAAACATAACAATAATGGAGGGGTAATATGCCTAAAATCCAAGTAAGCGATGAAATCATCATCAATTATGAAGTAGAGGGTGCGGGGAAACCGCTAATTATTTTGCATGGTCTTGGGAATCATTCGCAATCATGGAAAAAACAATTAGAAGGTTTAAAGGAACACTATCAAGTGATTGCATGGGATGCACCGGGTTATGGAAACAGCAGTGATCCTAAAGAAGAGTTTAAGCAATTTAGTCAATTTGCTGACGTATTAAAGGCGTTCGTTGATGCTTTAGGCTTTAAATCTATATACTTACTCGGCCATTCTATGGGCTCAGCTATTGCACTTGATTTTACTTATCGTTATCCTGAAATGGTAGAATCGCTGATTATTGCTGATGCTACTAGAGGAGCGGCAGGTCAAAGTGAAGAGGATAACTTAATAAAATATATAAGCAGGATAAATAATATTAAAACATTAACAGGAGAAGAAATGGCTAAACAGCGAGTGAAGGAATTATTAGCGCCTAATCCTGATCCAGCGATTAAAGCAGAAGCAGAAAGAATTATGGCTCAAGTCAGGCCGAAAGGGTATATCTCTGTCTCTAATTCGCTCTATACTCTAGATCAAACAGATATTTTACCCTTCATACTAGTTCCTGTTTTAGTCATATGTGGCGAGTATGATAAAGCGACGCCTGTTAGCGAGTCGGAAATTTTTCATAAATTAATACCTAATTCGAAGCTTGAAATTATCCCAAACACAGGTCATTTATGCTACCAAGAAGACCCTGAGAGCTTTAATCATGCTGTAATTGACTTTTTAAAACATCAATAGAAAAATAGAGTCCACTTCGGTTCCAGATATCTTTTTATTTAAAATTTTGTTAAAATACTAATTATAGAATATATTGGTAAGGAGGTGAGAAAATGGCCAGCAATGCAGAGAAGGAAAGGTATAATGCTAATTCCCTTGTAAGAGGGCTGGAAATATTAAAACTGTTTAATGAGGATCGCTCTACCATGTCGCTAGCAGAAATTGCAAAAGAGCTCGACGTAAGCAGGACTGTTCCATACCGATTATTATATACATTACAAACACTCGGCTATTTGAACCAGGATGAACATACGAAAAGATATAATTTAACTCCTAAAGTGCTTGAGCTAGGATTTTCTTATTTAAATAGTTTGAAGCTGCCTGAAATTGCGCAGCCGTATTTGGAACAATTAAGAGATACAACAGGTGCGTCGTGCCACTTATCTATATTAGATGATTATGAGGTTGTATACATAGGAAGTGCTCCTGTAAGAGGGGTTTCTGCCATTAATGTAAATATCGGTTTAAGGTTGCCTGCCCATGCGACTGCGAATGGAAAGCTTTTACTAGCCACCCAGCCATATGAAAAATTAAAACAAACAGTTTATGGTACAAGTTTAAAGCCTTACACAGATAAAACGCAAACAGATTTAGCTGGATTCTTTGAAGAACTTGAAACAATTAGGAAAAACGGATATGCGATTTCAATAGGTGAATTCCATCAAGGAATACAGTCAGTTGCAGCACCAATTTTTGACCGGAGTGGTCATGTTATCGCGGCGATCAATGTTGTGGCTACAGACATCACTTTCCATAGTGAATTTATCGAGAAAATTGCTTTACCAAAAGTAATAGAGACTGCCAAAGTCCTTTCTGGATATATGGGGTATTGAAAGAAAACAAATTAATATATTTTTTAAAACCTGCGTAAAGCAGGTTTTTTTATGTCAATTTAAGCCGTTTGTAAGCATTTTATATGATGTTTGGGCGAAAGAGATTGTAAGTTCAATATATTTCGTATTGACAAAATTTTTTCAAAATTTTAATATTATATAAAACTTTGTTTTTTATACGAAACAAAGTAAAGGAGGTGTTCATTTTTTAACCGGACTTTTTATGCTGTACGATTATTAATGAGGAGGAGGATACGCATGTTAAAAGGGAATAAAAGATGGTTGTATATTGCGGTGCCAATTTTCTTTTTCTGGTTTTTTGGACAAATTGATAAACTAGGAATATCTATTATTCAAACTGATGCAGGATTCTTAAATGATTTGGGTCTAACTGGAGCTGATCGCAATGCAAAGGTCGGGTTCATTACATTCATATTTACAATTGCATATGCGGTTTCAAACTTATTTTGGGGAGTTATTATAGACAAGCTTGGTGCAAGGAAAACAGCAATGCTAGGCCTCGTAATATGGACAATTACTATGATAACAGCAGGGTTATCGACTACATATGAGATGTTCGTTGTGAGCAGAATTGCTCTTGGTTTAGGTGAAGGGATGATGATTCCTGTTTGCGGTAAGTTTATTTCAAACTGGTTTAACCATAAAGAGCTTGGAAAAGCACAAGCATCCTGGCTTTCGGGTAACTATTTAGGACCAGCAATAGGTGCTGTGATGTTATCAGTTATTATTGCCTCACTACATTGGCAAGCAGCTTTCTTTATATTAGCAGCATTTAATTTACTACTCGTGCTGCCTTTATTCTATTTCTTATCAAGAGACAGGCCAGAAGAGCATAAAGGAATCAGTCAAACCGAGCTTTCCTATATACGAGAGGAGAATCCTGCGGAAGTAGGGAAAAAGAAGAAAAGCTTCGCCCAGGATTATCGTTATTGGATCGTATGGTTCGGAATGATAATATCCTCCTTTCTTTTCTTTGGAATTAGCATCTGGCTGCCAACCTATTTAATTGAAGCAAAAAGTTTTTCAAGAGAAGCTATGACTAGCATTACTTCGATCTCATGGTTATTTGCACTTGGTTTTGTTTTATTATGCGGATATTTAGCTGATAAAACGAATCGTCCAAGTTTATTAGCAACGATACTATTTGCCTTAACGACCGTTTTTCTAACAGCGGGCGTAATGTCGCCTAATGCAATTGTTGCTGGCGTTTGTATGGGACTTGCAATGGGAACACAAGGTGGCGTTTTTCATTTAAGCAACTTATTTATAGTTAAGTTTTCTACTCCTGAAACTGCAGGACGAGCAGCGGGATTAATGGGCTTTACTAATATTTTTGGCGGCTTCTCAAGTTATATAATGGGATGGCTTCGAGATGTTTCAAACGGAGATTTCGGTCCTTCAATAATTATTTTAATTATCGCAGCTGGTCTTGGTTTCAGTGCATATATATTTACTCTGAAAAGAGAGGCTCGAGAATTGCGCATAAATAATACAAATATAGAAAAGGCAACGATTTAATTTTTTTATTTGTTTTGTATATAAAACATTGTGTATATTTAAAATTTTCTAAAAACTAATTGACTTTTGAATACCTTCATTTTAAAATTGGTTTATACAAGAAACATAGTTTCTTATATAAAACGAAAAAATGAAAATAAGGAGTGATTTTAATGGCATTTAATGTTGAAGAATTCGAAAAAAAATATGTTGCAAGATTACAAGACCGCACACTTGACTGGAACGTTTTGAAATTCCAAGAGGAGATTGATCCAAAATACAAAAGAGCACAAATGAGATATATTGGCCGTGGAGCTACAGCGAATGCTGATGCAAACGTCATTACTGCGGAACATTTTACTTTGAGTACAATGGTTCTTCCGGCTGGATGCATCGGTCCTCTTCACTTACATGATGATGTGGAAGAAGTATTTTTCATTATTAAAGGAAGTGTGAAAGCGCTTATTCAGGAGGTTGACAGTGATGAAGTGCATGAAATTCGCTTAAATGAGCGCGATTGCATCAGCTCACCTCCAGGTGTATACCGTGGTATTCATAATGATGGTGATGAAGAAGCATTAATGCTTGTTATGCTAGGGGCGGTTAAACCTAACTTGCCAACATATGTAAAAGGCAGTGAACTTGAAGAACTTCGTTTGCAGCGTGCGAAAGAAAGAGAAGCGATTATCGCTGATAAATAATTAGAATATTTCTTGAATAGCGGGGGTGATCCATTGATACTTGATATGGCCCATCCTTGCTAATTTTAAATGGAAAGCTGAATCACTTGCCACATACGAAATGCTTGTCATTCTATCAATCAATTTTTTAAAAAACGTATTTAATGAAAAGGAGGGTATAAATTATGTTAGGAATTACGCATTTAAGGCATATCAGTTTAGTTACTCCTAACCTTGATGAACAAGCTTCATTCTATGAGAAAATTTGGGGTCTTGATAAAACCGCTCAAGATGAGAGTTCCGTTTATTTTAGAGGTGCAGGACCTGAAAACCACATTCTTAGTTTGCATAATGGAGAAAAAAGCGCTCTTCATCACATTGCATTCGGAATGGTTGATAAAGGAGCAGTCGACCGTGCAGCAGAGATTTTGAAGTCAAACGGTGTTCCGCTTGTGCAGGAGCCAGGTTATTTAGATGAAGAAGGCAAAGGCTACGGATTGCGTTTTGCTGATCCGGAAAATCGTGTCATTGAATTGTCTGCGTGGGTTGAAATTCATACTTCTATTTGGAATCAAAAAAACGTCGACCCGGTGAAATTGAACCACGTAGTCATGAACACTGCCGATCTGGATATGATTACTGATTTTTATACAAATGTTCTTGGTTTTAAAGTAACGGACTGGAGCGAGCATCAAATGGTCTTCCTTAGATGTAACCGCAAGCATCATTCTATTGCGTTTAACCAGGAGGGTCATGCATCAGTTAATCATATCGCTTACGAAGTAGATACAGTGGACGAAGTCATGCGCGGAATTGCCAACGTGCGAAAAGCAGGATATCAGGAACTTTGGGGACCGGGACGTCATGGACCAGGTGATAATATTTTCTGTTATTTTAAAGATCCGTCTAATTTTGTTATGGAATACACTTGTTATCTTGAAACAATTGAAGATGAGGAAGAGTGGAAAGCGAGAGTTTGGAAGCGTGTACCTCATTTAATGGATCAATGGGGGATTGCAGGGCCGCCATCAAAGGAAGCGCGATCAGCTATGGGTGGACAGCCTGATTCGGGTTGGGCGAACGTAAAATCTTTGATTTAAAGCAGCATTGAAAGGAAGATGACAATGGATTTAGGATTAACGAATAAAGTTGCAGTCATCATGGGAGGAACTTCTGGTGTGGGTTTGAAAACAGCAGAAATGTTCCTTCAAGAAGGAGCGAAAGTCGCGATTTGCGGCAGAGACGCCGATAGAAAAAATAAAGCTTTTGAGCATCTTCTTAGTTTTGGAATTGAAGGGGATATTTTTGCGTCTACTTGCGATGTAACTAGCAAGAAAGATGTAAATAAGTTTATAGGAGACACTGCAGCAAAGTTTGATGGAATTGATATTCTAGTCAATGCTGCCGGCCAAAGTGTGATGGGCTACTTCTTTGATGTGACAGATGAGCAATGGGAACAGCAAATTCAATTAAAGTATTTTGCTATCATCCATGCAGTCCGCGCGGTGCACCCTCATTTAGTTAAACGGGGCGGCGGGCGTATTATAAACATTAATGCAACCTTAGCAAAAGAGCCTGAGAGGCATATGATTGCCACAGCGGCTACAAGAGCAGGCTTATTAAATTTAAGCAAAACACTATCTCAGGAACTTGCTTCAGACAATATTCTTGTTAACTCAGTTAGTCTAGGCCTCATTCGAACAGATCAATGGGAAAGAAGGCGCAAGAAAAATGAACCTGATATGGATCCAGAAGTGTATTATCAAGAATTGGCAAAAAAACGCAATATTCCTTTAGGACGTGTAGGGGAAGTGGAAGAGGTAGCGAGCGTTATCCTGTTTTTAGCTTCAGCTCAAGCAAGCTACGTAGCCGGTTCTACAATTGAAACAGCTGGCGCGTTAGGAAAAGCGCTATAATAAATAGATAAAGGCAGGAATATAGAATGACTCAATCTAAGCAAATGGAAGTACCGGTTTCAAATATCGAAAATGCTGTTGAATATACTGTTGCAGATGCTGTTGTCAAAGAGCTTGTGCGTGCAGGAGTGACAACTGCATTTGGAATAGTTAGCATTCATAATATGCCCATTTATGATGCAATTCTAAGAGATGGAACGATTCACCTTGTCTGTGCAAGAGGTGAAAGCGGCGCAGTTAATATGGCTGATGGCTATGCACGTGCAACAGGAAAGCTAGGTGTCGTGATTACGAGTACAGGTACAGGTGCAGGAAATGCTGCTGGTTCATTAATTGAAGCGTGGGCTGCTGGAGTACCGCTTCTGCATCTGACAGGAGAGGTGGCATCTCCATATTTAGGGACTGGGAGAGGTTATATTCATGAATGTAAAGACCAGCTTTCAATGATGGAAGGCTGTTCTAAAAAAGCAATTCGATTAAGAATTCCTGACCAAGCATCTGCGGTAGTGAGGCAAGCAATTAAAGATGCGGAAGAAGCACCAACTGGACCAGTGACGCTTGAAATCCCCATTGATTTTCAATCTGCGATAATATCCGATTATTCTCTAGAAGAAATGAAGATATCTCCAGCAATCAACTCAAATACAAATTTTCCTGAAGATGCATTACTAAAAGTGATTCATGCTAAACGACCAGTCATTTGGGCCGGAGGCGGTGTCATTTCAGCAGATGCATCCAGTGAATTGACTGAATTGGCAGATATCATTGGTGCGGCCGTTATTACAAGTCAATCTGGCAAAGGCAGCATTCCTGAAGATCATCCACAATGCGTCGGACATTTTGCTTCATATGCAGAAACAAAGGAATTGCTGGCTAACGCTGATATTTTGATTAGTGTAGGCGTTAGATTCAGAGGAAATGAAACATCAAATTGGAAGGTAAAGGTTCCAGGTGAGCATATTTCCATTGATGCAGACTGGCAAGCGATGAATAGGAATTATGAAGCAACTTACGGGATTGTTGGCGATGCAAAACATATCCTAGGTCAGTTGGTCAATGAATTATCAACAAAACAATTACAACGTGATGAAGCGTATGTTAAAGAAGTGAAAGCAGTAAGAGAACAGCTTCGTGCACAATTAAGAGCAACACTTGGACCTTATGAACAAATTATGGATCATATGAGAGCGGCACTTCCAAAAGAGACAGTGCTTGTTCGAGACGTGACTGTTCAAGCAAATGTATGGGGCAGCCGCTTGTTTGAAATTTATCAGCCAAGGACTTCCATTCATGCTTCTGGTGGCGGCATCGGCCAAGGATTGCCGACTGCAATCGGAGCACAAATGGCAAGCAAAGATCGTAAAGTTGTGCTTATGGCTGGTGATGGCGGCTTTATGGTGAATGTTGGTGAGATGTCAACAGCCGCTCAAGAAGAATTGCCAATGATTATTGTGCTATTTGATGATGGTGGCTATGGCGTGCTGCGCAACATTCAGCAAAATGCATACGGTAGACAAGTGGCCGTTGATTTATTAAGTCCAGACTTCGTGCAAATGTCCAAATCGATGGGCTTTGAAGCAGTAAGAATTGGCTCCCCTGCAGAATTTGAAGTGGAAATTAAGAAAGCAGTAAAATCAGTGAAGCCAATGATGATTGTTGTAGATATGGAAGCAGTAGGCCCGATGGCAAAACCTTTCGGCGGACCTCCTGGAGCGGCAGATTCTTTTAAGCCGAAGAAATTATAAGACTATCAATGTTTTCAGTGACAGCTTCTGTGTTGCTAGAGCTAGTAAAGGAGGAAAAATGATGATATCAACCTATCCAAATGTATCAGGGAAATATTTGATTGATGGTAAATGGATTGAAGCTGAAAAAACTTCAAAAATAATGAATCCTGCCGATGTGACTGAGGTTGTTGGTGAAGTGGCGCTTTGTACTTTAGAGGATGTTGATCATGCAATCACTGCTGCTGAAGTAGCATATAAATTATGGTCAAAAAGTGATATAAATGAGCGAGCGAGCAAGATGAAGGCGGCAGCTCTAGAAATTAGAGCGATTGTAGAGGAGAATGTCCCTGTTTTAGTAAGGGAAAATGGAAAAGTGCTAGTTGAAGCAAAGAAAGATTTATTGAGATGTGTGGATATAATGAATGAAGCGGCTGCAGAACTATTAAACTGGTGGCAGCCTGAGATTTTACCTGGCAGCCAAAAAGTCCAGATTCGCAGACGTCCTAGAGGAGTAACAGCCATTATTTCTCCTTGGAATTCTCCGATGATTTTGACATTTAAGCGCGTTATTCCGGCAATTCTTGCAGGCAACTCAGTTGTTGTTAAACCGGCAACTAACTGTCCATTGACAATCATGACTTTCTTAAAAGTAGTTGCTTCATATTTCCCGAAAGGTGTAGTAAATGTTATTACTGGGTCGGGTAGCGTTATTGGAGACGCTCTCTGCACCGATCCACGCATTCGCACGATTGCGTTTGTAGGAAGTACTGAAACAGGCAAAGAAATTATGAAGGCAGCCGCAAGCAATGTTAAGAATATTTATATGGAACTTGGTGGCAATGATGCTGCAATCGTTCTTGAGGATGCGAACTTGGATGATGAATTAATTACAAAGTTAAGATATGGAATCCTTCGTGCAGCAGGCCAAGTATGCTCAGCTGTTAAGAGAGTATATGTGCATGAATCTAAATATGATGAATTGGTAGAAAAGCTTCGCAAAAAATTCCAATATATTCGTGTAGGCAACGGCATTCAACCGGATGTTGAAATGGGGCCATTAAATAATAAAGCACAGTATGATTATGTAACAGGCCTGATTGACCGTAGTGAACAAAGTGGTGCAACAGTCATAACCGGAGGGATACAAATTGATCCAGAAGGCTGGGCTGACGGCTATTTCATTGCTCCGACCATTATTACCGGAGCTGCCCAAAATAGTGAAATTGTACAAACAGAGCAATTTGGACCAGTTATTCCAATCCTACAATTCAGCACGCATGAAGAAGCCATTCAGCTTGCAAATGACAGCAACTTTGGGCTGCGTGCATCTGTTTGGTCAGAAAATGAGGAGCTTGCGATTGAATTTGCTGATCAGCTGGAAGCAGGGGCTGTTTTTATTAATAATCATACCGTTTTCCAGGATTTGCACCTCGATTTTCCAGGTTTAAAGGAGAGTGGCATTTCTCGCGAAACAAGACATTGCAGCTTAGAATTTTTTGCGGATACATTTGGTTTCGCAAATTAGGAAAGAGGGATTGGAATGAAGCTAGGGTTAATTGGGGGCGGTAATATCGGTCAATTCCTGCTCCAATCAGTGAATGGTAAACAGATGATTCCTAATACAACAATTTCTGGGATGTTTTCCCGAAATCAAAAAACAGCACAGAGATTGGCTGATGTTTATCAAGTAATAAACCACGAGTCTATAGAGTCAATCATTCAGTCAGATGTAGAAGCAATAGTAGAAGCAGCCACCGTTCAGGTTGTAGAGCAATCTGCAGCACAGATCCTTGCAAGCGGAAAGGACTTAATTTTGAGCAGTGTCGGAGCATTGGCGGATAGTCATTTTTACAATGAATTAATGAGTATTTGTCAAGCCAATGGTACAAAAATACATTTGCCATCGGGAGCAGTTGGAGGGCTGGATATTTTAAAAGCTGCTAAATCAAATGGTGAACTGGAAGCAGTATCAATCACTACAACGAAACCTCCGCATGCTTTAGAAAATGCACCAAAAGATGTAAGGGCGGTTATTTTTGAAGGATCTGCTTCTGAAGCGATTAAATTATATCCTAAAAACATTAATGTATCGATTATTCTATCTTTAGCAGGCTTGGGACCGGAGAAAACAAACGTAAAGATTATATCTGACCCCGATGTGAAGAAAAACAGTCACGCAATCGATGCATTTGGCGCGTTTGGGAGGCTAACTCTTACAATCGAAAATGACCCGATGCCGAGTAATCCAAAGACAAGCTATTTGGCTGCTTTAAGCGTGCTGGCAACTTTGAAAAACAAAGATGAATGGATACGAGTTGGATAAAAAAATCATTCATTTTAGTCTGTCAAGCTGCGGTCGCTAGGAGCAAATTCGCCGCTGCTTTCGTTCGCTTTTAGCAAACCGAGCAGCATATAGAATAAGGGGGAAGTTAAGATGCTTAAAACGGTAAAAGATATTGAAGATATGACAAAATCCGAGCTAATTGAACATTTAAATGAAACGGTTAAGCCTGATGAAGGCTCTATTCCTGCTTTTGTCATAGCAGACCCGAAAATCTATGATCTAGAACATAGGAAAGTATTTATGAAAACCTGGATTTTTATTGGTCATGAAACAGAAATTCCCAATAAAAACGATTATATGCTAAGAGATTTAGCAGGTTATTCTATCATTGTTTCCCGTAATGCTGATATGAGCATTCGCGCATTCTATAATATGTGTACGCACCGCGGAATGAAGCTATGTCGCGCAGATAAAGGGAATAAATCAGCTTTCGTATGTCCATACCATGGCTTTAACTTTAAGAACAATGGTGACCTTATTGGTGTGCCGCTTCAAAAAAGTATTTATGGCGAAGAGCTGGATAAGTCCACTATGGGGCTGACAGAAGTGCGTATTGAGTCTTACAAAGGTTTGTTATTCGGTACTTGGAATGAAGAAGCTGAGCCGCTGGATGACTTTCTTGGCGATTTTAAATGGTATCTTGATATTTTAGTTGGCAGAGCAGAGATGGAAGTTATCGGGGTGCCGCAAAGATTCGTAATCCACTCAAACTGGAAAATTGGTGCAGATAACTTTGTAGGAGATTCCTATCATACAATGGTTACTCATGGATCTATTGCTAAATTAGGAATGGTTCCGAGTGCAACGTATTCTAAAATGGGCTATCAAATTCATTCAGATCATGGCCATGGTTTAAATTTAGGCACGCCAAATCCAGACTTTGCTTTTCCTGAAGAGCTGATAGATGAATATAAAGCAAACTTAACAGAAGAACAATTTGAAGTGCTTTCAACCTTGAAAAATATGATCGGAAACATTTTCCCTCATTTATCATTTCTAATTTCACATACGAAAGTGAAAGGACAGCTCATATCAAATACGACTGTTCGATTATGGCGTCCAATTGATCACGATAAAATGGAAGTGATTGCATGGTTCTTAGTAGAAAAAAATGCATCAGAAGATTGGAAAAGACGCTCTCGTGAATCCTTTGTTCTAACCTTCAGCCCATCCGGTATTTTTGAACAAGATGATACCGAAGTATTTACGGACATTACTGCTGCGGCAAAGGGGCCAATGCCTGTAATGAAACAGCTTACTTATAATTACACAATGGGTATGCATCGTGAACCTGTTGATTTTATCGGTCCTGGTGTTGCCTATGATGATAAGTTTTCGGAAGCCAATCAACGAAATTTTTATAAATATTGGTTAGAACTGATGAATAGTTAACCTGAAGCTCATTAACTATTTGGAATTCTATTAGAGGATGGTGTTTATTTTGACAGTGGAGAAAATGCTAGCAAACTATGAATTTGAGCAATGGCTCTATAAAGAGGCACAGCTGCTTGATGATATTGATTTTGATGCATGGTTCAACCTGATGCATAAAAGCTTAAGTTATCAAATGCCAGTACGGGTAAATAAGGAAGGTACAGAAAGGCCTGACTATGCAGAAGATATGTTTTGCTTTGATGATGATATTGCCTTGTTAAAGCTCCGTGTCGATCGTTTAAAAACGGATTATGCTTGGGCAGAAATTCCTCCTTCAAGAACGCGCCGATTTGTGAGTAATGTGAAGCTGGAAACATATGTCCCAGAACATAAGGCATCAGTAAATAGTTATTTGCTTCTATATCGCAGCCGCAGCACAGATATTCATCATGATATCATCTCCGGTGAGAGAAGAGATGAATTTATATACGAGAATGGTGCGTGGAAGCTATCTAAGCGTGTATTTATTGTTGATCAAACGACGATTAATACGAGAAATCTAGCTATCTTTGTTTAATAAAACAGCAGAGGGGGAGCATCTAGAATGGCTGAATTTGCGAATCATTCTATATATATAACTGGCGGAGCTTCAGGAATTGGAAGTGCGGTTGCACAGGCATTCGCACGTGAAGGAGCTAACATTACAATACTTGACAAATCCGCTAAAGGACTTGAAGAAATAAAATCATTATTAGGAAATCAAGTTCAATGTATTGAGGGAGATGTCACTGTCTATGAAGATCATGCAAAGGCCGTGCGAAAGGCAGTGGATGCCTATGGTAAATTAGATGTTTTCATTGCGAATGCAGGAGTATTTGATGGTTTTGCAAAATTTGAAAATGTAACATCCGAAGCGATGTCAGATGCTTACGATATTTTAATGAATATCAATGTAAAAGGTTATTTTAACGGAGCAAAAGCAAGTTTACCAGAGCTGAGAAAAACAGCTGGAAATATGATTTTCACCGTATCAGGTGCCGGATTTTATCCTGATGGCGGAGGAGTATGGTATACCGCAAGCAAGCATGCACAAATCGGTTTAATGAAGCAGCTTGCATTTGAAGTTGCTCCAGAAATCAGAGTAAATGCAGTGGCGCCAGGCGGAACTTTAACAGCGTTGAATGTCATTCCTCCTCTGAAATCCTTTGTAAAAGAAATAGATAATGAAACAAAGGCTAAAAGCATTAAAAGGAGAAACCCGCTGCAGATTGCAATGGATTCTGAGGATCATGTTGGTCCCTATCTATTGCTAGCATCAAAGAAATCCCGTGCCATTACGGGCGAGGTTATCTCGAGTGACGGCGGTTTAGCAGTTCGAGGCTTGGGATGATGAAATATTACGTGCAGAGGGGAAATAAAATGACAGCACAAACAAAAGGTCTGAAACCATTGTTAGGGAATAATGAAGTGAACCAGCTTGCATTTGTGGTGAGAGATATAGAAAAAGCGACAGAAGATTTTTCAAAGCTACTAGGCATCCCTAACCCAGGCTGGTTCCTCACTGGTGAGCAAGAAATTTCAAAAGTGGTGTTCAGAGGAAAAACGACAGCTTCTAGAAGTAAATTGGCTTTTTTAAATACGCCAACTATTCAGTTTGAATTGATTGAACCTAATGAAGACCCAGGGACGATGAGAGAGTTTCTTGATCATATTGGCGAAGGAGTACACCATATAGCTTTTGATGTAGATAAAATCAATAATTATCTGCCTCCATTAGAGGATAAAGGCTATCCGTTATTGCAAAGCGGAGAGTTCACTTCTAGTGATGGCCGATATATTTACGTGGATACTTCTAAACAATTAAAAACGTTAATTGAGCTATTGGAAAGTGCAGAGCCGAGAGATACAAAGCCGAGTGATGAACCTTGGGATGCGCCGCTATTAGGTACAAACAAAGTGGAACAATTAGCGCTAGTTGTGAAAGACCTAGAAGCAGCAGCTGACGCGTATTGTACGCTTTTAGGTGTTGAGAAACCAGCTGTTATTCATTCAGGTGGCAGTAATATTACACAAGTAATTTACAATGGTGAGCCAACGGATGCAGATTCTAAATATATGTTTATTAAAACACCGTTCCTTGAAATTGAATTAATAGAGCCTGGTAAAGCGCCAAGCACATGGAAAACACACTTAGAAACTTGCGGTGAAGGAGTTCATCATATATCTTTCGTTGTGAAAGATATGGATGAAAAAGTTCAACTTTTTGAGAGGATGGGCTATCCTGTTATCCAAAGAGGGAACTTTTATAATGGAAAAGGCCGTTACGCATATATGGATACGACGTCTACATTTAAAGTGATTATCGAGCTATTAGAGAAATATGAGTAATATTAATTTACCTACCATTAATAAATTGACTTTATGGCCTTTCTGAAATTAAGAAGGACTTTATTTTTATTAGTTAATTTAGAAATTTAGTCAATGTGTAACAGGTCAATCTGATTTTCCAAATCAGGTTAATAATGTCCTTGCCTTTCCAGTATTTTTCACGGGGCATTACATGTCAGGGCAAAGGAAATAAATCGGGAAATGAAAATTGCGGCAGCATATGCGATCGCTTCCTTAATTTCCAATGATGAATGGCATGAGGATTAAATCATCCCTTATCCATTTAATAAGAAAGTGGCAAAATGTGTAGCAAAATAGGGGGCAACCATCGAGCAGAAAGAGCTGATATAATCTCAATCATTTTTCTTGAAAAATAATGAAAAAGCCGAGGGATGTTTGTCCAAACAAACAAGCTTTATCGGCATAATATAATTGTGTAAGATCTCCTCCCTATTTGATTTTTTAATCTACTTTTGATCACCGGCTTCATGCTGGTGGTCTTTTTTTACTTATATGGATAATTTATAAAAGACTCCACTCGCTGTTATTTTCCTCTCCTACCGCACCAACCATCAGCGTGCAAAAATTAACATTTACAGCGCCAAAAAAAAAACTGCCAGTAAGCGGACTTACTGACAGCTTTTGACCTCACGTACACGATACCTCCTTAACAGACGCCCCTGGCTATTTCTTTTTCTTAATCACCATCCCCTCCTTTGTTTGCTTGAAAACTTGATGTCCAAAAACTGAAATCCCAGCAGCGATGATTCCATTTGTTATTGCGTCGATAGAAAAGCCATATTCAATGCTCCCGATGCCGATGGATACGATAAATAAAATCCAAATAATAGTCCAATCAGGTATGACAGGCGTCTGTTTCAGCGCGTGTCCAATGAGCCAAAGAGCCGGTATTAATACAAGATAATTTTGGTTCAAATATTGCATCAAGTCCATATCACCACCTCCTTTTTCCGGCTGTACTATATCTTATGGTATTTTCAGAATAATGCTTGTTCGCTTTTCCTATTAAAAAGTATTAATAAAAAAATGATAGGAAAAAACATTCTTGCTGTCTTTTAAACTAAGAAAAATGTATATAGAAAATGAAAGGAGGTGAATACATTGGCCCAAGCTATTTTGATAGAGTCCAAGCTAAGGTTAACGTTTGAAACGGGGATGAAAGAGAATGGAGAACCTTTGTTTAAGTCAAAAACTTTTGCAAACATTAATAACAATGCAACGAGTGAACAGCTTTATCAATTTTCAAACGCAATTGATACTTTAAGTGCAAATCCACTCGTTTCTGTCCAGCGGGATGATCGCTATAGGATCATCAATTGAGTCAATCAACTCGAATGGAGGAGGAGAAAATATGGCAAAAACATTAGAACTTAGCTTTGTTAATGAAGAAGAGGGAATCACTAGAATCTCAATTGAAAATCCTAAAGAGCCAGTCGAGCTAGAGAAATTAAAGACAGCGATGCAGGAAATAGTTGCTGCAAATGCAGTAGCATCTAAGAGCGGTTCGCTTACTTCAATTAAGGGAGCTAAACTAGTAGAAAGAAATGTGACAGATTATGATTTAATGTAATTGTTTGGGGCCGGTAGCATTTTAGTGCCGGCTCTGCTCGCATTTGGAGAATGGAGTGAGGGAAGATGAATGAAATCGTAAAAATCATTGGAGAAGTTGGTTTTCCTATAGTAGTGACTTTATTCCTCCTCTATAGGATTGAAACCAAGCTCGATGTCGTTGTTCAATCGATCCAAAGTCTGCCTGAACGTTTGAAAGAGTAAGAAAATGGAATTGTTATTAAGTGAATTTGTTGACAGAGAATAGTTATGATGCTAAATTAAAATTAACCGTTACACATTAAGTTATACTTTTCTACAGCTTTTCCTAGAGTTTGGATGAGTAATATTTTGTTTAGCATAATGATTGTAAATGGTGAATTACACATGGCTTGATTATAAAGCCAATAGGAGGATTTTTAGTTTATGAAAAACGGTAAAGTAAAATGGTTTAACGCAGAAAAAGGTTTCGGTTTTATTGAAGCTGAAGATGGAAACGATGTATTCGTACATTACTCTGCAATCCAAATTGAAGGATTCAAAACTCTAGAAGAAGGCCAAGAAGTTACTTTCGAAGTTGTTGAAGGTGCTCGTGGACCACAAGCTGCTAACGTAAATAAACTTTAATCTTATAATAAACCTATAATCAGAACAGCCTAACTTTGTTAGGCTGTTTTTTTATGGCACCAATTAATAATGATTCTGTACAATGCAAAACACCTTTATTCAAACCACTAAACAGCCTGTAAATTGAGATTACTATGACCCATATTGCATGACTCCGCACAAAAATGGTTGCAGTTGCATAAACTAAGCCCATTTTCTGAATGACTGCACCCAATAATGGTTGCAGTTGTATAAACTAAGCCCATTTTCCGCATGACTCTACCTAATAATGATTCTAGAAGAATAAACGCAATTTATTCGGCTGATTTGACCTGTTTTGTTGCAATTGCCCCTAAGTTTGAGCTAAAGTGGTGTCTTTAATCATATCTTACTGAGGAGCCTTATTTTTATCAAAGCTCAAAAATAACGATCTGCTAACAAGGGTGGTTCTTAAAAAAAGCTGTTTTTTTGTACAATAAATCTCTTTAGTGCAAAATTAATAGTGGAATATGTTACCATAAAAGAAAAAGCATGTAAAGGGGGGATTTATGAATATTGAAATGAGATATAAAGCCAATAGGTTGTATTATAATTTAATTAAACTAGCAGCGATTGGTTTCTCATTATTCATTATTTGTACGTTTTTAATCCTTTGGACAGGTTTTGATATGGATGGATTATCGGAACTTTTCCGGACCTAAAGGTTTGGGGATTCTTTTATGGATATGTCCTATTGATTACTGTTAAGCTCGTTTTATTGTATTTTTTATATTTATGGGTATTAATATGTTTTTACTAATTTGCTGTTAATGTCGGTTCATTATGTGCATGGCTCTATGTTGTTAACTGCTTAACGATTTAATAGAAGAATAGAATGAAGCGATACTGAATGGGAACTACATAAGTGTTTAAGTTTTCCTTGGGATCAATACGCCAATCGGGATTTAAATAGCAAAGAATGAAATTTTAAAGCTACAATAACATCAAACTGTATAATTTATTCTCCTTTTTCTAGATATAGAAAAAAAGCATAGATTGCCTATTGATTTAATTGTACAAACAAAAATAGTTAAGAATTTTATCAAGTTTAGTTGAAATTATCAAGTAAGCGTTTATATAGGGGAGGGTATGTATATGGGAATAATTATTTTATTAGCATTAATTGTTACTATTTTATCCATTGAGGTTAGGTTAAAAAAATTAAATAAAACAGTTGAAACGATTGCTGAACTTTTAAAAGAACAGAAGGATAAGAAATAAAAAATTTGATTCGAAAACTAGTTGTTGTATACCAATTAAAGGTTAGTGCCTAATAACTGGGGTGCAGTATTATTCATTTCTAATTAATAGGGGTTAGAGAGGGGCTATTGACAGAAATAATTGGTTATAAATTTTTTATGCATTAATTTTAGGAATCGTTACTTTGGTCGCTAAAGAGGTGGTATAGCCTAACATAATATTGTTACTTTCAAATGCTATATTAGAAGGTATTGAAAAATTATAATAAAGTAAAAGAAAAATAGCAATCATAATACGGAGGTAATTTATGGAGGTTAAGTCGTTTGACATTTTTGGGATAGCTGTTAAACATTCAAAGGGTGAGGATAAAGAATATAACTTAGTTGAATCAATGAAAAGGTATATGGAGAATTATTTAAACACGGAAGTCTATAGAAATTTCTACTTAGTTCAAGTTTATCCTGAGGATTTTTTAAGTGGAGAAAATCAAAGATTTGTTACTTTTTTGGGCGTGCGAACGAAGGATAACCCAGCAAATAAACATTTAACAAAGTTATCTATACCATATTCAAAAGGATATGCTTATACATTCAATGAAAAAAATTCTACAAAGAGTATAGATGAAATGTATGAAGAAATTTATGAAGAGCTAGAAAAAAAGGGAATTACTTTAAATCCAAATTATGATTTTGAGATATGGAGAAATGCTGGAGATATAATGATGTATTTTCCCGTTGAATCTGAAAACATAGCTTTTCCAAAATTAATGTCCTTGCACACTTTTCTAATGGATTATAATGACTGAATAAACTCTTATATTTATACAAAAAATTTAGGTTTTGGCGTGATAATTTATAGGATTATAGGAACGCCCCACATAAATTTAGCAATTTACTTTAAATCATATATTAGTTAAAGTGGTTATTTCCCCTCAATTATAAATGTAATTAACACATTTTCCTTTCAAATGAAAACTTCATCTAAAAATTAATACCGTACAAAAAAACTTGACGATATGATTAGCATAAAGGACAGTGTTTGAAATTGATTTAAGATAATTATAAATGGACACGGTAAGGATTTTTTCTAATAACAGCCTTTGATTTAGCAGAGGAGTGAATGTATTGAATATAGAATGTACAAGATTCAAAGTAAAGAAGGGGAAAAGTCAGAAGGTCGATGAATGGATGAGTTTGCTCAACCAATATATGGATGAAGTGCTGCTGACATTAGCGGACGAAAAAATGTATGTTGAGACGATTTTTAGAGAAGTTTTGAATGGGGAGGAATTTTTATACTGGTACTCCATTCAAGGTGAAGGTGGACAGGGAGTATCAGATTCACAACATGAAATCGATCGGCTTCATCTTCAATATTGGAATGAATGTATTGATGTAACATATGAACCAGTTGATTTAAACATGCAAGTATCAATGATTCCAAAAAATATAATTCGTGAAATGAAATAGCAGCGCACACCCCAAAAAATTTATTTGTTATACTAGTAGTATTGAAGTTTTAAGGAGGATTTAATATGAAGTTTATACATACAGCCGACTGGCATTTAGGAAAGCTTGTACATGGCGTATATATGACTGAGGATCAGCGCCACTTTCTCGAACAGTTTGTTGAACTTGTAGCTGAGGAAAAGCCTGATGCAGTCATTATCGCTGGTGATTTATATGATCGGTCAGTTCCTCCTACTGATGCTGTAGAATTATTAAATGAGATGTTATTTAATATAAATGTTGATTTGAAAATACCGATAGTGGCTATTGGAGGCAACCATGATAGTGCAGAAAGGCTCTCCTTTGGCAGCTCATGGTATGAAAAAAGCAAATTCTTTTTAACTGGCAAACTGTCAAACCAATTATCTCCTGTTCACATTCATGGCGTGAATTTCTATTTAGTTCCATTTGCTGAGCCGAGCTATGTGAAGCATCTTTTTGAAGATGAAAGCATTCATTCTCATGATGATGCAATGAAGAGAATAGTAGGAGAAATTGAAAAGCAGCTCAATCCTAATGAACCAAATGTGCTTGTTGGACATGCCTTTGTACTAGGAGGAAAAACGAGCGACTCAGAAAGAACACTGTCAGTTGGTGGTTCAGGCTGTGTCAGTGCCCAGCATTTTGAACCGTTTGCCTATACTGCTCTTGGCCATCTCCATAGTCCGGATGCATTAAAGCATGAAAAGGTGCGTTATTCAGGTTCGCTTTTAAAATATTCATTTTCTGAAGCAAAGCAAGAGAAATCAATTTCGATCATTGAAATGAAAGACAATGGTGAGTTTGACTTACGGCTGCGGACGATTAAACCTATGAAAGACATGAGAGAGATAGAAGGACATTTGGAGGAATTGTTAGACAACCAGTATTATAGTAAACAAAATACGGAGGATTATTTAAAAATTACTTTGCATGACCAGGGCGCACTGATTGACCCAATCAATAAATTAAGGCAAGTTTATCCTAACGTCCTTCATCTTGAACGTAAATTAGCGATTGCTGACATGAAGAAAAAAAGCAATTTTACATCAATTAAAGAAGAAGGCAAATCTGAGATTGAACTATTTACCAATTTTTATGAGGAAATGACGACAGCGGAATTCAATGAAGAAAAAAGGTTATTAATGGTAGATATGATTGAAAAAGTAAAAAAGGAGGAATCTGTAAAATGAGACCTCTACAATTAACAATGCAGGCTTTTGGTCCATATGCCGGGACGGAAACGATTGATTTTACCGAGCTCGGATCGAGGACAATGTTCGTGATATCTGGCAAAACAGGTGCAGGTAAAACCACTATTTTTGATGGCATTAGCTTCGCAATTTACGGAAGAGCAAGCGGTGAAGATCGCAATGGAGTCGATCTGAGAAGTCAATTTGCCCATCCTGATGTGCAAACAGAAGTTTCATTAAAGTTTTCATTGAGAAATAAAACCTTCTTTATTAAACGTTCTCCCCAGCAATTAAAGAAAAAGGCACGCGGAGAAGGAATGACAACAATAGGGGCAAAGGCAGAGCTCTATGAAATGACTGACGAGGGCGAACAGCGGCTGCTTGCCTCCAACGTTCGTGATGCTGATGAGAAAATAAAAGAGATTATGATCATTGATAGCAATCAGTTTAGGCAAATTTTAATGATTCCTCAAGGAGAGTTCCGCAAGCTTTTAACTTCTGACAGCAAAGAAAAAGAAGTGATTCTGCAGCGGCTGTTTCATACTGAGGTTTATAAAAAGATAGAAGATAGGCTGAAAGATGAATCTTCCATATTAAAAAAAGCTGTAGAAGCGCAAAGTGAGCAGATGCATCATGCATTTAGACAAATCCATGCAATCTATCTGGATGATTTAAAGACAGCTTTGGAAGCTGAAGACCTTAATACTGTGCACGTCCTTCCGTTATTAATAGCAGAAATAGATGAAATGGACGTTGTATTGCAATCACTATCTGCATCAGTGATAGAAAAAGATGCTCAGAAAGAAAAGCTACAGAAAACAATGTTTGAAGCTGAAAATATTTTAAAGCAATTTCAAGCAAAGGAAGCGTTAGCGAAGCAAAAAGACGAATTACTACAGTTGGAAGATAGTAATAAACAAAAGGAGCAAGCATTATCACTCGCTCATAAGGCTTCTGTTCTTGATCAGCAAGAACAGCTTTGTCATCGGTTAAAAAAAGATTTAGATCATGCTGAAGTAGACCTGAATGAATCCCGTCAAGCTTTGGAGATCGTTTCCGAACGTGTAAAAACAAAAGAAGAGCTATTACAGAATGAAAGGAATCGCAGTGAGGAAAGAAAAGCAGCAGAAGATGAAGTAAATAAATTAAGGAATATGAAAGAAGATATTTTGTCCTTTGCTCAATTGGATGTTGAAGTGAGCCAATCAAAAGAGGCAATGCTTCATCTGGAGAAACGAATAGATGAGACGAAATCAGAGATTGTAAAACAGGAACAAATAATTAAGCAATTAAAAATTGAAAAGATAGAGCTGGAAAAAGGACAGGAGCGCTCGATTGAAATTGAACGCAATCTGCTGTTATTAGAAGCTGAAAAAGGCAAATTACAAAAGTACATAGCCTTGAAAGAAAGCGAAAAGCGGATCTTAAAATCACTGCAGGACAAAAAGCACAATTTAAGTCATATATCCGCAAGGTTAGTGGACGCCAAGTCTTTAGTTGTTCATTTGGAGGAGCGCTGGCTTCATGGGCAGGCTTCCATCCTAGCTGAACAATTGAATGATGGACTAGCATGTCCAGTTTGCGGCTCCGAGCATCATCCTCTTCCTGCTCAATCAAATGATGAGCTACCGAATGAAACAGATATTAAAGAAGCAAAAAGGCAAGCGCATGAAATCGAAGGGGAAAAAGCAAAGCTTGAAGCAGATTATTATGAAGTCAATTCAAAATCATCCTCCATTCAAGAAGCTTTATTAGAAATAACAGCAGAAATTAAAAGCCGAAGACCTGATTTTTCAAATGAATCAGCAGCAGCTTACTTAACTACTGCGGAGGAAGAGCTTGTCCGCCTTGCAAAGCTTCAAGCTGATTTAGCGAAAGGGAAAGCACAATTAAATGAATGTCTGCACAAATTAGAAAAAGTGGAGTCAGAAAAGAATAACCTGGATTTGCAGCTAAAGAAAAATGAAGAAAAATATGGTGAAGCTAAACTAGTCTTTACTGAGAAAAATGCCTATTTACAGCGGATTTTAATTGTCATACCTGAAGAATTGCGTTCAGTACAAGCCTATCAGGACAGGTTGGCAGCAGCAGTTAAACGATATAATGATTTGCAAACAGGGTTAGAAATGGCAGAAAAGGAATTTCAGGTAACAAAAACGAAGCAGACTTCGGAAGAAGCACGCTATGCTACACTATTTAAAAATCATGCCCACTTAAAGGAATCGTTAAATACAGAAAGAGGTTTATTTGTTCAAAGAATGAAGGACCAGGGCTTTAAAGTATATAATGAATATGCGACTGCAAAAAAATCAATTAATGAGATTGATGAAATGGAAGCATCTATACGTTCGTATCGAGAAGAAGTACGTTCAGTAAATGATCGCTATAATGAGCTGCAGTTACTGTTAAAAGGCGTGAACATGCCGAATATGGAAGTTCTTCATTCAGAAAATAATCAGGTAATGAAAGAATTGGAGTTTATTAAAAATCAGCATACAGATTTGTTCATTAAAAAACGCGATAATGAAACCACGGCTGCTAAAATTAAACAGATTAATGAAGAAATAGCCGAGTTAGAAAATAAATATAAGCTTATCGGTCATTTGGCAGATATTTCAAGAGGGCAAAACACATATCGAATTACGTTTGAACGCTTTGTACTAGCTGCATTTCTTGATGATATTTTACAGCAGGCGAATATGCGTTTAAGTAAAATGACAAGCGGAAGATATGAATTGCTGCGAAAAACAGACAGATCGAAAGGGAATGTTCAGAGCGGCTTAGAACTATTAGTTTTCGATCAATATACAGGTCAGGAAAGGCATGTGAAAACCTTATCAGGCGGTGAAAGTTTCAAAGCGTCATTATCGCTCGCGCTTGGTTTAGCTGATGTCGTCCAATCATATGCAGGCGGCGTTTCGCTTGAAACAATGTTTATTGATGAAGGCTTTGGGACACTTGATCCAGAATCACTTGAGCAAGCGGTTGAGTCATTAATAGAAATTCAAAGCAGTGGCAGACTAGTTGGAATAATTTCTCATGTACCAGAGTTAAAGGAACGAATAGATGCTCACTTAGAAGTAACTGCGACAAAAGGTGGAAGTCAGACAGAGTTTATTTTTTTAAGTTAATTAAGTCACAAAAAAATATTGTGACATTCGAAGTGAAAATAACGAAATTTCAGTTGGGTATAAGGAGAGGGGAACGCTCGTCTCCGGCGGGCACTACTTTAACGAAGTAGTGTCCCAATTTCCCTTCTTTCCTTGTTCTCAGGCACTATGTACCGATGAAGCACACTCAATGCTCGAATTGCTCATAAGAGGAGAAGTAAGCCTGGAAAATCCGATACTCGCATTTAAAATTAAATGAGTTTGTCTACAGCCTCAAGTCACAATTTTTTATTGTTGGCTTTTTTTTAAGTATAGATTGCAGGTATACTTCTCCTGCTTATTGAATAATTTCCTGAACTCTGCCAACTTGTCCATCTGTTAATCGTACTTTTATGCCGTGAGGATGAGAGCTTGAGTTGGTTAATATATCTTTGACAATGCCCTTCGTCAGCTTCCCGGTTCTTTGATCTGCTTTCAATACAATTTGTACTTCTATTCCTGGTTGAATATCTTTTCTCATTTTTCCATTCATTTTATATCCCTGCCTTCTGTCTTTCTTTTTTTAGTATAGATGATTTTTGGTTTTTTGTATAAAAAGATAGTTCAATGATCTTTACTATACTATAATAGTAAGAAAATTAAAGTAATTGCAAAGGGGAGACTGGAGTTTGATTATTAAAATTGATGACTTAACAGAAAATAAAACAATCGCGCTAATAGCAGAACATTTAAAGGGCATGGAGGAAAACTCCCCTCCTGAAAGTATTCATGCGCTTAATTTGGATGGATTGAAGGAGACCAACATTACATTCTGGAGTGCATGGGAATCAGATGAAGTATTAGGATGCGGAGCGATAAAAGAAATAGATAGGCTGCATGGGGAGCTAAAATCAATGCGTACAGCGGCGAATCATTTAAGAAAAGGAGTTGCTGCAAAAATTCTCACTCATATTATTGAAGAAGCTCAAAAACGGGGATATGAAAGAATTAGTTTGGAGACTGGCTCGATGGATGCTTTTCTTCCTGCTAGAAAGCTTTATGAAAGGTATGGGTTTAGTTACTGCGGTCCTTTTGCAGAATATAAGGAAGATCCAAACAGTTTATTTATGACAAAAGAACTGAAGTAAGGAGAACTTAAATGGAGCATTTAAAAGTTTATGATATTGATAAAAACTATATCGGGATTGCTTCCAGAACAGAAATACATAAGAAAGGGCTTTGGCATGAAACATTTCATTGCTGGTTCGCTTGTCAAGAAGGTGGAAAAACCTATATTTACTTTCAATTAAGAAGCAGAAAGAAGGCAGATTTTCCATATTTGTTAGATGTTACTTCAGCTGGTCATATTCTAGCAGATGAGACAATCCAAGATGGAGTAAGAGAAGTGGAGGAAGAGCTGGGAATCTCTTTAACTATTGATGATATTGAGAAGCTGGCTGAGATACCTTATTGTGTTATAAAAGACAAGGGTGAGTTTATTGATAGAGAGTTTGCCAATGTATACCTATATCGACAACCAATTCAATTTTTAGATTTTACTTTGCAAAAAGAAGAAGTAGCCGGGATTTTTCGCGCCGAATGGACAGAATTTGTTCAATTGTTTACAAGCTTAAAAGAGAAAATAGAGATGGATGGTTTTGAAATTCTTGATAAAGGTACTGTTCAATGGAAGAAAGAAAAAATAGGGATGGATGCCTTTGTGCCCCATCCTGAGAAATATTATCATTGTATTATTAAGGAAATAGGAGAACGACTTTGAATTTATTTTTTCCAATGATCATGAATCGATTAAAATTAAAGGAGGAGCAAAATGCCAGTCATTACGAAAGATAAAGGAATTATTTATGAATTTTCAAGTAAAAACCATCCTATTATCAGCATACCCTCACGTTCGACTATTACAATAGAAGCTTATGATTGTTTTAAAAATCAAATCGATTCTCCAAAAACAGTTGTATCAGAAATTGATTGGAAGCAAATCAATCCAGCAACAGGACCTATTTTCGTAGAGGGTGCATCTCCAGGAGATATCCTTAAAGTGAAAATTGAAAAAATTGATATAGCCACTCAAGGTGTGATGGTCGTCGGTCCCAATTTAGGAGTGATGGGGCACCGTATTACTGAAATGGAAGCAAAAATAATCCCAATTGTGGATGGTAAAGCAAAATTTAACGATCTTAATATACCTTTGAATCCGATGGTTGGCGTCATCGGCGTTGCTCCCGCTGGTGAATCCGTCAATTGTGGGACACCTGGATCGCATGGTGGCAATATGGATAATAAAATGGTTGCTGAAGGAGCAACTTTATACTTTCCAGTTTTCACTGAAGGTGCTTTATTTGCTTTAGGAGATTGCCATGCAGCTATGGGAGATGGAGAAATAAGTGTATCTGGAATTGAAATTCCAGCTAATGTAACTGTTACGCTTGAAGTGCTAAAAGGAGCATCGTTGCAGCATCCAATGTTAGAAAATGATGAAGTGTTTACACAGATAGTATCAGCACGGACACTTGATGCAGCTTGTAAGGAGGCAACGGAAGTTATGGCTGATTTACTTGTTGCGAAGACAGGGCTGACCTTAAGTGAAGTGACTATGCTATTGAGTGCAGCCGGTCAAGTTGAGGTTTGTCAAATGGTCGATCCACTAATGACTGCGCGTTTTTCGATCCCTAAATATTTATTGGATCAGTTAAATATCAAACAGCTTTTTTAGAAAATAAGCAATAAGCTAAGATGGGATTTATGTTAAAAGAGACTTTGGATAATCTGGCTATAAACCGGGGAATTTCATGTTTTCAAACATTAAAGGTAGATTCAAAAGCCTTTCTTATTATGGGCATTATAATGACTACCTTTAATGTAAAAAAATTTTAGAGGACGATTGGATAAACACCAAAAATAATGAATAGCATGATTATTAGCCCAACTGTAATAACCGCAGTAGTTGCTATCTTGCTTTTCGCATATCTAATAAGGACAACAGCAATGATGATGAATACGATTAAAAAAATGATTGAGGGCAGAAGTACAGTTAATGTAGAATTCATTGTTATTCTCCTTTTTCTATAATAATATATTATTCTATACGAAGTATATTCTTTCCTGCAAGCTATGAGAATGTAAAGTTTTTGGATAACATAACTTTAGGCTATAGAGTATCATCTCAAAAAAATGAATGAAAGGTTTACTTAACGAAAGTAAAAACATGGTAGAGGAAAGCCCTTTATTTAAAATTAGAAAACAAGTACCTTTACTATCTCAAAAGCTATTTATGGAGATCGAGAGTTAGAAATACCAGACGATGCACTCCCTCACATTAAAAAGGTCCTGAATAAAGAAAAGCATTCCTCCATGGGGTGGTCAGTTTGCAATAGAAACTCTTCCACTTACACCAAAACAGTATGGAAAAGTACTAAAGAACAAACTACATTCTCAGGAAGGTTAATTGGTGGAGTACTTAATACATTATAGCTACTTCATGGAACACCATTTGATAATGTAAGACAATTTATTGAGGGATATACAAAAGACACAGGAGTCGTATGGTATTTCGAGAGTGTTAATATGAGTGCAGCTGAAATTTATAGAGCATTTTTAAATTGGAAGACTTAGCGGTGATAAACCATCGAAGGATTATGAATTAATAGATGTGTTAAAAGATATATTTTCTGAAAGTCATATTCCGTTCGTTTATGATGTCGATATTAGTCACTTACCACCTCAAAATACCTTAGTAAATGGTGCAATTGCTCAAGTACACTACTCTAATGAGGAAGATAAAATAGATATATTATTTAAATAAATTTAAGATAGACCATTGGTGTTATAACTAGTATTTATTATGATAATACTTGTTCTTCAACTAACGGGGCTTTCTTAAGTAAAGGGAAGCCTCTTTGTTATGATGCTAAAGGGGCAAGTTAGTTCGAGATGAGGTAAGAAAAGCTAATGGGCCACCATTAAAGTAGCCCATTGCTTTATTCCGCAACGTTACCCATGGCAATTGAGATTCGATTCCAACTATTAATTTGATTAATTAATACAACCAAATCAACATATTCCTTTTCTCCAAAATGTTCACGGACGCGTTCATATAGATCATCTGGTACACGTTTTTCAGGAATAAGAGTAATATGTTCTGTTAATTCTAATGCTACTTTCTCATCTTCTGAATAAAATGTACATTCTCTCCAAGCACTTATACAATATAAACGTTGTTCCGTCTCTCCCATTTTTTTAGCATCTGCTGTATGCATGTTAATACAAAATGCACAACCATTAATTTGAGAAGCTCTAATTTTAATGAGCTCACGAACCTTTCTGTTAATACTGCTTTTCTTTGTATATTTTTCCATCTCCATCATTATTTTCATTGCATCTGGGGCAATTTCATAATAATTAATACGCTGTGTCATAGGTTATCCCTCCATTTTTTATTTGCTAATTCAACTGACAATTAGATATACAATATATGAATAGTTTCCCTTAAAGAAGGGGCAAGTTTATTAGGGGGTTATTTCTGAACAAAAAGTAGCAATTTCGGAAAAGGGAAAACACTTTAGTTGTTGCTTATTTATATAATAACTATACTTAACATAAATAGCTATTTAAACGGGGTGTTAAGATGAGTAAGAAATTTTTTATATTTGGAGCAAGCCAAGGGCTAGGCGATGCATTTGTAAAAGGCTTACCCAATAATGGAGATACAGTATGGCTGGTTTCACGCACACGACCAAGTAGTTTGGATATAAGTGACGGGGTAAATCGTAAATGGGTCAAAATTGATTTATCTAGTCAACAACAAATACCTTCTTTAAAAGAAACTTTAAAAAACATTCCTATTGATGTATTAATTTATAATGTAGGAGTATGGGAAAAACGTGGTTTTGAAGACGACTATTCTTTTGATAAGGATGAAGTTGAGGATATTTCGAACTTAATTAATATTAATATAACTTCCACTATTACATATATACAGGCGCTTTTACCCAACTTAAGACATTCGGATAATGGAAAAATTATATTAATTGGTTCGACGGTAGGTTTAGATCATACGAATAGTGCACAAGTTTCATTCGTCACATCTAAATTTGGCTTACGTGGTATTACAAATGCTTTACGTGAGCACGTAAGAAAAGATAAGATTTCTGTAACGTGTATTAATCCAGGAGAGCTTGCTGCTGAAGTACCGTATGAAGAAGGTGCAGAAAAGGCAATTATGTTGTATCAAGGTACACGTATACCTGTACAAGACATTGTAGCCATTGTCCATTGCGTTATTAATTTATCGCCAGTTTCATGTGTAAAGGAAATTAATATTCCTGCTATAACAGACTTAAATGCATGATTTGTATAGCAATCATTCAGTACTACTTACAGCTCCCATTATGATCAATCTTTTTCAAATGGAAGCTATTTAATATCCTTCAAATGAGATCTAACCGATAGCCTCTAGCACTCCTTATAGTTTTCTCCCATGGAGGCTTACGTTCTACCTCGGCTACCTTTAGTATTCTAGAAACTAAATAAAATGGTCAATTAATAAAGATTGGTTAATTTTATAATACAAAGAAGGCCTTTAGTTCAAAAACCTCTTTTAAAAATCAACTAACGGAGCAGATTAGCTCAAGTAGAAACACTAAAAAATATGACAAAAAAGGAACAGCTTTTTACTGTTCCTTTTTTGTCATTATACTTCAGCACACCATATTTCAATTTCTAATTTCAATTCATGCAACCCTAGTGCTGATATATATGCAATTGTCATAGAAGGGTATTCATCCCCAAAAAACTCGTCCCACTTAAGGTCGAAATAATCCCAGTCTATCTCTTCAGTTGCCCAGATATTAACCTTAATAACGTTCTCTTGTGATAACCCCTCTGATTCAAGAACTTTTTTCATGTTTGCAAAAGTATTAGTTATTTGGTCGTTTAAACTCTTGGGAACATTGCCTTTCATATCTGTTCCTATTTGACCTGATGTTACTATTAAGCCAGCCCCTTTTGGCACTCTAGTGATATGACTATAGTTGCCCACTGGTTTTGGCATTAACTTAGGATTTTTTCTTATAATTTTCTTCATAATATTACCTCACTCACTATAAAATTTCTGCATTTCTTCTTAATTAAATAGGCAGACTCCACCAATTGCTATTTTTCTAAAAGAAAACTGCAGTCGAGTACCCATAACCCATAGATAAAAACACCAGTATTTTCTTTTTCATGGTATGGACACTCCCTTTCTTTATAATGTAAGTAAAATATATATTATAAAATTGGTAATAGTTTTTATAGAATTAAGTTTACCATACTAGAATATATGCTAACAAAATTTAATTGAACATCTGTAAGATGATACTCTTTCACTAACAGATGCATAAGCTTAGAGCTGTCATTTAAACAGCCTTTTCCTTCTTCCACAAATGGGCAGTATAGCTCTATAAATTTTTTATATGGTATAATATGGTTTTTGTGAAGGGGGAATTAAAATAATAGTGAAGAAAAAGTTATAAAAAAGGTTTAGTTACTTATATTCGGGATTACTAATTTCAATAATTTGTTTTGGTTTTCTTAGTTATTTACTTAATGTTTCATATCCTAACTTAAGGTTATATTCACTTTATTCTTTTTGGGCCTTTTTCTTTTAGAATTTCTATTCTATGTATTGGTACGCAAAATGGAAACGATTAAGAATCGAAAACACTTCTATTACTCCTATTTGGATAGTTAAACTGTTACGGCGATTGAGAGTAATCAATATAAGCTTGATTATGATTTCAATCCTAGCTTTCGCTGTTGATTTTTCTAAATGGCATCCTTCTTTACCAGTATGGAGGTTATTAATTGCGGGATTCATTTATATATTTTCGGTTTTAGAGTATATTAACTATTTTCTCATTCAATTATCAAATGACAACATCTCAGATATTAAATATTTGCTGAAAACTAAAAGGTTGAAGCAAGCCTGTATAAGTAAAGACTTTAAACGACTGTCGTTGAAAAATTAAAAATATATATGTTTGTGAAAAGACGTTCTTCAACTAGCGGATGCTTTAGTTCAATAAGAATTAAATAACTTTAATATCTTTTAAGCAACAAAGTTCTTTTAGATCAATTCGAGTATAAACAACTTTTAAAAGCCTTATTACATATCAAATGTAGTAAGGCTCTTGTTTATTAAAACGAAATTAAACAACTTTATTATCGCTCTACATGAAAGATATTTCTAATCTGTCAATTATGATTGACAGATTTCGATAAACTATGCAATTCATCTTCCTTCTCTTTAATTAAGACGTTTTCTTCATTTCAATGGCAAAATCCGATTGCTTTTTTAGTTTTTTTCGGTATACGATTTTTGATAATGTAATACTACATTCGTACAACACTAAAAGCGGTACGATAACTAATATATCGGAAATCAAATCAGGTGGTGTAATTAAAATAGACACAACGATAAGCAAAAAGTAAGATATCTTTCGCGCTTTTGAAAGAATCATAGGATTAATGACGCCAAGAGAGGTGAGGAACATGACGACAAGCGGGATTTCGAATAAAAATCCAAACGGCAGTGTCAAGTTAATCATGAATTTGAAATATTTTTCAGATGTGAACATCGTTTCAAATAGTCCTTCAGACAAGGATAGTAAAAAGGAAAGTACGGTTGGATACACAACAAAATAACCAAATGATAAGCCAGCAATAAAGAAGAAAAATAATCCAGGGATGTATGATAGTGTCGTTTTTCGTTCTTTTTCAGAAAGCCCCGGTTTTACAAATAGCCATGTTTGATGGGCAGCAATCGGAATAGTAAGAGCAATCGCGATCACTCCAGAAATCATTAAGTACACCCAGAGGATTTCACTTGGCCCCAACACAGCTAAATTATGGTTGAGATCACGGATAAGCCATTTGTAAATTTCCTGTACATAAATGAATGATCCAAATAAGAAAACGATAAAAGCCACCAAAGTATAGATTAACCGTTTCCTGAGTTCTCCGAGGTGCTCAACTAAAAGCATTTCTTGATTAGCCATACAACTTCTCCTTTCCTAAAAACAAGAGGAAGATGCAAGCTTGTTGCTTACATCTTCTTCAAAATTACTTAGATTGCGTCTTTTCTTCTTCGTCTGAAGAAATTAAATCTTTAGTAGAGCTTTTAAACTCTCTTAATGTACTTCCAAAAGCACGTCCAATTTCGGGCAACTTAGATGGTCCAAATATGATGAGGGCAATAACTAAAATCAATATTAATCCAGGTATCCCAATATTTTGTAACATTATGTTTCCTCCTTAAAATTTAAATCCTGTCATAGCCACAATAGCCGGGCGAGGCATTTTTTCGCCTTTACGGTGCGGCCATGTTCTTGTAGGATTGTTCTTAACTTTCGTTTCTTTCACCAGGAAGTTGAATGGAAAACATTTTTTATCTTTGGGGATTGGCTGTCTCACTTAAAATACTTTGGCCAGAAGTGGCAGCAGCACCTGTTCCGTATATGTTAAAAACATACATATGGCGATTTAACGGTTTGTTCTCCACCAAAAGTCTTCCTATCAATCTCTTGAAATTTAAAGCTAAATTAGAGAGCGCGCTATGCTTTCGTTATTCCATCTATTTTCAAAAATGTGTCACTTATATTCCCAAATGAATCAATTGCATATACTTCGATCCTATAGCTTGTACCAGGCTGTAATCCCTTAACTGGCTGAACGAATGGGTTAGGAACTGGATCTTTGTAAAATTCTGAGAAAGCACGAAACTCTTTTGCTATTTGTCCTGTTAAATTGTTCTTCGCTACTATTTTATAAGAATGTACCAGCGAATTATCATTGGCCTGATTAAACATGATATTCATCTCAGTACTAGTGGTATCAACAATCGAAATGCTTGACCCTTTCGGGAAACGAGGTTTTACTTGATCTCTCTTTTCTTTATATTTAAATGAATTCTTTTTACCTCGACAGTCAATTACCCATGGTTCGCCTATCCAATCATTTTGAGTAAAATCACGACGATGAATGAATACTTTGTCTCCATGAACCTCTACAACTAGACCTTGGCTAAACGTTTCGGCTCCTTTAGGTAATTCTCCTTGAATATAACCAGCTTCGACCCACATATTTTTTAGTGAAGCAGTTGCAAGTGTAGTAAAATCCTTTTGGTGGATTGTTCTTGGTTCATCTAATGGATAATGTGTATGACCAGAAAACGTGATTACTTGCGGATATTCTTTCAAAGTATCGTAAAAAAGGTCTCTATTTTCAGAGAAGCCCCATTCGCTTCCATAAATGGTTCCTTTGATAGGCTGGTGATGGAAGACAAAAATTGGTTTTTTCGGATCATCAGCGTTGGCTAACTTTAATTGTTCACCCAACCATTCAATTTGCTTCACTGAAAAGGTTCCCTCTGTTTTACCATCTTCCGTACCAAGAACAATGAAATGATAACCTTTGACGACCTTATGATAGTAAATCGACTCCATTCCTGTTTTCTCAATAAATCTTTTTTGAGAATCTATTACTGATAAACCATTCCAATAGTCATGATTTCCGATTGCGATCATAGATACAGCCTTCGGTTGTTTTTTGATATTATAAATCGACATAAAGCGATCATACTCTTCTACGTAGCCATACTCTGTTAAATCACCAACAACAACGAGAGCATCTTGTTTTGGTACTAATTCATTCAATTGATGCAATGCGCTGCCCCACTTTTGCAGATCCGCTGTCCCACTCTTCAATATATGCACATCACTAATAACTGGAAAAACTAAATCGCTTTTTTTATGCAAACCAAGCTTCGATGATGCTTCAGCTGACTCAAGATTTAGTGAGTTAACTAGCGATAATCCAATGGTAAGCCCAGCAATCTTCGTTGTACCTTCCAAAAAACTGCGTCGGTCCATTCCTTTTTCAAAGATAGTATTCGATAATTTTTCTGATTCGTGTTTTAGTTGCTCGTCTTTCATTGGGATCTACTCCTTTTTTGGATATATTGCTATTATTGGTTTCAATTGAAAACTTTCTAATGAAAAATTGAAGCAAAGCTGAATCCAAGGTGTTCTTAGTTGATTTTGTTAATTATAAATCCTTCAAGTTTTGGTAATATAGGTTAATTTATATCATGGATGTTACCGCTCATTCACCACCTTATATTCCTTAAAGCTTGAAAAAATATCGTGTACCTTACTTGTTATTAACATAAACCGCTAAATGAAATGTTTCGATTTGATGTCGACAACCATAAGTCGTTCCTAATCCGGAAAAAAGCAACTTTTAGCACAAATTACCTCTTTTCAACATGAATATACAAAAAAAATGTTAAATAAACGTTAGTTTAAAGTGAATTATTTTTGGTTTTAATGTAAATTGACACAAATAACCATATTTCTACAACTTTAATCATATAAAAAGAGGAAAAGTAACATTCACTTTTCCTCAACGTAACAGGCAGATTCTATTTGTTTACGATCTCTATACCCTCTTTTTCATACTTCTTCAATATTATTTCCGACAGCTCAGAGTCGGAAATAATACGGTCAATCCGATCAATCTGGCCAATTTCAGCATGATCTAGATCCCTGCGGACTGTCTCGGTGGAAACGCAAAATAGTTTTGTAACAGAAGACACCTTTATCGCTTTATTTTTTCGCAGTAAGTCTACTATTTTTTCATAGCGCTCATGTGCTAACCATTTTTTACTTACCTCTGCAATAAAGTGTTGATTATTTATAAATAACACAAATGTACATAAATCCACTATATAAACGAGATTCATATATAACAAAACCAGCTAATAGTTTGTCA
>NZ_PISD01000062.1 GCF_002835735.1 Cytobacillus horneckiae | reverse complement strand
GCAGCTCTTTTTTTATTTGCTTTCAAGAATAAGTGTCACAGGGCCATCGTTCGTTAACTGAACATCCATCATAGCTCCGAATTTACCAGTCTCTACCTTGATACCTTTTTCACATAGTAGCTTATTAAAACCGTCGTAAATCTCGTTTGCCTGGTCCGGACGAGCAGCATTCATAAAGTTTGGCCTTCTCCCTTTTCGGCAATCACCATATAAAGTAAATTGTGAAACAGAAAGAATTTCACCGTTCACATCTAATAATGAGTGATTCATTTTACCATCTTCGTCTTCAAATACCCGAAGATGTGCAATTTTATCTGCTAAATAAGCTGCATCTTCCATCGTATCTTCATGTGTGACGCCAACAAGTAAAACAAACCCTTTAGAAATCTTCCCGATCATTTCTTTCTCAACGGTTACAGTTGCTTCTTTGCTCCGTTGAACAACTACTTTCATTTTCCGCAGCTCCTTAGTTCATAATCCTTCTAACAGCATAAACATCCGGAATTTGTTTAATCCGTTCAACAACTTTTTGCAAATGGCTCACATTATGAATGGATATCGACATATTAATTGAAGCTGCTTTACTTTTATCCGAGCGGCCTGTAACCGCTGAAATATTCGTTTTCGCTTCGTTAACCGCTTGCAATACTTCGTTTAATAAACCGCGACGGTCATAGCCGGTGATTTCAATTTCTACATTATATTCTTTCCGGTCATTTAATGCTGTCTCCCACTCAACTGGAATCAGCCTTGCCTTCGCATCATCTGTATTGATATTTGTGCAGTCCGCTCGATGGACAGATACACCGCGGCCTTTCGTAATAAAGCCGACAATTTCATCTCCAGGGACTGGATTGCAGCAGCGCGATAAGCGAATGAGCAGATTATCAATCCCTGATACTCGTACACCTGATTCTCGCTTTTTCGCTTGAGGCAGCTGCTTCAATTCTGAAACTGCATTCGAGATGTCCTTTTTCTCCTCTAAATCCCGCTGCTTGCGAACCTTTTCCGTTAATCTGTTTGCAACTTGAAGAGCAGTAATCCCGTTATAGCCAACTGAAGCGTATAAATCTTCTTCCGCAGCAAAATTATATTTTTCTGATACACGCTTAATATTTTCTGCTGTTAAAATTTCCTTCGGTTCAAAATCCATATTGCGAATTTCTTTTTCTACTAATTCACGGCCCTTTTCAACATTTTCTTCTTTACGCTGTTTTTTAAAGAATTGACGTATTTTGTTTTTTGCTTGTGAAGACTGTGCTAGTTTCAGCCAATCTTGACTTGGACCGTACGAATGCTTCGAGGTTAAAATTTCTACGATATCACCCGTTTGCAGTTCGTAATCAAGCGTAACCATTTTGCTATTTACTTTCGCACCAATCGTTTTATTCCCGATTTCCGAATGAATGCGGTAAGCAAAATCAATCGGAACAGATCCTGAAGGCAGTTCAATTACATCTCCTTTAGGCGTAAAAACAAAGACCATATCTGAGAAAAGGTCCATTTTCAATGATTCCATAAATTCTTCCGCATTAATGGAATCATCTTGGAAATCCAATATTTCTCTAAACCATTTAAGCTTTTCTTCAAAAGAAGAATGCTCATCGACTTTTTTGCCCTCTTTGTATGCCCAGTGTGCAGCGATACCAAACTCGGCAATTCGGTGCATGTCAAAGGTTCTAATTTGTACTTCTAAAGGGTCTCCTTTAGGTCCAATAACTGTTGTGTGCAGCGATTGGTACATGTTTTGCTTTGGCATTGCAATATAATCCTTGAATCTACCCGGCATCGGCTTCCAATGGGTATGAATGATTCCCAAAACCGCATAACAATCTTTAATACTATTTACAACAATCCTTACAGCCAGCAAATCATAAATTTCATTAAATTGCTTGTTTTGCAAAGCCATTTTACGATAAATGCTATAAATATGTTTTGGACGGCCAGAGATTTCTGCATTAATAGAGACATCATCCAAGCGGTCGCGCATGACAGATATAACATCCTCTAAATACTGTTCCCGCTCTGCTCTCTTCTTTTTCATTAGGTTTACAATACGATAGTATTGCTGTGGATTTAAATATCTTAAGGCTGTGTCCTCAAGCTCCCATTTTATCTTTGATATCCCTAAACGGTGCGCTAGCGGAGCAAAGATTTCTAATGTTTCATTAGATATGCGGCGCTGCTTTTCTGCTGGCAAATGTTTAAGGGTACGCATATTATGCAGCCTATCAGCCAGTTTAATAAGAATAACCCTTATATCCTGTGCCATGGCTACAAACATTTTCCGATGGTTTTCGGCTTGCTGCTCTTCTTGCGATTTATACTTAATCTTTCCAAGCTTTGTTACACCGTCGACAAGCATCGCTACTTCTTCATTAAAAGCTTCCTTAATATCTTCAAATGTTGCTTCTGTATCCTCCACTACATCATGGAGAAATCCTGCAGCAACCGTTGCCGGATCCATTTCCAAATCTGCCAGAATTCCAGCTACTTGAATGGGATGAATGATATAAGGTTCACCTGATTTCCGATATTGTTCACGATGGGCATGCTTGGCAAATTCATATGCCCTTTTAACAAATTGTGCATGCTCCTCATTCAAATATTTTCTTGTCCTGTCGATGACTTGTTCGGCGGTCAAAACCTGATCGTTCGCCATGGAATCACCTTTATCCCAGTTATTTTTTCTACATCTTCCGTTTAATTAGAAAAAGCTCTGAACACGCATGCACTACCAAAAACTAAAGGCGTCAAGTGAAGACCTGATGTTTTGATAGATGATAACGCTGGAGCTAAACAGTTCTTAAGTTAAAACTTTATACAATATTAACAAATTAGAATAGAAAATAGCCGCTGATTATCCATTTTCGTTATTCATTCATTATAAATATAAATAGTAAAAATAGAAACGATTGTTACTATTATCGAAAAAAAAACCAGAGATGTAAAGGGATTGCCTATTTTTTTTATGAAAAAAATAAAAAAATGTCGAAGTTTGCGATTATTTTTTCCTCCGGTGACAAATCTCACCAATATTAAAACAAAAAAAGAGCGCCTTGCAGCGCTCAAAAAATTAATATTCCATTAATGTCAGAACATCATATTTATCAAGTTTGTCACGTCCATCTAAATAAGTCAGTTCAATTAAGAAGGCAATTCCTGCAACTACGCCGCCTAATTCCTCGACTAGCTTAATCGTCGCTTCAATTGTGCCGCCTGTAGCAAGCAGGTCATCAGTAATTAATACTCTTTGTCCAGGTTTGATCGCATCTTTATGAATCGTTAGAATATCCTTGCCATATTCCAGGCCGTAATCTACTTTAACCGTTTCTCTAGGCAGTTTTCCTTCTTTGCGAACAGGTGCAAATCCAACTCCTAAAGAATATGCAACCGGACATCCGATAATGAAACCACGTGCCTCGGGACCAACAACTAGATCAACCTGTTTTTCTTTTGCATAGGTAACAATTTGATCTGTGGCATATTTATAGGCTTCGCCATTATCCATTAAAGTGGTAATATCTTTAAATTTAATTCCTGGTTTTGGCCAGTCCTCAACGATCGTGACATATTGTTTCAAGTCCATTCTTCTTCCATTGCCTCCTCAATTTGCACAGACGTTTGCAGCACTTCATCAAACCAAGCTTTTAATTGTCCCGATGTAGCGTACAATAAATCATTTTCAAGAGCAGTTTGCTTCTGTCTCATCTGATATGTCTGTGAATCCGATAAATCTCTTTTGCTCATTGATTGTTTAAGAGAAATCATTCCATTCTCTATTTTAACAAAATCCAACTCAAAAAACACTTTTGTCATAAAATCTATTGAATCAAGGCTCCATCCTTTAAACTTCGCAATCTCATTGCTTCGCTCGCTTAAGCGGAAGGGACCTCTCTTCGCAATTAACCCATAATACCATTTAAAATGATCTCTGTTCGGCATCATGCTAAAATAAGCACTTTCTTCTTTAAAAAAGTGCACATAAATACGGGCAGGATTTTTGCCTGCAAACAGCGAAACTAATCGCTCTTTCGCTGGCGGCAAGTCCGCTAATATTATATGCTTATGATTGATGTCCAAATTTATTGCACTATCTTGATCCGTAATTAGGGTAAAAGTGCCAGTATGTGATGGCAGCTTAGCAATATTCTCTTCATTAAAAACAATCCATACTATATTATCTGTTTCTATTGTACTGTTAAGCTTTTCTAGATGCTTAGCTCCTCTGACATCAAATAGCTGCCATTCAGAAATCGCTAGATCTTGAAGAAAGATTTGCGGCTTCCTTACATTATTCCATTCATTGACAGACAATTCTCCGATTACCGAAACTTTCGCATCAGGTGAGATCTCATCATAAAGCACGCCAAAGCCAAACCCGATTCCATCAAGAGCTGAACCGTCCTGTTCAATAGTCACCTTTAAATGAGACTGATCGGCTCCAATCTTCCTCAACATAGATACATTTGCATTCTTTATAAGTACCTTTGGTTTCGGATTTTCAACACCATACGGCGCAAGCTTTTGCATCTCTTGAATCGTCGCAAGCTCCGCTTGCTTCACATCCAATTCATCATCTAGCATAGTGACCGGAATGAAATCCTCTTCTGTTAATAGCTCTTCAGCCTGCCTTTTCAATCTTGCCCTTAATTCATCTACATCCGATAGCTTTAATGTCATGCCCGCAGCCATTGGATGTCCTCCAAAATGAGGCAGAATATCCCTTGACTCCGAAAGATTTTTAAACAAATCAAATCCAGTGATACTTCTGGCTGAACCTTTGGCCTCGCCTTTGACAGAATCGAAGCTTAAAACGATTGCTGGTCGATAGTATTTCTCAACCAATCTGGAAGCAACAATGCCGATTACCCCCGGATTCCACCCTTCTTTACCAACAACAATGACCGGATTATCCTCAACGGGAAACCGTTCTTCCACTTCATTGATCGCTTCTTCAGCTATTTTGCTGACAATGGATTTTCTTTCTTTATTCATCCCATCGATTTCTTCTGATAATGCTTCCGCATCAAATTCATCCGTTGCCATTAATAACTCTACTGCAGGGTCGGCACTATCCAAGCGTCCGACTGCATTTAACCTAGGCGCAATGATAAATCCAATGGTCTCCTCATCAATAGCTGCTTTCTCAACATTTGCTAGCTTTAGCAATGCTTTTATACCAAAATTATTTGTATTTTGGAGCTTTTTCAGTCCTCGCTTCACTATCAAGCGGTTTTCGCCTTTTAACGGCACTAAATCAGCAACCGTGCCGATAGCTGCAAATTCCAGCAGATGCTCTGGGACATGACCGATAAGTGCATGTGCCAACTTAAAGGCTACACCGACACCCGCCAGGTCTTTAAAGGGATATTCACTATCAGGTAGTTTCGGATGAATGACAGCATGACAGTCCGGTATAATCGGGCCAGGTTCATGGTGATCAGTAATGATTAAATCTAACCCAAGCTTTTTAGCTGCAGCTGCTTCATTAACCGCTGCAATCCCTGTATCTACAGTAATCACTAAACCAATACCAATGTCTGACGCATATTCGAAGGCAGGAATATTAGGGCCATACCCTTCTGTAAAGCGGTTTGGAATATAGAACTGAACATCCGCACCCATTTCCTGCAAAGCATTCATCATCACAGTCGTACTTGTGACTCCATCCGCATCATAATCACCAAAAATCAAAATAGGTTCTTGATTTTCAATCGCCTTTTTAATACGATTCACGGCGATATCCATGTCTTTTAATAAAAATGGATCATGGAATGCCTGTTCCTGGTCAAATAAAAAATACCGTGCTGATTGAACGGTATCCAGTCCGCGATTAATAAGTAACTTGGCTAAGACAGATGAAATTTTTAATTCATTCACAAGATTTTGTACCTTATTTTCATCTGATTGCCGAACAATCCATCGTGTTTTCGAATGTAACATACGTTCACCCCTTAGCCTTTTCATTATACAAGAGGGACTAGTACGTTTCAATTATTGTTTAACGGTTCACACGAATTTCCAATAAGGGCGATTGCCTTACAGGCTGTCTAGAAACTCATTTCTAAAAAAATTGAAAGGTTGGGGATTCTCCGAGGCTTACCACTCGCTACCTCCGCGGTTCGAGTGGACACCTCTTCCAAATCCAACTTCACTTTCTGAAGGCGATTGCCTTATTATATATCGCTTTTATTTTACACGAGCCGGTTTGTCATTCTCTCTTATGGTTTGAACTTTCTTCTTTTTTTCAACCCCATGCTTTTTATCAGCAGCAGCTTCAGTTTGGCTAAGCTCCTTTTTTAGCACATTTACTTGCTTTTGCAGATTAAAAATCCGTACAATGCCTACAGAGCCGACGATTAATCCTCCCATTAAAACAGATCCCAATATTACTAATATTAGCGGCCAGCTGCTTTCACCAAACAAATAATTAACCGTTACTGGGTCTACATTTATTACTGCGAATATCGCCACGATTAGAGTAAAAGCGAATCCCAATAAAATAATCCACTGATTTTTCACACAGATTCCCCCTCATTTATGTTTTATATGGATTTATGTGAATAAACACATTTTGAACCTCGTGATACTCCAATAACTTCTTTTTAACTTCCTTCCCTACTTTATGGCCTTCTTCCACAGTCATTGTCGGGTCTACAGCAATTTTTAAATCAATAATGACATAGTGGCCATGCTCTCTCGCATGAAGCTCATCTAAACGTTTCACTGCATCGACTGCAATAACTGCCTCTTTAAAAGTCGCTATATCTTCTTCATGCAACACATGATCCAAAGTATTATGAATAGAATCCTTTCCAAGCTTATAGGCCATGTGAATAATCATTACGGCAACGAAGAAGCCTGCTACAGGATCAGCATATTCCAGCCACCACACTCCAAGACTTCCGCCAATTATTGCACTGGTAATCCCGATTAATGCGGCGAAGGAGGAATAGACATCTGACCGATGCTCATATGCATTGACAATTAATGCTTCGCTTTTTAATTTCTTTCCCAAATTGTACTTATATCTAAACATGCCTTCTTTTACAATAATGGACACGACCACTGCCGCAATCGCTATTATCTTTGGTGCCTCAACCGGTTCAAATAAGCTTTTAAAGGAGGAAACAGCGATTTCAATTCCAACAATAAATAATAGTACCGCCACAATAATTGCTGCAATTAATTCCGCTTTACCATGACCATATGGATGGTCCTCATCCGGTGGCTGCTTAGCTGCAACCAAGCCTATGTAAACCGCCAGTGACCCAGCAACATCTGATGCAGAATGAATTGCATCAGCTATCAATGCTTTACTGCCTGAATACATGCCAATTAACCATTTAAAGATCGCAAGCAATACATTGCCTGCAATACCGACTATTGCAGCAAATTCAGCTTGTTTAAAACGCGCATCCTTATCCAATACTAACGCCCTTCCTACCTTATTCTTACAATTAGTGTAACCTATTCTAAAAGTCCCATAACTTGAAAGGCATACTTTATTATTTTTTCCAGATAGGTTTAAAGAATCTCCCCTTACAAACAAAAAAAGCATCTGCTTGTTAGCAGATGCTTTTTATAAACTATACTTGCGGCTCGTCACTCGTTTTCTTTTTCTCTTTATAAGTGATCAGTACACCATGTTTCTTCAGTTCTTGACCTTTCCATGTTAACCACATTTGTGCAGCTAGGAAAATAGATGAATACGTACCGGCAATTAATCCAACTAATAATGCAAGATTAAAGTTACGGATTGATTCACTGCCGAAGATTAACAAGCCTAGGACAGCAAGCAGCACTGTGATAATCGTGTTTAAAGATCGCCCTAATGTTTGGCGCAAGCTTTGATTAGCAATTGCCGACAGCTCTTCGAACGTTTTGATTTTTTTCTTTCTTACCATGTTTTCACGTATTCTATCAAAGGTTACGATTGTATCATTGATTGAGTAACCTATAATGGTCAATACAGCTGCAATAAATGTTAAATCTGCCTCAAGCCTTGTTATGCTAAAGAAGACGATGATGAAAAATGCATCATGCAGCAAAGCCAGGATGGCGGCAAGCGCCATTCTCCATTCAAACCGGACAGTCACATAAAGAACAATTCCTACAGAAGCAATTGCCAGTGCATATAACGCATTTTTTGCGATTTCTTTTCCGACAGTCGGAGAAACGGTACTTACATTTGGCTTAGATCCATATTCATCTTCAAGCTGTGCTTGCAGATTTGAAATTTCTTCTTTAGTGAATACAACATCTTTAATTCTGGCAACTCCAATCTCATTGTTATTGCCTGAGATCACAATATCATCTGTCTCGATTCCTGATTCAGCAAGAGATGATTTAAAATCCTCTGTCTTTATGGGCTGATCAGACATTTGCTCAATTCTAGTTCCCTGCGAGAAGTCAATGCTTAAATTTAATCCAACCAGGCTCAGTATAACTGTTCCAGCAATGATTAAAGCACCGGAAAAAGCAAAATATTTTTTACGATGTTTAACAAAATCAAACCTGTCAAACTTCGTTGTTAAATCAATTGTTTCGATATTTTCACTTAAGCTGTGGATGTCTTTTTTGTTTACCCCAAACCATCCTGGCAGCTTGTTAAATAAATTGCTGTTCACACACAGGCCAAGAAGTAATCTTGTTCCGTATACAGCTGTGATAAAGCTCATCAGAATACTTAATATTAAAGTGGTTGCAAAACCTTTCACTGAGCTTGTGCCATAAAAAAACAGCGCGCCTGCAGCCAGCAAAGTAGTTAAATTGGCATCAAAAATAGTCGACAATGAGTTCTTACTCCCAGCCTTAAATGCCGCTTTTATTGATCGTCCTACCCTGATTTCATCCTTAATCCGTTCATAAGTAATAATATTGGCATCCACGGCCATACCGACACCGAGAATCAGCGCAGCAACACCTGGCAGCGTGAGTACAGCATTCATTAAATTAAACACGACTAATGTAAGGAATAAATAAATCGTTAGCGTAATTGCTGCAATGAATCCTGGGAAACGATAATAACCAATCATAAAGATAAAGATGGCGGCAATACCTATCAAACCACCGATAATCGTTTTTTCAAGCGCTGTTTCCCCGAATTGCGCACCTACAGAAGTAGAATATACCTCTTCTAATTGAACCGGCAGTGACCCTGCGGATAAAAGGTCTGATAATGTCTTAGCCTCTTCAAGTGTGAAGCTGCCTACGATAGATACAGAGTCCTGATTAAATACTTGTTTCACGCTTGGTGCTGATAAGAATTTCGGATCTTCCTTTGATACCTCTTTAGCAAAGGAGTCCACACCCTCTTCAAAATCAAGCCAAATAACAAGCAAATTTTCACCTGCTGGTTTATTAACAATTTCTTGTGTCACTTCTTTAAACTTGCTTGCACTATTTAACTTGATAGATACGCTTGGCTGACCGTTCTCATCAAAAGTTTGAGTCGCGCCTCCCTCAACAAGATCGGTACCATCCATTAGGACATTGTCATCAACATCCCGAAAAGTTAAATTTGCTTCAGTTGATAGCATTTCACGGGCTTGATCTTGATCAGTCACTCCCGCTAGCTGAACTCTGATGCGATTGTCGCCTTCAATTTGGATATTCGGCTCACTTACGCCTAAAACGTTAATCCGTCGATCTAAAGACTGTGCTGTTGCAGATAATGCATCCTGATTAATAACTTGTCCCTCTTTTGCAGGCAAAACATCATATAAAACTTCAAACCCACCCTGCAAATCAAGACCAAGCTTTACATCTTTTATAATATCTTTCGATGTGAATCCCATCAAACTTCCAAATAAGATTAATATGAGAAAGAATGACAAAATTCTGCTGCGTTTTACCATTATGTAAATATCCTCCTTAACCAAAAAATGCGATGGCGGCCTTGCTCTAGTGTCAATAAAAATAGACATAACTTAAAAAGGATATTTTCTATCTTTCTTATGTGAGCAACCACACAGCGCAGCTGGGCAATTTAAGCTTTCAAGAAGCTTAAGGAACGTATAGCAATATTATCATTATGAAACAAGAGGAAGGGACTGTCAATTTTATATAAAAGCATATTTATTAATCAATATACGACTTTTTATTTCCAATCCATTCCATCTACCTATTGACAAACGAATCATTTCAAAAGTTCTCTCATCTCTTCTGCATTATCTAATGAGAATACTGTATCCTTGTACACTTCCACAGTTGTGAAATTAATAAATTCACCTACTTTTATCCCTAAAACTTCCTCGACTATTTCGAATAATCTGATATCCGATTTAGGTGTCTTCCATTTTTTCTTTATTAGGAACGACCACAATTCATCTGCTTTCACTTGTTCATATCCAAGCAGGCGGAACTCATTCAATTTCACATCCAAAGCCGGTTCCACTTCTTCGCGAAAGATATCGTATGCATGCATTTTTGCCATTTTACTTCCCTCCCTTTATTTTTTTTATTATTAATATTGAAAGTTAATTAAGAAAATCAGTAAAGCTTGTCATGCTTCGTCCATGCCTTTGCATATAAATTTATTGTATATGATTACTTCTATTTTGAGAAGGCAGGGAATTAGATGTCAAAATTTATACAAGGAACCATCATTTTATTAGCTGCTGGACTTGTCACAAGGGTTCTCGGCTTCATCAACCGAATAGTAATTGCCCGCTTTATTGGTGCTGAAGGTGTCGGACTGTATATGATGGCCTTTCCCACATTTATTCTTGTTGTTACCATTACGCAATTCGGGTTACCCGTAGCGATATCAAAAAATGTTGCTGAAGCTGATGCAAAGGGCGATACAGCTAAAACTAAAAAAATCCTCATCGTCTCGTTAGCGATTACTTTAGCTTTGTCGTTGCTTTTCACCCCTGCATTATTGCTGTTGGCCCCTTACTTATCCCAACATCTGCTGACCGATTCAAGAACACTTTTTCCTTTACTCGCCATCGCGCCTGTTGTTCCGATTATCGCTGTATCGTCTGTGTTAAGGGGATATTTCCAAGGAAAACAAAACATGAAGCCTGCTGCTTATTCACAGCTTCTTGAGCAGGTTGTTAGAATTACGTTAATCGCCGCCTTAACGAAGGCCTTCTTGCCATATGGGATAGAATATGCCGCTGCCGGAGCAATGCTTGCGGCTGTGATCGGTGAACTTGCCTCATTGATCTATTTACTCACTATGTTTAAATTGAAAAAGAAATTCAGAGTTCGAAAACAATTTTTCAAATATGTACATGAAGGCAAATCAACGTTTAAACAGCTAATGGAAGTGGCTCTTCCTACAACTGGAAGCCGCATGATTGGATCGATTGCATGGTTTTTCGAACCAATTGTCGTCGCCCATAGCTTGGCCTTGGCAGGAGTAGCAACAGCTGTTGCCACACAAGGCTACGGAGCGCTAACAGGGTTTGCCATGCCCATGCTAATGCTGCCATCATTTATTACAATTGCTTTATCCACTTCACTTGTCCCGGCAATTAGTGAAGCCAAATCAAATAATCAGTTCAATTTAATAGAGTACCGCATTCACCAAGCTTTAAGATTTTCCTTAATTACTGGCGGCCTTGCAGTCGTTGTCATATTTGTTCTTTCAGAACAGCTGATGACAGCAATGTACGGATCAAGTACAGGGACGGAGTTTATTAAAATGATGGCGCCGTTATTTTTGTTTTATTATTTTCAAAGCCCATTGCAAGCAGCATTACAAGCGCTTGACTTAGCCAGGGCTGCCATGATAAATAGCTTAATAGGTGCAGTAGTAAAAATATCCGTTATTTTCCTGCTGGCCAGCCAGCCTGCTTTTGGTATTACCGGTGTAGCAATCGGGCTGATCGTTGGATTTGTTTTAGTTACATTGCTCCATTTTGCCACGCTTTTAAAGGCTTATTCTTTTACTATTCACATTCGCGAATATGTGTTAACTGTCTTAATCATGTTCGGCACAGGCATGCTAGGCTACTGGCTGCTTGAATACTTGGACAATGTATCAATGGTTGCATCCATTTTCATTATTACAGCGATTATAAGCGTATGTTATATCATCCTTTTGCTTTTAACCCGCTTAATTAGAAAAAATGACTTGCTTAGCATTCCTTGGATCGGCAAAACGCTTTCAAAATTCGCTTTCAAATAAAAGGTTGAATTAAAGATCAGTAGACGGTGACCTCCCACGCGGGTGATTAGGTAGGCTCCTCGGCGCATTTTGCGCCTGAGGGTCTCCTTGCTACTCCAATCAACAGCACGCAAAAAATGATCAACTTTGCCAAATAAAAATGAAGACATGAACATCTTATAAAATAAAATGTCTATCTCTTCATTCATTCTTTAAATCGATGTAAAAATCGTTGTTCTCAAAGCTGCAAAACGATATCTTCTTAACATCCGCATAGCCTCTTTTGTCCAGTTCTTTTCTCAGCCATGCCTCATCTTTGTTTATTCTTTTTAGATTTTCAACGATGATATTCCCATCCATAATGATAGGGATTGTAATTTCAGTGTCTTCATTTTCACTTTCATTCTTTTCAAAAACTGACAAGCTCCCTGATGATTCTAAAATAGCATATTGCACGTCTGAAATTCGCGCAATATCTTTTTCCCGTAATTGGAGCAGCAGATCATCAAAATTGTATCTCTGCTTTTTCATCGCATTTTCGTCTATTTTTCCTTGATTGATAATGATAGTCGGCTTTCCATCCATTATGTCACGCAATTTCTTGCTTTTTAAAGACCAATAAGCAAATATAATTTGTACAATCATTAATATCAGCATTGGCAGTACATGCCTGAATAAGTTTTCATCTGCCTTTTCTATCGCAACAACGGCCAATTCTGCAATCATAATCGAGATGACAAGGTCCAGAATACTCAGTTCTCCTATCTCTCTTTTCCCCATCATCCGGTAAATGCTAGTTATTAGTCCGTATAAAAAAAGTGTACGGAAAATGACAATCAAATACTCTTCCATTTCATGTCCCTCCTTGTGCATACGTTCTTATGTTGCACATGTAAGAAATAAATATGATAGGTCTTTTTTTTCATAAAAATGATCAGGATTGCATATGAAATTTTTAAAAGACGATTCTATTTTTTGTATGCCTGAATATGCTTGTACTAAGGGAAAGAAGGTATTTCACTTAATTTGCGTATGGAAAGGGGAGGTTGAGCATAGAGGAGTCAAAAGCTTTAGGGACATCGATATTGTATGGAATAATTGCTATATTCACTTTAGCCATTGTTTGCAGCTTTCTATTTGCTATTATTCTTAGATTTACATCTCTGCAAGAATCTTCAGTGCAATATGTAATCACTGCCATTTCATTCATTGCTCTATTCACAGGCGGATTTATATCCGGAGGAAAAGGAAAACAAAAAGGTTGGCTATTAGGAGGCTTAACGGGTCTAATATATGCCATCATCATCTTCCTTTTTCAATATTTAGGCTTTGATAAGCTATTTAACGGAGAACAGCTCGTTTACTTCATTTGCTATATACTTATCGCAATGATGGGTGGCATACTTGGAGTGAATATGAGTTCAAAAGGACGCTCATAGCTTTCTGTAGAAGGTACGTCTTGTTGACGTTTTCAGAGTGCCTCAGAAAGTGATATAAGTAAATTTAGTTAGATTTGGATTTGGAGAGAGGTGTCCGCTCTGCTCCTACGAGAGAGTAGGGAGACATTCGAGACCCTAAAGGCGCATAGCGACGAAGCAGATCGACGGTCGCCCTGCTAAAAAGCGAGCGGTAACCTCGGTAAATCCCGACATTAGTTTCTCTACAGCCTACAGCCAGGGAACGTCTTGTTGACGTTCTTTTCGTTTTCCAAATAAAAAAACCGCCTCAAAAAGCATTGCTTTTCAAGGCAGTATTCTGCACTTACTTCGACAGCATGTCTCCTGAAGCAGATTCTGTTACTTCGCGGATTGCTTGGCGATCGTATGTAAGACGGCTTCCATCGCCACACTTAATGACGATTTTATCTTCATCAATTGCATCAACGAATCCATGAAGGCCGCCGATTGTAACTACTTTATCTCCTTTTCTCAGCTCATTCTGCATATTTGTAACTGCCTTTTGACGCTTTTGCTGTGGTCTGATTAAAAGGAAATAGAATAATACAAACATTAAAATTAAAGGTGCTAATGTTGCTAACATTTCCATATAGTTTTTCCCCTCCTTTCAAGTATTAGAAGTTTTTCGCATCTGGTTTATTAAAACCATATTGTTCGAAAAATTCTTCTCTAAAGTCACCTAGACGATCCTCTCTGATTGCCTGTCTGACCTGTTCCATTAATTTTAACAGAAAATAAAGGTTATGATAAGTTGTTAGCCTTATTCCGAAAGTTTCGTCACATTTGATTAAGTGCCTAATATATGCTCGGCTATAATTTCGGCATGTGTAGCAGTCGCAGTTTTCATCAATTGGACCGAAATCACGGGCAAACTTAGCATTTTTTACTACTAAGCGGCCATTGCTTGTCATTAATGTGCCGTTGCGCGCAATCCTTGTTGGCAGTACACAATCAAACATGTCCACACCGCGAATAGCACCATCAATTAATGAATCCGGAGAACCGACTCCCATTAAATATCTAGGTTTATCGCTTGGCAATAAAGGGGTTGTTTCCTCCAACACCCGGTTCATAATATCTTTAGGCTCGCCAACAGATAGACCTCCAATGGCATACCCTGGGAAATCCAATGATACTAAATCCTTGGCGCTTTGTGCACGCAAGTCCTTATATTCCCCGCCTTGAACAATACCAAATAATCCTTGATCATTCGGACGCTGATGCGCTTCTAAACATCTCTCAGCCCATCTGGAAGTTCTTTCAACAGACTGTTTCATATAGTCATGTGTTGCAGGGAACGGTGGACATTCATCAAATGCCATCATGATGTCAGAGCCAAGTGAATTTTGAATTTGCATCGCCTTTTCCGGTGATAAAAAGAGCTTGTCTCCATTAAGGTGATTGCGGAAATGCACGCCCTCTTCTTCTATTTTACGGAAATCACTTAAACTAAATACTTGAAATCCGCCAGAATCTGTTAAAATTGCCCGATCCCAGTTCATAAACTTATGCAGGCCGCCAGCTTCTTCAACAATTTCATGTCCTGGACGAAGCCATAAATGATAGGTGTTACTTAAAATGATACCTGCTCCCATTTGCACAAGTTCTTCGGGAGACATCGTTTTTACGGTAGCTAAAGTACCTACTGGCATAAAAACAGGCGTTTCAAAAGAACCATGAGGAGTATGAACCTTCCCAAGCCGCGCACCGGTTTGCTTACAAGTCTTAATTAATTCATAACGAATAGCTGTCAATTGTATTTCTCCTTCTTTGTAAATCTAGGCGCTCGCCAAAAGCCCTAGTTTGATTATGCAAAATTTTAACTATTACTCATTTAACATAAAATTTGCTCGTTTACTTTATGAGCATCGCATCGCCAAAGCTAAAGAAACGATAACGCTCTTCTACCGCACGATTATATGCATGCAGAACATGCTCACGTCCGGCTAAAGCACTGATGAGCATAATTAATGTTGACTTCGGCAAATGAAAATTAGTAATCATTCCATCAATTGCTTTAAACTCATATCCGGGATAGATGAATATGTCTGTCCATCCACTCGCTTCTGTAAAATGCCCATTATGTGCTGTCGCAATTGTTTCTAATGTTCTTGTGGAAGTTGTCCCTACACTGATTATTTTGCCTCCATTAGCACGAACCTCATTCAGTCTATCTGCCGTTTCAGCAGTCATATGATAAAACTCCGCATGCATATCATGCTCGGTTACTTCGTCTACACTTACAGGACGGAAGGTGCCTAAGCCAACATGGAGTGTGATAAAGAGCAATTCCACTCCCATCTCTCTAATTTCCTGCAACAGCGCTTCTGTAAAATGCAGGCCGGCAGTCGGAGCTGCGGCTGAGCCATTTTCACGAGCATAAACCGTCTGATAGCGGTCGCGATCTTCCAACTGCTCTTTTATATAAGGTGGCAGCGGCATTTCTCCAAGCCGATCTAATACTTCATAAAATATGCCATCATATTGAAAGTCGAGAATCCTGCCGCCGTGGTCGCTTTCTTCGATACATTGCGCTCGCAATAAGCCGTCGCGAAAAATGAGCGTTGTTCCTACTTTTACTCGCTTAGCAGGTTTGATTAATGTCTCCCAGCGATCACCCGCTTGCTGCTTCAGAAGCAATACTTCTATTTTCGCTCCAGTATCTTCCTTAACACCAAATAAACGCGCAGGTAAAACTCTCGTATCGTTCAATACGAGCGCATCCCCTTGCTTTAAATAGTCTTTAATATTTTTAAATGTATCATGCTGCAATTCGCCAGTTTCTTTATTCAGCACCATTAATCGGCTGTTTGCTCTTTCTTTTAACGGCGTTTGAGCAATTAATTCTTCTGGTAAATGAAAATCAAATAAATCTACTTTCATGATGTCACCGTCTCCAACTTTTTAATCTATCGTTTAACGAAACCTTCCAATGAAATATACAATAACAGATAAAACAATACTAATCACAATCGACGTTACAATCGGAAAATAAAAGGTTGTATTTCCCTTTTTAAAAACGATGTCACCTGGTAATCGGCCAATATTGAAAAAATGCATAATAAATCCGATAGCAAAAATGATAGCTCCTGCAATCATTAACCATTTAGTCAATCAGATGGCACCTCCAGCTGAAAATGATTGTAAACTAATGGAGTCGCTATTCGTCCTCGCGGCGTTCTTTGCAAAAAGCCAATCTGCAATAAATACGGCTCATATACATCCTCAATTGTATGTGATTCCTCGCCAATAGTGGCCGCGATTGTTTCTAATCCGACAGGACCGCCTCTAAACTTCTCAATAATCCCTTTTAACAATTTATGATCAATATGATCCAAGCCAAGACGGTCGACTTGTAGCATTTCCAAGGCTTCAGCTGCAAGTTGATAATCTACTGAACCATCTGCCCGAACTTGAGCATAATCACGCACCCTTCTTAAAAGCCGATTAGCAATTCGCGGTGTCCCTCTTGATCTTGTTGCAATCTCGCTTGCAGCTAATTCATCCACTTCCGTTTCGAGAACGTCAGAGGTACGAATAACGATTTCCTTTAGCTGCTCCTTATTATAGTATTCCAATCTGCTCATTACGCCAAACCTGTCCCGAAGCGGTGCTGATAACGAGCCGGCTCTAGTTGTTGCTCCAACGAGCGTGAATGGAGGAAGATCTAGTCTTACAGAGCGCGCTCCAGGACCTTTTCCTATAACAATATCCAAGCAGAAATCCTCCATTGCAGGATAAAGCACTTCTTCAATCGACCTTGGCAAGCGGTGAATCTCGTCAATAAATAGAACATCACCCGGCTCTAAAGCTGTCAAGATTGCAGCTAGATCACCAGGCCTCTCTATTGCTGGACCAGCTGTGGTTCTTATGTTGACACCCATTTCATTGGCGATAATAGTTGCCAATGTTGTCTTTCCTAATCCCGGCGGACCATAAAGCAAGACATGATCTAAAGTTTCTTGTCTGAGCTTTGCAGCCTGGATGAAGATTTCCAAGTTTTCCTTCACCTTATCCTGCCCAATGTATTGCTTCAAAGATTGCGGTCGCAGGCTTAGCTCAAATGATGAATCCTGTATATCCGCTTCTCCTGATATAATACGATCCTCCATCTCCACAATCACCTCTTTTTCTAAAGGAATGTACCGTTACTTGACGTTTGCACCGCTATCTCTGAGAATGAGGTCGTTTCCTTCTTAGGTTTTACCATGTAATGATAACTCATTACCAGATAAAATCCCTATCCTATCAAGGAAAATGAAGATCATTTTAATAGCTTTTGCAACGCTTGCTTTATATATTGATCAGTTGTTAATCGTTCTTTCTTCAAGTCTTTAGAAATTTTCTTTAACTCCCTGTCGGAATACCCAAGTGCCTGAAGCGCCAATATCGCTTCATCGAATTCCGTATTGCGCTCTTCTTCTTCTGCCAACCTTTCAGCCGTAAATAAATTAGGAAAAAAGTCAGGAACGACTTCAGGCAGCTTCCCTTTTAAATCCAGAATCATCTGCCGAGCTGTCTTTTTACCGACACCGGGGAATTTAACAAGGAAGGCCTCATCTTCATTTTCAATCGCCTGAACGACCTGACCCGGTTCTCCAGTTGCTAACACAGCTAAAGCGCCTTTAGGACCAATCCCTGTTACATTCAATAATTTAATGAATAAAAGCTTCTCTTGACGCGTTGAAAAGCCGTAGAGCGCAGAAATATCTTCCCGTACATAGTGGTATGTAAATATTTGCACTTCCAGGTTTGACTCCGTTGAGTATCTAAAAGGGTTGGGAGTTAAAATTTGATAGCCAATCCCATTATTTTCAATGACAATAAATTCTGGCCCAATATAATCTATACGGCCTTTAATATATTCATACAACGACTGCTCGCTCCCCCTGTTTTTTCGTACCTCATTTTATCATACTATACTTTTCTCTCGAAGGGAAAAAGTGAAATACTTCCGAAAATAATATGAATTCTTTTGTGAAAAAATGAAAAGAAGACCAGCAATTATTGCCGGCCTTCTTCTCTATTTTCTCCAACTAAAACTTCCTTCAGCTCATCTTTTACACTGCTTTTCGCAAGCGGCACGTCAGAGCGATACGCAGAGCGGCAAATTAAATGTGCTGAAACCGGCGCTGTTAAGAAGACGAAAAAGATAACTAATAGTAATCGGATGCTAAATACGCCTTCATGAATGACGAAGAACACCAATGTACCGACGAGTGTAAACAACACACCGATCGTGGAGCTTTTTGAAGCTGCGTGTGAACGCGTATACACATCAGGCAATCGGATAAGACCTATCGCACTTAAAAAACTAAATATTGACCCTATTAGAATTAACACTCCAGCAACAATTTCACTTGTTACGCTCAGACTCAATGACGACACCCCTTTCTAAAAATCGCGCAAATGCAATTGTCCCAATGAAGGATAAAATCCCCAATAGAAGCATGACTGAGAAAAAGGCACTTGTGCGCATAAAGATCGATATAATCGCAATTCCTGCAATTAAATTCACACCAATATTATCAAGTGCTTGAACACGGTCAGGAATAGAGGGACCTTTAACTAGGCGGTACACTGCGGCAAGGATAGACAAGACAAGGAAGAATAGTGCAATCATCAACAATGTTTCAATCATTTTCTTGTCACCTTCTTTATAGACTTTTCAAATCTTTCTTTCGACTTCAGCAAGGAGTCGCTGGAGGTTGGTATATCCAGCCCATGAACATAAAACACTTTATTATCATCTGATACTTCAACCACTACTGATCCCGGCGTTAAACATAACAGGAAAGATAATAAAGATATTTCAAGCTCCCCTTCAAGATCTGTTTCGAGAGTGAATATACCCGGAGTTATATCCAATTTAGGACGAATAACCTGCATCACTACTTCAATACTAGAAGTAAACAATTCATGGATAAATACTACAAAAAGTCTAAAGATGTTCAAGAAAGTAATGAGGTAAAAATTATGGGCAAAAAAGCGCCTCATTAAAAACAAAACGAATATCCCGACTAAATATCCTGCAAAAAAGGAAAGGAAACTCCATTCATCTTGCAAGAACACCCATAATGTAGCAATAAAAAGATTAATTAAGACCTGCATCGCCATAGGAGCTACCATCCCTTCCTTTAATAATCAGTGGCTCTTTTGAAAAGGTCATTGTGCATTACCTCCAAGGACCGCTTCAATATAAAGAGATGGATTCATTAAGCCTTCCACAGCGATCTCTACGTAATCATGAAGCAACTCTGCACCAAGGCCAAGGCCAATTGTCAGCATGACAAGCGCCACAATCGGGAACATTACCCCTCTTGTTGTTCCTTTCTCCATCTCTTCTGAAAGAATTGTTTCTCCCCAGAAGCTGTTCATAAAGATTTTCATGACAGAGAATAGAACCATAAGGCTCGTAATTAAGCCAATTGCGCCAAGCCAATAATAGCCTGAAGTAAATGTCCCTTCAGTAATATACACTTTACCAATAAACCCGCTTAATGGCGGAATACCGGAAATTGATAAAGCGGTAATAAAGAACATCCACCCTAAATACGGATGCGTCTGAATCAAGCCACTCATATCATCCAAATTGCTAGTGCCTGCGATGGCGATAATCACGCCGCCAATAATGAAGATTAATGCTTTTATCACCATATCATGCATTAAATAGTAGATTGAGCCCGTCATCCCAGCATCAGTGAAAGATGCAAGACCAGCTAAAATAAAGCCAACCCCTACGACAACATTATAGGTCAGTATTTTCTTAATATCTTTATAGGCAATCGCACCCATTGCACCTAATACCATTGTAACAGCGGCCATAATTCCTATAATAAGATGCGTTACTTGCGGCTCATGATAAAATACAAGAGTGAAAAAGCGGTAAATTGCATAAATGCCGACCTTTGTAAGCAACGCAGCAAAGACTGCAGCAACGGCTGTTGGAGGCGCACTATACGATCCTGGCAGCCAGAAAAATAGAAATAAGCCAGCCTTTAAACTAAATACGAAAAGGAATATGATTGCAACTGCTGTCATCAGTCCACCCTGTCCAACTTCAGCAACACGTTCTGATAAATGAGCCATATTCAACGTTCCAGTGACTGCATACAAGTAAGCGATCGCGATAAGGAACAAGAAAGATGCAATAATATTAACTAAAACATATTTTATTGATTCACGAAGCTGAATGCTTTTTCCACCTAAAGTAATTAAGGCGTATGAAGAAATCAGCATCACTTCAAAACAGACAAATAGATTAAATACATCTCCTGTAATGAAAGAACCGTTTACACCAGTAATTAAAAATAGAAACAAAGGATAGAAATAATGCTCTTCCCTCTCACGACCGATTGATTTAAATGCATATATCACACAAAACAGTGCAACGATGCTTGTCGTGATGAGAAGCAGAGCAGACAGCATATCAACAACCATGCTTACGCCAAACGGAGCTTCCCATCCCCCAAGCTGCAACGTTTGAATACCTTCATGCTTAACCTGATAAATAAGATAGGCTGCCGCTCCTCCAGTACCTGTCATGGAGAGAATGCTTAAAACACGATGCAGCATAATCCTTCTTCTAAAAATGACCATGATGAGCCCCAAGATCATCGGTATAATGATAGGCAGTATAACTATATTATTCATCTTCATTACCTCTCATCTGTGCTGTGTCATCCGTTCCTAGCACCTTGTATGAACGATAGCTCAATACTAGGAAAATAGCTGTAGTTGCGAAGTTAATAACAATCGCTGTCAAAATGAGGGCTTGTGGCAGTGCATCCGTAAACGATGTTGAACCAAGGCCTAATAACGGCGGCCCACCAGCTTTCACTCCACCCATTGTTATGATCAGCAAATGAACACCATGACTGATAATAGATGTACCTAAAATAATTCGCAATAAGCTTTTTGTTAAAATTAAATACGTTCCAATGGCAAAGAATACTCCGATTAGAATCGACATTAAAGATTCCATATTATCGATCCTCACTTATCGTCATTATTATGACCATTGCTGTTCCAATAACAGCAAGGGCCACACCGATATCAAATAAAACTGCTGTTGCAAGCTCGGTTTTACCGAAGATAGGCAAATGGAAATAATCAAATGCCTGTGTTAGGAATGGCAAATCAAAGAATACGCCACCCATCCCTGTTAACACAGCAATTAAAACGCCAACTGCCGTTAAAACTTTAAAGTCAACAGGGAAATTCGCACGGACCGAATCCACATCATATGATAAGAACATAAGTGTCAAGGCTGCAGCAAAGGCTAGACCGCCAATAAAACCGCCACCTGGATTGTGGTGACCTGCAAAGAAAAGGTTAATTGCAAAGGTAAAAATAATGACGACAGCTACTTTTGTTACGCCGCGCAAAATAATATCATTTGGCTTTTTCATTATTTTTCCCTCCTTGACAAACCAAGTTTAACTAAAGTGTATACGCTCAATGCGGCAATACAGAGAACAAATATTTCAAGCATTGTATCAATACCCCTGAAATCAACAAGGATGGCATTTACGATATTTTTCGCCCCTGCAAGCTTATATGAATCTTCATAAAAACCGGCAATCGGCTCAAATAAGCGCGTGCCATTAGCAGAAAGCGCAAATAATGTAACAACTACACCAACACCGATTGAAATAATCAAGTTTAATGGTTTAAATGGTACACCTTTCTTTTCCTTATGCACCTGCTCTTTAAACCTAGGCAAATGATAGAAGCATAATAGAAATAACGCAGTTGTTACGGTTTCAACAACCAATTGTGTAAGTGCCAAATCAGGCGCTCTGAAAATGACGAAGAACATCGAAACGAGATACCCGAGTACACCAAGTGAAATAATTGCTGTTAAACGTGATTTCGCCAATAGTACTGTAAAAGCAGCAACGATCATCGCCACCATTAAAGCAATTTCATAAAAGTTGACAGGCGCATTATTGGAGGCATCAAATGAAATCGAATTAGTGACGATTAAGGTTCCGCCTACAAACAATATAAAGAATCCAAATAAATACGCGATATAGTCTCGTATATATCCAGTCATATATTTATCAGTTAACGAGGCTGACCAGCTTTGCGCCTTGTCCAAAGCTGAATTATATATCGCATTCAGCGTAATGCTTTGCGGGTACATCCTATAAATCCCCGCCCACTTCCGTAAAGAAATATACATTAAAGTCCCTAGCGCAATGACACCTATAGTCATAAATAATTCTGTATTCCAGCCATGCCAAGGAGTAATATACATATCCATTATACTGTTCTCGGCAATCGCAGGCAGGACTGCAGCGACAGAAGGCTTTAATAAATAATCACCAATCATATTCGGGAAGAAGAAAAAGATTACAACAAGCGAAGCTAAAATAATCGGTGAAATCAGCATGCCAATTGGCGCCTCATGTGCTTTTTTCTCTAAACGCTCCGGCTTGTATTTTCCTCTAAAGGTCTTGAACACAAGAATCATACTATAGATAAAAGTGAATACACTTGCGACCCAAGCGATGATAGGGAATAAAATACCAAACGTATCCATATTGAATTCGGTCAGGTTTGAAACATCAACAACTGAAGCAAAGAACATCTCTTTACTTAAGAATCCATTAAATGGAGGCAGTCCAGCCATTGAAAATGCTCCAATTACAGCCACTGTAAATGTGATTGGCATAATGGTCATTAAGCCACCTAGTCTTCTAATATCACGTGTACCTGTTTCATGGTCGACAATACCCACGACCATGAATAGGGCACCTTTAAAGGTGGAGTGATTGATCATATGGAAGATTGCTGCTGTGATGGCAGCTGCATATAGATCGGCTTCATCACCATATCCAAAATATAAAGCGGCTGAGCCAATTCCAAGTAAGCTCATGATTAACCCTAATTGGCTAATTGTCGAATAAGCAAGCAGCCCTTTTAAATCTGTCTGTCTTACAGCATTAACGGATCCGTATAATAAAGTAATTAATCCGATTCCGGATACAAGCCAGAACCATTCAGAAGTACCGCCAAATACAGGTGTGAATCTTGCAACAAGATAAATTCCAGCCTTAACCATTGTTGCAGAGTGTAAATAGGCACTAATTGGCGTCGGTGCTTCCATCGCATCTGGTAGCCAAATACTGAATGGAAATTGCGCAGACTTTGTAAACGCACCAATTAGTACTAGTATCATTGCGGGGATAAATAAGCTATGGCCTGTTATCGTGTCAACTTGTGTAAACATCTCGCGTATGCTGTATGTGTCAGTCATCATTGATAGCATAATGAAACCTGAAAGCATAGCCAATCCGCCAAAAATCGTAATAAGCATCGACTTTTGGGCGCCGTAGCGAGACTTTTCACGCTGATACCAATAGGCGATTAGTAAGAAGGAAGAAATACTTGTCAGCTCCCAAAAAACATAAAGCACTAAAATATTATCAGAGAATACAAGCCCGAGCATTGCACCCATAAACATCAATAAATACACATAGAAGTTATGCAACGCTTCTTTTTCTTTAGATAGATAATAAATAGAATAAAGAATTACTAATGCACCAATTCCAGTAATTAATAAGCCAAATACTAGACCTAAACCATCTACATATGCATCAAAATTAATCCCAAAGGATGGAATCCAATTCAGCGATTGATAAGCGGCTTCTCCTGAAGATATACCGGGGATAAAACGTAGTAAATATATGAAAATTACAACAGGAATAATAAGCACAAACCACCCTGTATGAATCCGGGAGTTAAACAGCTTATATAATAATGGGACGAAGATAGCAAATATAAATGGGATTAAAATCATGATGTGCAATAAAGACACCCCAAGTCCCCTCCTTCTGTTCAAAAATATTGTCCTTATTTTTATCTAAGTTTTTATATTTTATTGTGTCTCAATTATAAAAAACCATTACATTAGATAATAAAAATCACCTTAAATGCCAATCCTAATCATATTCCTAAACTTCCTAAATAGAGGAATTAATTAAATTTCTTAAATTTGATTGACTGTTTCTGTAGCATGAGATATAGTCATACATAGTTTATTGATATTAAACGAAATAATTGAACTCACATCTATTACGAGGTGACCTTAAAAATGAAGAAAATAAAAGGACGAATGGACGAAAGCATCCTAGTATGTGTGTACTACGGACCGAACGGTGAGCGTCTGATTCAACGTGGTTGTAAAATTGCAAGCATGCTAGACTGTCCTCTCTATATACTAACAATAGATCCGCAGCCTTTTGATGATATGGATGCCGAAAAATCACATTACATTACGAAATGGCAGCAGATTGCTGAGATGCATAGTGCAGAAGCTTTTATTCTAAAAGATAATGAGAAACGTCCTGTCTCTAAAGTAATTGCAGAAGTTGCAAGAGAAAAACATATTACACAAATTATCCTTGGGCAAACTGCACAAAGCAGATGGGAGCAAATTGCTAAGGGTTCTATTATTAACTCCTTATTGCGTGAGGTTCCGTTTGTTGACCTGCACATAATCTCAGTATCGCGTTATTTAAAAGATCAAGAAGGTCAATATGAGAAAGGTGTTCGCGCATACCTAGTTAAAGAAAGCGACCATTACCGTGTGACATTCAAACATACAAGTAACGTAGAATATGAAGGTATCTTCTTTAAAGACTTTGGAACGGATTTCAACAACGGAGTTTTTAAATTCATGAAAGATAAGCAAACATTGCAAGTTGCTGTCATTGAGGACATCATCACTGATTTAACGAATGTTGATATGACGCCTGAATATGAAGAGGAAGATTAATCATTTCCTCGAGCAGCCTCCATTAATAATTAATGGAGGTTTTTTTTATAAATTCACATCTACCTTAATCAATTGCTGTTCATTTTTATTAATGCCAATATATCTCAATGTTTCCGCAGGTGTATGATGGTTGTAGATAGACATTAATATTGAAATAGCAATTCCTTTTCGATAGGCATGGTATCCGAACGTTTTTCTAAGTGTATGCGTACCAATTTTCCCCGCTACTCCAACCTTCTTAGCAGCATTATTAATGATTCGATAAGCTTGTTGACGTGTAATTGGCTGTTCATTCTTTTTGGATTTAAATAAATAATCGTTCTCGCTAAAATCGAACAAATTCATATAACTTGTCAATTCATTTTTAATACTGTTATTTAAATAGAACGCCCTTACTTCTTCAATTTTATCGCCCTTAATATACAAAAACTCTTTTATACCTTTGCCATCCCATAAATCTTTGACCTTTAAATACAGCAAATCGCTAACCCTTATACCTGTATTAATACCTAACACAAAAAGGAGCACATCTCTTTGAGACTGTTTCTTTAATTCCCTCTTGATTTCATTAATACTGCCAATATCTCTAATTGGGTCCACAAACTCCACAGGATTTCCTCCTAGAAATTTAATGTAACTTAATTGTATGTTAACAAAAATTAAGTTACATTACAACTTAGAAAAACTAAAATCTGCCCATTAATGATAATTAATAATTTTCACTATTTTCTTTCATTAGGTCAAAACGGAAAACATTAATAAGCGGCCATTTATGCCGGCCGCTGTTTCTTCAGTTTATGAAGCTTCCTCTACATATGAATAATCACTAAATGATTGTAGAACTTCAATATACCGATCTTTCGTCATAATCGGAATTCCTTTTTTCAGTTCTTCACATTTTTTACTCTCTAATTTTCCAAGGTCAATCTGAAAAAAAGATTGAATGATATTTGCTTTATTTGGCCTGCCATTGAAAATAGTTAATACACCTTCATCTGTAATGCCAAAATATCCATTTGCTTTCAATAGAGGAGAAATATCATCCATATGCCGACGAAAAACCACTTGCTCTTTATTCATATCAATTAACTGCCATGCATCATATTTTGCCCAGAAATCTTCAAATGACCAAATCGTTTCAACAACAGTTTCCTGACTCACATCACCGTCTAGATAAACTCGTTCCAAAATCACATTCATATTTAAATTCGTATCATTTTCATCTGACTTTTCCATATTGGCTGCAGCTAGACTATCGCTCGAGTTATAAAAAACTACAGTGCTCATAAATATTAATACAGAAGCAATAAGTGATACTCTTTTCGTTCTCACTTTTAACCACCCCATTAAAATTCAGTATTAAATAAATGCATCTATTTACTATTTTCCCCAATTTCAACATCCTTATGCCGATCATCAGGAAAACTTGATTTTGGTGCTATGCTTATATTTTGCGTCAGTTGGCACTTCTCTTGCGCCTCTTCTCTCTTTTTTGCATCAGTTCGCACTTCTTTTGCGCCTCTTCTAGCTTTTTTGCGTCAGT
>NZ_PISD01000061.1 GCF_002835735.1 Cytobacillus horneckiae | reverse complement strand
CACTTTTTTATATGAAGATAATTTATCTTTTGAAGAAATTTAAAATCATTTCTATAAATTTAGTAATTGCTTCCTTACTTCCAGGATGGAAAAAATACAATGCTCCAGTAGTTGCACCTACAGCTGCTACAGCTCCAACTGCAATTGGTACTGCTTTATTGCTCTTTTCTTCTTTGGAATCATTTTCTTTTTCCTTATCACCTTTATCCTCTAAAACACTTGTTGAACTTTTATCTTCAAGCTGCTCATTTTCCTCTTTTTCTTCTTCATTCTCGTCTTTATCCTTTTCTTCTTTTACTTCCTCTTCTAATTCCTCTGCCTGTTCTTCAGTAATTTCTTTATAAACCCCATCAACCTTAGCAAAGTGCTTACCATCTTTAACTTCTACAGTCGCGCCTTTTGATTTAAGATCATTAGTTGTCCAACTGCTTACCTCGGTTGATTCATTCACCTTCTCATTTCCCTTTACAACATTCTTAGATGATTCATTATTTGAAGATGAATTTGAATTGTTCTGGTTTCCTTGATTCGAACCCGTACTATTGGAATTATCAGGTTTTGGCTTCGATTCAGGTTTTGGATCAGGTTTTGGTTGAGGTTTAGGCTCAGGTTTCGGTTCTGGTTTCGGAACTGGTTTTGGATCAGGTTTCGGTTCCGGTTTCGGCTCTGGCTTTGGTTTTGGTTTTGGTTCTGGTTTAGGCTCAGGTTTCGGTTCTGGCTTCGGCTGCTCTTTGACGACTGCTGAAACAGTTAATTCATAGCTTGAGTAATTACCTGCTGTTGGCGGTAAGCTAAGTGTTACTTTTTGGCCATTATGTACATCTCCTGTATAGGAACCAATTAAAGCAAACTGCCCACCTGCACTACCACCTACATAATAACCTTCCACGAATCCGCTACAAGGTCCACTTGCCTGTGCCCTGCTATTGAAACTGTGATCGCTGGTTATTGAAATAGAACATTTACCAACTCCATTAGCTAATGCTGAGTAAGTGAAGAAATGAAACGTAAAACCAAGTGTAATAATGAGTGAAAACAAAGCTCTTTTCATCTTTTTTATCCCTCCAAATTTTGTTCGTTTTTGGCTAATTCGAACAACCTGTTTTTAAAAAGGCTGCAATATGGATTTTTAGCAATCATATCCATCAAACTATTCTTCTCGCATATCCTTCCTAGCAACCTTTCAAAAGGAAATGCAAATTATTAAGTTTTCACACACACACACACATTGCACACACACTTGTTTAATCTAAACACTCACTCTAATTAATTCATCGGTTGGATTTTTTCTTTTTGCAATTACTGTCCCTTTACTATCCTTAACTGTTCTTATTTCATAATAAATATCAGATAATTTCGTAACATCTCCTGATACTTTTTCTTTAGCGAACACTCCTCTAATAAAGTAAATCTTTTTAGTAAAAGTTCTCAGGCTGCCATGTTCAGCAATTGTAGGGATTTCAAAGAATGGAACTCTTTTTGAATTTTTAACTGCAAATTCTTCCATTACTTCTCACATCCTCTAACTTATCTTCACTAAAGATTGGAATGTCACAAATTCTAACGGAAAATGCCCTGGACACTTTTACTATGTGCTTTAAAGAAGGTTCTAAGATTTTCCCCGTTTCCCAACCACTAATAGTTGTTTGAGGAATACCACTTTCTTTATGCATCTCGCTTTGAGTCCATTGCCTTTTTTCTCGCATTTCTCGTATCCAGTCACCAAATTGCAAGAAGCCTCACCTCATTTGAAAAACTTATTAAGTTATATTTATTAATCGTGAAATACGATTAACTGAATACTGTTAATCAGATTATAATTTTTACCTGTTTATTTGTCAACTGTATTCTGTTAAAATTAAAAATAAATTTGACCTATTTTTTAGAACTTTATAATAGGAGGTATTATCCTTGGTCACAATGGCAGAAGCAACAATTAAAAGAATTAACGACCTATGTAAACAAAAGAATATCAACATTTATAATTTGGCATTAATGTCAGATGTCAGTCAGTCTACTCTTAATGAGATTATGCATGGGAGAAGCAAACACCCTAGGATAATCACATTGAAAAAAGTTGCTAATGGACTGGGAATGACTCTCTCTGAGTTTTTTGATGATGAGATATTTGATCAAATTAGTAATTTAGAAGACAAAGCAACAAATAAAAACAAAAAGGAAACTAATAAAGACAAAGAGACAAATTAATGTGATTTTCCAGCCTGTCTTATTTTTTTGTGGGTAAATGGAAAATCATATATTTTTTGACAATAAATATTTCTAAAATACTTTCTTTTGTTTGCTTAACAAATATAGATCATCACATTGTTGATGGTCTTTTTGTTTTGAATTCAAACATTAACTTAATACAGTTAAAGAGCCCAAAAAAATTTAACTGCTGTTTTCCTTATTTCTATTTCGAAAATAGAAATCTAATGCGGTAGAGACAATTTCTCGCATTTCTCTTTTTTCCTTTGCAGCAATTATTTTTAATTGGTGATGTCTAGCAGCTGATAGTTTCACCTGCTTATCTTGTTCTTTGTCTTCGCATTTCATATCAAATCAGCATACCTCCTTTTTATGTAAAAATGATGAGTATTTTTATCCATTACATTTATACTAATATTTATGAGTTTACCAGTCAACCAGTAATCCTCATTATTTAGTAATTATGGTAAATATATTTAATGAAAATAAAAGTGCTTTTATTTATCAGGATTTTCGTAGACAGTTCCTAATTTTAAATATATTTGCTCTGAATCCTCGATTTCTTTAACTTTCTTTTTATTTAGACGCCACTTCGTATTATGTTTTTGATTACCTTTAACTCTCTTATAGGACACTTTAGCTCTAACATACGCCATACATAGATATGCTGCTAATACGATAAAACTAGATAGTGTTAATTGGGTTATTCCATGCTTAGTAAAAAATGCTTCCCATACCCAAACCTTATAGATCAAACTAGAAATAATTAATACTGGAAATAATAGACTTAATGCTACTAATAAAACCTCTTTAAACTTATTCGTTTGTTTCTGGAGGACATGGACTGTATATAACCCTAAGCTTAAAATTGTCAAAATAAATCCCATAAAGGGACTTGGTACGAATAATCCATTGAAGGTTGTTACAAGAAGTGTTATTGCGGTTAATGTTAGGATTGCAGATAGATAAAATTGAACCTTTTCATTCCAATTCATTTTTACTCACCTTTTTATCTTGATATAAATCTAAAACAAAAGTAATTTCATCTTGCATAATTTGCTTCATTAGTTCCCACATTTCATCTTGTTCTTCTCTTGTAAACTGTTCAAATTGTTCAAGAATATCTTCTCTATCAATTAATTTTAAAATTATTTCAAATTTATTTTTATCATCCATATTACAGTTCTCTCCTTTAAATAAAAGTGCTTTTGTCTTTAGTAGCTATCAATTACTTTTGGTTCTTATTTAACAAAGCATTAAAATCTTTCTTAGTAATTAATAACTCTTCTATATAAGAATACCTTGATTGGATTAAATCATATTGTGTCTTTAAAAATGTTGCGACTAATATCTTTCTTCTATTCTCCAAATTAAACCGATGTTCGGAATATGAATTAATTGCTCTTGCCTTTGTAAGATCAGTATCCGTTAAGTCTACAAAGTACATTTCTTCACCTTTATATTTAACTAGGATATTAAAAGATTGCCGTTCATCCAATTGTGTATTCAGTATTTCAAAATTAAAATGCTTGGCCAAAGCCATGAACCATTCATTCTCAGTTGGGTATGCTTGATATAGCTGCCTCCCTAAATCAAATGGAATCACTTTTAAAGCTTCACCAGTGTATAATTGCTTTTGCTCTATATACTGATTATTTATTCTTTTCTTAGGTGGATTAATAGCAAATTGGATGAAGCTATTGTAAGAGTTTGAACCTTTTGCGAATACGATATAATTTTCTAATACATGGTGATGCACTCTAATTTCCGCTTGTATTTTTCCTAATGTATTCTTAGTGACCCCTTCCTCCATAATATAAAGTCCAAACCTTTTACCATTCGGATTGATAACTAATCCATGAAGCAACATATTTCTATCCAAATTATATTCTTTTTTTACTTTGCGGCTATCCCATGTCTCCCAGCCACCAATTGATAAATCTATCATAATATCATTTACTAGGAGTAAATAATGCAATAAGGCAGGGTGTACATAATGTTGTTGGACTTGCCCCTCAACACTCACTCCATGTCTTATCAGACATTCCAATCCCGTTTCGGTTAATCTATGATAGCTGAAGCCTTTTTTTCCATGATTTCTACTCCCCGATAAAATACTCGATTTTATTAACTTTCTAGTTCTCAACCTATTCAGAACACGATTCACATAATATTTGCTGTGGGGGAAGAATTTTCGTGATATCTGATCAGTTTTTAACGCACGGTAATTATATAAATCATTCAATATCATTAAATCTACTTCTGCAACGTTCCCACCATAAGAATGCCTTCTCATGTCATTTCCACCTCATTACTTAGTTCTCCAAAGACTATTTAGTGTGCGCTAATCTCCCTGACTATCGAATACCTTACACTAAATTAGTTACTGTTTTCCTATTAAATATATACATCTTAATTTGTTTATAATTAAACACTTTACAATTTAGCTATATCAATGATTCACCGTACTTTTAATAAACTAATCTTTACATACCTAAAAGGTGTAAAAATTAATGTAAAAATTAAAAGAAAAAAAAACCATGAATTTTTACACACTTATTAAAAAAAATCGTCTGTATTATCATAGTTTTTCAAAGTTCTAATTCTATCTTCAATACCTGTATTTCTTGGTTTATGCTTATTAAAATAATCGTTAAATTTAGCATTCAAAAACGGAATTGTATAGAAATGCTCTACTACAAAAACAGTTATCTTTTCCTCTGGACTATAACTTCCCAAAAACATTAATGAAATATCTAACCAAGAATCATCATAAATAATTCTTACTTTTTTAATAGCATCTATAATTGGCTTATAATATGCATTATCAAAGTCTTTTCTATCATAACTATCAAAATTATGAACAATAATTAATGTTGATTTTTCATAACGCTGCTGATTTTTATAATCTTTTATTTGCCTAACAGCATTTGCTAAAAAATGTTCATCGATCCTTTCTCCATTATCTAAATAAATTGTTTTAGTTGGCTCTTTCCTTAACCTCCTAAGGCTCTTGTAGTAATCACCAATAAAGTTAAATTCGTAATATGGCATTTTAATATTGTTAAAGCTAATGCTTTTCATGTAACTTCACCGCCTGTAAACATACCTTAAACTAGTAATAATCACTTTTTATCGAGTATAAAATATTATTTTGTATACAGTATTATAGAAGAGACAACCATATGCTATTTCATGTATACATTCAAATTAGGTTTTTAGCAAAAATCACTTAAACACCAAGATTTATAGGTGTTTACAAACTAAAACCATTTTGTATACACAAATATTAAATAAACACCATAAAACGCATGATTTATGCAGATTTATGGTGTTTACTATTATTTAATCGGTTCAGTTCCTATCCAATGAGCTAAATATGGTCTGGGATTTACAGGTGTATCCGCTTTTCTAATTTCAAAATGTAAGTGAGGACCTGTAGAATTCCCTGTAGAACCCATGTACCCTATAACTTGTCCTGCTTTTACCTTTGTACCCTTTTTAATCCCTTGTTTTTGTAAATGTGCATAATATGTTTTCAAATTGTTCTCATGCTCTATAATTACCAGGTATCCATATCCACCTGTATTCCATTGTGAATAAATTACTTCTCCTGCCATAAATGCAAGAATAGGCTTTCCTAAGTCTCCACCGCCAGCAATGTCTATACCCTTATGTTGTGTACCCCATCTTTCTCCATACTCAGAAGTTATATTCTTAGTGTGAGGAACCATCCATGCCGTTTCTCCATCTATTTCTATTATTCTCCCATCCACCGGGATATAGCCACCTGAAAACGCCTCAGCAAAACCTAAAACTTCATTAACATACCATTCTGCATGATTATAAGCAAAGATAGCTTGTCTTATATCATTGATCATGGAAAGGTTATGTGAGATAAGATTCGCTGTAGAATGAATTGCATCCTCAATATTATAGGGATCAGCTATTCCATCACCGTTTGCATCAACTCCATAACCACCATATTTAGAAATAATTTCTGGATTAGTATATATAGCTCTGCTTGCAGTAGAACATGAAGGATAGTTCCAAGATAACCACGTACAAACTAAAAATTGGGTATGTCCAATAGCACCAGCTGACGATGTATTAACATTTGTACTAAAGTTAGTCTCTACTCTATGAATCGCTGCTAAAATTAGCCAATTTACAGCATATTTCTCCCCTGCTTCTTGGTAGATAGGTATAAATTCTGAAGGGATTTCATTTTCCCCAAATTCTGATAAGGTTATATTTTCATAGTTAGGCTTTTCTTCAGACATCAAAATTAAAAGGGTGATACCAATAATTACTGCTATACTAACTAACATTAATATAAATGGGCTTAATAAAAGTGAAATTATCAATAAAGTTTTCTTCATGACTTAAACCTAATAAGCCGTATCCAAGGTATACTTATCAACCTTGAATTTCCCATCTTCATTTATAATTTTAATAGAGTAATGGCTCTCTTCTTTTTTGTTGATATTATCTTTTACATCATAAATTTCACCTTTTACCAAAACATTAATAGTCAAATACTCATCAGTAGGATTATATGGTTCGTATACTTCAAAACTTTTTAACTCTTTTCTAAAAATTGTCTGTGTAGGACGTATAACACGTTCCTTTAATTCATCATAGAGAGCAGAAGACATATATTTCTTTGCATCATTAATATTTTGAGACGGTTTATTTCCATCAAAGGGATAGTATTCCTTAATAAATTGCACAGATACCTCTTTTGCTTGACTAATATCCTCTTTAGAAAAGTAATCAGTTAATTGATTTATTTCTCCTTCTAATTCTTCATTAGCATCCGCCATAGGATTCTCTAATTCGTATTCTCCATGTGAATGATCATGATTATGTTCTTCTTCATTTTCATTTTGATGTTGACCATTATCATTTTCATTACTTTCTAATTGATTTATAGAGAATGACTCTTCATCTTTATTGCTCTGGGTATGTGCTGCCGCTTTTTTTTCTTCTTCTTCAATGTCTTTTCCTACGTAAAAACCAAAAATAAATAGCACGATAGTAAATACTATCATGCCATACCAAATAAATTTAGAATTTCGAAACAACAATTTTTTCACCCTATTCATTATCTAGCTTAGTTACTATTAGAATTTATTTCTTAATTAATTTGATTATTTGTACTTTCTAACGTATAATCCCGATGCGTATTAATATCATTATTGATATTATTATTATTATTGATATTGTTAAAACTTCGAGGGTTAACCTCAGAGCGATGTTCAATAGTATTATTCTCTTTACCCTCACTTGTAGTATTAGAATTATTAGAAGCCATTTGATTTGTTTCTTGTAAAGTTGGATTATTATTTTGGGAATAACCATTATCTAGTTTGAAATTTTGCTGATTCGATTGACCTCTAATATTATTATTATCAATATTATTATTAATATCATTAGTTGAAGGTTTGTTACTGGTATTAACTTCGTTTAAATGTTGATTACTAGATGTTTCATTATTTGCCTGGTCTTTTGTAACCTCATTATTTAATGAATTTGAATTAGAAGGCATTTGACTTTCTAAAGTGTGGTTTTGATTACCCTTAGGAATATCATCATTATTTATGTTTGACTGAGCACTATCCATACTTGCAGCCAGTACTTCATTATTACCTTCTAAGTTGTATCCTTGAGCGCTTGCTAGTGAATCTTCACTTCTGTTCATTTGTTGTGCGTCTTCTATACTGGAAGCTATTACTTCATTATTGCCTTCTAGACTATATTCTTGACCATGCACAGGTGAATCTTCGCTTCCGTTCATTTGTTGTGCATCTTCTATACTGGAAGCTATTACTTCATTATTGCCTTCTAAACTATATTCTTGACCGTGATTCATAAAATCATTATCTACTTGATTATCATTATCTTTTTCTTGATCTTGTACCGCTTCTAATAAAGAGTTCCAATTTTCATTTGTATTTGATTCGTCACTATTAGGATGTTCACTTTCTTCTGAATTATTTTTATTTAGATTAACTATATTCTCATCTTCAGATGGCCTATTAATAACATCTTGTGAAGAAGCGTTCATATTATTACCATTTGTATCAGACAACTCTAAATTAGCACCTTTTGTCTTATTTAATTTCTGTGCAGTATACATGGACATTGCGGCAGTACGAGCCATTTCACTTGCTCCACTATCACCAGTTGCCAGATTACCAACGCTACTTCCCATATTAGCCCCCACAACTGCCCCTTGAGGCCCAGCCATTGCTCCACCAACAACTGCTCCGCCAACCGTTGCAGCTCCTCCTACTAACTTCTTAAAAGGACTAACAAAAGTACCACTCATTTCAGAACGAACATTACTAATCAAGTCTGAACCTACTGAGAAAATGGAGAAGATTCTTTTTCTCAAAAGAAAGAGTGTAAATAATAGTATCGCTTGTATAAGGCTAGATATTAAATAACCCTCTGCTCCCCCAGCCAAACTACTTAATGAGTAAATTACTTCGCTCATTCCAAAAATAAGTAAAGCTAAAAATGATACTGCCATCTTAAGAACTAAAGGTATAGAAAGCTCAAAGAAATATCTTTTTAGTACTCCGAATTGGTTTGGTAATGCAGCCCAAAGTAATGCAAAAGGAGCAACCATTGCAATTATTAAAAACCAGAATTGAAAAATCACAAGTGATAAAGAAAGGAGATAAACTGGTAAAGAATTAATTGCATTGGCAACCATAAGGACTCCAGTAAAATTTAATCTATCCATGATTCTTGAATATGTTAAAGTTTCATTCCCTTTTTCTGTTACTTCTTTTAAAGCTACTTCTTGTCTACTTTCAGAGCCTGTTTTTTTAGTAAGTAGCTCTGAAACCCTTTTACTACCTATATCACTCTCTTCTGTTGTTCCATATTGCAGCATTAGATATGGTTTGTGAACAAAAGTATTAAATAGGTTATCGTTCATATCTTCTTTAATTGTTTTATTATTAATGTTTCCACTATTCTTATCAACCACTGTCCCAGCCTTGCCAGATAAAATCATTCCAGATGCTTCAACAGACACATCATTTACACCCTTAATAATTGTCGAGTAATTACCGAAAAATAATAATGCTACTGTTAATGCAACTATCGACTTTAAAAAACCTGAAAATGCTGAAATTGTAGCTTTCTTGATTATAAATTGATAAAGAGTGTATATGCCTATAAGGACTGAGACAATACCCAGAAACCCTCCAAATAAGCCACTAGAACCGAATCCACTTTCTGATATGCCACTCATTGAAGTTACAACATTCTCCACTTCGCCAATTAAAGAATTTATCATATTACTGTCATAAGCAAAATTCAAAACACTTAACATAACATTAGTCATGAAAAGGTTGAAATGAAAGAAAAATAATGAACCGTAAAACACTGCATAATGAAAACCATTTGAAAAGCTATCTCCAATAAATTTTAAAGATAAAGTATCCCACATTTTATCTAAGAACCCTTTTTCTTCGATTTCAGTTGGGGTAACTATATCTAGTGTGTAATAAACATCTTTATCCTTGTAATCTCCGTACTTACCACCATTAAACATAGGGTCTTGTGGGCTGTTAAATTCCAGTTCGCCCTTTTCTTCAGCAAGTACTACGTTATTAATAGGGGTTATTGAAGATAAAAGGATTACGAACATTAACATCAAATACTTTAAAACTCGTTTCATTTTATCTCTCCCATGATGGAAAACTACCATTAAGAAATATCAACTGAGTATACGTGGTTTTTATGTTTTTCCATTAGCTCTCTTAAATCAGATACCGTTATTGTTGATTGAGATGTTTCTTCCTTAAAATGTAGTCCACTAATTTTCAAGTCATATCTATTCATCATTTGATAACCATCTTTTTTATTTTCAACTCCATAAATACTAAATAATCGGTTTGAAGTTACAGGGTCAGTGTATTCAATTAAATAAAGGATTTGATTAAAATCCTTATAATAGTAATCAAACCCTTTAATACTATAGTTATCCTTTAATTTTTCTTTATATTGGGGAAAAAGGATTTCTCCCTTTTCAGCCCCCAATAATTCTTGATCTTCGTTTATTAATGCTTCAGGGAGATATTCTTTCATAGTATCGAAATCCTTAATGGTAGCAGCTACAAAATATTGCTCCACTGTAGAGTCAAAACCATCATAACTAGGAGCATGAGAATTACTGCCATTACAGCTAATTAACATTAATATTAAACCCAAAGTTGAAAAAGCTATTAGAATTTGTTTCATTTTCATCCTCCCACGCTTAAGCAGTTTGATTTGTTGGCTCTGGGTCATAGTTACCGCCAAATTGTCTTTGACGTTCTCTTTCTCTCTCCTCTTCTGTAGAAGTTGATGAATCGAAAGCTTTAGCTAGGTCTGAGAATACAGGGTCAATATTAATTACAGCTGTTCTACCGTAGATGTCTTGAAATAAACACTTCCCTTTACTCATGGAGCGTATCCTGTCTATATTTCCTCTAGTTTGTGGTAAATTTAAAAACTCTAGCATCTCTTTTGCTTCTTTTGTAGTTCTAAGACCAAAAGAGAATTTCATGCCCATATTAGGCACATCATCACCATGATCTGTTGCATTTTGAGAACCTTTTAGAAGAGTTGTATTATAGAATCTACCTTTACGAACAATAAAGTCCATTAATTCTCTTCCTATTGGTGAATTATCGATTGTACTTGCTTCATCTTGGAGAACAATCTTGTGACGTGTTCTCTCTTGTTTGAACATATATTGCTTTGTAAAAGCTGTTATTGATATTAAAATAGCTTCTGAAATCTTCTGTGATGGTCTTAGAGTTACTGATTTCCCATCGGGTAAACTCAAATTTTCTACCATCAAGATTTGGAGTGGTTTATCTACTTTCAAGACTTTATAATTTTGATCCACTTCCCCAAATAATAAATCAGAAAGCTTTTGTCTTTTAAGTGAACGAAGTGTATTGACTAAACTTTCAAGTGCCGCGAATCTTGTAGGTGTCATAACATCCGAGCCCTTTTCATATTGAGCTTCTAATAAACTTATTACAGCCCCTATACAAGGGTCATCCATCCTTCCAGTTTCTTCAACAGCTTCACTAATTATCGAATAGCCTACATCACTAATTTTCACATCAGTTAAATAAGAGAGTATATCCACTGTTACAGACTTTCCTTCTTCTACATCTACAGAGGTACGGAATGGGTCTAGGCATCCTGCATCATCCTTAGTCATTCCGAGAGTCCATTTTGAAATATAGTCTTTAGGAATAAGAGGTAGGCTATCCCAATCCTTTCTATCTCCCTTTGGGTCAATTATTAAAGCCTGAGAACCTGTCAAAAGAGATAAATAGGTATACAAGTTCATAAAAAAAGACTTTCCTTTACCTGTAGCACCAGCCACAAGAGCTGATATTGAATCTTCTATATTTCCCAAGCCATCAAAAGCTTTTGCTGCTAAATCTGGCTGTATAAACACCGGTCTTTTTAGACGCTCTGTATAACCTACAAAAAAGCCTCGGTTATCTCCAATATTTGTAGTAGCTCCGAACATCATTCCTGCCAATACACCTGAATCAACTTCAATCTTATAATCCTGATTTATTTGTCTTGAACCAAGGATTTTTTCCATAAGAAGGTTTAGCTGCTCTCCATAAGGGGCAACTATTTTAATACCATACTTTATCATTTCGTCCTTTAATCGTTTTGCTCTAGTATTTAATTCTTTTTCGGATTCTCCTGTCACTTTAAAGACAAAAGAACATGAATAGGCAGGTTGGCCAGTCTTCTTAAAGTAATTTTCTGCTTGTATTGCTCCACTCTCCGACTGATCTAGACTTAAGTCAGTTGAAACTCCAGCTTTTAGGGCTTCCTTTCTTTGGTCTTTGAATTCCAGTCTTTTATTAGATAATTTTTTTGTAATACGCTCATTTGATTGATGATATGCTCTAACCGAAATACTTACAGGAAACGATAGTTTTGATTGTATAAAATAAATCCATTCAAAGTTTGGAAAGTAATTTTCTGTATCCATTGTATGTGCAACCAAATATTTTACATGTAAATTTTTAACTTCATCATTTTCTATTACTTTGCTAAACTTTAGAGAAGTTGGCGTGACTTCATCTATATTGGTATTTTGTATTTCAATAAATGACTGCTCAACTGGACGAATAGCTTTTTGAGCTTCTCCTTCTTCATCTATCCCTACAACAGCCTCACTAGTAGAAAAATCCCTTCTTTGTTCAATATCAATGTTTGACTGGGTTACTGAAAATTCTTTTTCAATTAAGTAAACTGTTTCAGCAGTACTTGCTGTTTTTATGTTGCAATTGAACGCAGATTGTACACTTTCTAAAATTGTATCAGCCTGTTCTTTCCAAATTTCTATCTCAGATTCTAAAATATCATTTGCATTTATACCCACTGCTCGATGTATTTGGGAATTAAGCCCTCTTGCAAATTCCTTCATACTATTAAATACCGATAAACCAGCGTTAGTATCTTTATATTTATTAAGTTCTGGTAATAATTGAACTCCTATATATTCTCTATATTCGCTAGTTTCCATCATATTTCTTTGCTCCACTAAAGCTTTCCTTAACATCTCCATATATTGAAGTCCGTTTTGTTTAAGCTCATAAGTTTTTAATTTCATTTCTTCTATTGAACTATTTATGATTTCCTCAATATTTGTAGGGAACGGCTCAGCTATATAATGTAAGTCATATCGGTTATTGAACAGAAATGCTAGTTGAGATTGGAATGGTATAAATTTATCATCATGATCTAAGAAGTCATAATTGAAACCAGAAACTTGATAGTAAGCTGTAACTGTTCCATCATGTCCAAACACTAAATTCCCATCTATATGTTTAATTGGAAAATCCAAAATTGCTGTCTTCAAAGATTTATTCTCCTTTCTTAAATAAGAGTGTGCTTTCTTGATAATTAGTAACCTTAGCTTTACCTCTAATTTTTACTTTCCTGGAATTAAATCTACTTATAGGTCTATCCTCAGCAAAAGTAACGGTTGAATAACCTATTAATTTATATCTGTATGGTTTTGCAACTTCTCTCCCTCTTACATAAGTTACCCTCTTAAATTTTCTAATGTGATATAGAAAAACTGAACGGAAAAAGGCGACTGAATTACGCCCTTCCGTTCGAATATCTGAAAGTAAATATGCAAGAAAAGCAGGTATAAGTATAAGGAATACTGCTGGCATCCAATTAATTAAATTCCCAATAACAGGTGTGAAATACACTATTAATTCGATAACTATAAAAAGTATGAAATACAAAAGGGTTTTTATCTTAATTGGTCTACCAAGGTTTAAACCAAAAAGTTGATATATTTTTCTATCAAACTTTAAAAAATCATTTAATACCAAAAGGCTAACTCTTTGCTTATCCTTGTCCATACAATTACCTTCTTAATATTTATTTATCTTCCAATATTTAATTTGCTATTTAGCCACTCAGCTAGTGAAGATATAATATCTGGATTTAAGATAAAAATGCCGATAAACGCTAATCCAATGATAGAAGCAATCATTGCAATCCACGCTCTTTTAGCTCCTGTAACAAGAATTATGACTATCAATACAATAAACAGAACGTATTGTGCTTGCTGTTGTAACCATTCAAAAAGACCTTGGACACCCATTATTTATTCCTCCAAATAATATTAGTTAGTTATTCTACTTCCTCGTCAATTTCTTCATCTTCTTCTACCTCAATACTTTCCACCACCTTATTTTTCTGGTCATCTATTCCTGAAACAATATATTTTCCATCCTTTTTTAATACAGTTAATTGATAGTTTACAAGGAAAGGAATATTGGTTTCTGGTTCAATTAATCTCACTTCTGTAAAAACCACAAAAGAGTTATCCTCTACGGGGTCTTTAAAAACATTTGACTTATTAACTTGTTCAAATAGCATTGTTTGATTTAATCCATCTGCTATTTTTTCATCTGTCAGAATGTAATTCAGTTTATCTTTTGAATCTTCAGCAAAACTACGAAAGAAGGTATCTAAGAAAGCTTTTATTTTTTCTGACTCCTTTACATCTGCTTGTTTTAACCTTTCAGACTTCACCTCCTTCAAGGTTGTATTTTCATAGATGTATGTGAATTTAGGCAGCTCATAAACTCCAAAAGTCTCACCATCAAAAGCTACAGGTACTACAAAATATTTTTGGGATTGTTTTACCTTCTTCTTTTCTCCATCACCCTGACTTAACTCAAAATTGACCAGTAAAGTAATGTGAGCAATGTCGTTTCCTTCCTCCTCAATCTTTTTAAGTTCAGAACTTCTATAATTTGAATCCCACTCTAAACCTGTATAATCTAACCCAGCATTTTGATCTATTCCCTGCGCTAGATAAGCTTGCATTTTCTCCTTGCGATTAACCTTATCTTTATCTGTAAGATTCCATGTGAAGTAATCTTTTGCAAAGTTCTCAGCAAATTGTACAGCTTCTAAACTAGCAGCTTGATTCTTATCTGGTGGTAAAACATCTTTATTAGAATTGGCTTCACTTGAATTACCACTAAACATGGTTACTAATACAACAAGAAACATAAATCCAAACATTACCCAAAATGATGTAACACCTAGTTTTCTACTTACAAAACCTTTAGGCTTAATTGAACTGTTCTTTTTCCTCTTTTTAAATTCAGCTCTTTCTTTTTCAGTTTGTAAAAACCGTTTAACCATCTTTATTATGGTTTTAAATTTTGATTTTTTTTCCATATTCCCACCCTCAAATTGTTATACCTTGGGATTACTAGTGCCTACCAAAATACAAATGCCAATTATTATAACAACTGTTGCAATTGTCCCGTATTTAACTTTTGATGACTCATACAAATTACTAATAATATCTTTAAACTCACTCCATAAAGGCTGTAATTGTGGAAATTGCTCTAAAAGAATGCTACCTACAACAGCAATAATAAAAATCATGAAAATGACTTTTAACAATATCCTAAACATACTTATCTCCTTTCAAGTAAAAATAGTTTTATATTCTCCCCCCTTCAAATACATGGAATTACTGAAATATAATTATTTAGAATTAAAACCATAGTCTTGTACATATCCTTCTATACTCCATACACCTTTTTTGTTTGTTTTTGCTAACTTCTCTGCTTCTTTAAATTCATCTAAATATTTAATATTAGGTGGATTAACATATGCAACACGCGCAAAACCATTTTCTAATAGCTTCTTATTGACGTTTTCTCCATCAACCCAGACATATGCTAACAACCTGTCATATTTATCTCTTTCGAGTATTCCTTTTTCAATCTCAACCACATTTCCTTTAATCAATTTTTTTCTCATTAACTCTGCTGCCTCTTCTGAAAAGGGCTGAACTGGTGTATTAGGCTTTACACTCTCTGGAGTATCTATAAGAAGAAGCCTAATAGTCTCAACATTTCCACCAGTAAATTCAACTTTGATGGTATCTCCATCTACAACATCACGTACAATTGCCTTTTCAATATTGTCATCATCTGAACTATTTGGATCTTGTAAACGATCTTGTTGATTTAACAATCCAGTAATATCTTCAAATGATTTAACATTCGAAAAGGAAAAAAAGAGAAATATCCCAAATAAAAAAAGCAGTATTTTTTTAATTGAACCCATATAATCTCTCCATTAAGTCATAAACATTTTCATAGCATCTTGAAATGACTGCTTAGTTTTATCAATATCAACATCATTATTATTATTAATATCAATATTAATATTATTATTTTTGTTATAAACTTCCCCATTATTTGCTAATGAAATATTATCTATCTGTTTAAAAATTTGATCGAATTTTCGATTATGTTCTTCCTTTAGTGAATGGAAATGTCTTTCAATACTCTTGTTTAAATTCTCTCTTTCATAATTTTCCTTCAAGCATTTAATTCCATATTTAGCAATTTCTTTTATGGCAGCATTTTGTTTATCTTGTGGGAATTCTTCTAAATAATCTTCAATATCCTTATCCCTTTTTGTAATCCTTATAGATAAGACATTTTTCACTTTCATCAGAATACCCTTAGTTAGCTATCTGTTCTTTTATGGAGTCACCCATAAGCATTTTTCCAATTCTATAATTTCCAATAGCATTGGCAAATTGGCCATCAACAATAGTTTCTAACCGATTGTCAAAATTATCTTGCATATACCCTGTTAATGCCTTCCCACCACCACCAACAGTGAATATCTGGTCAAATGTATCTGATTCATTTTTCCATAAAGTATTTATTCGATCATTAATACTGTTAGCTACAGATTGATGAGCTTCATTAACTTCATTTGTCATATCTATTTTCTTACCTTTGTAATTAATAGATAAATTCTTGATAATCTTATTTATAGTTGTTTCAGAGATATCTGCTCCACCAGTTTTATCTTGATAAGACCGTTTAATATTCTCATGAAGATTAATTACACCCTGATCTATAGTATCTGAATAAGGTAAGAGTGGGATGAAACCACCATGACCTTTCATTTCTACAACACAAATATCAGTGGTTCTGAATCCTATATCAATAACAGCAATTAATGTACCCTCTTTTAATAGCTCATTATTTAAGAATCTACCTTCGTGATTTATAAGTGCAGCCCATATAGCAGCCATACCTTGTGGGAAAATACTTGTATCAGTTATTTTCACTTGTTTAGTACCATTCGAAAGACCACTTACCCATTCAATTACAGGTGACTCAGTAAGTATTTTTTGCTTAAACTGTTTTACTTGCGATTTATAATAATCTAAGGGTAAACCAGTAAATAAAAGCACTTCATGTGTATCATCTGAAATCACTGTTTGGATAGCAGCGTGTAATAAGATTGTTGTATAATCATGGTTATATCTCTCTCTTTCAAAAACTCTTGACCCGTCAATAGAATTTCTCAACGCCATTTCACCAATGTAATGATGTTTATCATTAATTTTTATATGCATTTCAGATAGATCAGTTTTTAAATCATTTGTCTTCATAAAATTTGCTAGATTCCTTTCCCTCCCTGAACCAACAACAGAAGGAAAAAGTGCTCTTTTACCACTGGATGATATTGCCTTAACATATCCATAGCCTATATCAATAGACACAATTTCTTGATAAGACATATTTTTTCTCCCCTTTCTAAAATTCAATTGATAATTTCAATCCATAACTTCAGTAAAATAATGGTTAATAACAGCAGCCTTGTTAATCTATCAATACAAATGTAAGTAATTCTTGATACTGAAAAGCCAATTTTTTTGGGAGATGGATAAAAGAGAGTAACCCTTCCTGTTATCAAATCACCCAAAATATGAGCTAAAATACCAGCAGCTGTAGCAATACCTACTTCAATTGAAACAAGGCTACCAATTAATGCTCCTAATAAACAAAAAATAAATGAATGAGTTATTGTTCGATGTCCATATTTTGCTTTTAAAGGGACTGATATAACGCAGAAAGGCTTTCCGAATTTTGATTTTGGTTCATCCAAATCAGGAATTAAACTTGCTACTGCTCCCACAGCTGCTCCCTTTAAATCGTTAGTCACCATATAGCCAGCAATCAGACCAGATAAAGCATGTGTACTCCATTCCATTAAATAAATTTTGAGCCCCCTTTTTTGTAAAACAAAAAGCCTAAAATAACTTTATCCTTAGAAAAAGAACAAGTCATTTAAGGCTTCTGCTTTTGAGCTTTTTAAAGTACGCAAAATAGATTTTTCTCCCCATCAAATGGAGAATGAAAAAAACTATACATACTATACAGCTCTTCTCATAATAAAGGGTTTCCATCCGAATATAATCGGAATTAATACTGAATTGATTAAACAAGGCTTGTGTGTGTGTGCAATTAACTGCATTCAGTTAATTGATTAACCTTATAATACTGTATTCAGTTAATTATTGCAACTATTTTTTATAAAAATATTATAAAATATAGTTGTTAATTATTTTATCGGATTTATTTTGGTATATTTAAGAAAATAAAAATGAAGTAGGTGAAGGAACTTGAGTTCAAAACTCATTATTGGTTGCAGCAGCTGCATGGAGGAATTATCAAATACTAAAGGCGTTTCTTTTAATTCAAATGGAACAATGTCATTACCCTTTCAAATTCAAACATCATATTCAGAGAGCGATCTAACAATTTTATTTCTTAATCATTATAAATGTCCATTCTGTAATAATACTCTGGAATTTACTCCATTAATGATGAAAGTAATAACCAAGTTATTTAAAAAGCCTTATCACTTAGAATTTAAAAATGATTTAATCGAAATATCTACAAACGGTCCTTCAATGACAATACCTCTTAATGCTGGTACATCATCTATAAAGTCCTTACTATGTTCTTCAGGTGTTAAGTTAGAAAATGCTGACGAACATTTACCTTCTAACCAAGAGGTCAATGATATTTATAATTTATTTTCTGAATTCGACTCAAAGTCTTGGAATATTAGAATTGAATCTGCATACACTGATAAAGCTTATGTTTCATCGAATGGCTTATGGTTCAATGGTATTTAAAAAAATATGAAATGGAATTATTTAGTATAAAAAAAGAGCCTTGCTACATTTTAATGTAGTAAGGCTCTTTTTGAAAATAATCTTATTGATGGATAATATTATAGTAACCATCGGGAACTTTACTTCTTATTTTGTAAAATTTTTAGGCATTCTTTCAGAACAGCTTCATTATTTAAAATAATGATATGAAGTTTTTTTCTAGCTCTAGTTACCATTTGAAAAAGCATTTTTGTAGGGTGGTAATAAGGATTAGTTACCCATCCATGAGTAGTTAGTTTGTTGTCTTGATAGAGAAAGTGCTTATCTAAAACAACAACAACTTTATCAAATTCCTGACCAATTATTTCATGAGAACTTTCATCTCCACCAATGTAAAAGCTGTCGTATGGGTATACATTATATTTAGATGGTGTGTAATTTATTATTTTCCATCCCTGGTTTTTTAGTATATACATTTCTTTCTTTACAGCAGCGGCAGTCTTAAAGTATGAGACATCAATATTAGGATACTCTTGATTTGGATTTCGACTGCGTAAATTAAACAGATTTTTTATAAATGATGCTATTTCTTTATTAGTTCTAATTTTATCTTGTAGTTCAAAATGTTGGGGAGAAACTTGTTCCTTAATATGTTGCGGTATATTTCTCTTGATTTCCCAACTAGCAAGACATTGATTAAAATCATAAGAGAATATATACATAGTATTAGTTTTTTTAGCTTTTACTAAAATTTCATCTATTTCACTTTTATCTATTCGTTGAGTTTCATCCAAAATTATAAGATCATAATTTTTAAAATTATAATTTTCATGATACTGGCTTTGTGTAACTTCCCAAGAATACTTATTTTTCAATCTTTTATGCCCCCTATTTAAAACTCCACAGTGAAAAATAAGAACCCTTTTTGACCTATTAATATATTCCATCGCAATATCATATATTAATAGTGTTTTTCCAGTGCCTGCTTTTCCTTCAATCGAACTAAAACTTGGCTCAGTTTCCTTTTTTGAATCTAAAATTTTGTTTTTTATATATTCTTGATGAGAAGTTAAGAAATACTGTTCTTTAATAAATTTCTCTGTTGAATTAAATGGTGAAACTAGATAGTTTGAAGGGTCAAACTGCTTATGTATATCATCAATTTCAACTAAGTTTTGTCCCTGAAGTTCTGATATTAAAGAGGAAATTTCAAATTCAGTTATTTTATCATTTTCATCTAAACTGAATAACTTCTTATCTTCAGAAACATACGTTAAATTAAGCAACTTTTTATCTAAAGATCCAAGGTAATATTTATTTCTTTTAAGCTGCTTTATAATCTGGTTCCCAGTATTCTCTCTTTTAAGTTCAATATTAATGATAATATTGTCACCAAATCTTAAGAGGTCAAATTCCTTTCCTATCTGATTTATTGTATAACCTACAAAAAACCTTTCTAGAAGATTCACATTTTTTGTGTCTCTTAGAAGTTCTTCCACTAATGAGCTTAAATCTTCTAATTCACTCTTTCTAATTGAAATTTCGAAATGGCTAATATATAAATCAAAGACTTCTTGTGTTAAGTTTTTATTTGCATTTAATAATGATAATAAATTTATGGGTTTCAACGTATTTTTCCTTTCAATTGGGTGTGTTATTTAAATTTGTAATAAAGGTTCTAACTAAATCGAAATGATGATAATAATTTTAGCATATATATTTTTATAAATTTTAATTCTAAAAAAAACGAAATAAAAGTGAGTAAATAATTGTATTTATTATTTATATTTATTATTTCTTTAAAACATTTAGGAATAATAAAGAATTAGGGCAGAAAAAAATTTACTGTATAGCAGAAAAAAATTTATTGCTAAGATTTAAGGCAGAAAAAAATTTTCTGCTAGGTTATCCACTAAAATCTGTGCATAAGTAGTTGAAATAAGGCAGAAAAAAAATTTCTCCAAAGGCAGAAAAAAATTTATTGCTAGGCAGAAAGAATATTTCTGCCTGATATGTCATATAGCAGAAAAAAATTTACTGCTATTTAAAAATAATATTTTGTCTAACATTTGAACAAAAAAAAGAAGGGGAATTACCCCTTCAGAATTTTCATTATGTATTGTTCAGCTGTAAAGTATTTTATATCGTAAATGGATTCTTCATAGATTTTATCAAGTGCTTTGCGTAGGTTACTTTGCTGATATTCGTTCAGCCCATTTTCAAGAAATTCTTTTTGTGAGCTGCTTTGTGTAATAATGTGAACTGTAAATATTGAAGAATCATATAGAACTATAGAGTTTTGAAAGTATATTTCAGCAGAAGCTTTACTAAAATTATAATCCATAAGAAGTTCTAAAAACTCCTTGTTAGGGATAAGAGTGTTCTTAATATCATCACCAAGATTGGCCATAATGAATTCTTCTTCTTGTTCTCGTTTCAAAACTGCTTTAATTTCTTCACGTGACTTACTAGAAATAATTTTATCTCCATTAGCCTTTAGTGATTCTATAGTTTCATTAGAATCATAAGTAAACCATTCTAGGTCTGTTCCAGTTGCAAACCTTTCCATATAATCGTCATGTCTTTTTTGTAGGCTTTCTGGCAATTTTAGATATTGCTCTTTTGAGATTAATGGGATTGTTTGACGTAATTTATAGATTGGACTAGTCTCTTTATTATTATGAAGTCTATTTAATCTATGAATTGTTATAATAAAATTATTTTCTTCTAGTTTCTTAAGAATGTTCCTTATAGTAGGAGCTGTTTTCCCCATTCTAAGCGCAAGTTCATTAATCTTCGGGTAACATATATCAACCCCTGATTTCCTATCGCAATATTCCCATAAATGTAAGAATAGAATAATAGAATCACTTCCAATTATCGGCGACCAATAGAGTAACATATATCTTTCTAAGTTTACGACATTACTCATAGTATATGGAATTGGTGTACCACGTTTGTTTAGATCCATGCTCTCAATGTCTCTAAATGGAATTTCAATCATTTCATCTTTTTTACTGCCCTTGTACACTAAATGAATGAATTCATCATCTTTATAATTATGTGGCTTCAAAGTAAAAAAATCCTCCTTTAATCAGTGGAAAAAGGCAGGATTGCTCTTAAATACTCTTTACTTTAAGTAAAAAAATATGTTATTCTTATATTAAAGTAAATTATATCTAAAGAAATCCCGACGCTCTAACCTTCAAGGTCGCCAAACTCTGAAAGGTTAGAGCGTTGCTCTGTTTTCCGAACTTTAATAGATTCTGTAGAACATTATAACACATTTTCGATATTTTTCGAGCGTTTTTTATGGAATTCAGTTAATTTCTCTATATTTTTTTGGATTTTATTGGCTAATGTAGTTCTTCTTTCAATTATTCTATTAGTGTTAATTCCTTTATTTAAAGCATTCATATCTCCTATAAATATTAACTTTTCTTCTGCTCTGGTCATTCCTGTATATATTAAATTTCTAATTAGCATGTTATAATGTGCCATAGACATTGGTATAAGTACAATAGGTGCTTGTCCACCTTGAGACTTATGAATGGTTATAGAATATCCCAGTTCTATTTCCCGCCATTCATCTTTCTTATATGTTACTTGGATTCCTTGATAGTCACAGGAGATAATGTCAATTTCCCGATTTCCATTATCTCCTTTGGTGTTACTTCCAATATGTGTGATTATACCAATGTCCCCGTTAAATACCCCATCTTCAGGTCTATTTATAGTTTGTATTACTTTATCGCCTTCCCTAAAAATCTTGTTCCCCTGCTTCACTTCATTTTTATTTATACTATACGGATTTAAGATATCTTGTAATCTGCTGTTCATTCTGTATGTCCCTATTTCGCCATTTTTCATAGGGGTTAGTATTAAAAGGTCTGAAATAGAATAACCTTTCTCTATGAACCTCACAGCGCTTTTAATCAATGTATTAGCAATGCTCATATCATTTGCTCTTTGTATAAAATACATATCATCTTTTGTTTGATCGATTTCTATACTTTTCCCCTTATTTACTCTGTTAGCATTAGTAATAATTTGGCTTTCTTTTGCTTGTCTGAATACTTCCCTTAACCTAATACAAGGCAATTTAGATTTTATTAAGTCCAATAATACATTGCCTGGGTTAATACTAGGCAGTTGGTCAGCATCCCCTGTAAACAATACTCTTGCATGTGGGTTTATTGCTTGTAATAAGGCGTGAAACAGATGTAAATCTACCATACTCATTTCGTCGATTATTAAAAAATCATATTTTAATTGATTTGACGAATTATATTCAAATTCTATATTAGTTAACCCTTGATTATATCCAAGTAATCGATGGTTTGTAGTAGCTTCATGTTGGGTGACCTCCTTCATCCTTCTACTTGCTCTTCCTGTAGGAGCTGACAATGAGATTTTATCTTTGGGGTATACTTGTTGATAAATATGTATTATGGCTTTTAAAACAGTGGTTTTACCTGTTCCTGCATTGCCAGTTAATATCATTACTTTATTGTTTAATACAGCTTTAATTGCTTGTTTTTGTTCTTCGGATAAAATCACTTTGTTTTTTAACTGGTATTCTTTAATATGGTTATTTAATTTCACTTCATTATTAAATACCTTTTTTTTAGAATTTAATAATGATATAAGTTTTACAGCTGCTTTTTCCTCATAATCATAAAATTTTTTAGGGTATACACGATTTTCCTCAATTACAATAGATTGATCTTCTAAAGAATAGATTGACTGTAAAACAGATTGTTCATTTATGAAGTCATTCTTTTTATTATTAAGTAATGATATTGCTTTATTTACTAACTCAGTTTCAGAAATATAGCAATGTCCATATTTAGCACAGTTTTCATCTAGAAGATAATTTATGGCGGCTTCTATTCTTAATCCAGTTAATGGATACATAACTAACTTTCTGGAAATATCATCTGCTTCAGGGAATTTTAAAATTTTATGATGTACCAATAAGAATGGATTCCCCTTAATAACTTTAACCGTTTCATCACTATAAATTGTAAAAAGTTTAATTGCGATTTCAGGAGATAGTCCGATTTTTGAAAGTTCTTCAATTGTTCTTTGAAGAGAAAATGATTCCTTAATACTCTCATATATTTGTTTAGCCCTTTTTTTTCGTATTCCTTTCACCTTTAACAGAGAGCTTTCTTTTTCTTTGAGGATAATTTCAATAGCATTGCTACCCAAGCTCTCTATGATTCTTTCAGCTTGTTTTACTCCACAGCCTTTAATATATTTTGAAGTAAGGAATGCAATTAATTCTTTAGCAGTCTTAGGAATAGGTTTTTCCCAAGATGATATTTGTAGCTGCTTTCCATACTTTTGGTCATTAACCCATCTACCCTTTAAAATGACTTCTTGTCCTTTTGTAACTCCATAAAGCGTTCCTTTAAAGGTTACTTTGCCATTAACACTAAGAAGAATTCCTATTTTATATTCGTCTTTCTGATAAATAAATTTATCTATTATTCCTTTGTATTCAACTTGATCTATGTGATTTTGCATATAAATAACTCCTTCCTTTAAATAGTTTGTTCCATGTTTTCAAAGAAGTGATAAATTTCTTTATCTGGGACATTGTATTTATTGGGAATACCTATTACGTGTGGTATCGATTTAATGTCGTAATATATGGAAGCAGGGAGTGTTCCTAATTCCCCTAGAAGTTCAATGATTATGTAGCCTTTTAGAACATTTTTATGTTGCTTAAAAGCAGGAGCATTTTTTATTTCTTTGGAAAGAAGTTTAATCTGTTCTTTGTACTCTTTTCTTAAGGACTGGTCTGCTGGGCTTATCCTTGCATACGCATACCTCATATTATTCAACTGCTCGCGAATCCTATTAAAATACCAGAATCGATTTAATTCCTTTTCACCAGGAATATTATTATCAAAACCTTTGTAGCTATCTAATGCATAAATGGATTTAACAATGTTCTCTTTTCTCTGCATAAATAATTGATGTAGCCTTTTTTGAACTTTGATTTCATAGTTTGTTTGCACTTGAACTATAAAAAAAGACATTTTTCTTCACTCCTTTTCAATATTTAGAAGCCTTTCGATTTCAAGGTCATGTAAGTTTTTAATCGTTCCTACAATGAATTTTATGCCTACACCCTTTTCGCTTTTTAAAATCCTACTTATACTACTTTCATGCATTCCTATTTTGTTTGCTAATTCACGATTGTTAAGGTTATGATTTTGCATATACTCGTTTAGATATTTTGTGTTAATTGGTAAGTTTTTAGGAAGTTTCATTTTTTCAATATCCTTTCACATTTTATTAACTGTATTCAGTTAATAAAAGTATAGAAAAATACTTGTCCATAAGCAAGTGTTTTAACTGTATTCGGTTAAAAAGTGTGGTTCTTAATAGATTCATAGGTTATAATTAAGAGGTACGATGATAGTTCAGGTGGTGGGTCGGCAATGATTTCCTATAAACCAGTGCTTTTAATGGTGAAGGGAGGTGTTGCCAATGACAGTTTTTGAATCCTTAATGGTGGCTATCGCATTTGCTACTTTAATGGTCACTGTCTCAAATAAAGACAAAAAAAAATAATCCACCTACTTGAATAACGGCCAAGGGTTGGATTATTTTTTCTGCCTGCCGATCCCATTTGGGTATCGTTTGTACATTAGTCGTTGAAATGTTCCAGCATTTCAACGACTAATTTTTTATTAGTATATCTCTATTTTAATTTTATATTCTTCTTTTGTCTAATAAAAAAGTACTTATTAATGTAAAGGGAAAAGCAAATGTGCATTTGGAAAAGCCAAGAGGGTTCGGGTGCAGTGAATTCGTCAACTCCTTAAATTCCCTTCACTTCGTTTCGGTCAGACATTTACCGTTGACGAATGCCACATTTTTCATTCTGCAGCTAGTCAGCTTTTAGACGAAAAAAAGACCGTCAAATGACGATCTTCGTTCTTCAATAAACGCGCCCGATTGAGTAATAACTTTTAATCATCTGTTAGATTCTTATTCTGTTTGTAAGACTTCTTTAAAGAAATCATCTCAAATAGAAAATACAACACCGTAAAAATTATCGGCATAGCAATCAAATCTATTCCGTCATTCCAGTTATTGGGTATTCCTTTAACGATTAAAAATATAATAGAAAAAATAACACCCATTGACAAAGATCGGATGACAGCTGTTCGTCGCTTTTTCATATATTCATTCTTACTCGACACCTCGGTATGTTCTATTCCTGAAAAAACATATCGGAAATACGAGTAAGCCAACATAATAGGTGGAGTTAATAGTAATATAAAATCAGTATCTAAATTGAAATTTAAAAAGTATTTCAAGAAACCAAGTAAAAATAAAATTATTACCGATAAAAATGTAGTTTCAGCCATAAAATAAAGTATTCGCAACCGTTTATATTCATCTTCTGGTAAAAAAGCATTTAAGAATGAGCGAATCATTTAATCACCTTCCCAAAATAAATCATCTAATGTTTTATTTAATGCTTTAGCAATAGCAATACACAAATTCAAACTGGGATTGTACTCCCCTTTTTCAATCAATCCGATAGTTTGCCTTGTAGCATTTACTTGTTTCGCAAGTTGTGCCTGGGTTAAACCTCTTTCTACTCTTGTCAATTTCATTTTATTTACCATATACTCACCTACATAATGAATGATATATCTAACATTTTGTTAACTTTATCTTACATTACATATTGTACTAATGCAAGATAAATATTGCATCAAATCAAAAGAGCCGATTTCTTATAAAAGAAATCGACTCGTATTTTATATCTAATAACCAAATTTACTTATGCTACAATCTGGCCCGTTTGTTGAAATCTATTGTATCTTAATCTACTTCTTTTTCATCAATCAATTTCCCATTGATTTCTTCCAGTTCATCATCGGTCAAATATCGTTTTTCTAATTCGATATACTTCTTACCACCCCAATTATACATGATGGCATAGACATATTTTGTCACATCTTTTTCTTTGTAGCCGTCTAACTCACCGTTTTTAAATTTAGTCATAGCGTCTTTAAATAGCCCAGAAAAAACAATTAATCTCTTACCTTTCAAAGCTTTATAAAATACCTCGAAAACTTCTTGATTAATTAAATAGTCGCTATCTTTCGCCGAGTATTTAGCAATCTCGTACACTTTATCATCTCGACCGTTGCGAACTTTCCGCACGTCAACTTGTGTAATGAGTGGGTTTTTCGTGACCTCTTGCCACAGCTCGAGCCACCGATCCCGAGAAATATAATAATCTTTATCAGTAAAATAACTTTTATTAACTGCAATCAACACATGAAAATGTGGATGGTAATCATCACGATCTTCGTTATATGTGACTTCTAATTTTCTAACATAGCCCAGCTAATTTGCTTCTCCCTTATTTTACTATATAAGAAATTAATTTTAAAGAGTACGGTAAATTACCCTTTTATTTATTCTTCAAAACAGCTATTATAGATATAAATATTTTTCCGAGGCTTTATTGTGTTGCAGCACATTAGAAGCCTTTTTTAATTGTTCTCTTTAATTTATTCATTTCCCTGTTAAGATCACGTTCTGTTTTATTTAATTCTCTTTTTATTTTATTCATGCTGCTTTTTAACTGAGCTGTACTTCTGATTCTTCTCATTTTATGTCCTCCCTTCTGTTGTGAATTAATGTTGGAATAATCCTCCTTTCTCTTCTTATTATTCTACCAATGATTGTTTATGAAAATCAACATATAGTAGATTGATAATATTCGACACTACTATATATTGTGTTTTGTTGGTGTGATATTTATTTTGTCAAACATAAAAATTAAAGTATATAAAAGCAAATTATTGAAAATCCTGTGATTTATTCAAATTTTCCCTTATTTTGATTATTTTTGAGGTTTGTAATTAAAATAAAAAAGAGCACGGTTTCAACCATGCTCTTTAAAAAAGTATGTTTATACTTCAAATGCTTTATCTGCTTGTGTAAAATCTTTTGCTTTTACTGTATTGTCCGAAAACTTACTTACTGTTTCTTCGTTTACATTACTTCCAATAAGTATAGATAAGCATTGAAACTTCTTTTGAACTTTTATCTTGTTAAATTCTTCGATGAATTCTTTTGTTAAATTAGCTTCTCCATCAGTTACAAATATTATATCAGCATTTTTAAAACGACTTCCATTAATTAATTGTAATGCATTCTTTAATGGAGCAAAAAAGTTTGTTCCACCACTCATAAAGCTTTTTGCAAATTTGATAATATCCTTAACATCACTTTTACCCTTTGGGAATACTGTGACATTTGCATTATTAGAGAAACTAATTAATGCAAAGTCCCGTTTTTGTTTTTGAGCGATTGACATAATGGCTAAAGCAAAACCTTTACTTTGAGACTCAAGATTTCTCATTGAACCTGATTCATCTAAACAAAGAATAATTGGACCTTTGCCAAGTTTATCTTTCCCTTTTTTATTATAGACCATTGTTTGTGACTCACTTAATCTACGTACAAAATCATTTTTCGCGGCAGGAATAGCCATATTAGCCATTTCACTAGGAAGAAGTCGTTCTATTTCATTACCAATGGTAACACCACTTCTATTAACAGTTTCCTTATGCTTTACTTTCTGTTTCGAGCGAGCCAACTGTTTAAACTTACCCGCCCAATCAGATATTTTTTTAAAGTTGGGGTTTTTCTCTAAAGCTTGTGCTAATTCAAATTTATCTCTAAGTGGAACTTTCTCCATTTCAGCTGAGCTACTTCCAGAAGTGATTCCAGATAAAATCTTCTGCATATTTTCCTTCTTTTGTTGAGATTCTTTTATCGATTCTTGGAGCATGGAACCTATGGTATTTGTTCCAGTTAAACTACTTTCCAACTGATCAGCAAGTTGCTGCATGTTATTCTCATGTTCATTAGAACCTTGCTGCTGATTTTTATTTTCAGTAGTGTTTTCTCCTTCATCATTCTTTTGCTGATTATAAGATTCCATTGCTTTTTCTAAAGCATTTTTAAACTCTCCATTATTCTTAGCTTCTTCATTTATCCAGTCCAAAACTTGGTTGGAAAAAGAGATAGTAGAAAGAGCTGAAGATAAATCATCTAACTTGGTAAGTTCTCTACTACCTTTAAATAATTCTTCAGCCATCACTTTTTCCATATATGAGTAATTAGGAAGCAATTCTTTTGGTATTTCATCTGTAATTAAATCAGGCTTGCTTTTATATAATGCACTCCAAATATCTCCCATTAACTGAGAAAATAATGGGAATACTGCATCGCCATTAGATTTTATTTCTTTCAGCCCTTTTGACATTTTTAATAACTCATTAAATCTCCTTTTGTCAAAAGCGTCAGCATTAACTGTACTATTTTTATAAACTATTTCATGTTTTCTTAAAAACATTTTTCTCATCCTCTCATTATGTGGTTATTTAAAAAAAAGACAGTCAAAGACTAGAACTTTGACTGTCAAACTAATTAGAATCCTAAAACTGATTCTTGGATAGCTACTGTAGTAGTTTTAATTTTATTCAACATCGATTGAATAGCTGGATTATTACTTTTCGATTTTAATTCCTCTAACTCTTTTTCAATAGTTAATAATTTCTTTCTTGTTTCTATTTTAGTGTCAGTATCATTGCTCTCATATCCTTGTTTACACAGCTCATCAACTTCTGATTCTCGTTGTTGGATTAATAATGTAACTTTATCCTGAGCATTTTCAGTAACAATTTGACTGGTTAAAGTCTTTTGATCTACTGTTTCCCAAAGTGCATTTTTCAATAACAAAATATCTCCAACCAGCACTTCATTCCTTCCCTCAATATGAGCTTTTGCTTTTAATAAGGATAAGCTTTGCTTAAATCTTCTATCTGATGGCCTAATACCTTCATCTGCAAGTAATCTTCGTATTTCAGCTAAGACATTATAAACATCCACGGGAATGTTTACTGTATCAGCTAAGAATTGTTCCTGTATCAATTCATCTAAGGTCAATGAAGGCATTTGGATATTTTGATTATCACCTTTTAACATTTGAATAAAATTATTCTCATCTTTGATATATTCAACTTCAAACCGTAGCAAGAATCTATCAAATAAGGCTTCTAGTCCTTCCCCCTCTTCTGGATATTCGTTTGATGAACCAACTATACTCATTAATGGAGTTTTTAATGGGCTGCCGTTATTGTAGAATAATCGCTCATTAATAATGGTTAATAAACTATTTAAAATAGCACTATTAGCCTTAAATATTTCATCTAAGAAGGCAAAATGGGCTTCAGGTAATTTCCCTTGGATATTTCTTTTGTATATTCCATTCTCTAATTCTTTAATAGAGATTACACCAAACAATTCTTCAGGTGTTGAAAATTGAGTTAGAAGCCATTGAAAGTAATTGCTGCCTTTTATAACATTTTTTAGTTCAGATGAAATAGCAGATTTCCCAGTACCAGCCGAACCAATTAATAATATGTGTTGCCTTGCAACAATCGCTGTTAGCATTGCTTCTATTTCGTTTTCTCTTTCAAAGTACTTTTGGTTTAATGTATTTTTAATATCAATTATTTTTGTCATTTTCATATCTCCCTATATAAAAAGACTAATCATATATGTATATGATTAGTCATCTTTTTTTTATATGCAATAGCTATTATTGCGAACCTTTTTCTCACATTTGATTTTTAATTTATCTCTATCTCTATTAATCCATTTTTTTCATAAGTGATACTGCTCGTTCTCTTAGTTCGTTAAGGTTTTTATTCAAAACTTCAACATCCAAAGAAACTACACTTTGATACGTTTTAAATGTGTCAGCAATCCTTTTTGCATCACTAATAGCTTCTTTAATTTTTGACTTATCAATCTTACTATTGTCAAACAATAAAGAGTCACAATTGTGTAATACTGAGAGCATATCTTCATGTAACTTTTTGTTTACCATACCCCTATTATCTTTAGTATCAAAAAGAGGTATTGAAAAAGCTTCTGATTGCTCTAAGGAATTGCATAGACAACTTAATTGCTCTAAATCATTTTCAAAGGTTTTAGGAACAAAATAAACCCCACCATTAGGACGTACTTGAGTTGGAGCTAAAGAAGCTAGTATCTTAGCTACCATTACTCTTAAATTTTGTGAACCATAAAATTTTGAGTACTTATGATAACGTTTGACTGCATCTTCTGCTAAAGCTTGTGCAGCTGTTTCTTGTTCTCCGTCTTCTACGCTTATACTAATCGTACTATCCTTCTTATTTAGCAAAATTATAGATGCTGTAGGGTTATATTCTAGACGCTTACCAGATTGGTCAACTTTTTCAACAACAATATTTCGTTGAATCATATTTTTATCAGAGTAGACTTCTCTAGTTAAGAAGTTAAAGAAAGTTTTTGGATCATTAGTAGGCATATTCCTTTTTTGAATTTCTTTTGTAGCCCGTCTGAACGCATCTGAAATTCTGATGGGATTGGGTAGCCAGTTATGATCTAAACCAACATCGTCAAACTTTGTTTCTAGTTCCTCTCTTGAAATTAAATGATTTCCGATTGAATACCAAAAAAGATTTCCAATAGTTCCTTCTTGATTTTCTTTAGCTGCAACAATTGATTTTTCTTTTAATTCTTTTTGAATTTGCATGACTTTCTCCTTTCAAAATTTAAAATTATATATAAAAAAAACCAATTCAAATTTAGGTAGAATATAGCCCTAAAGATAAATTGGTTTTTAATATAACAAGTATAAGTTTTTTATTCACATAAAATAATTTTTGTAACCAGACATAGTTACTTCTTTCAATAACAATGTTGTTTTGAAAGTCAAAGAGTTTTTGTTGATCGTATCTTAACCTTATAAAGGAAAGAGCGTATCAACCACTTAAGAGTGAGTAAAGTAAAAAAGTATAGATACATAATAACATAATTCAGTTAATTTTTTCAAGATATTAATTATAATTTCAAAATCACTTTTATTTACCATAACAATGTTTATTTTAATCATATAATTAAATATAAAAACAATTGCATTATAAATAATTATATCAATATTAATATTATAAATGATATTGTTTTCAAAATTGCTTTTGCTTGTATTATTAAAAATATTAATTGTTTACATAATAATATTATTATTATCTATAAAATTAGCATGAAGGTATTTTTATAAATAATAATAAAAATACTATCAATATCAATATTATTGATAGTATTAAAATTAAAATTATTAATATTATAGTAATGACATCATTTAAAGAATAGTATCGATATTGATATTAATATTGTTTTTGATAAGAGAAATAATACTATTAGTAATTTTAATCATAGAAAATCATATACCAAATATAAAACTTGCTATGTTAAAATTGGTTAAACAGTTAACAATCAAAGGTTTAAGAAAGGTGATGTGTGAGTGTGGCAAAAATAATAACGTTCGGTATCAGTAAAGGTGGTTGCTCTAAGTCAACTTCAAGTGGCATAACATCATTTTTATTAAGTAGAGAAGAAAAGGTACTTGCTATAGATATGGATAGTCAAGGGAATTTAACATCTTTTCTTACTGGAGAATATGATATATGTGACGTATTTGAAAATAAAACAGTTCTAGAAGCTATTACAAATGGAGATGCTAGGCCATATATTTTTAACGTTAAAGAAAACTTAGATATTATACCATCTAATGATTACTTAGCAACCCTAGCAAAAACTATGTACAGTAATAAACTTGGACTTGATGCTCTAGAAAAGGCTTTAAAGCCTGTAATGGATAGATATGATTGGATTATTATAGATACTCCACCAGGATTATATGAACAGACCCTACTTCCTTTGGCAACAAAGTCTGATGAAGGTAGCTATGCTATTGTAATGTTTGATGGTTCAATGTTTGCCTATTATGCAATACCGAAGTTTATGGAAATCATACAAGCTACTCAGGAAGCGTATAATCCTAACTTAAAAACTCTTGGAATTCTATTTAGTTTAATAGATTCAAGAGCTAAAGAAAATGAAGCCATGGAACTTGCCGTTGAGGAAGATTATCCGAAATTAAAATTTGAAAGTGTAATTAAAAGAAAAGCAACTACAAGAAGGTTGTCGATCGAAGGATTTGAGAGTAATAAGGAACTAGATAATGCTATTGAATATTATGTTCCTTTTGTAGAGGAGATGAAAAAACGTGTCAAAAAACACTAACGCAATAAAGGATAAAATAAAAAAGAAAGATAGTGCAGCTAGACAATTTGTTAATCAGTTTGCAGCAGAAGATGAAGAGAGGAAAACTGATATTAAAAAGAATAATGATAATAATAACATTAATAATGATGTTAACATTAATAATGATATTGTTAATGATAGCAAAACTGATATTGATTTAAAAAATAATAACAATGAAGATAATATTATTAATACTACTAGTATTTTAAGTAGCATATTAGATGATGAAGAACCATCGAAAGAATTTGTTGGTATTTATTTTGATGCAGATGTCCATAAAGGTCTGAACAAATTAGTTATAAATAAAAGTAGGAATAAGAAAAAGAAGAAGGGTATAAAATCAAAAATAGTAAATGATGTGATTAGGCAAGTTTTGGAAGCAGAAGGTATTCTGTCTAAAAAAGGGGATTAATAATTGGGTAAGAGGAAATTATGATTTCACTTCATAGAATTTTGAAATTGCGGGATTTAGAAATTTTCCATGCGTTAAAAAATGGAATAATTATATCTTATGTAGTAATTGAAGATACTAGAAATCCATTTACACAAGAAGATAAAAAACTAGAACCATTATGTAATCTGGATGAAGAAGATATTAACAAGATATTAAATGTATTTAGGATTTCATTAATTAATGATGAAAAATTAAATGAAGAAGATTCACTGCTCCTAAGAATGTTCTTTTCGGATTTTGTTAATAATACAAATTTAACGAATTATATTATTAAGGAATATATTCAAGAAGATTTGTATGATAATGAAGATAATATAAAATCTTTTAACAAAATTTTGCAAAATATAAATTCAAATTATATTATTGAAGAATTTGATGAAAGAAATTGGATTTATTTATCTCAAGATTAAATAGAAATTTCAATTCAACATACGAATAACAATAAAAGGACTTGATTTCTTCAAGTCATAAAATAAGTAAAGAAGCCTTGTTAACAAGGCTTTTTTATATTAGATAATCTTGCTTGAAAAATAACCAAAGTGGAATAACTATCAAAGATAATACAGTGAACGCTCCTATAAAATACTGGAGAAACTTATGAAGAGATAACACCCATTCAATAAATCCACTAATAACATAAACAATAGAGCCAATAATTGTTTCTGCGTAATAAAAAAATAAAGCTATTAATAAACTAATTAATACAATAGCCATAAAAAATTTTATAACTTCTTTAAACATTGTACATCGCCCCTACCACTAATTAGTAATAACTCTTATAAATCATGTATTTTTTTTAAATCGCTAATTAATGGATCTTTTCTGAAAAGCCCATTTAATAAAAAAAGGCTTTGTCTAATGAAAGTAGGGTAGGGGGTTATTGCCAAATTCTTATTTCTTAAATTTTGTAGATACTCAATTTCTTTATGTATTTTTTTATTTGAGTAAATAACTTGTTCATCATCGCCATAATTGTAGATCGTAGGGATGTCGAATGATTTTAAGTTAGTTTCCTTAAAAGAATAATAGTATGATATTTCCTTATCATAAGAATTTTGATTATCATGCTGTTTAAGTTCTAAACCAAGTGAACTTACTAACTTGTTTAATTCCTGTTTTTGTGAAAGTGAGTAAATATAATTACTCTCTTTTAAAGTATTTAATTCATAGATTTCGTGAACTTTCCCATATATTAGGGGGGCGCTAGTAATTATTGCAAATAATGTCCTGTGGCTTCCACCGGTTCCAACATAATATTCATCAACATCTTTATAGTAAGTAAAGTTAAGAGAACCGGAGTAATCTCCAGATATAAAAGTATCATGAATATCTTTAAGGCTCATGGACTGCATTTTATCTATAAACGTTTCAACTGTTGTTTTTTCTAAATTATATTTGCTATTATATTGGCTGCATTTATAGTTGTTAAAATTCTCATATAGAGATACTCCTGGTTTACCTCGTAATGTACATAATCCTTTAATTTTATTGACAGGAATATATTCCATTTTATTTATGTCAGATGAATAATCATATGTTTTAGCTAACTTTTCACTTATTCTATTTAAAGGTTCGTTTTTTAGATAATCAATATAACCTGTTGATACTCCAAGGTTAATTAGAATAATTTCTAGCACATTTCTTCCTCCTTATAAAAATTTTATTACTTATTCAATACATAGTACTTGTAGAGAGTTTCAGCATTTGTTAAGGCATGTTCCTTATTATCGTACTCAATTAATCCAGACTGTGTTTCTTCATCTGGAAAGTAGCAGTATGCTTCATCTTCATCGAAATAAACAGCTGGATGAAATACAGTCCTAGTATGTTTTTTATCGTCATTCAGGTATGTTATTTTATCAGCAATAAAAGGTGCTCTTATCAATTTAACCGCCCTCATATACTTTTTGTTTACTATCTACATAACTATCATCGAGTTTCGTAACTATTTCATATTTTTAAGTAAATAACTGGCTGATTCTTTAATTACTTCTATTTTTTCTTTTTCTGTGAGTGCTTCAAAGGCTATTGAAACAATGGTAGGTATACTTTCATAAGTCCCCTCCAACTCCACTATATCTGATAAAAAATCGTTTCCAGTATTGATTAAATAATCAATAACAATTTGCTGATTCTTTTCCATCATTTATCACTCCTTAGTTAACTCCCTGCTTAAATTAGTTTCGTTAATTGAATTGAAAAAAATAGAATGAAAACATTTAATTACTTTACTCTTCGGTTGAAATCTAATTCGTTAATAGCACGAACAAAGGCTATTTCATCACATCCATATAATCCAGTAGTATTAATATTGTTGTATTCAACTACCTTTAGGCCTTTTTCAGTTTCTGCTATATCAATAACAAAGGCTTTTGCTAATGGAAATCTATCTACTATTTGTTTAACGTATTCCTCGATTTCAACAGAAGGTTTACACGAACTGTTTATCTTGTCACCTACTTTATAACTTGAACCTGTAATTATTTTTTGATTCACCACAAAGAAACGATATTCAGCTTTAATTCTTTGTATCGGAGCAATCATTAAAGATTGTCCGATATAAGGACTATCTTCTCTATTTTCTCGTTCTTGCCAATCCAAGAAGTCCTCTTTGGTTACAGTCATTCCAGTAAAAAGTTTGGTATTTCCGGTTGGTCGAATAAAAAATTCTTCCCCTATTGGGTAAAGAGTCGAAAGTTCACCATAAATGATTTCATTATTTAAAAGTTCATTTCCTAACTCTCTTTGAAAGACTTCAAATTCAAATTTATCATTCATAAATGAACCAGGTTCCAACTCCATATCTTGTGCTATCTTTGCAAAAGCCTTAGAGCCATAGACCATGATTTGTTCATTCAAAATAAATTCTTGTATCGCTTCTTCAGAGTTATCTAACGGTATTTTATTTTCTTTATCAATAACAGATAGAGAGTTATCTTGATTTACTCTGACCAATAAATAGTCAACGGAGCATTTCTCTAACGCATTTAATATTCGGATGATATTTGAAGAGTTGTTTAAAAACTCTTGTACTAACCATTTCATTTCATTTTCCCCTCCATTTTTTTATGGATTTTGCATCTGATTTTAAAGTTACAACACTAAGATCCGATTTATAAAGTTTATATTGTCAGATTCGAAAAGGTTATTTCAACACGTTATTCCGAATAGCCCTTTCTAATGTAACTAAATTCATCAACTATGAAACTTGTTGCTTAAAACGTTTAATAGTCTTCCTGATACGGGTCGCAACTTTTACAAATCCTTAAGCTGTAAGGTTTATCGAATTTGTCTGGAGAACCAAAGAAATAACGGTATTTTTTCTTATTCAAGATGGGTTTTCCGCAATCATCACAATCATATGTTTTTCTGGCGGAGCGCACTTCGGACTTAATGATTAAGCTCATCTTTATCTCCTCCTTAATTAACGTTTTTATTCTTGTGTTTCTTTAAACGAAACTTATATTATTCCCTTTCACTTTAATCTTTTATATGCTTGAATTTTCTATATAAATAAATCTCTTCTCTTAACATGCAAAAACAACCAACTATCAAAAATACTACATTAAAAATACCTATAAGAATTAATGGAATTGATAAAAAAATGATTATCGAATTATATGTTTCAACAAATAATGTATAACCTTGAGGTAATTTATCATAAATTAGCCATGAAAATATAAATATAGGTAATGATATCGGGATTTCAAATACATAATAACCCATCTGCCACGGGTGATATGTTTTTAAATCACGATAATAAGCAATAAAAATTAGTAGATATATAATGTACAAGATACTTGATAAACATAGTATCTCTACTGTATTTTGATTATTAAAAAAGCTAATAATAACTTGTATTACATCTTTTAACATATTGTTCTCCTTCTGTGTATTTGAAATTAAGTTGAACCGTTTTGAAAAAAGTCGTATTTTAGTGTTTAACACAATGCTTGTTTAATTTCTGGGAAACTCCCCTTAATTTTAGTGTGAAACGCTGTAATTCCTTTTCAGTAAAGTTAATCATGGCTACCTTATTTTAAAAACCCTCTTTCTCTTTGCTTCCATAGTCTTCTAGTTCATCTTGCTCCTTAATTATCTTATAAAGCATCCCCCAAACAATCATAATTACTAAAAGTAATGCACCTATTATTAATAAATCCATATTTTTATTTCCTCCTAAGGGAATATCTTTTGCTTTATTTAGATTCTTCTAATTCTAATTTAGGGTCAACTATTAAGAGTTTATTGTTATTATTAATAATAGAATCAAACATTTTTGTGTAAGAACCCATGCCCATAGTTTTAGAATCCTTACCTTCAAGAAATGTAACTTTTACTGACATGGCTATCCCCCCTTAATTAAACTTTTCGCTTATATCTTTTTATTAATTTTCTATCAATACGATTCAAATAATATTGCTAAATTACATTGTCTATTGTCTTTTTTGTGTAATCTATTTTATTTCCGTCATAAAAGCCCTTTTCATAGGCTGCTATTTCTTCAATAGGTGGCAGTTTATAAGTAAGACTTCCTCCTGTAACGATACTTCCATAAGTTTCTTCAACTTCCTTTGGAACAAGCACCATTAATCCAAACTCTTCACGCATCTGTATTAATTGCTCAACAAATTTTTGTTTAAGACCAGACAAGAAACCTCTCATATATGAGCTTTTGATATTTTCTGTTATTCTTCTTTCTCTCAAGTAGGCGTGATTCTCATAATAACTATTCACAAATTCATTAGCATAAAACGTTAAAGCTTCATATGCTAATAAGTACATTTCCTTGGCCAAAACAACATCACTCTCGTAACCCAAGAACATAATAGCTCTCTTCTTATGAATAGAGTTTTGTAGATACTTGCTATTTATATAACTTTTCACCTTGAAATTTTTAGACATTATGTTAGCTAATTCATGTTCCCACCAATATAACTTTTTATATGAAGTTATCTGTCCGTCCTGGATATCTTTATGTTCTATATTTGTATCAATTTCAGAGATTGAAATATCATTTTTAATCATAAGCTTTTGTGCCATTAAAAAAGCTGTTTGTGATTCTTCATCGTTTTTATTATCATTAGCTATTGCTAAAAGACCTTTTATTTTTTTTATTATTACTTCATTATTATTTGACATCGATTACTCCCTTCTAATGTCATTCTTTATATGAATGTTTTCATATTCTTTGATAATTTTATAAAAAGTGTTCTTTTTCAGTTTTAACAAATCCATAAACTCAACAGATTTTAACTTGCGTTCTTTCCAAATAGCATAATTTAAATTAAGAAGGTTTTTTTGTTCATTATTTAATAAGTCGTATGATTGTGAAGGTCTGCCTAAGTGTTTGCCTGCTCTTTTGGCATTTTCTATTCCTTCTCGTTGCCGTTGTTTTATTTTCTTTCGCTCCTGATCTGCTACATAAGATAAAAGCGATAAGAATTGGTCTTCCATTAATTTTCCCATGTCACCCATTTCCTTAAATTTTCTGCTATCAAATAAGGATTCATTTTCTAAGATGACAATATCAGCTCCTATATCTCTAGTGATGGTTTTCCATTCACTAATAACTGCATCGTAATTTCTTCCCAATCTATCAAGGGCATCAATATATAATAAATCTCCTACACTAATTACCTTCTTTAATAACTGATACTGAGGACGGTTGAAATCTTTTCCAGAAAGTTTATCTACAAATATCTTCCTTGCTTCTACACCCTTATTAATCATTTTCGTGAATTGCCTAGCTTCATTTTGATCTTTCGTTGAAACTCTAATATATCCATAAATATTACTCATTTTAAAACTCCTTTTGTAAATCAGTACTACTTTCTTCTATTATTATAGAATTAATTAACTCTGTTTGACTCCGAAGTAAATTTTTACATATTCCTTCATGTGTCTTTTCATTTCATTTAATCTACCAATTGCCTTAGATTTATCTGTGGAGCCTGAACCCATAAATTCACGGTAATTGGTTGGTACATCGTATTCTTCTATAATTGTTTGCTCTTGTTGAGGTTTTATAGCTTCCTTAAAATACATCATCCATTCTGCAAATTGATCATGCTCAATATTTTGTTCCTGAGCATCTATAGCAGTCATCAAAACCATCGGAAAATGAATTTTTCTTAAAAGGGTACTTTCTTTTCTAGTTAACACATTTGTTAAGTAATCCATCGCCCCTCTAACTTTTTCTAATAATTCCATTTTGCTTTCTGAATCAGTTCTAAAGGACTGCATATATTCTGAGATAACTGATTGAGTTACATTTTTATATTCAAATCCCTTATCTAGCATCATCATAGTTTGAACCAATGCTGTAATATGTCCTTCAGTTCGTAATTGGGTTTTAGAGAATGCTGCAAGCTCATGAATAAATGGATGATTTCCTAATTTATTTATAGTACTCGCCCATTCAATACCCATTAAAGCCTTGGATTTTTGTTGAAGGGTCATAGGTGTTCCGTTGTTCAGGCGATATAGTAAATCCTCGATTTCTTCATCTGTTACTAATTCTCCATCGATGGTGTATGTAAGTAATGTTCTTGAGAGGATTAAGTCTTGTATAACTTCATCCAGTTCATCAAACGTTTTGCCAGCAAGTTCATAGTCTATACCATCTACCTTCACATCTTTTAAGTTGGTATCTAAAGAAAATTCCCCAATAATAAAACTTCGTATATTAGTCAACCGCTGCTTTCCATCTAAGCAGCTACGAATTACAATTTTTTCCGGAACTTGTTTCCCTTTCTTTTCCACCAAAATTTCCTCTTTGTCTCCCACGAAGTAAAGTGCAGGGATTGGATAATTTCTTGATAATGAATCCATGAGTAGAGAACTTTGATTGCCCTTCCATTGTCCTTCAGCTCTCTGAATTGGATAATCAAAAGTAATTGTTTCTCGTTCGATCATTCTTAGCATTTGTTTTATACTCCAAGATACAGTTGTAAATTCTAAAGCCATTTTACTTCCCCCATTTTTCTTCAGTCTATTAAGTAACTGAATTCCGTTAATTTAATTATAATGTATGTGTTTTTGTTTGTAAAGGTATAAATGATGACTAAACGTTTAAAAAATAAAAAACATAACCTTTAAGGAAAAATAAAAGTGCTTTAAATCTATATTTCTATCTCAGTGTTAAAGTGTTTTTAAAGTATACTTTTATAAACTATTTTTAAACAAAAAAAGACAAGAATATTTTCCTTGTATTTTTATAATTATGAATATAATAAATTATACATTAATAAAATGATTCAATTTTTCATCTGACAATAATTAATCAATTCTATTATGGAACTTATCTCTATTTTTCAATTCGTTTTTATTCTTATAGATTCTGTACTGAATAAAAAAAACGAAAAGATTGTAGTGAAGTTACCAAAGGCTAAGAAACCTTTAAATAATAATATATGAACACCTATTATCCTTTCATTTTTAATATTTATATGAATTTTCTCATATAAAAAATCTTTGATCAGTGTGAAAATTAATAGCATAAATAAAAATGAACCATCTAAGTAAGGTGATAATTCAAGGGGGATACACTCAGTGAATGTTGTCAAAATTACTCCTACCATAAAAGTTAATATAGCGAGAAGATATATCTCTATTCCGAATATGTCCACTTTCTTATTTTTACTTTTCTTGTTCATTGTCTTATAAACAAATTTCTCAAGTTGAAACTTTTTCTTCTTATCCATTATGGGACTAGGTTTAATCCATTTAGCATGATAAACTGTACCGGATTTATTACTTTTTAAGGTGATTATATCTTTTTTTGAAGTCGATTCTTCTGATTTCAGATAACTTTTGTAAAGCTTGTCTTTCTGCTTTATTAAAGTCTGTTTTATAAATATGATAAACTTTTTCTTCTTTTGTATATTCTTCAAAATAATGAAGTGTAAACCCTTTAGATTTTTTCCTCAAAATACTTCTTCCTATCTATTATGATATTAGATAAACGTACTGAATCATATTGAAGAGACATAACGTTGATTTAAAAAGAGTGGAACTTGCAAGAATTAATAGTTCAGTAGTATGTATGTACCTTAACTATAACGATAGTTCTATTATAAATATTAAGAAAGTGTGTTGTAGAAAGATATATTTTTGTACATTTTTGGTAACATAATTGACAGAATAATTAGCAGCTACTAATATCAAGTTAATGTTTGGGCTCTAATGTTTAGTATTGAAAATTTTGTGGGTGATGCTATAAATTACTAATCCTTATATATCTCCTCTTGTTATAAACAAATCATTTTTTATTGGAATAATGATTTATACAGAATTAATATTCGTAACATTTTATATTTTGATTGAGTATTTTTTTGAATGTTACCATTTTTCCTTTTCTCTAAGAAAATCCATACTAAGCCTAACTAAAAAACTTTAAATGGGGGTATTCCTATGAAAAATAAGAAAACTAGGTTGTTAATCCGTTCTAGCTTATTACTTATAATGACTGCAGCAATTGCCTATACGCTTTATCAAAATTTATTCACAGAAAATGTGCGTGTTCAGGCAGGAGATCAAGCACCAGACTTTATTCTAGAGGATATGGTTGGGAATGAAATCCAACTATCTGATTATAGAGGGAAGGGAGTTTTTCTTAACTTTTGGGGAACATGGTGTAAACCGTGTGAAAAAGAAATGCCCTATATGGAAAATCAATATAGAGTATTTAAAGAATTAGGTGTAGAAACTTTTGCAGTCAATATTGGGGAAAGTGATTTGGCCATCAATACTTTTAAAAGCAAGCATGAACTTACTTTTAGTATATTAAAAGATAGAAACCGAGAAGTGACAGAAGCTTATGACATTACCCCTATTCCAACTACGTTCTTAATTGATAAGGATGGTTTAATAGTTAAAGTAATAACAGGTACTATGTCTGAAGAGGATATAATAAATTACATGAAACTAATTCAACCATAAATAATAATATTTAGTTAGATGAATGAAATTGGAACAAAACCCTTGAGAGTCTTTACTTTAGCAAAATACGTAGCTTTATACCTTGTGAACTATGCTCGTATAAACGTATTCTCATGTATCCTTTGATAATTATCCTCGGAATTGTCACATTTTAAGGTGATTCATCTATTAAGAAGTTTTTACTACCAATGGCTTCAATAGGATCGTGTATTCATTCTATCATTACTTGATTCAAAAAATACCAGTACTAGCAGAAATAAAACCTTGTGCCAACGGTATTCCCTGTAACTCAAGGGTATTAAGAATTCTTAAGAATGGAAATTAGATGAATTGATTTTATAAATAAAGATGTGAAAGATTTTGGTTTACAGAATCTAAAGGGGGAGATATGGGAAGCAGGTTTTGTATTTACAAACTGTACCACTGTGTTTGTCTACTTATGATGACTAAATGGCAAAAATTCAACGTAAATGAAAGAAGAAGGACTAGATATAGAATTTGTTTCATTCAGTGCCAATCCAGATATAGATACTTCTGAAGTTTAAAAGGAATATGCTAGAAATTATAAATTGGATTCAAACAATTAGAATCTATTAACTGGATAAATCCCAACAAACGATTGAAGATTATGCATTAAAGAATTTTAAGACTAGTGTAAAAAAAGACGATGCTAGTAATCAAGTTATACATGGTTCATCCTTTTATTTAATAGATAAAGAAGGATATGTCGTAAAGGAATATAATGGCTTGAATTTCCTTTAGAGGAAATGGTATCAGATATAAAATTATTAAGTATAGAGGATTGATACTATGATAAGAAAGCGCACCTTATTTTTTATTTTCTTTCCCTTTTCAGTTATTCTGTTAATTTTTATAACTTTAAATATTCCAAGGGATACTTTACCATCTCCCGATACTAGAATTATTTTAGAACATACTTATCAATCTTATATTGCACCTACATGCTTTGAAGAATCTAACCCTACGAACTTCCTTGCAGATTCTACTTTAGAATCTGCACAAAAATTAAATTATAAACCACATTCAGCATGTACCGAAAAAGCTTTAAAAGCGGAAAAAGATAATATGTTTGTAAGTATCTTAAAAGAAATAGGGATAATAGATAAATTATGGGATAATTGGTAGAGTATAAGAGTTTTATTCATAATTTTAAAAAGGAAATTTATAGCCAATATATTGTATAATGTATTGCTGAATAAAATTAGTATTTCAAGTGGTCATTAATGGTGAAAGTGAAACCAACTGGTTTTCTTTTATAAGCTCTAATGTTCTACCTAAAAATTCTTCAACTAAATTATCTGTGTCAATAATTAATGATTCATAAATTGTTTTTTACCCTCAACAGTTTAAAAAATTTTTTAATTTTTGGGAGGAACCTACTGAAGATACCTTCCCAAATATCAGTGTTCCACCTTTTTCCTTTTATATCATGAGTAACACCTAAATTTAATTGGTTGTTAAAAGGGGGATGAAATTTTAGATATTCAATCTT
>NZ_PISD01000060.1 GCF_002835735.1 Cytobacillus horneckiae | reverse complement strand
TGTAACTTTAAAATAAAGTTTGATCAAAAACGTTCGACAAATCCATATTTTACGGTAAAAGAAAAGAATCCATTTTGAAAAAAGATTGATCAAAATGGATTCTTTTCTTTTTGAATGAACATTCCTTTTTATAAAAAAGTTTAATTAAAACTCACATAGAATCCTTTAATCGAAAAGGAATAAAACGGTGCAACTTTTTTGTAAACGGTATAACTTTCTTTAAAACGGTACATCTTTTTTATAAACGGTACGACTTTATTTCAAATCCACAATTGTGTAGGTATTGACGAGAATAAATCATCTTTGGAGATTCTTGAACAAAAATTAAAGTTGCCAAGGTGGAACCCTTGGACCTATTCAAATTTCTACAAAAGCTGTGCAAAAATATGGAACGGTCCAATTAATAGATGTTTATGGGGGCAACTATAATGTGTTTCCATTGGGTTGAGTTAGGAATATCAATCTGAGAATGGGACTGGCATCAGTCATACATTTTATGCCTGAATTTTTTGAAAAAATAACGAATAACGAGTTTGACCCACATACAAAGTGGCCCTTGGATAAGCAAGTCATGGTTATCAAATGTTTAATAATCGTGAGGACGACTGTATAAAAGTCGTTTTAAAACCGTTATCCTATTAGTTTAAATGGATGAATTGAAAGTTAGCATAATTGCGAACCCTAAGCGAAATGTTGAATGGACTTCCACACTGTGTATAGAAGTCTTTTTGTCTGTTATTATTTAGATTATTGGATAATTCAGCTCGTAACTTGGGTAGCAATAATATGGTGGTCTCAGTCCTATTTTTGGCATGGGCCAGGAATCCTCCATATAGACCATCCTTACTTTTTCATTTGAATGGTTTACTAGCAATAGCTTTACTTCTGGATTAAATTCATATCTCAAAATGGTAACCCCCTTCCATTAGGAATGTGTGGATTCTCCCCCATCAACATGAAGAACTTGACCAGTAACAAAACGAGAATCATCAGAAGCAAGATAGACAAAGGTCGGTGCGAGTTCAAATGGATGGGCAACTCGTTCCATTGGATTAAATGCTCCATATACAGCGACTTGGTCTGACGAGAAACTTGCTGAAATAAGTGGGGTCCAAATTCGGCCGGGGGCGACGGCATTGACTCGGATCCCTTGTTTCACGACATTTTTAGCCAAGGCACGTGTCCAACCAACTATTGCGCCTTTTGTGGCCGTATAATCAATCATTTGCTGCTCACCTACATACGTCACCACTGAAGAAGTGCCAATGATTGAGCTGCCTGGTTTTAAATGAGGAAGCGCTGCCCTTGTTGTGTAAAAATGAGAGTATATATTAACTTTGAAGGTGTCATCGAATTGCTCATCTGTAATGTCAAGCAGACTTAGTTGTTGGAATTGGATACCAACGTGGTTACAAAGAATATCGAGACGTCCAAACGTATTTACTGTTTGTTCTACAATGGAGATACACTGTTGTTTGTCTCGCAAGTCCCCAGGCATTAGAAAACAACGTTGTCCGAGTTGTTCAATCCTCGTTTTTGTTCTATTTGCATCCTCATGTTCATCTAAGTATGAAATAGCAACATCTGCGCCTTCTTTAGCAAACGCAATTGCTACTGCTGCACCAATACCACTGTCACCCCCTGTAATAAGTGCTACTTTTCCTGTTAACTTTTCACTCCCTTTATAGTTCGGGTTTTCGATAATTGGAAGGGGTACCATAATTTTTTCCACTCCGGGATGGCGCAGCTGGCGCTGTTCAGGTAAACTTATCGGAATTTCTTCGTAACGTGTGATTTTCCCATAGTTAGGGTACATGGGATAAGGTTGAGTTTTCATGTTCGCTTTAAACATTTGTTGCATTTGCTTTATTTGGTCTAATTGACGACTTTGATCCTTTTGATCCATGGAAACCTCCTATAGAAATAATTTTCTTCTATAGAATGTTTATGTTGTTCACTACAAATAAATTAAAAAAGTGTGAAAAAAGTGGTTTACTTTCAACACAGAAGCTTATTCTTCCTCAAAAGAGACACCTTTTTTCTTTATTGAACTGACCTTTAGGACAAGGAGCTTTACTCAATATTCTACCCCTTTAACGGATCAACTTATTTTTACTTAACAGTTCTTTAATCCCGGCTACCTCAAGAATAGTACCTAAAAAAATAGGTCAACCAGAAAAAACCGGCTAACCACATAATACGATTTGACCCTATTGCTGAATAACAAAAAATACGTTTTGTTGTTCCACAAATTCTTAATATCATGAAGTAATTCTGTAGAGATGTTCAGTTTCCATTAACCAATCTCGGCGAGCAACGAGAGTTCTAAATGTGATAAAGTCGCTCTTTTTGCATCCTCTTTCAATTGATTCCATGGACTGTTTGTAGAACCTTCTGATACCTCGAAAAGTTGATTCACGCTCTCTTTTTGATTTTCATTAAGTAAGTTATGATAAATCATACGATAAGACCTTTTTCGAACATCATTGGCTGCATCTTTTAAAGTATTGTAGATGGGAAGTTCATATTTTTGATGTATTAGCTCTTCAATTGCTACATTGACTAGGTCAGCAGGTTCGTCTTTACTGTATGCGAGTTTATTCATTGTATCTATCAATTACTTTTTGACCTTCTTGGCTAAATGGTCGAATAAAAAGACTTCTATACAAAGTATGAAGTCTTTTTGGAAAGAGAAGAGGATTACGGTTTTAAAACGACTTTTATACATTCATCCTCACGATTATTAAAAATTCGATAACCATGACTTGCTTCTTCAAGGGACATCTTGTGTGTGATAATATCTCTTGGGTCAAATTCGTTATTTGTTATTTTTTTAAACAATTCTGGCATAAAATGAATGACTGGAGCCTGTCCCATTTTAAGATTAATATTTCTAATCCAAAATGCACCTAATGGAAATAGATTATAGTTACCCCCGTAAACACCAGTCATTTGCACTGTCCCATACTTTCGGACAGCTTTAGTAGAAATTTGAATAGGTCCAAGGGTTCCGCCCTGCAGTTTGAATTTTTGTTCCAGAAACTCTAGGGGTGATTTCTTTCCGTCCATACCTACACAATCGATGACGACATCTGCCCCACCATGTGTGATCTCTTTTAAATGTTCGCCCATATCAGGGTATTTTGTGAACTCAAATACCTCAACATTGTTCATCTTTTTCGCATGATTGATCCGGTAATCCAAGTAATCAACTGCTATTACACGCTTTGCACCTTCCATCCAGGCAAATTTTTGTACCATCAACCCAACAGGTCCGCATCCAAGAACAATAACTGTATCGCCTGATTTTACACCTGCATTTTTTACACTCCAATAAGCTGTTGGCAGAACATCCGATAAAAAGAGCAGTGACTCATCCTCCAATTCGCATGACTCCGGGATAACAAAGGGAGTGAAGTTTCCAAAAGGGACTTTTAAATATTCAGCCTGACCACCCGGATGGTTACCGAACTTCTCAGTATAACCCAAGTATCCGCCAGAATCATAATGAGGGTTTGAGTTATCACATTGGCTTTCCATTTCATGTTGGCAATAAAAGCAATGTCCACATGAAACATTAAAGGGAACGACAACACGGTCTCCCTTTTTTACTTTTGTGACTTCAGGTCCAACTTCTTCCACAATACCCATTGGTTCGTGGCCAATAATATATCCTGGGGGTAATGGCATGTTACCTTGATATAAATGCAAATCAGATCCGCAAATAGCAGTAGAAGTAATCTTAACTATAATATCGTCTTTTTTTTCTAATTTTGCATCCTCTACTTGATTAACCTGTACATGATTTGGTCCTTGATAAGTTACAGCCTTCATAAATGCAGGGCCCTCCTATTTCTAATACTGTTAACACTCTTAACTATTGTCAACAAAGAAAGTAAATAATATACTTAGTCACTCTTAGCGTAATTGTTTTATGTAAGTTAAAGAAGTCGCACCGTTTTGATTACGAAGTATTGGTGATAGCTCTCGAATTAGTTATTGTAAGTGTATATAGCGTGAATTAATTCGGGGAAATATTTGGATTATTCTTTGAGGGAAGAGGTATTTCATTTATTCCTTTACTCAAATCTTCACTGCTATTCTAACTTATTTAATAGAATTTCAGCCTTATGCTTAACCCCTTTAGAACTGTGTTTAGCTTTCATCACTGTAACCCTACTCTCCTCAATACTTTTCAGCGACTTACTTGTCCACGTACCACTATCATTCACAAGGTTTACTAACAATCTATCATAAATCGATTTCCAATCATTTATTGCAAGTGATGATAAAATTAGCATTGATAAAGAGCGATCTTCTCGCTCAACTTCAATAATATTGAATTTCTTCCCACTTATCATATATACTTCTGCAATCACATAACGTCGTTTCGTGATATTATCACTCAATTTCGTAAATCTGCGGTCTCCAATTCCCTCTGGTAACACATCTATAAATGCTCGTATCGCACTTACTTCTGGATATTGCTCCATTATTCTAAGGACATTAATGAAATCTTGCAATTCACCTTGTACTTGAATTTCAGATAACATTTGATGTTCTATTCCTCTTGCTAGTTTTTGACCTCCAGTGTCTGCTGTAGATCGAATTGAATCATTGCTGCCATAGTATTTCTTAGTATTTTCATCTTCTTTCGTTCGCTGCTTTGAGGAACTACTTTTAATTCGTTTGATTTTGGGTACCGATGTATATTCATGTTTCAACTGATTCATTTGTACAAGATCAAAGTCCTCTGTAGAACCATCTAATTGTTCATCTAATGTAAAGCCCTCTTCATCACCCTGTCTATTTAGAGAACGATAAGTGTATTTCTTTGCCTCATTGGATTTCTCTTGATTTTGTATTTCTGGATGCGAAATCGAAATATGTTGGTACGGAATATCTTTATTTTTCACATTAACAATTTGTAATACTGTACACGTGTTATTCTTCTCCTTTACACGAGCTGTTATTGTAATCGGTTGTGTAAAGTTCCATTCGAACTTCAAAGTCTTTTCCTGCAACCAAGTAAATGCTATATTTTCATAGGCTTGTCGTAGGTCTCGATTCGTTAGCAACCACACCAATTGATAAATGAACGTTGTCTTTGTGTATTTCAATTCATATTGTGATGAAAAGCTAAGATGGATTTTATTAGGTTCATATGTTTCTGTGAAGAACTGAGGAAATGAATTCGATTCAAACAAGCGATATAAAAGGAAGCCGTTCGGAGCTAAAATGCTACGCAATACTTCAATGACTGGTAAAATCACATTCTTTCCATCAAAAGAGAACACGAAACTACGGGAAGTTGCAGGATCACTGCTTCCTTGAATAGACCAAGGGCGTTCGTGAAATTTAACTTTATTAGGATAAATAGTCATATCGATTTCTTGTACACTTTCAGAAACTTGACTAGCCGTTATGATGCCATCAGTATAATAATGTTGGATTGCTAAGCATGGTAATGTACCCCAATCCATTAATATACCTTCTGTACGACCTTGTGAGCGAAAATAAGCTTTGATTATCATTTTATGATCATATCGAAATGGCTCACCAATCCATATTAGTTGTGCTTTTTCACCTTTAGCAAAAGGCCAAGCTAGTTTAACCTGTTGTTTGCTCATAACTTTTCACTTCCTGTTTTGTTCGTAAATACTCTTCCAAATACGGTTTTATTTCGTGAAAATGATGTGACTTAACAGCGCCAATACGCTGTACTTTCCATAATACAACTGGTTCTTGCTCCAGCAACATACGATCAATAATTTTACAGCATCGTCGAATCTGAAACTGTTGTATAGATTCCGTAATTTTATTTAGATATTTTTCAGTTTGTGGCAGCTTATCAAGATGTTTCTCCAAATTTGATAAGATTCCTAGACGTTCCCAATTATCGAAATCGTGATACGTACGGGCTTTTCCAGTTCAATTAATTCTTTGTAAAGCTGTTTAATTTTAGAAAGATATTCTCGATCACGTACGTCCCAATTGACAATTGATTTTGGCTTTTCCTTCGCCTGAATTATAGGTAACTGTTCAAACAGCCATTCTTTATCATTTCGATATAAGTAAATATATTCTTTCGGTAAACATTGACGAATTTGTGTTCTCGAGTAACTTGGATATTGCTGCATTCCTTTTAATAATTGCTTTCGATACATATGTAACATCGGTGGAAAAACTTTATCAGGTAATTTCTCTATTTTCTCAACTGAGGCAAGATGTCCTTTAACTGTTTTCGAATCCACGCCAAGCATTCTAGCTAATGCTCTTATACTGTAGGTTCCATCAACTGCTAATTCATGTAATTTAGCCTTCCAGACATCTCCATACGCTTTTGTACGTCCAATACGATATTTATCTTCAGATAATCTATCAGGACCCTTTCTAGCGTAAATAAAGCCACAAGAGCATTCAAACGTGCCAATGGGTGCATTTGATTTAAAATCCCTTGTAACATTTACTTCATGAATCACAAATTCCTTATAATGATTAGCTGCTTTATTTAAACAGGGCCATGGGCCACTACCGAAAGGACCTGTATCAGCTTCAATTTGTAAAAAGGACTCCAAATCTTGTTCTAAGAAATAAAGAATAAGCAAATGACGGAAAGGATGTACATGACGTTTTAGATTGCGTGTAATGACCTTCAGCCAATTGTATTCATCATTTACATTGATTGCTGATTCGTACTCATCTAAAAAGCCTTTTGGGAACTTTGATTGAAATGCTTTGTATAGCTCCTTTTGCCGAATTCGATTAGACGTTGTTATTAAATTACGCTCCCGTAAAAGAACACGATATTTAAGATTAATAGATTCTCTTGAAAATTGATGTATTGGAACTTGCAGCAGTTGATAAGCCATCTTTGCTAAAGCAATTTGAATGGCTATAAACTCTTTTAGTTCAACTTCTTGAATCATTGATAAGTTCATTAGCTTTTTATCAAATCGAATAAACTCAATTCGACTTTGCTTTGAAAAATCGATAGGATACTTCATTAATTTCAGTTCATGATGTGCACAGAAATCAATCCCTTGTAGCTGGTGCTCACGATGAAAATAGGGTTCTCCATGTTGCTCAATATCATTAGTTGCACACTCTGGGCAATAAAAGAGTCCATTCTTTCTGCAAATGCTTCCTGCAACTATGCCAAGTCTTGTATAAAGTCCTTTTCCATCTACTTGAACATCTTGTAGAAGTTCTTTCTGGCGTTGCTTGGAAAGAAACGAAGCATAGTAAGGGTAGATCGTATGCTTAGCTAATAAGCTTTCAACAGAATAGTTGGAGCCTAATTGCTCAGCTAATATAGAAAAATGACTACCAATCTCTACACTCGGTATTACAGAACGACTTTGAAACACTTCTTCCAATGTATCTTTGTAATCAATATTTCCACTGTAAAAGTGATATCGCGCAATCGCCGAATATATCAATTCATCTGGATATGGATCCGTAAAGAATGGCAGCATTTGATTCCCTCCTAGTAGAATTCCTTCAAAGGATTTTTAATGTATCCATTTGCTTTCAATAATTCATGAGGATGTTGCTTTTTGTCCAATGCTCGCTTTCTTAGCGTTAGTAATGGTAAAACCTCTGCATTTTTCACTTTTGGCTTATCTTTTTGTTCCTTCTTTTGTTGATTTAATGCAATTGCCTGCTGAATTACATCTGATTTAAGCTGGTGAAAATCAATATCAAGTGGATTTTCACCGACTATTTTTTGTACGAGTTTTTTAATGTCGTTATCTTTCAAACTATCAAAAATACCTAGGGCTGCCACTTCGACACTTAAAGTTTCTATAGTGTCTTGGCGTTTATACTGGATTGTATTTTGGCGTTCCCTAAACGCTTCTTGAATACGCCCTGTAACTTCTGTATTTCGCTTATGATTCAGCATTATTTCATCAAGGTTGATCATGATATCTTCATATTTCGTCATTTCAGCCAAATTGTTCTTCTGAATAGCTGTCATCATCGGTTGAATCATTTGCATATCGTCTTTGGCAGTCTTTTTTAATACTTTTGGTGTAATAATTTCATTCGGATTATCCTCATCAAACAATGCTCTTTCTTGTGCTAGAATAAATAAGTTTACAGCAACAGAAGTTATCCCTTGGCATTCATAATAAAATGCCTTTTTCGTTTCCTCTGTAAGCTTGGATTGGGTTTTTAAGCACTGTAATTCCCAAAGCGTTTCTAGGAAGAACTCCCATTCTTCACTATCTTCCGCCATACGATCCCAAATAACTGCTTCACTTGCAGCACGTCTTGCCTGTCTGAAGTTTCCTTTGAATAGTTTTTGCGCTTTAGAAGTACCGATTAAGACTGTTGGAATACCAACTGTATTGGACAACGTTACAAAAAAATTAAGCATTTCTTCCTGATCGTTTTTAGAATGTAATAAGTGCTGGATTTCATCAATTACTAGAACACCGATACCATACATGCTTGCCAGTGATGTCATATGCAACAGCATTGTCGATGTCACCCGGTTTAGGTACCCGAATTTTTCAAGATATCGTGTTTCTAGTAAATCATCAATCGCTTTAAAGAAGCTTTTACAAAGGGTAGATAAGCTTCCGTCATAAGGACAGTCAATTTTGAGCCATACAATTTGGGTTCGATTAAACGGTTGTCCCTTATATTCTTCATGCTTGATCACCTGTGGATACATAAGCAAAAGACGTTCAATTGCTGTTGTTTTACCAATTCCAGAAATACCGATAATGGATAAGCTATCGGCAGTTGAACGAATATAATTTAGTCGTTCATCTATATATTTGTGAGCCGTTTCCTCTTCCTCACGCAATTCATGCAACACACGAACACGTTCTAGAAATGTTCTATCTAATGGGTTACGCGCTAAATAACCTCGCCGAATCAATGTAGACAATCGACGTTCTACCTCGAAATGAATCGGTAACGGCTGGATAAAATTTTTCACACGTTTTAAGACGTGGTAACGAATATTCGTTTCACTTAACTTATCTTGATCACTAATTCGTGGGGTCACCATAAATCGCTCTAGCACATCATCCTCATTGAATATAGGTGGAAGAGCTTCGATGAAGGGATTATTGGTATATTCACTTAAAAGTTGCTCCTTATAGACACCTTTCTCAAAATCTCCTTTTAAGACAACCATGTCATTTGTCTTTCCCAAATTCCTCATCTCGCTTCTTCTTTAGTTTTTCCATAAGACGTGAGCTTGATTTCTTAGGTGGTGTTTCATCAATCTTCTCTTTTGTAACGAAGTCGATTACTTCAGCTGCTTCACTAACTTTATTAGGTGATAAATCAAACTTTTCAGTTTCACGGTTTAACTGTTTTTCAACATCCTTGTTATCACGAATAGCAGCTATTTTAGCTTTCTTACTTGTTGGTTGATTAAAAGATTGTTTTTTGTTCTTCACAGCTTTTTTAATAATTTCTTCCAATGCAGCATCAGTATTTACTGTGAGCTGAATTTGATTTGTTCGTTCCATTTCTTCTAGTTCATTCCGAAGTTGTTGTTGGAAGACAATTTCTTCTAAGAAGTCACCTTTATATTGCTGACTAGGTTCTAATAAAATACATGTTTCAAAATCCATTCCGTTATCGTGAGGAATATAGATTTTTTCAATATGTCGCGGATCATAAACGATTTCTAAACTTCTATTTTTCAACTTCAAATACCATTGCTCTTCAATCGCTTGGCGAGAACCATATAGAAGGTTTTTAAACTTGATTCCAGCTCTTGAAACTGTCGCTTTTCCTCTTGGAAGCACGTTCAAACGAAGTACATTTCTATCAACTTTTCTTAGTCTTCCTTTACGATTTTGAATGCCCCAATTCCATAAGTTAATTGGCGTTGGCACTAGTCCATCAGCTACCATTTCTTTTTCAACAGGATATTTATCAATGACCTTTTGGTTATGATACAGCGCCATTGTAATAATTAGAGATGTAAATTCCTTTAAATTCAGAGTAGCATTTAAGCGATAATCCTGATCTCCTCGTTCTCGATATTCCTTTTGAATTGCTCCGGGAGCTTTTTGCTTTACCTTCCCATTAAACGTACGGAATTTCCTTTCAACAATCCCTTTCAAATCCCCACGATAAGCTGTAGTATTCTCAATTTTAAGATTAAGATTATTAATTAAATTCTCTACCGAATACCCTTCAAACTCACCTCGGTCAGCAATAATAATTTCAGGTAAATGATGTGTTGGCCATTGCTCAGGAGTAATATCAATTCCATATTGCTTACAAAATTCTACTTTATCTGCGATCATATTATCTAAAGCCATCATTGCACCAATCCATGATGGACCTTCTAGTCCAACATAAAGACCTGTAATAATACGTGAATACACATCAAGTACTGCATAAATAACTGGTCGCCCAATTACTTTATTTACATCAAGCGAACTAACCAAGTAAATATCCGCAATGGTAGCATCAACTTGAAATCTAGTACCTGGACCATTTGTTTCCGATTTAGAGTCACTTAAAATAGGGCGATATTTCAATTCATATTCTTTTGTACTTTTACGGAACTGAATATCTTTTTTGGGTCTTCAAGTTTTTTAAACCAATAGTAAAATTGATGATATGAGGGAATTCGAGTGGCATCCCAAATACGGTACTTCATCTCACCATTTTCCTTATAGCGATCAGAATAGAAGTCACGCAGAATGAAATTATAAACATCTTTCAACGAATAGTTATTTGAAGCTCGGTAATACTTGTTAATGGCGTGTTCAAATTGAACTTTTACTTCATCCGTAATATTAATACCTGTTTGATATTCATTACTGATACTCACCTTTCGTGGGCGACCTACCTTAGCTTTATTTAAAGTTTTTGTTTTACCTTTTCCTCCCGAATTCGAGTAATCAGGGAGCATTGCATTTTTCGTCATACCTCGCTGCCAATAACGGCTAAGTAGCTTTTTTATTTTCGTAGAACTTGTTCCACTTTCATCTGCAATTTCTTTTATTTTCTTTTCACGACCACCTTTTTGAAGCAATGCTTCCATGTGTTCTAAACAATAATGTTGAATAATCGACCAACCCTCATCTCTTTTCTGAATTCGAAGGTCGGATAATTCACTATCTATTATTACTTTTGCAAATGGATCGCTAATCAGAAGTAATTCACCTTGCTGGATTTCCTCTATTAGATTCGAATATAATTCCTTTTTCGGCATGGAACTAATTGCATCAATATCAACAATAAACACATGAAACTCTTCCATCTCAATGATACGAATCCGTTTAGAATCTACTGTATATTGAAGTACTTGATTAATATAAATCATCCATATTTCACCTTCTTCAAGTTGCTTTCATCAATATACTTAATTTCAATCGACTGCTCTAAATCCAATGGCTTTTGCAAATCAATGACAATAATTTTTCTAGCAAGTAAGTGATAAAAAAGCGTAACACCACTACCAATTGGCAGGTGTGTATCTATATCGAATTCATTTGTAATTGTTCTTATGCTTGCCGAACTATCTAGCAATCTACTTAGTAATGACATAACCAAGTCTTCAATGTTTTTCGCATTCAATTCTTGAAACACATCATAGCTACAAATATCATAATAATCGTGAATATAGCTAATGTTTCTCGCAATTATTTTATTGATTTCTTCTTCTGTTACAATACCCCAATCAATTCCTTTACGCTTCCAATATTCTCTTTCAATTTCGAACTTCTCAAGTACATTCTCTTTTAATAACTCATCTTTCATTTTAATTGTACGTGCGACTTCATGAATCCCTTGCCCTTTATTAATTGTCAATAAAAAATCCGTTGTCATTACAATAGGCTCTCCGTTTTTCGGATTTCTAGGATGCTTTATTCCAAGTTCATCTGCTATCAAAAGCGTTTCTTCTTGAGGTAATAAAGGAAACTGCTCTCTTATATCTGTAATAACATCAGAAAATTCAGTCAAGTAAAAGTAGTTTCGCTCTAAGTCTGATAAAAATTCGTGCTGTCTACTAGTTTTAATGCCTTTTAACCTCGTTGACCGACCTAATGAGGAAACATCTTGAATCTTTAGCCATGGCCGGTAGTCTGTACCTGTTCCTGTACCACGACCTTCTTTGATCCATTTTTCCACTGTAGATGTTCTTTTTCTTTTGGACATAAAAACACCCCTTTAGACAATCATATCCAAAGGGGTAAAACGGTGCAACTTTTTTATAAACGGTTAATCTTTTTTTAAAACGGTCAAACTTTTTTATAAACAGTTAAACTTTATTTTAAATCTACA
>NZ_PISD01000059.1 GCF_002835735.1 Cytobacillus horneckiae | reverse complement strand
ATTCGAAATCAGCTGGTAGAAACTACCGAGCTGACCAGTTAACATTGTTCGAAGAGTTTGATCCGTTCACAGGAGAAAAAAATAAGAAGAAATAACGAAATTCTTTAGAATTGGTGAGTGAATGTGGTGCAAAAGGGAAACCTTTCAGTGGGCCTTTAAGGCCAAGGCCGGTAAGAGAGGCTTTCAGCCGCAGAGCAAACCACCAGTTCACACTGGTGGTTTTGATTTCATGAGAGGCGTTAAAAGGGGAGCGCGAGGAAAATACGGAATCGGCGTATCGAATGCTGAGGACTATAGTTATATATAACCAGCCAATTTGTAAAGCCAACATAGGATAATTTAAACGGCACATATGCTAAAATAGTGTATATATCATCAGGTTAAATAATCAGGTGAAATGGGTGTAAATCCGCACGAAAATTAATTTAACCACACTGCATCACAATGAAGGTAGGTGATTTGATGTCAGTTCGTTTTTTGATTGGCCGCTCTGGAAGCGGGAAGACTGAAACATGTATGAATGAGATTCGGCATAGCCTTATTGAATCGCCAGACGGTACGCCAATCATTTATTTAGTACCGGAGCAGATGACATTTTTATCAGAATATAAATTAATTAAAACACCTGGCTTGGACGGGATGATACGCAGTCAAGTGTATTCTTTCACCCGGCTGGCCTGGAGAATCTTACAGGAGACAGGCGGTATGAGCCGCTATCATTTAAATAGTACAGGCATCAGCATGCTGATTCGGAAAATTATCGAAGAAAAAAAGGATGAACTGAAGCTCTTTCAAAAGGCTGCCGATAAAAACGGCTTTATCCAGCAAATTGAACAAATGATGACTGAATTTAAGCGGTATTGCATCCAGCCCGAGGAGCTGGCTGCAAAGCAAATGGAGCTATCGGAAAGCGGAAATAGCGGGAATGCGCTGCTGGACAAGCTTCATGATTTAGAAATAATTTATTCTAATTTTGAAAAGTCGATTATTGATAAATATGTAGATTCTGAAGATTATTTTCAGCTTCTGAGCAATAAGGCTGAAGAGTCAGCTTATTTAAAACAAGCTGACGTATATATAGATGGTTTTTTTAGTTTTACACCGCAAGAATATAATATTATCAATCAATTAATGAAGGTTTGTAAAAATGTAACGATTACTTTGACTCTTGATAAGCCCTTCAAAGAATTGCCACCGGATGATCTGCATTTATTCAGAATGTCAGGTGAAACAAGCCAAACATTATACGAGATGGCAAAAAATAATGGTCAGCAGGTTGAGGAAGTTGTATTTGAAGGGGCATACAGATGGAGTCATCCTTCGTTGCGGCATTTGCAAGCTTATTTTGAAAAGCGGCCTCCGGTTCCATTTGAAGGTGAAGCTGCTATCAGTATTGCGCAAGCGGTTAATCGCAGAGCAGAAATAGAAGGGATTGCAAGAAAAATTAACAGCCTTGTCCGTGAAAACGAATGGCGATATCGTGAGATCGCAGTCCTTGTCCGCAATGCCAATGAGTATAAAGATATGATTTCAACCATTTTCGCTGACTATAACATCCCTTTTTTCATTGATCAAAAACGTACAATGCAGAATCATCCTGTGATTGAATTAATTCGTTCAACTTTAGAAATCATTCACGGAAATTGGCGTTATGAGCCGATTTTTCGTGCGGTAAAAACGGAGTTGCTTTTTCCAGCAAAGCTTAAATCAGATAGTTTAAGAGAGAAAATGGACCGTTTAGAGAATTATGTGCTCGCCTACGGAATACAGGGGTTAAAGTGGACGAAAAAAGACCGCTGGACGTATCGAAGAATGAAAGGACTTGAACTGGAGAACATTGCACAGACAGATAGTGAGCAAAAGCTGGAGCAAGAGATTAATGAACTGCGCGATATGATTACAGCGCCAATATTAAGGCTATCAAGGAGACTAAAGAAGGCGGAAACGGGCCGCAGTTATTGTGAAGCACTATATCTTTATTTAGAAGAAATCGATGTTCCATTGAAAATAGAACAATGGCAAATGACTGAAGAAGAAAATGGAAATCTAGTTAAGTCGAGAGAACATAGCCAGGCATGGAATGCAGTGATTGAACTATTAGATCAATATGTTGAAATGCTTGGTAACGAGGAAGTGACCTTAAAACGCTTCTCAGATGTGCTAGATGCCGGAATGGAGACTTTGCAATTCAGCATCGTTCCTCCTGCGATGGATCAGGTTGTCACGGCTGATCTTGAAAGGTCACGTGTGGCAGATATTAAAGCGGCATTTGTGATCGGACTAAATGAAGGCGTGTTACCTGCAAAATTCCCTGAAGAAGGTGTACTGGCTGATGTAGACAGGGAGAATCTACTCTCATCTGGAATGAAGGTTGCACCAGCAACAAGAACGAAGCTTTTAGATGAAGAATTTCTTGCATATAAAGCGTTTGTTACACCTTCAGAATGGTTGTTTTTAAGCTATCCGCTCGCAAATGAAGAGGGGAAGGCGCTCATGCCGTCGCCATATATAAAACGGATGATGGATATATTTCCAGCTGTACAGGAAAGTTTTTATATGTCTGATCCTGCTGAGCTTCCTGAAGAGGAGCAAATAGGATTTGCAGCAAACTTAAATACCGCACTAACCTATTTAACATCGCAATTGCAGTTAAAGAAAAGAAATTATCCTATTTATGATTTATGGTGGGACACATATAATATTTATTTGCAAAATGATCAATGGCGTGAACGTGCAAAAAAGGTACTATCCAGCTTAAATTATGAAAATCGAACAGCAAACTTAAATGATCAGGTGAGCACTGAATTATACGGCGACCAAATCCAGGCAAGCGTCTCGAGGATGGAGCTGTTTCATAGCTGTCCTTTCTCACATTATGCTCAGCATGGCTTGAGGCTGCGCGAAAGACAAATCTATCGGCTTGATGCGCCAGATATAGGAGAGCTGTTTCATGCTGCACTTAAATATATTACTGAAACAGTAATGATTAAAGAGCTCGATTGGAATGCAATGACAAGAGAGCAATGTGAAATTCTTGCAAAAGAAGCAGTGGAAATGCTGGCACCAAAATTACAAAATGAGATTTTATTAAGCTCTAATCGTCATCATTATATAAAACGAAAATTAGAGCAAATCATAAGCAGAGCTTCATTTATCATGAGTGAGCATGCAAAGGCAAGCGGGTTCTCGCCGGTTGGACTTGAACTTGGATTCGGACCAAAAGGCGAGCTTCCATCATTAACCTTCCCTTTAAAAAATGGATCGAAGATGGAGCTGGTCGGCAGAATTGACCGAGTGGATAAAGCGCAGGATAGCAACGGTGTCTATTTGAGAGTAGTCGACTATAAATCAAGTGCGAAAGATTTAAATGTAAATGAAGTTTATTACGGATTATCATTGCAAATGCTTACTTATTTGGATATTATCATCGCACACTCTGAAGATTTAATTGGCTTGAATGCCGACCCTGCAGGCGTATTATATTTTCATGTTCATAACCCAATGATAAGCGCAGCTAAAATGTTATCAATTGATGAGCTTGAAAAAGAAATCTTTAAGAAGTTTAAGATGAACGGATTGCTATTAGGTGAGGAAAATGTAGTAAAGCTTATGGACCAAACGCTGGAAACTGGCGATTCACCGATTATATCAGCAGGCTTTAATAAAGATGGTTCTTTATCAAAACGATCTAAAGTGGCAAATAAACAGGAATTTAATGATTTGCGCCGATTTGTCCGCCACAAATATACGGCTACAGGGAATCAAATCATTGATGGGCAAGTAGATATTTCTCCATACAAAATGAAGGATCGCACACCGTGTACATTTTGTTCATTTAAGTCGGTTTGCCAATTTGATGAAACGCTTGAGTCAAATGAGTTTAGAAGCCTTGATAATAAAGGCAAAGATGAAATGCTCGCATTAATACGGAAGGAGGTCGAACAAGATGGCTAAGTCTATTATTCCGCCTAAGCCTCCTGAGGTCACATGGACAGATGATCAGTGGAAAGCAATTATGGCAAAAGGGCAGGATATACTCGTAGCTGCAGCAGCCGGATCAGGCAAAACAGCTGTGCTTGTGGAAAGAATTATTACACGGATTCTTTCAGAAGAGGACCCGCTTAATGTGGACGAGATATTAGTGGTAACCTTTACGAATGCATCAGCTGCTGAAATGAGGCATCGTATTGGTGAAGCGTTGGATCATGCGATAGCCATGAATCCGACATCAAGACATTTGAGGAAGCAAGTATCGCTCTTGAATAAAGCATCCATTTCAACCTTGCATTCTTTTTGCCTTGATATGATTCGCAAATATTACTATATGCTTGATGTAGACCCGGGGTTTAGAATTGCAGACGATACAGAAGCCCAGCTCATCAGAGATGAGGTGCTGGATGAATTATTTGAAGAAGCATACGGCAAAGAAGGAAATAATCACTTCTTTGATTTAGTAGATACTTTTACTAATGATCGCAGCGACACCGGTTTACAGGATATGATCCGACATGTTTATGATTTTGCCAGATCTAATCCAGCACCTAATGATTATCTTGAACAAATTGTTCGCATGTATGATGTCAATGAATCGACAGAAGTAGAGAATCTTCCATTTGTTCAGCATGTCTTTGAAGATATCTCACTGCAATTATCAGGAGTGAAGCAGCTATTGATGCATGCTTTAGATTTAACAAAGCAGCCAGGCGGACCAGCTCCTAGAGCGGTTAATTTTGAAGCAGACCTTCAGCTTGTAGATACTTTGATAGAAGCAAAAGATATATCATGGCTTGCTTTATATGAAGGAATGCAAACATATAAGTTCGGCACATTGAAGACTTGTAAAGGTGACGAATATGATCCGGAATTAATAGAAAGATCAAAAAAGCTGAGAGATCAGGCGAAAAAGATCTTGCAAAAAATGAAGGAAGAGCTATTTATTCGAAAGCCTGAAAGCTTTTTAAAAGACATGAAGGAAATGCAGCCATATATTAAAGGATTAACTGAATTGGTAAAAGCATTTTCTGAACGCTTTGAACAAGTGAAAATTGAAAAAGGGCTTGTTGACTTTGCTGATTTAGAGCATCATTGTTTAGCAATCCTTTCTGCAAAAGATAAGAGCGGAGAAATCATTCCATCTCAGGCAGCTCTCGCATGTAGAGCACAGTATAAAGAAGTGCTAGTGGATGAATATCAGGATACGAATTTGGTTCAAGAAGCCATTTTACAATTGGTGACAAAGGATACAGAACAAGATGGAAATCTTTTTATGGTTGGAGATGTAAAGCAATCAATCTACCGCTTTAGACTTGCGGAGCCGAATCTTTTTTTGAGTAAATATAACCGCTTTTCAACAGATGGTGAAGAGAATGGTTTAAGAATAGATCTTGCGCAGAATTTCCGCAGCAGAAAAGAAGTACTTCATGGTACAAATTTTATATTTAAACAAATCATGGGTACATCTGTTGGTGAGATTGAATATGACAATGCAGCTGAACTTGTAACAGGTGCTTCCTATCCTGAAAATCACAAGCACCCGATAGAATTAACTTTGATCGAAGCGGAAGGCAGCATAGAGACAGGAAGTGAAGAGGCTGAAGCTGAAGGATTCGATGCAGCGGACTTGGCGCAATCTCAGCTGGAAGCAAGGTATATGGCGAAAAAGATAAAAGAATTGATTGCCAAACGCCAGGAAGTATACTATGCGAAATCAAAGACGGTAAAGCCTACGAAATATCGTGATATTGTTATTCTGCTGCGTTCGATGACTTGGGCGCCCCAGATTATGGAGGAGTTTAAGCAGCAAGGTATTCCTGTTTATGCAAACTTATCAAATGGCTATTTTGAAGCTACAGAAGTTTCAATTATGATGTCACTGCTTAAGGTCATTGATAATCCATACCAGGATATCCCACTTGCATCAGTTTTGCGATCACCCATCATTGGATTAACTGAAAATGAACTTGCAACTATTCGTATTCACAATAAAAAAGGCTCATATTACGAAGCACTAGCAGGATTTTGCAGCGGCAAACCTGTTGGAGAAGAAGAAGCCCTTTATGATAAGGTAAAGCCATTTTTCGCACGCTTAAATGAATGGCGTAAAATGGCAAGGCAAGGCTCACTCTCGGATTTAATTTGGCATTTGTACCGTGAGACCAGGTTTTATGATTTCGCCGGTGGAATGCCTGGTGGAAAGCAAAGGCAAGCGAATCTTCGTGCGCTTTATGATCGTGCCAGGCAATATGAATCAACTTCGTTTAGAGGGCTGTTCCGCTTTTTGCGTTTTATAGAAAGAATGCGTGATCGCGGCGATGATCTGGGTGCAGCACGTGCTTTAGGAGAGCAGGAAGATGTTGTCCGTATTATGACCATTCACAGCAGTAAAGGTTTGGAGTTTCCGTTTGTTTTTATCGCCGGGCTTGCGAGAAACTTTAACACAATGGACTTGAAGAAATCATTTTTACTTGATAAGGATTTAGGTTTTGCCTATAAATATGTCAATGCCCAAAAGCGGATTTCTTTCCCTTCACTTCCTCAGCTAGCTTTCAAACGGAAGAAGAAGATGGAGATGATTTCTGAAGAGATGAGAGTGCTGTATGTTGCCTTGACAAGAGCAAAGGAAAAATTGTATCTTGTTGCCTCATTGAAAAACCCGGATAAAAAGCTGAAGGATTGGCAAGCCTCGGCAAATTCTCCAGATTGGCTGTTGAATGATTATTCCCGCTCAAGTGCATCCGGCTATCTTGATTGGATAGGACCAGCTTTAGTTCGACATCCTGATGGAGAACTGATAAGTGGTGAAGATGGCACCATAAGCGGATTGATTCATCATGAGATTCAATCTCATCCATCCTGCTGGGAAATTCAAGTGATGAGCAAAGAAGAAGCAGCTGACACTGCAGGAGAAGCGGAAGAAGAGAAGGAATTGCTGCTCGATAAAGTAAATAATGGCGAGCGCGTTCCTATAGAATCGACGCATTATAACCAAGTATTGTCTCAGCTTTCTTGGCTGTACGACTATAAGGATGCATCACAATCACGCTCAAAACAATCTGTGTCAGAAGTTAAAAGGCAAAAGGAAATTTTCGCAGTTGAAGAAAGCGGAACAGAATTGTTAACAACTTTTAAGAAGCCGCTTTTAAACCGACCTCTTTTTATGCAGGAGAAAACATTATCACCGGCAGAACGCGGGACGGCGATGCACACTGTCATGCAGCATTTGGACTTAAATGAAGATACTTCCGAAGAGAAAATATTAAGGAAGCTGGACATGCTAGTCCAAAAAGAACTATTAACAGAAGAACAGGTTGATGTCATCGATGCGGAACTTATACTGGCTTTCCTTCGCACAGAACTTGCAGACAGGATGAGGCAGTCAGATTCGTTAAGAAAAGAAATTCCATTTAGTTTATCGATTCCTGCAAGCGAAATTTATCGCAATTGGACAGGTGATGAAGAAGCGGTTCTTGTGCAAGGAATCATTGACTGTATTTTTGAGGATGAGGCGGGTCTAGTTTTGATTGATTATAAGACTGATCAAATTAAAAGCCGTTTTAAAGGTGGAATTGAAGAGGCTGCTCCAGTTTTAATGGAGCGCTATAATCTACAATTAGATATGTATACGTTAGCGCTTGAAAAAATTCTCAGGAGACAAATTAAAGAAAGATATTTATTTTTCTTTGACGGAGCCTATACCTTGAAGATTTAAGCTGAAGAAGCAGGAAGCTTTTAGCTTTCTGCTTCTTTATTAGAGGTTATAAGTTGCCAATCGTTGGCTGGTCAACTAGATTTGTATCTAACACGTTACTGGCACTGAGTCCGTTATTTGTAATGATAAAACCGCCTGTATTTACTGCGCCTGCACCAGAATTTGATTTTGCATTGCTTTTAGGAGAAATATAGAGCGTATCGCCGAATTGAACGATACCTCCACCTACACTTATAATCTGTACAGGTCCAATAATCGCTGGCATGTAAAACATCCTTTATAATTAATTATCGATTAGGGCTTGAAGAAAGTTGCCGAAAATGTTTAACTCTTGATTCCATAGAAATATCCTTAGTGCTCCCGATATGAAGAACTGAGCTGGCAGATACACCAATAATATCAATTGATTTTACATTAATTATTGGATGAAGGTTTGCTGTGTCCATATAAATATTTTCTGTTATGGGACTAATGATAAATGGTTCAGTATAAATGTCATACTCAGTGAACTTACCCTCTTTTCCGAAGAATATTTCAGTATCTCTTTGCAGGGCGAGAGCTCTAGAAAAGCATTGAATATAGGAGGAATCTCCAATTTCAAAAATGGAAGAGAACCCAAAAGTATCAGCTTTGATTGATTTAACAACAGATGTTCTTTTTAACATTAGACTCACTCCGGTGTCAAAGGCACGAAAGGACCGATAATGAGGGATTCAGGCGGTGTATCAAAGGTTGATGCTAACTGTATTGTTTCTGCATCTCCAACGAGTAAGATAGAAGAACTGGATACACCAATGACTCTTATATGGCCAACACAAAGCTCTCGATTATATACTTGGAAATTCATTCGTTCTTCGTCCCTTTCATATTTTCAGGCAGATGGCTCAAAAAGGCATGAACACCGTTTTCAATTTCATTTTTCAATTGTGCGATTACTTGCTCATTTTGCTGGACGGTATCCATATCATTTCGAACAGGGCTTTGTTTCAAATAATAATCGATGCGTTTCGGAAGCTGCTTTTTCACATCCTCCTTAATAAACTCTGAATACGATCCTTCTCCAGACATATTTAATTTGCTCTCAGCTTCAGCAACCACTAGAGGAAGCTCACCTTCAATATAGCTGATCATTTCATTTTCAATATCCATATTGCGCTTTAAGAAATTTTTGGGTGATACGGGGGTGTTTATTTCTTTGTTATCTACTGAGAAATCGTCTATATCTTGGAAGTCTGATGGATTTAAACCTATATTTAATGTGCCTTCAAGCGTTTCTACTTTCAGCTGGTCAAATTTATATTCGATGCGGTCGATATGGATTGGCTGGCGTTCTCTCGTTTCAGCTGATTCATGCTGCAATTTTTTTACCGATTTTTCAAGCTTTTTGATGCGCTGCTCCTGTGTTTGAATGTATGCTTGAAGCTGCTGAAGGTATGCGAATATATCCTGATTCATTAAAACACCACCCCGTCATTTTTAAATATTATGGTTTTGTTGGTGCAATTAACGGTACCATTGGCGTCCCTACAAATGTTCCTGATGGAAGAGGGGTTTCATATTCTGGAGCTGGTTCAGTAAAACCGCCTGTATTATACAAATGAGAGGAAGGCTTTATGATACCCGCACTGCCAATTTGAAACACGGATGAGTTAGAGACACCGCCTATTTTGATAAGATTAATATGAATGGACTGCTGTATATAAAAATTGCTCATATGATCACCCGTCTTTTAAGCATTAAAGAAGTTACCTTGATCTACTGTATCGTTATCATACGTATTTGTTGAGCTATAATGGTTGACAACTTCCAGCCCATCACCTGTGTTAAAGGAGCCTGCACCTGAAAACGTCTTTGCATTTGACAAAGGCATAATCTTATAAACATCTCCAATATTAAACACAGAACTGCTCCCGATTGAAATGACCTGGACCGCTCCGACAATTGCTGGCATTATGAACATCCTTTTCATTTCATTGACTTTCATAAACTTAACGGGCATCCGCCCGGGTAGCCTATTTACCACTATCGTATGTGCCTAAAGCAAGAGTGTGAAAACAAAGCCCAAAATTATTTAAAAATGTTCTATAACAGGATAGAAAAATATGGCTGTACTTATACAATTATGCTAAAATAATTATAATCAGAAATTTAAAAATATTCTCGAGGTGGTTTTGTCATGAATGTTCCTTTAATATTAACGCAGTTTTTAGATCGTGCCGTTCGTTTATATGGAGAAAAAGAAGCTATATACGGGGATAATAAAGTACTTACATATAATCAATTAAATGACAGGGTCAATCAGCTCTCATATGGGTTAAAATCTTTAGGCGTACAAAAGGGAGACAGAATTGCTTATTTGGCACCAAATTCTGTGGAAATGCTTGAAGGCTTTTACGGTGTCTTTCAGCTTGGTGGAATCATGGTACCGCTCAATATTCGTTTAATGCCTGCTGACTATGTATTTATTTTAAATCATAGCGAATCAAAAGTGTTATTTGTCGATCAAGGTCTTTATCAGCTTATAGAACCAGTAAAAGATCAATTATCTACCGTAGAGAAAATCATCGTACATTATAAAGATGAAGAGACAAATGAAACCGGTTACGATTCTTGGCTGCAAAGCTTCCCAAGCAAGGAATTTACAAGAGAACCTTTAGAGGAAAATGATGTATGCAGTCTGTTATATACAAGCGGTACAACTGGAAACCCAAAAGGAGTTATGCTCACTCACCGCAATAATTATTTGCATGCGCTAAGTACAATGCATCACCTCCGTGTAAGTGATAAAGATACATTGATTCACGTGCTGCCAATGTTTCATGTGAATGGCTGGGCTCGCCATTTTACTATACGGCAAATGGTGCCGCGCAAGTGTGTTTGCGTAAAACGACGCCTGAAGTCATTTTTAACGCCTTGAAGAAGTACGAAGCGTCTGTTATCCATATGGCTCCAACAGTATTAAATTCGTTAATGCAATTCTATGATCAACATCAAACAAAATTCAAACATAGCATAAGAATTGTTATTGCAGGATCAGCACCGCCGCCAGCGTTTGTAACAAAGGTGGAAGAGGAGATGGGATGGGAATTTATTCAGGTTTACGGAATGACGGAATCTTCGCCTTTAAGTACCATTTCAACGATTCGATCACATCTTGAGGAACTACCAAACAAGGAGAAATATCGTATGAAAGCGAAAGCAGGCTATCAGATGATTGGTGCAGAAGTAAGAGTAATAAATGAACGTGGTGTAGAGGTGGAAAAAAATGGAAACGATATAGGAGAAGTCGTTGTGCGCAGCAACGGAGTAATGAAGGGGTACTGGAAAAACGAGGAAGCAACTGCGGAAGCGATTAGAGATGGATGGCTGCATACTGGCGATATGGGAACAGTAGATTCTTTAGGAAATGTCGATATTGTTGACCGGAAAAAAGATATAATTATTAGCGGCGGCGAGAACATCTCTTCCATTGAGATTGAGGGTGTACTTTATGAGCATCCGGCCGTTCTTGAAGCAGCGGTTATCGCAGTGCCGCATGATAAATGGGGAGAGACACCTCATGCCTTAGTTGTTCTTCGCCAAGAACATACAGTGACAGAGGAAAAGCTGATTGCCTTTACTAGAGAAAATATGGCGCACTTCAAGGCGATTACCGGGGTAACATTTACGGATGAATTGCCTAAGACCGCATCGGGAAAAATCCAAAAAATCCATTTGCGAAAACGTTATTGGGAAGCAGAAGGGAACCATGACGGCCGCTTTGTAAATTAATATTGAAGTGAGAAGAGATTGCCTATTCTGTAATCTCTTTTCATTTGTTGTTTTATAAGCAGTAGAATCTATTGGATATTTGTGCCTCTCAGCTCGCGATCACTCTTGGAAAGCAAATTGTATACCGGCAGCGAATGAATATGAACAAACAAGATTTCAATAGCTTTTCTAGACAAACTGCTAGCGCATTATCTAAGATGTATGTAGAGGTATATAAAAAGGAGGTTTATATGAAGCCAATAACCGAAAATAATAGAATCATTGCGATTGACATGATGAGAGGTTTTGCGATATTTGGCATCTTTTTAGTTAATATGTTATCGTTTCATACACCATTTATTTATATCGACCCGTATACTTGGTGGGATAGCGGCATTGATCGCAATCTTTATACGGTTATCGATATTTTTGTGCAAGCGAGCTTTTATCCGCTATTTGCCTTATTATTTGGTTACGGAGTAATGATTTTAAGGGAAAGGGTGATGGCAAAGGGGCTGTCATTTCCAATTATTGCATTTAGACGCTTCACATTCCTGCTAATCCTTGGCTTGTTGCATGCATTATTAATATGGCATGGTGATATTCTAGTAACCTATGCTGTAATAGGGTTTATTTTTTTGCTATTTATGAAAATGTCAGCAAAATCCTTAATCATTACTGGAATAGTGATGTATGTTTTACCGAATATTTTATTATCATTGCTGTTATTAGTCGCGATGATGCTAGAGCCTGGCAGCGGGGTGACAATGTTTGTAAATATAGAGTCATATATCCATACATATCAGCAAGGAAGCTTTGTAGAAATTACAGAACAGCGGATTGAAGATTGGTATTTTACAAATAATTTTGGAACGTTGCCTTTACTGGTCATCACGATTCTTCCGCTCTTCCTTATCGGGGCAGGTGTGCAAAAGCTTAAACTGTTTGAGCATATTGAACTTCATCAATCTATCATTAAAAAAGCGGCCGTATTCACATTAATTGCCGGATTGGCCATTAAGGCAATTCCTTATGTGTGGGATGAAAATCTGGCTGCGCAATATATCCAAGATACCTTTGGCGGACCGTTGCTGGCAATTGGCTATAGTTTATCAATTGCTACATTAGCAACAATGAATAAGCTAAGAAAAATATTGGAGCCGCTCGCCTATGTTGGCCGTCTTTCCATTAGCAATTACCTGCTTCAATCGATTCTGTCCACCCTTCTTTTTTATGGCTATGGATTAGGGTTTTACGGAAAGGTTTCGATTATTGAAGGGACAGTGATCGTTATCATCGTATTTATTTTTCAAATCTTCTTAAGCAAGCTGTGGATGAAGCATTATTATTACGGGCCAGTGGAATGGTTATGGAGAGCATTTACTTACATGAAAAAGCCTGAATTAAAAAGAAAGTGATGAATGAATGCAAAATATCGTACATTCCGAAAAATGTGCGTTATACTTTACTCTAATAATAATAAATGGGGTGAGGAAAAATGAAATTTGTCACATTTGAACATCATGGGGAAGTGAAATACGGTGCGCTAATAAAGGGGGATACAGTTATTCTGCCTTTACAAGAGGCAGCAGAAAGAAAGTATGGAGAGAGAAGATTGCCTCGTCAGCTTATTGAAGCGATAGCCTTACCACAGCTTTTAGAAGAAGCAGGGAATCTATCAGAGTGGGCTTTAAATGATCATGAGGGTGAAGAGCTATTCATTCCATTAACAGCTGTAAAGTTATTGGCGCCGATTCCTCGTCCGGCGAAAAACATCTTTTGTGTTGGGAAGAACTATGCAAAGCACGCAATTGAAATGGGCAGTGCAGCAGACATTCCAGATGATATCATCGTTTTTACAAAAGCACCGACAGCTGTAGCTGGACCTGATCAAATTATATTAAATCATCAAGAAATCACTTCACAGCTTGATTATGAAGGCGAGCTAGCAGTCATCATCGGCAAAGAAGGCAGAGGTATTACTGAAGAAGCTGCATTGGATTATGTTTTCGGATACACCATCATAAACGACGTCACTGCACGTGATCTGCAAAGCAAACATAAACAGTTCTTTATTGGGAAGAGTCTTGATACTACTTGTCCAATGGGGCCTTGGATTGTTGCTAAAGAGAGTGTAGGCAATCCGAATAAATTAAATATCGAGACGAAGGTTAACGGGGAAATTAGACAGTCTTCAAATACAGAAAATTTTATCTTCCCAGTTGAAAAAGTGATTAGCATATTATCTCAAGGGATGACTTTAGAGCCCGGTGATGTTATTGCGACAGGTACACCTGAAGGGGTAGGCAAGGGATTTAAGCCGCCTCGTTTTTTACAGCGTGGTGACCAAGTTGAAATTACTGTTGAAAGTGTAGGCACATTAGTCAATCGGATAGAGGATTGACAGGGGATTTTTCAAAAAATAGACACATTCTATTGATAAATCTAGGTTATCCGTTTTTTTCTTAGGATTTATAAGGTGGATATGATATGATGTAAACGAATTCACCCTTACATGACAGGCATTAAGGGGGATTGATTACTAAAGGAGGTTGAATTTTTTGACTCATGCTCATTTATCGACATGGATTATTGCATTGATTTTATTTTTCGTAGCTCTTGGCTTGCAAAAAAGCGGCAAAGACAAAGTCGTACATATGATTTTAAGGCTTTTCTATTTATTAATTATCGCTACTGGTGTAATGATGCTATTTTCCATAAGCAATATTGATTTAATGTATGTTTTAAAATCAATTGTTGGCCTATGGGTTATTTCAATGCTTGAAATGATTTTAGTTCGTACGAAAAAAGGGAAGAAGACGACAATCTTATGGGTACAGCTAGTTGTAGCATTTTTGCTTGTGCTTTATCTTGGGTTAAGTCTACCACTCGGTTTTACACCATTTATGTAATAGTAAAATATACTTAGTAAGCTGCTTATTTAAGCAGCTTTTTTCTTTTATTTAGATGTCATTATTCCTATATTTGTGTTATTTTTAAACTAATATAACTAACGAGTGCAGTCATAATAGTCTTTTATTCCTGTTGAAGGAAAACAAATTTATTTAGTGGTGATGACTATGGCTATAACAATTTCATGCAAATATAAGGATCAAAGTCAACTTTATACATATATAAGAAACGATCGTTTGCAAGAATCTCCTAGTCTGCTTATTCAAGTGTATTCAGGTAGTTTGGATCGCAGTGAAGCACAGGCTATATTGAAACTGCTGCATACTTATTTGCCGCAAGCAAAGGTTGTAGGCTGCACATCGGGCGGGGCAATGATTGATGGAGAATTTATTGAAAAAGAAACGATTCTTCTTTTTACAATGTTCAATGAGGCAGCTGCAGAGGCCATACTAGTAGATAAGCATTCTATATTCAAGCAGACACTTGCAGATATGATGAAAAAGCAACAGATGATGCAGAGTGACATTAAAGCCTTTATGGTATTGGCAGGTCCTTTAGAAAAAGAGGCAAAAAACCTCTTGGACGATCTAAAAGAACATTATGACCATATCCCTCTCTTTGTCGGGCAAGCAAGTAAAGCTGGATTTTTACTTTGCAATCAGTCGATAATCGATGAAGGGGCTGTCATTATCTTACTCTTCGGTAAAAATTTGACTGTCACGCCTATTTCCCAGTATGAAAAAAAGGAATTAGCCACTCCATTTGTCGTTACAAAGGCAAGAGGTCAAACAATTATAGAATTGAACGATGAATCTCCAGCAAACGTAATCGGAAGATATTTGGGGAAGGCGTTTGTAAAGCAAATACCACATTCAAGCGCAGCACTTCCGTTTATTGTGCATTACAATCAAATTCGTACTCGTGCATTAATAGTTAAACAGTATAACAACGGAAGTATAAAGTTGAACACCACTGTACAAGCAGGGGCTAGGTTATCGATATCATATAGCGATTCGAGAGATTTTTTTAAAGGGAATTCAATCGAGCCAGACATTTTATCTGCTAACGATATAGAAACGATGTTTTTATTTTACCCATACAGAAACGGTCAAGTTTTAGGTCATGAAGCCGAAAAGGATTTACAGTTTATCTCTTCACATTTACCGTTAACTGGATTGGTATCTTTTGGCGAGCTGTCAATTGGGCAAGAAGAAAGACGTATATGCTCTGGTTTGGGAATAACAGAATCCTTCACTACTCCAGCAGAGGTGAACGTTGCTCAATTGGAACAGAAGAATATCAAACAAGAGGCGTTAGCTCATTTAGTACAGGTAACCAATCATAAAAACAAACAATTGCAGGAGCAGTTGAATAAAACATGTCAATATTATCATATTCTGTTCAAAAATAATCCGGATGTAGTTTTTACTACAGATAAACAAGGAACTTTTACAAGTATCAACCCTTTGTTTGAATTGAATACCGGCTATAAAGAAAATGAGCTATTAGGTCAATCAGTTATCAATATGGTTTCTAAAGAAGTAGTGCCGAGGCTTAGAATGCATTTTAATCATGCTCTAAAAGGAACAGAACAAATCTTTCATACAGAAATAATAGGAAAAAATGGGGCTAAAAGCTATTATGAAATCAAGCTTGTCCCAATACATATTGAAGGCGATATTGTTGGTTTATATGGAATGGCAAAAAATTTAACCGAGTTAAAAATCATCGAAAATAAATTAACCGAATTATCATATTACGACCATCTAACTGGTTTGCCGAATAAAACAAAATTTACTGAACAGCTCAATATATTAATCAAGCGATCACGAAAGAATCAGCAAAAGCTTGCATTATTAAGTATTGATATTGACAGGTTTAAAATCATTAATGAAAGCATTGGCCATTACTTTGGTGATAGAATCTTAAAGCAGCTTTCAGAAAAAATTGAAAAGAAAATACCGCCGGAATCCTACCTAGGTAATTTTGGTGGAGATAACTTTACATTAATTCTTTCGCAAAGTGTGAATGTCGATGAAGTGATGAAAATTGCGCAATCGATTTTGGCTGCGATTGCCGAGCCGATTCAATTTAATCAACAAGAGTTCTATGTGACAGCAAGCGTCGGCGTCAGCCTCTTTCCTGACGACGGAAATGATCGCTATCACTTGCTAAAGAATGCAGATATTGCTTTAAATTCGTCGAAGCAGCTTGGCGGCAATCGAACCACCTTTTTCTCTGATGAAATGAATCAGCACATTATTCAGCGTGTTGAAATGGAAGGGTATTTAAGGAAAGCAATCAAACATAAACAATTTTCATTGCATTATCAGCCTTTAATCGATTTAGAAAGCGGAAAAATCTTTGGAAGTGAGGCGCTAATAAGATGGAATCATCCGAAACTAGGGCTGGTTACACCTTCAAGATTTATCCCGCTGGCAGAAGAGACAGGCTTAATAAATGAGATTGGCAAGTGGGTCCTTAACACAGCCTGCAGTCAAAATAAACAATGGCAGAGACTCGGACTAGGCGATTTAGTCATTTCTGTTAATGTAGCCGCCTATCAGTTCCAGCAGCCCGAGTTTTTATCAATTGTAGAGGAAGCATTGCTCCGCTCAGGACTAGAAGCAAAATATTTAACGCTGGAGCTAACCGAAAGTACAATGCTGCAAAATATAGAATACAGTATCGAAGTAATGAACAGCTTAAGGAAAATGGGCGTCAAAGTATCGATTGACGATTTCGGAACAGGCTATTCCTCTCTCAGCTATTTGAAGGACCTGCCGATCAATACATTAAAAATTGACCGATCATTTATAAACAATTTAAAAGTAGACACATCAGATATTGCCATTGTTAAGGCGATCATTACGATGGGGCATGGTTTGCGCGTGAAAGTACTCGCAGAAGGTGTGGAGACTAGAGAACAGATTGAGCTTCTCAAACAATTAAAATGCCACTATGCACAGGGATATTATATTCAAAAGCCTTTAAATATTTTAGACTTTGAAAAAGGAATAAGAGAATCGTCATAAAAAAGAAAGGAGCAAACGTAAGCTCCTTTCTTTTTTCGGTAAATTAAGAGGATGATATTTTTTCTATTACCATTCTTTTTCCACTATTAAGTGTAAATTCAAACCGGTCTGTCTCGTTCTCATAATAGAAAAAGTGGTGCTGCACACTGCATATATGTTCTTGATTATCAAAAATCATAAAGTTAACACCGCTTTTTCTATCTTCATCGTTAAAGAAGGTTAATTGATTATAGCAGTAAATGCAATCAAATATAGAAAAATGAATGCTATTTAAACTCGTGACAAACTGGATGAACGCATCATCATTCACTTCATCTAACAATCTTTCGAGCGAGAATATGAGAAGTTTGCGAATCCGAACTGTATCCTGATCCTTTAAGAAAAGTATTTCATCGTCACAAGATATTTTTCCATTACCAACTAACACGCCTTTTTTCCACCGCTTAAATCTGTACACTTCAACCTCTTGTTGGAGAAATTCATCCAATAGAGATGCTTCATCAGTCTCCTGATCAAAGAATACCCATTGTTCATTAATAAACTCAACTGACCCCTCGGAAAACGCACGCGATTGTTTATCTATAAGTTTCAAACGTTGTTGCTTATTCATAAAAAACCTCCATTTTCTCTCTACACTCTATTTTTGGTCAATTGCCGAACGTTTTATAACCTTATATAGGACAATTAACCAATTACTTTACCCTGCATAGAATGAATCCATGCATGATGTGCCGGGCAATTCCACTAATCAGCTTAAACACTCCATAATAAATTAAGCGATTAATAAGCTACAGACTGTACCTCAAACTGGTTAAGAGGTGCAAAAGAAAGGATGATGACAATATGTGTGGAATCACAGGCTGGGTTGATTTTAATACAAATATGGAAAATGAATTAAATACACTTGGTAAAATGACCGAAACATTATCTAAAAGAGGGCCGGACGATACAAATGTATGGACCTCAGGGCATGCAGGCTTCGGGCATAAAAGACTGGTTGTCGTTGATCCGGTATGCGGGAAGCAACCGATGACAATTGAAAAAAGGAGCAATCTTTATACAATTTGCTATAATGGCGAGCTATATAATACAGAAGACATTAGAAAAGAACTCCTTATAAAAGGATATTCTTTTAAAGGCCATTCTGATACAGAGGTTTTGCTAACTTCTTACATTGAATGGGGTAAAAATTGTCTGGAAAGGTTAAATGGCATCTTTGCTTTTGCCATTTGGGATGAGCACAAGCAGGAATTGTTTATAGGACGTGATCGTCTAGGGGTAAAGCCGCTATTCTATAAAGAAACAGCCGCTGGCATCATCTTTGGCTCTGAACTGAAGGCAATCTTAAAGCATCCGCAAGTAAAGACAGAGCTTAATAGAGAAGGACTTGCTGAGGTTTTCGGGCTTGGACCTTCCAGATCGCCTGGATTCGGCGTGTTCAAAGGCTTGGTTGAATTGCGTCCAGCACATGCGTTATCTCTTTCAAAAAATGGGCTAAATATTTGGCGTTACTGGAATGTGAAAAGCGATGAGCATAAAGATAGCCTAGAGGAGACAGCGGAAAAGGTAAAATACTTAGTGACAGATGCTGTTACAAGACAGCTTGTTTCGGATGTTCCATTATGTACTTTATTATCTGGAGGCTTGGATTCAAGTGCGATTACTGCGATTGCAGCTACAGCCTATCAAAAGGAAGGCAAGCCGCCATTAAGAACTTATTCGATTGACTATGAGGGGAACGATCAGTTTTTCAAAGCAAATGATTTTCAGCCGAATTCTGACGGAGTGTATATTAATAAAATGTCAGATACATTCCAGACGGTTCATCAAAACTGTATTATCAGCCAAGAGGAGCTGGCAGCAAATTTAATTGAAGCGGTACATGTCAGAGACCTGCCAGGTATGGCAGATATCGATTCTTCACTACTATGGTTTTGTCGTGAAATCAAAAAGGATCATGTTGTTAGCCTATCGGGAGAATGTGCGGATGAAATATTTGGAGGATATCCTTGGTTTCATCGGACAGATGATCTTAGCAGGACCGGCTATCCTTGGATGCGATCAATCGATGAAAGACAAAGGCTGTTAAAAGCCGACTGGCGCAGTAAACTTCAGCTGCAGGAATACAGCATGGAAAAATACAAGCAGGCGGTAGCTGAAACGCCAAACCTGGATGGCGAATCGGAGTTGGAGACAAAAAGAAGAGAGCTATTTTATATTAATATGATTTCCTTTATGACCACGCTGCTTGATCGTAAAGATCGCATGAGCATGGGAGCAAGCCTGGAAGTGCGTGTGCCATTCGCTGATCACCGTCTAGTCGAGTATGTATGGAATATCCCTTGGGAGATGAAAATGCATGGAAACAGGGAAAAAGGCATTTTGCGTAAAGCTTTAGAGGGCGTTTTGCCAGAAGAAGTGCTTTATCGCAAAAAAAGCCCTTATCCAAAAACGCATAATCCAGTTTATATTAGTATCGTACAAAATATGCTTAATGAAGTACTTGATGATTCATCATCCGCGCTATATGAATTTTTTGATGAAAAGAATTTAAGAGAAATTGTGGCAACAAAAGGGGATGCATTCCAGGTGCCTTGGTTCGGCCAATTAATGACTGGCCCGCAGCTTCTAGCCCACCTTGCCCAAATTCATTATTGGTTTAAAGATTACAATATTAATATAGTTGAATAATGCGTATATGACGACTGCCCTAGATGACTAGCAAGGGCAGTTTTTTATTGTTAAAAAAATATTGTTATATATAAGGCAGATGAATTCATCATGAATACACGAAGACGCCAGCGGAAAATGTGCCAACGGTAAGTGAAGTGTTTTCGGGCAGCAGGTCAAATAGCAACCAATTATAAGAAATATTCTTTCAGGAAAAACGAGCATAACCGTTATTAAATAACAGGTAATTGTCAGTGAGTCTACTCATTTGCTTCAGATAGGCAATATTCTTAGCGGTTTTTTGTCAAATGTTACGATTTTCAGTCAATTTAAAACTTCTGTTTGACGGAAAGGGTACAAACAGCTAATCTAAAAGGGTTGGAACTTTTTAATATCGGCATTTTATTTTTATTTGAGGAGGACAACGATGAAAAAGAGTATCATCGCTCTCATCTTAATCCCGCTTCTTTTTCTCACCGTTCTGCCTGCTTCGGGGACTGCAGCAAAGGAAGAACGTATCTGGCAGGATGAATCTATCTATTATCTTTTAATTGACCGCTATAGTAATCGTGATAATAGCAATGATTATGATGTGGATGTGCGAAATCCAGAGCGTTTTCATGGCGGAGACTTTAAGGGAATTATTGATCGGCTTGATCATATCGAGGATTTAGGGTTTACCACCATTGCATTAAGCCCTGTTTTTGCAAATGGCAAAGATGGCTACCACGGTTATTGGGTAGAAGACTTTTATGAAACAGAAGAGCAGTTCGGTTCGATTGATGAGTTTAAAAAGCTTGTTAAAGAAGCGCATGATCGTGATATAAAAGTTATGATAGATTTTCCGATTAATCACGTAGGTACTTCACACCCATGGGTAAATGACCCTGATAAAGCAGAGTGGTTTATTGATAAGGAACCAATTGAGACAGAAGACAATATGAATAAAGACTGGCTGAATGGACTGCCTGCATTAAATCAAGATCATCCAGAGGTAAAGGAATATTTAATAGATGCAGCAAATTGGTGGATCGATGAAACAAATATTGATGGTTACCGGATTGAAGGTGTGCAGCTAGCATCCCAAAATTTTGTAACTGAGTTTGTTTCAGCAGTGAAAGCTACAAAAAAAGATTTCTATGTATTGGGTGATGTGTGGTCAAATGATCCGAATGAAATCGCTCAATTTGAATCTACCGGGATTGACAGCTTTGCTGACTATCCATCTGTAGCGGCAATGAGAGACTCCTTTAAAGAGCCGGATGTAGCAATGACAGAAACGCTTGCTGATTTGGAAACAAATTTAGATACATATGAAAATCCATATATGATGGCCAGATTTCTCGATAATCAAGATATGGTCAGGTTTACAAGGGATATGATAGAGCTTAATCAGCACCCTGGTCCGCGCTGGAGAAATGCCCTCACCTATTTATTTACTGTGCCAGGGATACCAATCGTTTATTACGCAAGTGAAATTGCGGTTGACGGAGGAGAGACTCCTGATAATAGAAAGCAAATGGATTTCAGAACTGACAAGGAATTAATTGAGTATCTCGGTCAGTTATCTTCTGTCAGAGAACAGCTTCCTTCACTTACAAGAGGCACGATCGAAGTGCTTCATGAAGAGGACGGATTTACAGTTTTTAAACGGGAGTATGAAGAAGAAACATCTGTTGTAGTCATAAATAATACATCCGGAACGAAGGATATTATTCTTACAGCAGATCAACTGGAAGCAAATAAAGAATTAAGAGGCTTACTTGCTGGAGACTTAGTCAAAAGCAATCCAGATGAAGAGTACCATATTGTCTTAGATCGTGAGGAAGCGGAGATTTATGTTTTAACAGATAAAGCCGGCTTCAACTTAACTTATGGAATCACCCTTTTAGCTGTTCTATTTGCATTCTTTTTATTCCTTTTCTTAGCAAAACGAAGAGGAATGAGAAATAATAAAGATTAACCGAATAATTTCTAATTTAATTCAGCGATGTTAATAAGTAAACCGATCTATTACGAATCTCTAAATGAGAATTTCGCAATAGATTGGTTTTTTCTTTGGTTGAAGTACTTCTGTCCCGGCCCCTTTGTTTCTTATTCACTTGATGCGGATTTTGGTTTTCTTGCTGGGAATTTGCCATTTTTTTCAGGAATTTATGTAAACTATCCGTTTACAACCTTCCCGCCATTTACATGAATCACTTGCCCGCTCACATAGCTTGAATCATCACTTGCTAAATAAACATAAGCTGGTGCAAGCTCGAATGGCTGGCCAGCCCGCTTGAACGGTACATTTTTTCTAAACTGAGCGACTTGGTCAGCAGGGAATGTTGAAGGAATTAATGGTGTCCAAATCGGTCCGGGTGCAACAGCGTTGACGCGGATACCCTGATCTGCAAGCGTCAACGATAAAGATCGAGTATAAGACACAATCGCACCCTTCGTAGATGAATAATCAATTAATGTTTTATTGCCAGCGTAAGCAGTAACAGAAGCAGTATTCACGATGGCAGCGCCTGATTGTAAATGCGGCAGAACGGCCTTTGTTAAATGGAACATAGAGAAAATGTTTGTTTTAAACGTTTTTTCCAGTTGTTCTGTACTTATCTCCTGTAAATTTTGCTGCGGGTGCTGTTCACCGGCATTATTTACTAAAATATCGATTTTGCCGAATTGTTCAATCGTTTGCTTCACAACGTCTACGCAAAATGATTCTTGTCCAATATCACCAGGCAGCAATAAGCATTGCTTACCTTCAGCTTCTACATATTTTTTCGTATCTTCGGCATCCTGATGTTCATTTAAGTAAACTACAACAACGTCTGCTCCTTCTTTCGCAAAATAAATAGCGGTTGATTTACCGATTCCGCTATCACCGCCAGTAATAATGGCCACTTTATTATTAAGCTTCCCGGCAGCCTTGTATGAGTCACTAATATAGATTGGCTCAGGGATCATGTCATCCTCTAATCCAGGCTGTTGATTTTGATGTTGCGCTGCAAAGTTTTTTGGAATCTCATTATTGTTTGTCATATATATCCCTCCGTTAGTACATTCATTTCCCTAATTATTATGGGGAAAACATGGAAGGTTTATAAGAAAGAAAAAAGGGAGACTTTAAAATGTCTCCCTTTAGTAAAATATTCAGCGTCCCTTAGCGATAATTGACAAATTGTACATCAACCGTTAAGTCAGCTTCTTTAACTAGACTAATGATCTTTTGCAAGTCATCGCGATTTTTACCAGTCACGCGGATTTGATCTTCTTGCATTTGGCTTTTCACTTTTACGCCGCTATTTTTAATTAAAGTATTAATTTTTTTCGCGTTATCCTTATCAATGCCCTGAACAAGGCTGGCACGCTGTCTTACTGTTCCTCCTGAAGCACCCTCGATTTTTCCATAATCAAGATTTTTAATAGGAATGCCGCGTTTAATCAATTTGCTTAGCAATACATCTTTTAATTGATCAAGCTTGTATTCATCATCGGAAATCAAAACAAGCTCTTCTTTGTCTAATGAAATTTGACTTTTGCTGCCTTTAAAATCATAGCGTGTTTGAATTTCTTTCATTGCAATATTAATCGCGTTTGTTACCTCAGAAAAATCTACTTTCGATACAATATCAAATGAACTATCCTTTGCCATAATATCCTCCCTATCTTTACATTTAAACACTCTTTTTGAAAAGAGGTTTCACTTTATGTTCTCATTATAGTAAAATATAGCATTATTATAAACCCTTGTGTTAATGGGGTTTGAGAAGGGGGATATAAAAACCTCCCCCAAAACCTCCCCCAGTTACATGTTAAGTGCATTTTCGAAAGCTTGTACAGATTCTTCTTCAAGGTCCTTGAAAGAATGACCGTAAATGTCTAAAATCATTTGTGGAGTATTTCCTAATCTGTCAGATATTACTTTTACCGGAATTCGCTGACTAATTAATATCGTTGCATGTGTATGTCTTAGTCCATGCGGTGTGATACGTTTACACCTTGTCCTTTGAACAATTTTATTCATCGTATGTTCAAGCAAGCTTTCGGATATCGGAGTACCTTTTTGATAGGATATAAAAACAAAAGCGTCATCTTTAAGATGTCTACCGAATGAGAGCATTGTTTGTTTGCACCAAGTACGATAAGTTTCCAGTTGTTTTATAAAAGCTTCATCAATTAAAATAGTTCGATAGCTATTTTTGGTCTTAGGAGTTCGAACTCCTTTGTGATCTCTTGTCCGTTCAACAGTCAAGGTTCTCTTATCAAAATTAATGTCCTTCCACTGCAAACCAAGAGCCTCACCTTTTCTAAGACCGGTGTGAGCCAGTAATAAAATCAAAGTATAATTTGTGGTAGTTAATAACTTCTCGCAATTTACAAGAAATTTTTTTAATTCAAGAGCAGTAAAAAAATTATCATTTTTCCGATTTAATTCAATAGTAATCTTATTGAACCTGTTTCTAGGAATGATTTCATCATCTACAGCTGAGTTTATTGCTATTTTAAATATTCTATGAATCAAATGGACAGTAGTTGGTTTATATTTTTTCAAAAGTTCATTTATAAAATCTCGTTTGTACGTGGTTTTTTCTAATTTTTCCAATTTATACTTCCCAAGTAGTGGTTTGATTTGTAAACGAATAGCTGATTCTCTTTGTCGTCTGGTTGATATTTTCCAATCGTTCTTATGTGTTTCATACCAAATATCTAGCCATTCACTTACCGTAAGATTGGAATTTTCCACACGTTTTACTTCACCGTTAAGAATATCTGTTTTGACTTCTAATAATGCTCTATAAGCCTCATTTTCTGTTTTGAAACCTTGTTTTGATTTCTCTTTCCTTTTTCCAAGAGCATCGTAATAACGATATCTATAGCACCATAATTTTTCGTTTTTTACGTTAAAGTAGTAATATAAATCTTTATCTTTTTTTGATTTATTAAGTTTCATTTTTATTTTCCCTTCGTGCGTGGACAGACGCTATATCAGGGAGTATAAGTATGATTAAGTAGCAACACCTCCTTAATAATTTATTTCTATTTTGTGTTTTTTTGGACAACTCTATTAATAACATCTAAAGAAGTGGATATTGTATATAAATATTTTTCAATATCTACTTCAGTAATTCTAATTGGTCCAGAATGTGCAATCAAATTCCTCGTATTTATACACATCAATAATTCAGAGTAAAAGTCCTCCAAAGTTATATCGAAATCTAAATAATTTTTTAGTGAAATGTGAAGCTTGTCAAACATAGAAAGTTTATTTAAATAATCCAAACTTATTTCTGAATTAGAACCCTTATGCTCCATCGCTGCAAATAATACTTCGTTCAAACGCATTTCAAGCGCAGTATATGCTTCTAGGATTACATATTTTATAAGATTTTCATTATAAGCAGTGCTTTTCATCGAATGAAATTGATTGGTAGCATTTTTTAAGAAATGTAAATATAAAGGAGTATTTTCCCAGTGAGATTCTTTATCGAAATATTCATTTTCAATATCATTCCAAGCTGCAATTTTTTCTAAAGTTTTTTGAACACCATTTATGTCGAAATGATAATTTAAAGCATTTTTTATGGTTCTATAATTATACATTTGATTAAAGGATTCAATAAATTCCTTTTTATCTGATTCAGTGTAATCATCCGGTGATTCGAAAAAATCCATCATTTGTTCAATATAGTAATCAGAAGGTGGCTGGTGTAAAGAGTAGTTTATATTAATGAAATGGATGAAAGAGTCGAAAACAATTTTCCTCAGATTAGCATGGAAATACCCCTCATCATCTGTAAGTGTTTTTAATATATTTAATATTTTGTTGATTGATTCGACCTTGTATTGTTCAGCCTTGGCTAGTTCTGAATCTTCATTTAGCAATGTAGAAGTAGAAATATTTAAAGCAGTTGAAATTTTACCAAGAACCTCCAAACTTGCATTATATCTATCGTTCTCAACATCTGCTAAATATGATCTAGAGATGTTAGCCTTTTCAGCTAAAGCCACTTGTGTTAAGCCAGATTTTTTTCTGAAAAATTTAATACTTTTACCCAAAGACATTTGATTTCACCTTCTTTGTCGGTTAGACAAGTATTTTTTATCTACTCATATGATACTATTCAAATGTCGGATAAACAATGTTTGTAATGACGGAAATACAAGTAAAAAATAAGGAAAACGACGGAAATACAAGATATAATAAGTATTTTCCTTATAAATGCTCGAATTTGCTTGAATTTGCTAATTTACACAATGACGGAAATACAATACATTATATTCATGGGAGGTGCGAAATGTTAGACAAAAAGTTTTTGGGACAAGAAATTAAGAAACAACGAAGATCTCTGGGATATACACAGAGTGAAGTATCAGTCGCTACAAAGTTATCACGGAACTACATCTCTGATATTGAAAACGGGCGTTACTCTCCGTCTGTTGATTCTTTATCAAAGATAGCAATTTTTTTTAAAACTTAGATTTAAATTTAATTAAAATGACGGAAATACAAGTGGTTGTTGAAGGTGATAATTATGCCGATTGCTAAAATAAACGTTGATGTCGATCAAACGGAAATTAAAAATCAAATTAACGAGAAAATTGAACACACCCTAAATGAAGTTTTGTTTACTTGGGACATTGAACAAATGTCAAAAAGGACCTGTATGAGTAAGTCCTTTCTCGAAAACGAGTTCTTGGGTGATTCTCGGATGAAGTTGTTGGAGAGAAGAAAGGAAAAGGGCAAAAGGTTTTGGTTTTATGAAGATTCAAAACTAGTTATGAAACAGATTATGGATGAATGGTAAATAAATAAAGCGTGGACAGACGCCAATAATTTGAGGGAGGAACTTAGAATGAGTCAATTAATGAATAGCAACATTAAAATGACTAGCTTAGATATTGCGCAGTTAACCGGCAAACAGCATAAAAATGTTATGGCTGATATTCGTAAAGAAATCAAAGAATTAGGAGAAGAAGTAGGACAGCTCATATTTCAGCCGTCCTCATATATTAACTCACAAAACAAGGAACACCCCTGCTTCTCCTTTGGAAAAGACGGTGCAATGCAACTAGCACTGAAGTACGATGCAAAAACTAGATTCAAGGTAATTCAGAGAATTGAAGAACTAGAAAATAGTTATAGACCATACATCCGCCCTTCTGAGCAAGAAATCAAAAGAATGAACGCAGAAGCAAGATTGGAGAATGCACGAGTAAGAAAAGCAAATACTTATTTAAAATTATCAAACGTGGATACTCTATCAAAAGAGTACAAAAGTATCCTAGTGGCCAAAGCGTCTGAAACATTAAGCGGAGAGAAAATACTTCCATATGCTAAATCCGAACAACAAACCTATTCAGCAAAAAATCTAGGGGAAATGTTTGGTGTATCCCCACAAAGGATAGGGCTCATCACAAACAAACATAATCTAAAAATTGAAGAATACGGTGAGTGGTATCGGGACAAGAGTAGATATAGTTCCAAAGAGATTGATAGTTTTAGATATTTTGACTCAGTAATACCTAGGTTAGAAGAAATTCTAGGCGTGGATAAATCATCGTAAGAAGGAATGACCGATGGAATTTGAAAGTGTGAAAGGGACAGAGGAATATAACCGCATAATAAAACGCGGTGAACATCTATACAACTGTATGTTAAAAGCTTGTGAAGAAGAGAATACCTCAGTATTAGAAATGTTTAATGTGGAAGATTGGGTATCAATTTGTAATTATATTTCTTCTGAAAGTATTAAAAGGCAGCGACAATCAGTAGATACCGCAGAAAAAGCGCTCGATCATTCAGAAATTGCGATTGAAAGTGCAAAGATATGGAAGGGACGTTTTTATGGATTAGCAATTACAGGTCTAATCGTTTTATCTATTATACAGATTTTATAAAAGTCAAAGTAAGAAATTATAGGAAGGATAGGGTGTTAAAATGTCCACATTAAAAGTTATTAACGGAATTTCAAAACCAAAGTTTGATTACTTCGATGCATACTCAAGGATGTACTCAAAAGCAATAAAAGAACTAGTCGATTTTTATCGCAGTAAAGATGAAATAAGCACAGAAATCTTAAAGAAAGTGGTATTTTCAGGGGTTAAAATGATGAATTTGTATGATGTAAAAATGATGAGTAAGACTGAGGAGTCGTTTCTAGCGCAGTTGGAAATATTCAACTTTATAAAGTTATCTATAACACAACTAACTCCATCAGAAGTGGAAAAATTGTTTCCGATAACTAAGGAGTATGACGGAGAACGATTTGAATCAAAGGATTACTTTTTTACAAAAAAATTCAATCTTGAAATTGGTGAGCATAATACTATAGGCGAAAACTTAGATGAATTTTTATGGAATTATCAGAATTGGGATGTGACCCATTTTGCGATAAATGAGTTATGTATTCTGAGTGATATTAGACGGCTTCAAGGCCATAAAGGGTTAATGGATGAGTTTTTAGAGGAACAAGGTGTTCCTACATACACCATGGCTGAAGATCATCAAGGAAAAAATATTTTGATTAACAATCAGACAGGCGAGGAAACTATTGTTAAAAAGAAGAGGCCGCGGTATTTGAAACCTTTATAAAGACGACCTATTAGTCTACAAAATTACATTAAATACCGGAGGATAAAATATGGCTGTATATTTATTTTGCTTAGTATGTTTTGCGGTTGGTGTTATGGTTGGTGATTTCCATGCAAATGAAGGGAGTAAAGGAAATGAATAATGGACAAGCTGCTGTATCTGAGCATATTTCGCTAGAAAGGCTCTGGAGTAAACTAAATGAAGTTTGTCAGCTTTTTGGAGTAGAGGTTACTGAGAATAAGAGCTTTATAGATTTATGGACAGAATGTGTCGAGTATATTGATCCGGAGGTTTTATTAGGTGTAAAAGAAAGGATAGTAGGCAGTGATATTCTTTCTAGTCAAATGGCTAAAACCGTTGAAGAGCGCCTTCAACAGCTGAACAAGTGTTAACACTGCCATAAAATTCTGTAAATGTGTTGGCGCACTTTACAGAAAAAATTAACTAAATCCAAGGCAATTGTATCATTTACATTTTTATTTTGCAATTAGTAATGGGAGATTTTTCTCCCATTACTATGAAATATATGCAAATGGTGGACAAGTATGCCTGTTAAAAAGGGGAAATTATAAATGTAACCAATGGTACATGGGGAAAAAGTTTACGAACTTGCAGAATCGGTTGGAATAAATGGTGGAATTGGCGATAAAGGTTTGAGAATTGGAACAGCTTGTTATGATGCGGGTATGATTTCTATTCTTCGGTTATTTGCAGAAAAGCAAATTGTTGAAGATGATCCAAGCACATTTAAGGAATCAGATATGACAAAATCACTAGCTGTAACTACTCAAGAGAAATTTGATAAGTTATTTAAAACCTTGGATGAAGAACAGCAAAAAATGTTTCTAGAATATGAAGATGAACAGACAAGTTATTTGGGGTGCTCAAGAGAGGATTACTATATACAAGGCTTTATAAGTGGTTTTAGATTTTTAATGCGTGAGATTAAATATGGTACAGGTGACGAGCTACTTAAATAGCTTGAATGGAGGTTTAACATGGCAAGACCAAAAGGAAGGTGTGATTATGGATTACTTATCTGTTTATGAAGCCGCATTAAGGGTTGATGTTATAAATGATTTAGAAAAAAGTCCGGAAATATCCAAGAAATTAGGTGGTTTTAAGGGGAGATTTATTAGTTGGTGTGCGAAAGAAAGAACTATATTCGAAGCTGATTTAGACGATGAATTTCAAGAGTTTGAAGAAAAGTATATAAAAAGTCGGTTATACAACACTAACTTAAAACTGTGGAAATTGATTTCGAAACAAGTGTTTGAAAGAGATGGTTTTACATGTTTTTATTGTGGGCAATATGGCGGAATATTAGAAGTGGATCATTACATTCCTATCTCAAAATGAGGAACAAATGAAACCTCTAATTTAAAAACATCATGCAGAAAGTGTAATCGACAAAAGAAAGATAAAACACCTGAACAATTTAAGGAATGGAGAGAAAAAGATGTCTAAAGAAGCATATTATTTCTCTCATGATGCTAATGCACGTCATGATCCTAAAATCTTGGCGTTACGTAGTGAATATGGAGTTAAAGGATACGGTATTTTTTGGATTATTATCGAAATGTTACGTAATGAAGATGATTACAAATTACCTATAAAAAACTATGTTTGGAATGCAATTGCAATGCAAGTGCAATGCAATGACTTTGCAAAAGATGATGCAAAACAGTTTGTGGAATTTTGCATAAATGAATGTGATTTATTCAAAAATGATGATGAATTTTTTTGGTCAGAATCACTCGTTAAACGTATGGAAAAGAAAGAAAGTGTAAGTCAAAAAAGAAGTGCGGCCGCAAAAGCAAGATGGAGCAAAGCCAATGATACCAATGATTCTGATAATCCAAAGAATGCAAATGTAATGCAAAATGATGCAAATGTAATGCAAAGTGATGCAATAAAAGGAAAAGAAAGTAAAGTAAAGGAAAGTATATATATAGTCTTCGACTATTGGATATCTAAAAAAATAATTAATCATAAAACATTAACTGATAAAACTAAATCACATATACAAGCAAGATTAAAAGAATACACCCTTGATGAAGTTCAAAAAGCGATAGATAACTATGCAAAGGTTCTTTTTGATAATCAATACTATTGGACTCATAAATGGACACTTCAAGATTTTATGAAGCCAAACAACCTTATTCGCTTTTTAGATGAATCAGAACCACTTAAAGTTTTCCAAAGTAGTTCTAATTCGCCTAAATCAACTAAGGGAAATACTCAAGTTGATTTTAATGAGTTTGTGTAGGAGGTTAGGGGATGCTAAGGAAAGAAGTAGCAGAATTGTTACAAACCATTCAAGCAAGCTATCAAAATAAATTTAATGTTAAAGATCCAGCTCGTACTTTAGATATTTGGGAAAAAGTATTACTGAAACATGATTCAAATAAAGTATTTTTTAATTTAGAGAGACACATAGAAACAAACCCATTCCCTCCGACTTTAGCTGATTTAATTAAAGAAAAGCCGATGGATCGTATGAATGCTATCCCAAACGCTGAAGAAACACGCCGATATCTGGATGACTTTGATAATAGACCGGAGCTTACAGATGAACAGGAACAACAAATTAAAATTGAACAGCAAAAAATAAGAAAAATCTTAGGGATACGGTGATTAATATGGGGGTTGCAGAGGAGATATTTTTACACAACATTGAGGCAGAACAATTTTTCCTAGGCATAATGCTGATTGAACCTGATTTGCTAAAGGACTCTAAAATTAAGCCGCATCATTTGTCTGCAGGAAAGCACTACAACCTTCTTTGGGCAATGCAGGATTTAGACCAAAAAGGAATCCAAATCGACGTAATTTCAATTCTGGAGCGAGTTGGGAACAAAGTGGAGAAGATTGGTGGGGCTACTTATCTGAATGAATTAAAGATGAGTATCCCTACCACTGCCAATTATGGCTATTATGAAAAAGTGATTTTGGAGTACTGGCAAAAGAGAGAGGCTATAAGGGTAGCAAATAAAATTAAGGAAGCAGCAATGGGAGAAGAGCCAACGGAAGTTATTCAAACCGGAATCAATGAACTCATGAAGCTTGAGGATACATCAGGGGATGAGGATGATGGAACAATACAAGATGATTTAGTCTCTTTATACCTTGAATTAGAAACACCAAAAGGGGACGTCACAGGGATCCCTACAGGATATACAGAGCTAGATAAAATGACTTCGGGTTTACAGAAGCAGGATTTAATCATTATTGCTGCTCGGCCTTCAGTTGGAAAAACAGCATTTTGCCTAAATATTGCAGAAGCCGTTGCGCAGCAAGAACAATTCGCGGTCGGAATATTCTCTTTAGAAATGAATCGGAAACAGCTTTTAAAAAGAATGATATCCAGTAATGGTCGAGTAGATAGCCAGAGCATACGAACGGGGAGAATTACGGGTAAGGATTGGAGCAAACTCACTTATGCCGTTGGAGACATGGGGAACATGAATCTCCGAATCTATGACAAGCCGGGTATCCGTGTTAATGAAATATGGTCAAAGGTCCGGAAGATGAAAAGAGAATTTGAAGGCAAGGACATTTTGATTATCATTGATTATTTACAACTCATTTCAGGTAATGACAAGCACCGAGGGAACCGTACCCAAGAGATAAGTGAGATCAGCAGAATGTTGAAACATATGGCTAGAGAATTAGACGTCTGTGTGATTGCTCTGAGCCAGCTCTCACGGGCGGTAGAACAAAGACAAGATAAACCGCCCAATGATGAGTGATATACGCGAGAGTGGGCAAATAGAGCAGGATGCGGACGTTATAGGATTCTCATATCGGGATGATTACTACAACAAAGAATCAGAGGATAAAAATATAATCGAAATCATCATAGGGAAACAAAGGAATGGTCCAACAGGAACTGTGCAGCTTGCATTTATTAAGGAATATAACCTCTTTGTTAACCTGGAGAAAAGGCATGACGGTTAGGGACCTTTATCAAGAAGCCATTCTTAATGATTTTTATTCCTTGCAACTGCTCATAAGATTTCTAGTTTACGAGAAAAAGTCAGTTAAGTTAGAGGATCATCACGGAAGGTTGGAGTTTTTCCTACAAGAAAAATTCCAATCAAAAATGAATGAATATTTAATTAAATACGAGGTGGAGAATGACTAATATCTTAGATGCATTGTTAATTGTCCGCGAGATTTATGTCAATATGCCAAAGCGTCATGAAGAAGTACAAAGGCTTATAAAAACATGTGAGCTAGAAATTGATGATTTGCAACATGTAATGGAGTTTGCTTCCCTTAGTGCGAGCAAGGGGTTTGAAATTTACCGTCAAATGAAAGACGTCAGACATAGGCGAAGGCAGTTGAAAAATGAACTTGAAATATTAGAGGTTATCAAGCGATTGCAAACAGTAGGGAAACCATCAGAAAAGGTATTAAATCAAACCATGGGTGATGTAAGGAAAATATTGAATAACCAAGAAAATCGTTGCTATTCCATGAGAGTACGTAAAGATTTACAGGAGCTGGTGAAATGAATAAAAATGATCAAGCAATACTGAATTTAGATAAAACTACAGCTGAAATAAATTTGTCAATAAATGCTACATATGTTGTTTCAGATGGGAAATTGGAAATGTTAAAAATGCCGGAATCAGGATACGGAGAGCATGTTGTCGAGTGGCTTGGAGGAAATATGCATCGGACAATTAACTCTGAGACGAGGAAAGCCGTAAGAGTAAGATAAGGTGATTGATGAGTAAAGGAATTTCCAAAATAAAAAAAGAGCCCATGAAGAGGCTCTGTCTCAAGGGAGGAAGTCTTTAAATAGGAGGTTTATATATTATATGAAATTTATCCATAAGTGCTTGGACAAATTAATTTAATTAACAAAGTAAGCAATTTGTTTCATTGGATAATGCAGTGAGTATTTCGGATAGGAATAAGACTAAATTGGATAAGTTTGCAACGAGAAAAATCGCGATGCTACGCAAAAAAAGAGAAGGTGCAACCGTAAGATGGCAAGGTTGCAACCTCTGATAGGTAGAAGGATAATGGCTGTCGGTTTAAGATAAGGGTGAGGTGAAGATAATGGAATTTTATCAAAAACTAAAAAAGCTGAGAGCAAAAAAAGGATGGTCCCAAGAGGAATTTGCCGAAAAGCTTCAAGTCTCCAGGCAAGCGGTAAGTAAATGGGAGAACGGTCAAGGCTTTCCGGAAACAGAAAAACTGGTGAAAATGAGCAGGCTATTCCAGGTTTCGCTCGATTACCTATTAAAGGATGAAAATCAGCCCTTTGGAGAACAAGGAACGACTGAGGAAGGCTACTATGCCAGTCAGGAAGTTGTGGAATCCTATCTTTTAAATAAGAAGCAGGACGCAAAAAACATCGCAGCTGGAGTAGCTATTCTTATAGCCTCGATCTTATTTCCTATGTATTTTCAAGAAACGTTTAGCTATGTGTTGTTTATGATAGTTGTTGCTGTTGGAGTGGCCATCTTGGTGTGGCATGGCTTAAGCGTAAAATCGTACAAGGAACTTGAAACACAACCATTAGTTTTTGATGATTCGTTTATTCAAGATTTTAGACAGAAAAGCTTGGCCAATCGTAAAAGGTATGTAATATTAATCGTCACCGGAATTGTAATCATTATATTAAGTTTTGGAATACCTTTTTTGACTAACGATACAGGTCATGCAGACAGAGATCCCCTCTTTGCACTAATGCCACTGACATGGGCATTTGCTGTGTACTTATTCATTATTGCAGGGTCGGCAATGGAGGGCGAGCGATTGGTTATTAATAATGAAGAATATGTAAAGGAATACGAGAAATATGAGGAATCGAGCAAACATGGCTGGATTCATGCGGTGATTTGGCCATTGACGACTGTTATATTTCTGGCAATCGGTTTTATTTGGAATGCCTGGCATCCTGGGTGGTTAGTGTTTCTGGTTGCCCCCGTTTTTACAATCGCTTATACGGTCTGGAAAAGTAGCAAAGATTGAATCAAGAGGCTTGGACAAAACTACTTTGCCATTGGTTACAAGAACGCTGGTATGAGTATTAGTTCAAGGGTGATGATATGGAGGTTGAGAACTTGCAACGTATCACCGAACAACGGCTTGTGGCCAAAACAATCCAATACCTCATTTATAGAAATCTGCTCGTCGTTAGATAAAGAGAGGGTCCCCAGGTGCATAAATAAACACAAGGTAGGAGATGTTTACAATTACCATACAGGAGTATTTAGTGCTCTGATACAGGAAAAACATTTATATCTTTTTATCATCTTTTTGAAATAAAAAAATAATCATATCGAGCAAAAATTCTAAAATTATTTGAAGCATCCAATTCAACTCCTTCCTAATTAATTATATTTAGGTTGTGAGGAAAAATGATGCAAAAGTTTTTATTTTCACTACAGGGGTTTTTACGAAACACAAGATAGATTTTGATAAATAAATAAGCCTAACGGTCAAGCCGAGGGCATCAATCATTAAGGAAGCATTTAGCTGCCTATGGTTGGTGCCCTTTTTATTTTCTAATAGGGAGGATTCCAATGAATACCCTACAGGACCAATTAAAAAAGTGGAAAAAAGTAAACCCACTTCCAATCAAAGAGAATAAACTGAAAAGCCAGAAGAAGCCCAGACCAGCGCAAATGAGTGAGAGGGAATGGAAAGAGCTTATGGGGATATACAAACCAACATACAAGCGACATAGAGGTTCATTTAGACAAAAATAAAAGGAGTTGATCATGTTGAGGGTATTAATTGCTGAATATAAAAAGTCTCTCCGTCTAGCTAACAGGATGAAGAGCGATTTAGATAAGAAGGAAACACCCACTCGCCAAGATGAAGAGGACAAGAAAATTATTTCCAGCATGATCAGTGACATGCAATATGCTATTGAATGGATGAAAAGTGGAAGAAATCCTGATTCACGCAGGGGGACAGATAAAGAAGGCGTATATCTTACAGACCCATGTATTTTGGATGTTCTGCCTGTAAATGATGTGGATAAGCCTGTGGATAAAGAATTGTCTTTGCATGAAAAAGACTTAATAGAGGATGCACTATGCACTTTAACAGATAGAGAAAGAGAAGTATTCATGATGATTAAGGTTGAAGGATTAACATTTGAATACACGGCTGATTTGCTTGGAGTGAAGAAAAGCACAATACAAACTCATTTTGAACGGGCCTTAAGGAAAATTGATAATAGAAAGAAGGAGAGCCTTTTCCTCGTTTCGTAATTTCTGTCGTACAAACTATGTATATATGAAGGGGAAAAGAGAAATCTGAATCGTGTATTAAAGCACCTCTTATAATTTAAGAGGTGCTTTTCTGAATCATTTAATAAATTGCATTAGGTAATTTATAACGTCATCATACTTTTCTTGAGACGGTCTAATTCCATCAGTTCCTTCCAAATGCGTTCTTTGATGTAGCTTAACATTTGCTGTTTCCAGAGAGAATTCAAGATTCACAATAGCGGAACCGTTATCTAATTGCGGTATTATCTTTAGGAACTCAACTGATTTGGTGCTTTGAAGAACAGATAAATTTAACCAATAAAGATTGCTTGTTGAAATGCACATATTTCCAGTATCTTTTATAGTGATTTCAGCATATTTCTTTTCATTTTGAGTATCCCGGAACCTTATTCCAACAACATCTCCGATATCATTGCCAGATAAGGTTGTTGCAATTATGGATAAAACTCCTGTACTGATATACTCTTTAGGTGTAATTTCGTTAGAACTTGGAGGATTGAACTTCTTACTTACTTTATCAGTAAAAATATCTATCTCTTTATTAAAATCTTCTAGTTTAGAATATGCCAAATCTCTTTTTTGACTAAGGAGATGCTCTTCAAGATGGTATAGAGAGGATTTGAAATTCTTAATCTCTTCGAATTGTATTTTGGGATTGAAGGAACTAATGAAATTTAATGTGTTAGCAATTCTTCCGGACATTGTGCTTCTTTTTTCATTTGCATCTGCAATATTATCAACATCTTTTAGACGAATGTGTAACAATTTTCTTCTAAAGTCTATCTCAACAATAGTTGGGAAAATTGCATCCTTGTTCCCTTCATTTTTATAATAAAATTCTAGGGGTGTACTATCTAGCAAAAGTAATCTAACGGATTCTAATCCTTCGAGGTTATCTTCAACCCTATAACCACAAATTACAAAATCCTTAGAGATCTCCTTATTAATGTTATTGAGTATTCGGTGTTCTGTAGGAATTCTCCAAGATTTAAACAAAGATTTGGCAAAATCAGAATTAATATAATCAAAACTTGAGGAAGTTAACTTATACAAATGAGAATTAAATAAGGAATCTTCAAAAATTAAAAAGAGAAGTTCGTCTAAATCATATTCAGTAATAAGACCTTCTTCCACTCCGTGGACTAAAGTTTTAGTAACTATAATTGAGGTATCGTCCTTTACAGAATCTGAACGGTACGATGCATAAACCTCCGAAAATGTTGGAAACTTTTTAATATACTTTTCTAATTTCTCTTGAACAATATATTTCTTTAGATATTGATGGAATAGGGAAAGATTTTTCAATAGGTTGTCATGTTTTACTTCATTCATACTTAAAACTCCATTCTGAAAGGATTGTTATTATGAATTTCAAAATTTTCCATCGTGCAAATTACTTGGGCGAATATCCTAGAGATGAATTATTCCATTGCAAAAATGTTGTTTCTACAGGAACAATAATAAATTTTGCTTCAAGGGCCTACATAGTATCAAATATAATGGTAAGACAAAATGGTGAGGTGATTCTAGAAGTTATCTGAAAATAAACACCACCTTAGAATTAAAAAATACTAGTATAAATTTCATTCGACAAAATATTATTTTTTCCTTCAAATTACCTAAGTATAAGTAAAAATATTGTAATTAATGCATCTTTTTGAGGGTGCTTTTTTATTGAAAAAAGTAGAAAAATATCTAAAAATTTCCTCTAAAATAGTTGACGGTGGTAAATGGTTGTAGTATAATTGAATTATAGAAAGGAGGGAGGAACAAGTGGCACAAGCGGCAATTATACTAGGGCTGGTTCTAACATCACTTATGATAATAGAAAAAGTCGTAGACATCGTAACAAAAATAAAAAAGCTCAAAAATGACGCGAACGGAGAGTAAGCAATCATCTTGAGCCGAGGGAGAGAAGTTAAGGGCTTCTCTTCCTTGATAAAATTATAACAGGATGCCACTTGTTATACAAACAAATGAAAAAGTATGAGGGATTCATCGTATTATTGATACTAGGATATTTTCTTTTCATCCAAGAGAGACTACCTGTAGGGTTTCTTACAAATGTTTTAAATGGGGCTTTAATCGTTCTAATGATATTAATGATTATTGATTTATCCTTATCATTGTTTCAGCGATTAAGAAAGAAAGGTGACTGAATGTGACCAAATATAACTTTAATACGATTGAAGAATTAAGAGAGTTTATGGACAAGGACGTTATCGGTACGATTGAAGCAGCTGAAATACTGGAATGTTCTCGACAAAACATAAAAAGGCTGGTCGATAATGGGAAGCTAGTTCCATTAAAAGAATTAGAACGCGATAGGATTTTTTTAAAACAAGATATATTAAACAGAAAAACTGAAATGGATTTAAAGAAAGCATCCAAATAATATTGGGTGCTTTTTTTAAAAGATTTTCGATATTTACCTAAATAGGTTATAATTTATGAGATTTTATAAAACACTGATAGGAGAAAGACAAATTGAAAGAGATACATTGTTATAAGTTTGAAACAGAAATAAACTCTGACATAAATTTAGTATTTGAATGCCTTAACAAAGATAAGCATGTATTGAAATGGAATACACAAATAATAGAAAACTTATATGATGGTCATGAGGATGATTTGAAAGAAGGTTCAACTTTTATAACAAGGCAGAAAATTGGTAAGAAGGTTTATGAATTACAAGGTTCTTACACGAAATATAATCCTCCTTATCACGCAAAGGTTGAAACAGAAACAAAAGAAGGAGTAAGCAGGACAGAATACATTCTAGAAGAGATACCTGATGGAACAAAATTTATTGTGAAAGTTACGTTAGTTCCATCAAATTGGTTTTACATGGTAGTGACTAATATTCTAAAATGGTCTTTTAAGTATATTTATGATGATCAGTTTAATAATTTTATAGAATATGTTTATCAACTTGAATATGAAAGGAACTAGCTATTGTGAAAAAGATGATAAAGGTAAGCCAATTATGAAAGGCGAAACTGTTCAAATTCCGGATGAGAACATGAAGAAATACCTGGAAGATGTAGCGGAGCTTAAAAGTGAGGTTTATGTAATTGAAGGGGGGAATAGTCGTGAATTGATTCGTACTATGAGGACAATTTTATTAAAGTTTGAAGATCAAGAATATCAAGGTAAGGATAATACGACTTATGATTATTTATGTGAGCAGTTCAAAGTTGATGAAAATGAAAATGAAGAAGATGAATAATTAAAAAGAGATGAAGCCGCAAGCAGCAGGCTTTTTTATTTTGTCATTGGGGGAGAGTGCCATGGAGGTAAATAACTTGGACATTTGGCAGCAGAAAATTCAAAGTGATATTGATAAAATCAAAGAAAAAGAAGAAAGACAAGATGTAGCAATCGCTGAATTAACAAAAAGAACTGACTTTCATGAAAGAGACATCAAAGATATTAAGAGCGATTTAACGGAAATTAAAGATGATACTAAATGGTTACGGAGATCGATTACCAACGCATTAATTGTTGCGTTAATCGGTGGAGCCGTAGCCATTTTTTATGCAGCATTTAAAATTGGAGGGGTTTAATTATGATTAACTGGAAAATTCGATTTAAGAACCCTATATTTATTAGCCAGCTATTGCTGTCTTTTATTGTCCCGATTCTTGGATACTTTGGATTAACAGCGCAGGATATAACCACATGGGCGTCATTATTCAGCTTATTGGTTGATGCTTTTTCCAATCCATATGTTGTTGTATTGGTGATTATTAGCGTTTGGAATGCAGTAACTGACCCAACAACAAGAGGCATTAAGGATAGTAACTTAGCAAAGCAATATGAATTTCTTAAAAAATAGGTTGCTCATTCGAGCAGCCTTTTTATTTTATTAAAAATAAGGGAGAGATTGAAATGGTTAAAGTCTATATTGACCCAGGACATGGCGGTACAGACCCAGGAGCGATTGGTAACAGTCTTTATGAAAAACAATTAACATTATCTATAGCATTAAAAATAAAAGCTTATTTGGAAGAGTATGAAGATGTAGAGATTAAAATGAGCCGCACAGGCGATCAAACACGTTCATTAAAACAACGAACAGATGAAGCAAACGCATGGGATGCTGATGTTTTTGTATCTCCACATGTAAATGCTGGCGGCGGTGAAGGGTATGAGGATTTTGTTTATCCAGGTGTTAAAGGAATTACTCTTGAATTACAAGAAGCTATTCACGAAGCTGTAATTAAAGAGACAGGATTTAATGATCGAGGGAAGAAACAGAAGAATTTACATGTTTTACGTGAAAGCCATATGACAGCAATCCTAACCGAAAATGGCTTTATCGACAACAAAGAAGATACTGATAATTTAAAGCAGGCTTCGTTTATTAATAAAATCGCACGCGGCCATGTGAATGGTTTAGTTAAAGTCTATAAATTGAAAAAGAAAAAGGAATCAGAAACTACGCCAAATACTTCATCTAAGACTTATAGGATTGCAAAAGGCGATACATTTTATTCTTTGGCCAAGAAATACAATACAACAGTCTCTAATTTAAGAAAGTTAAATCCAGGAGTCGATGAGAAAAATCTTCAAATTGGCCAAACTATTAAAGTAGCATCCACAACAAAATATCACACTGTTAAATCAGGTGACACTGTTTCACAGTTAGCCAAGAAACATGGCAGTACGATTAAACAAATTCGTGACTGGAACAAACTCGATTCAAAATATACTATCTACCCTAATCAAAAGTTAAGAGTCAAATGATAAAAATTCCCCTACTAAATTAGTAGGGGAGGGTTACATATTTAGTTATAATCACAAGCTTTTTCAAATGGGTTTTTTGGGTTGAAATAACTATGGTTTGGAACAGTATTTACGTAACTCATAGTGTTTTCACACCAAGTCTTACCAGTACTAGGATTGTAGTAATAATAGTAATCTTGCTTTATATTACCCATTACTTTGTGTGTATAAATTTCTCTCATTACCTGTATTTCTACATCAGTACTTTTAACTTCTTCAGCTTGAACCACGTTTACTCCGCCTAATGCAACTACACCAATTAATAAAGCTAGTAAAAAGCATAAATTGATTAATATGATAATTTAAAAAATATAATTTTTTTTGAAAAAAATTGAAAGTTTCACAAAAAGTTCAAAAAAATAAAAAAAGGTAATGAAAAACATTACCTTTTACTCCAATTCCTAATTTATTTTAATATCATAGATAACCCATTTTTTATTTATCAATTCACATTCTAATTTAATATTTTTATCTATGTTAATGTCATAATAACTTACGCTTCTATTTTTGTTTTCAAGTTCATTAATTTTAATGTTCTTAGAATTGTTAAGTGATCCCATTGAAATTTCTGCAACACTGCCTTCTAAATCTGCTGGTGAAGATAAGTTTGTATCTAAATTACTTTCCCACGCATTTATCATTTCTGTTAAGGCATTACCAGAAAAATAATTACTTAGTAATTTCTCAGCATCCTTTTTAGTTTCAATACCTGATTGTTCAAGAAACTGAGGGATAAAAATGTTTCTAGATTTTTCAATTCCAATGTTGACATCATTTATAATTTTGTCATCATCATATAGAGCGGCATTAGCACTTTGGTATGTCATGATCCCGAATAAAGCACCAAACATTAGTAAAAAAGTTGCGGCAAGAATAACAATATTTGATGTTTTCTTTGTGAAATTTAATAGGTTATTTTTCTTTTTTGTTTTAATTGTAATCTCCTCCTCTTGTTCTAAAAGGTTGTTTAATAATTCTTGTTTCTTTTCTGAATTAATCTTGAACCGAGGGAACTTTTTATCAAGATTAAATTCTTTCTCAAACTGATTCATTTCTTATTGAACCCCCTTCAAAATAATTTTCTTTTAATTTTAGCTTTGCTCTGTGAAAAAGAAGGTTAATATTAGATTCTTTATTACCTGTAATTTGGGATACTTCTTTCGTACTTAACTCTAAAATTCCTCGCATTATTACTATTTCCCTATACTTTGTTGGGAGCCTATTAATATTTTTATAAAGCTCAAGTATATTTTCATTATCTATAAATGACGTTTCTAAAGAGGTTGTTTGATGTTTATTTGTGATTTTACTAAATAAGTTGGAGAGCCTTTTCTGTTTTCTTGATTGATCGATAGCAATATTACGAGCGATTTGTATGAGCCAAGTTTTAGGATGTGAGTTGCCTTTAAAGTTGTCTAAATTTCTAATTGCCCTTATAAATACTTCCTGGAGAATATCTTCTACATCACTTTTATCATTAAGATAATATATAAGGTAGTTGTATATATCATCTGCGTAGAGTGAATACCATTCTCTAATAATCTCCTTATTTGACATTTGATTTCTCCTTTTTTATTAATTAGACGGTTATACATTAATTATATTTCAAGAATTTATAAAAAAAATAAAAAATATAAATGATAATAAAAAAGCCCTTCTCATTCGAGAGGGGCTTAATTTTTAAAATTTTTATCCTTTTGATGCGTAAAACCAAGCATGGAAAAGACCAATGATTAAATATTCATCAAGGTAATCTTGTTCAAATATTTTAATTACAACCCTACCTGATCTGTGCTCTATATTCCAATCTGCGATTAAATTATTTAGGTGAAATAGTTGTGCTGGTTCAAATATGTGTTTAATAATATAATAATCTTTTCCATTAAAGTTAAAGTTAACACCCTTCTCTCCGAAGCCATCAAAGTGCTTAGTGTCTAACATAATTAATTCATGATTTGTACCATTATCGGAAAGGTAAGTAATATACACTTTTCTTTTTAATGCTCCCCCGTTTTTGGAGGTAAATCGAACACTTCCATACTCATCTATGATTTGATATCTTATAAAGAAAGGGTTCGAGCGGTCAGTATAGTTATCAATGATTTTTTTAATTACATTATCGTAATATCCTTTTATTTCCCCAATTTTGCTAGTACCTGTGTATATTTTTAGTGTCTTGGTTGATGTCCCTACGATGCTAGTAGGGTAATGATATTGTTTCAAATTATCCCACCTAATAACATTTATTATCGACAGGCTCTATAGGTTGATCCTGTTTGACAATTTAAGTGATATTATGTTCTTCGTTCCAGGTGCCTTTAACTATTTCAGTTTTAAGTCCGTGGTGCTATATGAGAAAAAACTATATGCACTTAATCCCCTACATACAAAATACACTGAAACAAACAACTAAAAAATGCTGGATCTTGAATAGGGGAGTCCTCTTCAATTTCTATATATACCTTAAATAATTCTGTCGTTTTCATTTTCCAACGGGCGACCTCTTTATCTTTATAATAAACTCGTGCCCAATCCATGGGCATTTTCTTTATTACATACCTCTCATCCCTAGATTCAATGAGGAACTCGGGAGCAATATCTTGCAATGTTTGATATGTAACTGTATAAACTTTCTCTTCACCTTTATAACAATTTATTAAGTAATCACTCTGTTTAATCATTTTTAATCTTTTTATAGCTTTATAATTCAATTTTCCTTCAGAAGAATAAGAATTGTATTGTACAAAGCCATCACCTTTAAAAACTGTAGAGTCTAAAATTTGATATAAAATATTTTTATATTCCCTCTTAAATGTTCCAACAACCTCTTTATCGTCATTTATGATATCAACTAATTTTGTTGATACTTTTATTTTTGGTGCATTATAAACATACTTTTTCAATTTAAATCACCTCTACATACCAAGCTAAAAACCTATTAATAAAGTAATTTTACGATATAGTTATTTAGGAAATAATTAAAATTTACACTTGCCAAAACTTTCCTCATAAAAATCTTTCTCATATGATTTAAGTTTGCTTGACTCTTCATTTTCATCCTTTGAACTTGTTTCTTCTGTTGAAGCCGCAATTGATGGTATTTTTTTCAACTTTCCCCCTAGAATGTTGTAAGTTTAACCACTAGGATTTTACCATTATTTATACAAATTTGTAAAAGGATACTCTTATTTTGATTGCAAGTTCGTTTTCTAACTTAGCGACAATTCTGCAAAAGCCAGTGAAATTAATACTATACAAGAGGAAATATACAATGAAAAAACTATTAAAAACTATGAGGAAATTACTTATCCTGAAAGTGCCTTCTCAATAATCTGCAAATCACGTTCAAGAATGATGACTATCATGGGTAAGTATATGGCCTGTTCGATAAGGTCGCGATCATTTTCCGGAATCCTAGTCATGGTCATATCCTTTCTGCAGCAATTATTTTTTCGATAAGCATACATTTCATTTCATAATCAGTTTGGATTTCTACTCTTATTTCTTTTTTTATCATGTCTAAGGTATCTACAATCGCAGTCATATGATTAGTAAAACCATTTTCCCAAGTGGAGATCTTAATGGGCAGGGTGTAATGGTGAGATTCCATAATGACAATTTGTAATTCTTCTAATTGTTGTTCTTCAAGCTGCGGCTTTGATGTTTTGTTGGCATCAAATTGAACATCATTAAGCAACTTCACATGTTCCGGCATAAAAAACGGGCTCTTTAAATTTAGGTCATAGAAGTTAAACTCAATAAAATCAAAAGCAGGAACATATTGTACATATCCAATATGTTCCTGCTGCTTTGAAATAAAGTTTAATCATTTTATCCCACAATCGGACCCGATTACTTTATTTAGTTCGTTTTATTATAAATGGAAATAAAATTATACCCATTACAGAACCTAAGGCAAAACCTAAAGAAATCAAAAACAAGATAGATTATTAACATGCATAAAAGAAATCCTGCCAAAAAAGCTAGTAGAAACTCTTTAGCTTCATTGCTAGTCCCTACCATCTGGTTAAAATAATGCTTCTCCAATCTTAACAATAGTAAATGTAATAATGACTATTGGTAAAGCAACTATTATAGGTACTAATAATTTTCTGTTTTTAAATATAAATTTGGATTTATACTTATTTGGTTCCCCATAACTTTCGTAAGTATCTTTACTAAACAATGTCATAAAAAGGTAAATGTATCCGGGGACAAAGATAAAAATAATGGCTGCTACAAAGAGATAAGGCATAATTTCGTTCATTGTAAACCCTTGTAATTTTAAATTCTCCCCTATTAGCAATATTGCTGCTAAAGGAACACTTCCTACAACGTAAATCATTAATCTATGCTTTTGTTTCTTTTCTTTTTTTGTGCTTTGTCTATATTCTTTAACTGTTTTTATCGCATAAACAGCTAAGAACATCCACAGAATAACCGATATTATTAAAACTAACAAATAATTTCACCTCATTAAACATGTTTGATTAAATATTGCAATCTTTTACATCATTTTATAACAGTTATCCTCCCTTAAACAGATATACGTTTTAAGACACCCAAAGTTCTATCCAATTTTTACTTAAAGCTTTATTCAATTAAATGTCCCTTTAACGGAGCAACTATAATTTTAATCAACAGTTCATTTATAATCCTCATAACTCGAATACGATGATGATGGAGGGTCTAAACCAGTAATCAAATCTCAATCATTTTGGGGAAATGGTGAATGTTTCACATTTAATGTAGAACCATATGTAGATGGATCAGATAATAATACGGAATTTGTAGTTATGACTTCACGTGACATCGTTGGCACAATTAAATTTGAATTATGGGATTAACTAGTTGTAGAAAAGAAAAAATACCTCGAGTGAGTATTCACTTAAGAGATATTTTTTATGGAAAGAAAAATAATTTAAGCTACAAGAAACATACCTATACAACTAAGTATAAATAGTAAACCTAAACTCCAAAGAACAATAATTTGTCCAGTTTTACTTTTGTGATATAAATAGACAAGAATAAAAAAATAGCAGCAGCTATACAGATGAATGTCATCCCTTGAATTGTTTCTTCTGTTGAATACATTTTATTGTAGATAATAAACATTAATCCCCATGATAAAACTACGAAAATACCATAAAAATTAAGAAATTTTTTGGGGCTATCCATATTTCTACCTCCGTTAATTATTTTCTACCTATTCTTATAACCTTTTGTTGAAAGTTTTTGTCAGTTTATTTTTATAATTTTACCATTTTTTTAAGTTTGTTTGAAACTTAGTTTAACACAGCTTTCCTAATAGCCAAATAGTTTGTAAGCTATTATTATGGTAGGTTAACCGGGGTTAATAGAATACGCACTTGGTTCAGTTCAGCCCTTTCCATCACGTGAAAATTTGAATTAGGGGCAATACCATCTATATTGGTTTGATAATATTCATTAAATTCGCAGTTGCCCTGATCTCTAACTAACTAAGCGTTGACCAATTAACAAACTGAAACCCATTTTAGGCGTTCAACTCTTGGGATGTATTTAATTTGTGGATTCCATTCTGGGTTTTGTAATAAGTAAACTTCCTTTATTTCATAGCCCTCAAATCTGATAGTTTTTTACTCTTAAGTAGCATGACTTATTAATCTATTTTTCAAAGAGAAAATTGGTGTATTGGATTCAATCTGTATGGATTTATTTTGAAATAATATATTCCTATTTTGCAAGGTTTAATGTATACTAAAATATGGAATTTAAAATGGAAAAAATAAGTGGGTTTTATAAAATTATACAAAATAAGAAATGAACATTTTTCAATGTCTTAATTCTGGTAATTATAAATTTTTAATGACTAAATTAGGGAAGAAGAGATTTGAGCTAAGGTTTAAACATTTACGCTATTTTTAATGAACAGGGGGAAGAACAGTATGAGAAAATATCTTTTTTGTACAGCACTTTTTATAGTAGCTTTATTATTTTCATTTAATAACTCTAGTGCTGCAACAAATTTAGAATTAAGAGTTCAAACAAGTGAAAATGCTATTACACTTAATTGGGTATCAGACGCGGACTATTTTCAATTGTATAAAGGGGACAAATTGGTATGGGAAGGGACATCAAAGCAAAAAACTATTGAGGAATTAGAGCCTAAAAAATCATACAAGTATCACCTTATCGCTTTAAACAAGGAAAGAAAGGTTGTAGACCAAAAACTAATCAGTGTCATGACTAAAGATGAGATAGAAAAAACTAATAAAGCGCAACTAAATAGCTTTTCAAATTTAGGACAAAAACAAGCTGATGATAACCCAATATTAGATGGTAAAACTATAGATGCAATCGTATCCGAAAAAAATGTGAAAATAACTTGGGATAAGAATCTTCCTGAAAATGTAGACCTTTATCGAAACGGTGAATTTATCGCTAATATTACAGGTCATCAATTTACTGATAACGATATAGAACCTAATACTTATTACACATATAACCTTGTCGGAAAGGTTGAACGTAGTGATACTGAAATAGAAGAAGAAATACAAAAATTAAAAAAAGAAGGATGGACAATTGATCTAAAAACTCTAAATGAAGTTTCCTATGAAAGCTTTGACTTGGGTAAAATCGTTAAAACCTTTAATACTGAGCAAATAAAAACACAAGATGTTAGTCTTGCTGCTACTGTTTATTATCCGGCGAAATATAACTTTAGATATACAACATTTATTCCTACAGCAAAAGCTGATCCTCCAGATGGTAAGAGTTGTCCTCAGTTCAAAGGTGACAATCGTGACTTCTCATTCTCAAATAATAATTATCGTACGAGGACAGAAGTGCAGGCTAATTTTACTGGTTCTAGTAACGGTTCTACTAGCTGGGTAACAAAGGATGTTCGTCCAACCACTAGATATAATTGTGATGGTACAACTACAACAAAAACTCAGAAAAGTTATACAATGTCTAAGTCCAATCTTGAGGCAACAAAAGATTTTGTATCATGGAAAGTAACCCATTCAGTAGGAATTCCATTTGAAATATATAATATTAGCCCACCTAACATTGATTATTATTACACTGCAGCTGTAAGCTCTGATGGGGATATTCAAGTTACTGGTTCTCATGACCAAGCACCAGCCCATGAAATGTATGCATATATTCCTAATTCCGATGCATTGTTAACCATTTTCAGACATGAAAATAAAGGATTTGACTACCTAGCTCCACCTATGGCAGATAGAAAAATATCATTTAGTATTTATAATTAAAAAAAACGCATTAGTTCATTAAAGGACTAATGCGTTTTTTTATTCCATTTTCTTAACCATTCATCTAACAAAAAGTAAAGAGATGCAGCAAGAATTGCAAATGACAAAATATAAAAACTCTTGCCGATTATAAAATAAAAGGTTATTAGCGAACTAACATAAATGATTGATTTAATTATTATACGATTAAATTTCGGAAAAGTTTTTTTACTTAATAATTCATAAATCAAATTTGGTATCAATCCCAAAATAAAAATAAATGGAAAGACATAAAGAGATGTAAACACTATCATTGAAGATTTAGAAGATGGGTATTCCGTAAATGTAATTCCTACTGTAATACTCGTAATAATCGACACAATAAAATATATTATAAAATTCCTAATCAAAAAGTGTTTCATATTTTCCTCATTTCAATAGTTTTAAAAAATATACATTTTATATATAGCTCCCTATACTAATTTATATTAATTCCCTTTAAAGGAAATTATGAACTAATTAATTTTAAAATGAAAGTGAAAAAAGAAGTATTTTATAATATTAATTCATTGTTGGTAAAAAGAAGAAATATTGTAATATTTTTATCATCATAGTGATTACGAAAAATATAAATAAAAGTATTTTTTATTAATTTAGAATTAGGGATGTTTATTATTTATTGTTGTTAACTCATTTCGACGATTTTCTTCTTTTAAGGGTATACTCAAGGAAACTAAAAAGCAACGGTTACCAGGTATGCAAACCGTTGCTAAAAAAACCCTAAGGATGTAATTAAATTCATTGAGAGTACAGCAAGTGTTTGCCTAGTACGGTAGGCGGACGGTACATGAGTGTTGGTAGCACTACATGCACACGCTGTGCTCTTTTTTCTGTTTTATAATCCTTCATTTGACAGTGACTCACGCGTTCTTTTTTATTATTAACCGCTTTTGTTTTTACAAGAAATCCATTTTTTGATTAAAAAACTAGTAACTTTCGGTGACCGAAAAGTGGCCAATAAATGAAATTTGATTAATTTAAAAGGTTACTTTTGGCAGTCGGTGATAGTGTCCATGAAAAAAGATTGTTAAATAAACGTTTTTACAACTATTGATTTTCGATAACAGTACCGAAATCCTATTGAAATAAAGTAAGCGTCTGTCCACGAAATATAGATTTAAAAACCTCCCCCAAATGATTGTTGAAGAATACATGATTCTACAAAGCAGAGAATAAATAAAAAAGCCAGAAACATTGATATATCAAGCTTTCAGTAGTCTTGCTTAATGTTGTTTGTTGAGCATTAGTTCTCATTATAGTAAAATATAGCAATGCGAACAACTTTAGGAGGATTATCATGGCTTTAATTGAATATATAGGACAAACAACAAAACTGATTGTCTCCCGCCAGGCTGCATTTGGCTACTTTTTAACAGACGGGCAGGAAGACGTTTTGCTTCATAAAAATGAAGCAGCAGGAAATTTAGAAGAAGGTCAAGAGGTTGAAGCATTTCTTTATGTTGATTCCCAGGGGAGAACTGCTGCTACAACAACGATTCCTGAAATTATGGTTGGGAAATACGGATGGGCACAAGTAAGTGATGTGAAGCCTGGCATCGGTGTATTTATAAATATTGGGGTGCAGAAGGATATGCTTCTCGGTGAAGAAGATCTGCCTGCACATCGATCAGTATGGCCGGAAATTGGCGATACCCTTTATGTCACTTTAAGAGTGAATAGAAATCAGCGCATTTATGTAAAGCTTGCTACTGATCCCATCATTGAAGAAATTTCAATTAAAGCAGATAAGGCAAGCTATAATAAAGATATTCACGGCTTTATTTATCGGACAGCGAAAGTAGGCAGTTGGGTTTACACGGCAGAGGGCTATAAAGGCTTTATCCATGAGTCGCAAAGACGAGTGGAGCCGAGGCTTGGGGAAAAAGTGGAGGGCAGAATCATCGATGTAAAAGATGATGGTACGATTAATGTATCTTTAACTCCAAGAAAACAGGAAGCTTTACATGATGATACGGATACAATTCTGTCTTATCTTGAATTACGAAATGGTGCGATGCCATACGGGGATAAAAGTGCGCCTGAGGATATTAAAGATCGCTTCAATTTAAGCAAGGCTTCTTTTAAACGGGCATTGGGCCGCATGATGAAGGAAGGCAAGATTTATCAGAAAGATGGATGGACTTATCTAAAGGAAGATGAGACTAAAGAATAAGGAAAAGGCTGTTTGGACTCCAAACAGCCTTTTTGCTATTAAAGATGATCAGTCTTCTTTGAGTAACTTTTTTTGCCTGCTTTGCGATTCTTTTCCTCTTCCATGTTTTTTTCATGGCGAACCGCATTATTATCTTTCGCTTTTTTATCATTATCGGTTGTATGTGACATAAATAAAAACTCCTTTCCATCCAAAGAATAATAGGTCTAACCCTATTGTCTGTAGAAAGGAAAGAAGTATGTATGAGTGCGTTAATCGTTTAGCTTATTAAGAAAAAATATAGCGATTGTTCCTGCCCCGGCATGAGAACCGACTGCGGAACCGATTGGTGTAATATAAAATTGATCTGCGTTGAATTCCTGTTGAATCATCGCTTTAATTTCGTGTGCAGTTTCTTCATCATCACCGTGGCTTATGCCAATTACTTGCTGATCAAATGAAGCTCCGCGCTCTTTCATTAATTCAATAATCCGCCGGAATAGTTTTTTCTTGCCGCGATGTTTTTCGATAGGCACTAGTTTGCCGTCTTCAACATTCAAAAGAGGTTTAATATTCAGCAAACCGCCAAGAAAAGCTGATGCTTTTGAAACACGTCCACCTTTAGCAAGATATTCCAAATCATGAACAGTAAATAAATGCTCCATATGTTCACAATGGAATTTAATTTTACTTAATAGCTCGTCTTTTGAAGCGTTTTCCTTTGCAAGCTTAACAGCTTCCTGCACGACCAGTCCATAACCGAGAGATGCGCATTTGCTGTCAACAATCACAAGATTAAAATCCGGGAAGCTTTCTTTCACTTGCTCGAGCATCATCACGGCTGTTTGATATGTTCCTGATAATTGCGAAGAAAATGCTATATATATTCCGTCTTCATTATTCTGTGCCATTTTTGTGAAAATCTCTTCAAACAATAGCGGTGATGCTTGTGAAGTTTTTGGCACCTTGCCCTCACGAATCGCTTCATATACTTTTTTTGAATCAATAGTAATAATGTCGTCATAGTCCTCATTACCTAAATGAACTTTTAAAGGAATAAGTGTGACATCATTTTCTTCAAAAAAGCTCAACGGTAAATCACACGCACTGTCAGCCAAAATTTTTACTGACATACTCATTCACCTGCTTTCATATCTAGATGTATTTAGTTTATAGAAATTGCCGCAAAAAAACAATGGAATGCATTGAAAAAGGGAAAGTTGGGTAAAGAAAGTATAGGTATGTGAAAAGGGGGATATTATGGCTTGGTTACAAACAAAGAAAATAATCATTGTTGTAATAGGCGCATTGCTTAATGCATTCGCAATGAATTTCTTCTTAATTCCTGCAAATGTTTACGCTAGCGGATTTACCGGTGTCGCACAGCTTTTGTCAAGCATTTTAAACGGCGCAATTTCAACCGGTATACTACTGTTTATTTTAAACGTTCCTGTCGCAATCTTTGCTTGGAAAAGAGTAGGTCGTTCTTTTACAATTTACAGTATTGTAAGTGTGGCTCTCATGACTTTATTTATGGAAGTACTTCCAATTGTCCATATTTCCCATGATATATTATTGAATGCTGTATTTGGCGGGGTAATTGCAGCTATTGGTGTGGGTATCACACTTAAATGGGGGGCTTCGACAGGTGGAATGGATATTATCGCCATGATATTATCAAAAATGAAGGATAGGCCAATCGGTACATATTTTTTCACCTTAAATGCCATTATTATTATTACAGCGGGATTATTATATGGCTGGGAAAAAGCTTTATATACTCTTGTTACGCTGTATGCTTCCACACGTGTTATTGATGCCATCCATACTAGACATGAAAAATTAACTGCAATGATCATTACAAAGAAGCAGGATGAAATGAAAAAAGCAATTCATAATCGGCTAGTAAGAGGAATAACAATCATCCCAGCTAGAGGTGCATTTTCAAATGATAATAAGGAAATGCTGATGATAGTCATTTCTCGATTTGAGCTTTTTGATTTACAAAGAACCATTCAAGAGGTCGATCCGGCAGCATTTACAAATATTGTGAATACTGCTGATGTGTATGGTGTATTCCGCAAAGACTAATTTAAGGAGGATAAAATGCTGCATTTACTGCTTGGTTTGACAATCATGATGAATCACTTACTTCTGGGGCAGGTTGAAATGGAAGCAAATCAAACTAATATGATATTACAATTTTCAGTTCATACCGTTGCTAATGCCGACGAACTTAAAATCGATTTAGAAATCGAAAATTTATCCAATGACCCGGTTACATTGCAGTTTTCTTCTTCTCAAAAGTATGAAATTATCATTGAAGATGAGAACGGGAATAGAGTTTACACTTTTTCTGAAGGAAAAGCTTTTTTACAAGTTCTGCAGAATTTGGAACTGCAGCCAGGAGAGTCGAAACAGTGGCAGGAAACTTGGGATTATCAGCAAGCTGGTAAAAGAGTCCAGGATGGAAAATATCAAGTGAATGCAGAACTATTAGCTGAGGTGCTCAAGCCGCATGGAGCTGCAATAGAAAAGTCGGCGACAACAAGCTTTCAATTGACTTCCGATCGATCCTCATTGAGCAATATGAAGGTTGAAGGCAGAGATGGAAGCTACAAAGTGACTGGTGTTCATTCCTCACCAAACCCATTGTATTACGTTGTTGAAGATGGTCACCATCTCTTTATAAAAGAAACACCTATTGAAAAAAATCAATCGTTTACAGTGCAAATTGAAGTAGATAAAAATAACCTGCCGAAAAACGGCACACTCATTGCTTACTTTTATGAAAAAGAAAATGGAAAGATGATAAATACTTATCCACTGCTGCTTGAAAAGTTTTAACGTAAAAAGCTGACATATCTAAATGTCAGCTTTTTACTTTGTGTTAGATTCCCCCGAGGGAAGATTCAGTCACATTTTTAAGTTTTTCAGCTTCCGCCTCTGCATATGTGGAATGGTATGGTATACGTTCATCATGTTTAGAAACAGTGTCAGCACCTTGCTGTACAAAGCGCTTAGATTTATTACGTTTACCCATTCGAATCTCCCCTTTAAAAAGAGTTTTGAAACAGCAACTTGCTGCTTCGTCTTTTAGTATGTGCATCGGAGCCATTTTAAAAAAGGGTAGATTTTGGATTAAAGTGCTTTTAAATTTAACAAATCGTTAAGGTAAACAGCAATCCCGTCTTCCTCGTTCGTTAAAGTAACGTCCTTTGCAATATTTTTAACTTGGTCGATACCATTGCCCATCGCGACTCCGTATCCGGCAAATTCGAGCATTTCCAAATCATTGTCTTCGTCCCCGAAAGCGATGACGCGCTCTTTTGGAATTTGTAAATAATCGCATGCTTGCTGCAGGCCTATTGCTTTGCTAAGTCCGGCTTTAATGATTTCAATAATATGAAATGGCTCTGCCCAGCTTCGCTGATGAATAACCTCTGCATGAACGTCTGATAAATGGCGGCTAATTTGTTTTATGTGAGCTTCATCAGTATGAATGAGCATACTAGTAGGTGAAGCGCTTAAAAACTCTCTTAAATCGCCAGTCGTTACTTGCGGTTTGCCAAGATTAAAGATATTCATGAGTTTTTCATCATGATAATGTAAATACACATCATCCAGGACTTCCGCAATAATGTTGTGGAAGCTAAAATCATGGCTTGCCTCGACAATTTCTTTTGCTACTTGCATATCAAGAGGCGTATGGTGCAGACCCCATGATTGATCTTTCGGATGGTGGACGAATGCTCCATTGAAGTTGACAATTGGTGTAGTCAAATCCAGCTCTTTATAATACAACTCGCTGGACCTGAACGGTCTCCCAGTTGCTATCATGACTTCATGACCAGCTTCCCTCGCTTTTTGAATGACGTTTTTTGTTGTTTTCGATATTGTTTTATCATCTTTTAATAAAGTACCGTCTAAATCTAGCGCAATCAAATGTTTTTGTACCATAATATCTCCTTCTATATGATGATTTTATTGAATAAGCTTATATATTTTGGAATTAGAAATTTCCATGGTAAACTATAATTGCAGAAAAACTTTTTAGAAAAACTTGGCTATTTTAAATTAAACTTTTTAAATGAGACTGCATGAATGCATATTTCAATTTTACACTATGTTACCAATATATACGGGTATTTGTAAAAGAAATCACTCAAAAAATAGAAAAGTTACATTATTTTCATATAATCTTTACATTGGGGGATAAATTGGTGATTACGATTAATAATGAAAAAATAAATAATATACCGGTTTTACATATTTCAGATTCTGCAAAGAGCGAGCAAAAGCTTCCACTTATTCTTTTTGTTCACGGTTTTTCAAGTGCGAAAGAACATAATTTACACTATGCTTATTTAATGGCTGAAAACGGATTCCGAGTGATTCTCCCAGAAGCGTTGTACCATGGTGAAAGGGATGAAGGTCTTTCTGAAGGGGCAATGCAGCTTCACTTCTGGGACATTATCATCAATACAATTTCAGAACTGGAAACGATCAAGGATTCATATGTTAAAGCAGGATTAGCGGATGAAGATAGAATTGGTATTGCAGGTACATCAATGGGCGGCATTGTAACGCTTGGAGCTTTAACCCAATATAAATGGATTAAATCTGCAGTAAGCTTAATGGGTATGCCATATTATGAGAAATTTGCATTAGCACAAATCGATATGCTGAAAAAGGATGGTGTGGAAATTCCTCTAAATGAAGAGGAATTAGAGCATTTAATGGAAAAAATAAGGCAGTTGGACATTAGTATGCAACAGGATAAATTAGCTGGCCGTCCATTGTTATTTTGGCATGGCAAAAAAGATGCAACTGTTCCATTTGCCCCTACATATGATTTTTATGAAACGGTGAAGCCGTTATATGCCGATACTCCTGAAAGATTTCAATTTATTGCAGACGAACGAGCTGGACATAAAGTCAGTCGAGAAGGTTTGCTGCAAACAGTTCAATGGTTTGAAACTTATCTCTAACCTTTCTTTTTTGTTTTTTCTCTAACTTTGTTATGATAATATTAGTATAATTCAATGAGGGAGTTGTCAATCATGGATCAAGATGTAAGAGAAAGTATTATGGGTGCACTTGAGCTTGTAGTGGATCCTGAACTAGGTATAGATATTGTCAATCTTGGACTCGTATATGATGTGAAAATGGACGAAGAAGGCAAAACAGAAGTAGAAATGACTTTAACTTCAATGGGCTGTCCATTAGCAGGCACAATTGTCGATCAAGTAAAATCAGCATTGGATGATATTCCTGAAGTAAAAGAAACTGAAGTGAATATTGTTTGGAATCCACCATGGTCAAAAGACCGCATGTCCAGATATGCTAAAATCGCTTTAGGTGTCCGCGACTAAATAAAAGCACAATTATTAAAAGTGAAACAGCAGGTGAAGTCCTGCTGTTTTTCCTGTTTTTCTGAGAGCTAGCTTTGCCATCAAGTCATCATCTATTGTCATAAGAAATATGATGATGTATTGTTATAGAATACACTAGTTTTTTAGTATGTGCTAAAAGGGCAATCGGCTAGATTTCACCTTTTAAAACGGAGTTGATTAAATGAGTAGTACGCAAGTAAAAGATGCATTAAATAGACCATTAAGAGATTTAAGGATATCGGTTATAGACCGTTGTAATTTTAGATGTCAATATTGCATGCCGGCAGAGGTTTTTGGCCCTGATTTTGTTTTTTTGCCAAAAGAAGAACTTCTTTCATATGAGGAAATTGAACGGCTTGCTCATATTTTTGTCGAACTCGGTGTTGAAAAAATCAGATTAACAGGCGGGGAGCCGCTGCTGAGAAAAGAATTGCCGACGTTGGTGGACAAATTGTCTCAAATAGAAGGATTAAAAGATATAGGATTAACGACAAATGGCGTGCTTCTACCAAAACATGCTAAAGCATTGAAAGATGCAGGCTTAAAAAGAGTAAATATTAGTCTTGATAGCTTAAAGGACGAACTATTTGGAGAAATAAATGGCCGCAATGTTGGGGTTGGCCCAGTAATAAAAGGCATAAAAGCGGCAAAAGATGCAGGGCTTGGCGTGAAGTTGAATATGGTCGTAAAAAAGGGCCTGAATGATCAGGAAATCTTGCCGATGGCAAAGTTCTGCAAAGAAAATGAATTGCAATTGAGATTTATTGAATATATGGACGTTGGCAGCACAAATGGTTGGCGCATGGATGAAGTAGTGACGAAAAAAGAGATATACAATACGTTAAAAGAGCATTATCTTTTAGAGCCTGTTGATCCGGATTATTTTGGTGAGGTAGCCAAAAGGTACAGATATAAAGGAACAGATGTAGATGTAGGCTTTATTACTTCTGTTTCTGAATCGTTTTGTTCAAGCTGTACCCGTTCAAGATTGTCAGCAAACGGACAGCTATACACTTGCCTGTTTAACGGAGATGGTCATGATATTAAGAAGTTTATTCGTTCAGGCGTAACCGACCAGGAAATCAAACAATATGTAACAGATATTTGGAATAAAAGGACGGACCGCTATTCTGATGAGCGTACAGATGAGACAAGAAAAAACCGGAAAAAATTAGAGATGTCTTATATTGGCGGATAATGAATAAAAACTCTGAGCGTGTATCGCTCAGGGTTTTTAACATACGATGGGAGATATAGATGATGGTGGAAAAAAGAACTCCAATACCGGTAAAAGAAGCAGTGAAGAAGGTTATGGATTATAAAGTTGAAGGTAATATAGAATTTGTATCAATTTTACATAGTAATAATCGGTTTTTGGCTCAGGATTTAACTGCAACGAGCGATGTTCCGCATTTTGACCGCTCGCCATATGATGGTTTTGCAGTTCGCTCCATTGATACACAGACTGCATCGTTGTCAAACGAGATTGAATTTGAAGTCGTTGACCATATTGGCGCTGGATTTGTTTCTGAAAAGCAAATTGGCCCGTTTCAAGCGGTGCGTATTATGACGGGTGCACAAATCCCTGAGGATTGTGATGCAGTCGTGATGCTAGAGCTGGCAAAGGCTTATGAAAAGAATGGCAGGAACTATATGTCAATTAAACGAAGCTATCAGCCTGGCGATAATGTATCTTTTAAAGGTGAAGATGCAAAAACAGGCGATGCCCTAGTAGAGAAAGGGACAAAAATCAACCCCGGCATACAAGCAATTCTTGCTACTTTCGGATATGCAGAGGTTCCGGTGGTGAAGAAGCCGCTTGTTGGTTTATTTGCAACCGGTACAGAGCTGCTCGAAGTGGAGGATGAACTCCAGCCAGGTAAAATTAGAAACAGCAATTCTACAATGCTTGCTGCACAAATCGAACGAGCAGGAGCAGAGGTTAAATACTTTGGCAAACTGCCTGATGAATTTGATACATGCTATGAAGCGGTGAAGTCTGCAGTGAATGAAGTGGATATGCTAATTACGACAGGCGGTGTATCTGTAGGCGATTTTGATTATTTGCCGGCGATTTATGAAAAAATGAAAGCTGAAGTTCTTTTTAACAAAGTAGCGATGCGTCCTGGAAGTGTCACTACCGTCGCACAGCTGGACGGCAAGCTATTATTCGGTTTATCAGGAAATCCATCGGCATGCTATGTCGGTTTTGAGTTATTTACTCGTCCAATTATCCGCCACATGCTTTATTCGAAAAAGCCGCACTTAAGAAAAGAAAAAGCTATATTAAAAGCTGATTTTCCAAAAGCAAATCCGTTTACCCGCTTTGTTAGAGCGACCGTCTCTATAGAGAATGGTAAGCTGGTCACAAGCCCTAGCGGTGTAGATAAATCTAATATCGTAATGAGCCTTGCCGGAGCAAATGCACTAATGCTATTGCCAGGCGGTACAAGGGGATATGGTATAGATGATGAAGTCGATGTTTTTATGCTTGAAGACTTTGTAGGCAGCGAATGGCCTTGGTAAACAAGCTGAAGATTCTCCAATTCGTTGGCTATCAAAACAGCGGTAAGACTACTCTTGTCACAAAGCTAATTGATTTATTATCTGCCAGAGGATCGAACATTGTAACGATTAAACATCATGGACATGGTGGCAAGCCAGATATTGTCGACAATAAAGATAATAGCAAGCATGTAGCAGCAGGTGCAGTCGCCTCAATAGTGGAAGGGGAAGGCAGGTTAATCATGCAGGCAGAGAGCAGTGAATGGAAGCTAGCCAAACAAATTGAATTGGCCTCCGCTCTCGAACCGCAATACATTTTTATTGAGGGACATAAGAAGGAAGGCTACCCTAAAGTCGTGCTGTTGCGAAATTCTGGCGACACTCACCTTTTAGATATTTTAGATCAAATCAAATTTGTCATTTATTGGGATAAATCAATTTCAGAGTTACAGCTAAAATATAATACTATACCTTTTTACTCAATTTCAGATGAGCAAGCGTATGATAAGATTATTGGCTATTTAGAAAGAGAATGACCGGGTGAGGTTGTTCTCTTTTTTATGTAGAGAGTGTATAATTTTTAAAAAAGAAAGGATGAGTAAAATGAAAATGCAGCTGCCCATCCCGAATCAGCTAATTTACTGGCATTCCTTAAACAAACGCGCTGCCTTAACTCAAAAGCAGAAAAAGTACTACGAAAATATAAAGAAAGGTTTTGCAGGAGAAAAGATTTGGTATAGTTGGTTAAATGAATTATCGCAGGAAGTCATTATTTTGCATGACTTAACATTTATACACAATACTTCAGCTATACAAATAGATTTTCTATGTATTTTTGAGAAAAGTATGATTGCTTTTGAAGTGAAAAACTATAAAGGCGAAGTTCATGTAGAAGGCGACCGCTGGAAGAGCGGGGCAGGAAATGAAATAAATAATCCTTTATTACAATACCTCCGAAGTAAGTCCCTGCTCAGCCCATTTTTAAAAAACCTCAAAGTTAATCTTCCGCTAGAATACTACATCGTATTTGTAAATCCTGAATTTTTCCCCTATCAATTGCCTTATTCAAAACATGTGATACTTCCACAACAACTAAAAAGATTCTGGAGTCATCTTAATCAAATGTCATCTGTCTTAGGTGGCAAACATGAAGAAATAAAAAAGCTAATATTAAAACAGAAAGAACAATATCAGAGCCAAACGGTCCCTTGCGAATGGACGGACTTAAAAAAGGGCGTGAGCTGCCCAATATGTGATGGATTAATGATAAAGAGAAAAAGAACTGTATGTTGTGGACAATGTGATAAATCCTTATCCTTAGACAAGGCAATCCTCTACAATATAAAAGAACTGGAACTTGTTTTCCCTAAAATAAAGATAAGCACAAATCTGGTCTATGAATGGTGCGGATGTGAGATTGATAAAAGAGTTGTCTATCGCGTACTCAAGAATAACTTTAAACACTTAGGCAACAACAAAAATAGATATTATGTAAGAGAAGAATAGTAATTGCTTTTTTATTCCTCTTAAGCAATTATACTTGCTCTGCTTAAGAGGAATAAATTTCATTTATCCCTCTAAAGCAACGCCACACGCGCATCTTCAGGTGAACAAATCGCA
>NZ_PISD01000006.1 GCF_002835735.1 Cytobacillus horneckiae | reverse complement strand
AGGTTAATTTCGCCACGTCCTATGGCAACACCTGCATGACCCACTTCCTGTGGACTTCAAGCAGGTGTTCTTTACCTTTAATTCTGTTGTGACTTATGACCATGGGACCCTAGGAGCCTCAGCTTGTTAAGGAAAACCAAAGGGAGTCTATGGCGACAAATGGAAGAAGGAATAGTATCATAATACTACGAAATGATACTAAAAAGCGGAGATTTCTTGCCAGAAGCGGTTTCAAACTCCTGATTGATACCAAATCTCATGCTACAAGTGACATCAAAAAATTCTAACTAATCCCCAGTTACACAAACTATGACCACTTTCTGCTTGCCTACACCTAATTTTGGTTCCAGTTACTCAATCTATGACCATTTTCTGTTTGCCTACACCTAATTTTGGTTCCAGTTACTCAATCTATGACCATTTTCTGTTTGCCTACACCCAATTTTGGTTCCAGTTACCGAAACTATGACCACTTTCTGTTTGCCTACACCCAATTTTGGTTCCAGTTACTCAGTCTATGACTACTTTCTGTTTGCCTACACTAACACACACTTATTATAAAAAGAAAACTTCTCTAAATAGAGAAGTTATGATGCCATATAATCAATCCATAAATCCTTTATTTGTTGCGATAGAATTGGTGTATGATCAATAATAAATTCCGCCATAAAGGAGTCGTTTAACATGTTTTGCAATGCTGTAATTGGTAATAATGCAGCTATGTATAATAGGATAAACATGATAAGATAGACTTCTATAAATCCTAGAATACTGCCTGCCCATGTATTCAATTGCTTTAAAATTGGCAAGCTGGCAACAAAGTCAAGCATACTCCCAATAATTTGAAGTAGAATTTTTACAGCGAAAAAGATAATAGCAAAAGCTATTGCACGATAATAAGCATCTTCTAAATCTGTACTGCCTAACAGCATTTGCAAATTGGAGTCACTTCCGAAATTCGGATAGGGAATCCATAGTGTAAGTTTTGGAGCAAGTGTATCATAGTATAGCCTTGCGACTACAAATGCAATGATGAAACCAACTAAATGGATAAGCTGAAGAATAAACCCTCTTCGCAATCCCATGAAAAAACCGAAAAGCAAAATAATAATAATGGCAAGATCCAGCATGGTAATGTCATTCCTTTACTCTATTTAATTCTTCTTCAAGACGCTCAAATTCGTCTTTAAGTTTTATATAATCATTCATAGCGTTAACAGCTGTTAGTACAGCCAATTTATTGATGTCGAGTGAAGGATTCTTAGTACTGATTTGTCTCATTGTTTCATCGACCATCGAAGCGACTAATCGAATATGGCCGGAGCTTTCCGTACCAACAATAGTGTACGGCTGTCCATATATATCAACCTTTGTTCGGTTTTTTTCTGTATTTGACAACATGTAAGCCCCCATTCTGACGAATCCTACACATTATCATAACATGAACATTTTTAAGTGGGAAGTCAAAGCTTGTCAAAAAAGATCTAATGACGGAAAACGCTTAATTTTAGAGGAGGAAATACATATGAGCAATGTTGTGTTAATAAAAACAGCAGCGGAATTAAATGAAATGAAAAAGTATTATCAAGCAAATCTAAGTGAAAAGCAGCCACAAGGGAGTGTTTTTTCTGCTAAAACACCTAGTTGTACAATCACGGCGTATAAGTCTGGCAAGGTTCTTTTTCAAGGAGGTGGAAGTGTTGCTGAAGCAAGTAAATGGGGAGACACACCTCTAGTCGCTCCAAAAAAGGAAAAGAAGGAAATCGGCTCGCACTTGCCTAAAGATTTCGCTTCGCTTTCCGTTGTTGGCTCAGATGAAGTTGGAACAGGAGACTTCTTTGGACCAATGACAGTCGTTGCCACTTATGTAAGCAAGGAAAAAATACCATTACTTAAGGAGCTCGGTGTGCAAGACTCCAAAAATTTAAACGACGAAAAAATTATGAATATAGCTAAGCAAATTAAAGATGTCATCCCATATAGTTTATTAACATTGCATAATGAAAAATACAATCAAATGCAGCAGTCTGGTATGTCTCAAGGAAAGTTGAAAGCTTTATTACATAATCAAGCGATTAATAGCGTATTGCAAAAGATTTCCCCGGAAAAGCCAGATGCCATATTAATTGATCAGTTTGCCCAAGAAGGCATCTATTTCAATTATTTAAAACAGCAGCCGAATATCCAGCGGGAAAATGTTTATTTTAGTACAAAGGCTGAATCTGTTCACCTCGCTGTGGCAGCTGCATCTATTTTAGCCCGTTATGCCTTCATATTGCGCTTTGCTGACTTAAGTAAAAAAGCTGGTTTCCATTTAACAAAAGGAGCAGGACCTAAAGTTGATGAATGCGCTGCCCGGCTCATTCATGAAAAAGGTGCACAAGCACTGTCGCAATTTGTTAAACTCCATTTTGCAAATACTGATAAAGCAAAAAAACTGTATAACAAGAAATACAGTAATAATTAATTTCGAATGCACAAGCCAATTGGTTTGTGCTTTTTTGTGTGCAGGAGGAATCTTGTTTTTTTCACCACTCAAAAAGGACCATCCAAATATTTGGACAGCCCTTCTTGCAGTACTAATTTATCCTCTCAAAACTGCGCCCGCTTGATCTTTAACAGCGGTTAATACTTTATCATGCGCCTTGACGACATCATCATCTGTTAATGTGCGTTCAGGATCAAAGTATCTTAATGAGAAAGCGATGGATTTTTTGCCTTCTTCCATACGGTCACCTTCATATAAATCAAATACATTGACCTCTTTTAAAAGCTTGCCGCCCGCTTGACGAATAATCGTAGCCAATTCGCCGGCCGCAGTTGTTTTATCAACAACAAGGGCGATATCTCTTGTAATGGAAGGATAGCGTGGAATCGCTTCATATTTTAGTGGTTCTACTTCTGCTTCTAGCAGCGCTTCTAATGATAGTTCAAATACATAGGTTTCTTTCAAGTCTAATTCTTTTTCCACCTTTGGATGTACTTGACCAATAACGCCAATCGCTTCACCTGAAAGCAAGATTTCTGCCGTACGTCCTGGATGCAATCCTTCTTTTTCAAGTTTAGCAAATTCTATTTTTTCAAGAAGACCGAGCTTACTGAACAGCCCTTCTAAAATTCCTTTTAACACGAAGAAATCAACCGGTTTTTTCTCGCCTTGCCATGGATGCGACTGCCATAGGCCTGTGATCGCAGCTGCTAAATGCTCCTTCTCTTCAGGCAATTCATTATCAGCTGTAGATAGGAAAACAGAACTAGTCTCATAAACAGATAGGCTGTCATTTTGTCTAGCACCATTATATTTTAACACTTCAAACAAATGAGGAATCAGGCTCAGACGAAGCATGCTGCGCTCTTCACTCATTGGCATTGCCAATTTTATCGGCTTTCTTACATCCAGTGCATATTGCATTACTTTATCTTCACTCGTTAAAGAATAAGTCACCGCTTGATAAAGGCCAGCGCCTTCTAAATATTGGCGGACAACTCTTCGCTTACTTTGATATGCAGAAAGATGACCCGGCGTTGATGAACCTTCTGGAAGTGTAGTTTCTAGATTATCATAACCGTATAATCTGCCAACCTCTTCAACTAAATCCTCTTCAATTGTAATGTCCCCACGGCGAGTTGGGACTGTTACAGTAATTTCTCCGCCATCTGCAGCTGTCTCAAATTGTAAACGCGTCAAAATGTCATCAGCTTCGCTCACTGCTAAGTTTGTGCCTAGTACACGATTAATTTTATCAATATGAATTGAAATGACAGCTGGTTCCACTGTAAGTGAGTCAGCTTCAACAGACCCTGTTAATACTTCGCCACCGGCATATTCTGCAAGTAATTGCGCAGCTCTCTCTGCAGCAGGTCTTACACGGTTAGGGTCTACACCTTTTTCATAACGGGAGCTTGCTTCGCTTCTTAATCCATGGTCTTTAGAAGCTTTGCGGATTGGTCCGCCTGCAAAGTATGCAGACTCTAAAAGAACAGTCGTTGTATCTGAACCTACCTCTGAGTTTGCCCCTCCCATCACGCCTGCAAGAGCGACAGGCTCTTTACCATTTGTGATGACTAAGTGATCTGATGTTAATTCTCTTTTCGCATCATCTAATGTTGTAATGACTTCACCATCTGTCGCTCTGCGAACTAAAATTTCTTTTGAACCTAAGCGATCATAGTCAAACGCATGCAATGGCTGACCATATTCTAATAAAATATAGTTCGTAATATCGACTACATTGTTGTGCGGACGGATGCCTGCTGCCATTAATCTTGCTTGCATCCAGAGCGGTGACGGTTTAATCGAAACATTTTTAATTACTTTCGCTACATATAAAGGATTATCTTCCTTCGCTTCAACCGTTACTTGAATGTAATCCTCTGCTTTTTCAGAAACAGTAGCCACTTCTGGCTGCGGAAGTTTTACTTCTCTTCCTAAAATTGCCGCAACCTCATATGCTACTCCAAGCATGCTTTGGCAATCCGCACGATTAGGTGTTAACCCCAGCTCCAACACATGGTCATCACGGTGAAGCTTCTCTAATGCGTTCGTGCCGATTTCCGTCTTTTCAGGGAAAACATAAATCCCTTCGCTGTACTCTTTCGCAACAAGTTTACTTTCAAAGCCAAGCTCTTGAAGTGAGCAAATCATCCCGTTCGATGCTTCACCGCGAAGCTTTGCTTTTTTAATCTTGAAATTCCCTGGCAACACTGCACCAACTGTTGCTACAGCAACTTTTTGGCCTTTATCTACATTGGGAGCGCCACAAATGATTTGCACCGGCTCACCATCACCTAAATCTACCTGGCATTTGTTTAATTTATCTGCACTAGGGTGCTTCTCTTTCTCAAGCACATAACCAACTACAACACCGCTGATTCCTTCATTCAGTGTTGCTACACCTTCAACTTCAATCCCGCTCTTAGTGATTTTTTCAGCTAGCTCATCAGGTGTGATGCCTGAAAGATCAACATAATCCTGAAGCCACTTATATGAAACATACATTATGAAATCCTCCGTTTCTCTTCATTATTCGTGGATAGAAAATTGTTTTAAAAACCTTACATCATTTGTATAGAAGTGACGTATATCATCGACGCCATATTTTAGCATCGCAATTCTTTCTGCACCCATTCCGAATGCAAAGCCTGTATATTTCTTAGAATCAAAGCCGGCCATTTCAAGCACATTTGGATGAACCATACCTGCTCCAAGAATTTCAATCCAGCCCGTTTTTTTACATACACTGCAGCCTTTGCCAGAACAAATTTTACAAGAAATATCCATCTCAACAGAAGGCTCAGTGAACGGGAAGAAGCTTGGACGGAGGCGAATTTCTCTATCTTCACCAAACATTTTCTTCGCAAATACTTCAAGTGTCCCTTTTAAATCTGTCATGCGGATATTTTCATCCACTACAAGCCCTTCAATTTGCATAAATTGATGTGAATGAGTGGCATCATCATTATCACGGCGGAATACTTTTCCAGGACAGATAATTTTGACAGGGCCTTTCCCTTCATGTTTCTCCATTGTTCTTGCCTGAACAGGAGAAGTATGTGTACGAAGAAGAATATCCTCAGTAATATAAAATGAATCCTGCATATCACGAGCTGGATGGCCTTTAGGTAAATTGAGCGCCTCAAAGTTATAATAATCCTTTTCCACCTCAGGACCTTCGGCTACGGTATAGCCCATTCCGATAAATAAATCTTCAATTTCTTCAATTACCTTTGTAAGAGAATGATGATGCCCTGTAGTGACCGGACGGCCAGGCAGCGTCACATCAATTGTTTCAGCAGCAAGCTTTGCTTCTACTGCAGCTTCCTCTAATTTTGAATGCTTCTCTTCAATCCCTTTAGAAATGGCGTCTCTCACTTCATTTGCCAGCGCACCCATTTTTGGACGATCTTCAGCAGATAACTTCCCCATTCCTTTCAACACTTCCGTAATGGGACCTTTTTTGCCAAGATAAGATACTCGAATATCATTCAATTCTTTTAAATCAACTGCACTGCTAATTTTTTCAAGCGCTTCAGTTTGCAATTCCTTTAATCGTTCCTGCATTGTTATTTCCTCCTTCAAACCTTTTTTTTGCAAAATAAAAAACCTCTCCCTGAGAAAGGGACGAGGTTTTGGATTCGCGGTACCACCCTTTTTAATACAAAAGCACATCAATGTGCCGTTCGCATTCGCTTCATTCGGATAACGGCGATAAGCCGGTACATCTTTACATCGATAAAAGATTCGATGGTCCCGATGTCAACTCAGGAGGTGAAATATTCAAGTATCGTCACCTTAAAAGTGCTTTCAGTCTCAGGCACTTTCTCCCTAAAAGGCTTCCTATACCCTACTTGTCTCCGTCATTGCTTTAAAATTATAATTTGCTGTTTATTATATTACATTCTTGCCTTCGTTTCAAACGCTTCCTCGCATGATTTTGCCTATTTTTTTATTTTCGCAAATAATAGAGCAAAATACCAGTGGCAATTCCAACATTTAATGATTCACTTTTTCCGTAGAGAGGGATAAATAAATTAGCTGTAGTCGTTGATAACAGCGTTTTACTTACACCGCTGCCCTCATTTCCCATGATTAATGCAAAGGTGTCTGAAGGTTCATATGATGTATATGCTTTGCCTCCTTCAAGGGAAGTCCCATAAACCGGAATCTGCGCTTCTTTTAATTTTTCAACCCATTTTTCAAGGTCTCCGCGAACGATTGGCAGATGAAAATGACTACCTTGTGCAGATCGCAGAACTTTAGAGTTATACACATCCACACTGCCTTTGCCAACGATTACAGCATCCATTCCAGCTGCATCTGCTGTGCGAATCATTGTACCTAAATTTCCAGGGTCCTGTACAGCATCGATGAGCAAATATTTTTTGAAAGCTGCTGTTTTGGTTAACTCTTCTATTTGACTGCAAATGGCAAAAATCCCTTGTGGCGCTTCCGTTTCTGCTAATTGCAAAATGATATCGTCTGTAACGACTGTAACTGGAATATCACCATAATTCCATGCAGGAGGGATATCTTTGTTTTCACTAATAATTAATTCTTCAATTCTATTCTCCATAAGTGCCTCTTCAACGAGATGAAAGCCCTCTACTAAAAAGGTGCCAGTATTGTCTCTTTCCTTTTTAGTCAATAGTTTCTTCCATTGCTTCACTTGAGGATTTTTTGCAGAGTGAATATGTTTCAACACTTTCGCCCCTTAAGTTTTAGAAATAATAGCGGAATATGCCCGCATCAGATTTTAATTATAGCGCAAAACAAATACATAATAAATCCAAAAATAGAAATCATAAAGTTGATAGGATATTTACGAAAGGTGTGTAATAACATGAATCTTAATTTGCGCAACGCGATTTTGCACAATGTAACAGGGAATTCTCAGGACGAACTAAAAGATACAATCGTTGATGCCATTCAAAATGGGGAAGAAAAAATGCTGCCAGGCCTCGGGGTTCTATTCGAAGTGATTTGGAAACACTCCTCTGAGGAAGATAAGCAGGAGATGCTGCAAACATTGGAAAGCGGATTGCAATAACGTTGAGCGGCGCATATGCTTATGCAGGCTATCGAGCTTTACTCGATAGCCTTTTAATCCTTCTTCGGAAAAAAAGTATATGACCACGAATAGATTGTATCAATGACAAAGGCAATTCCCCACATCATCGAAATTTTATAAATTGCTTCCTTATGATACGGACTCTTTACGAAAGAGTCTTTTTCAAGCATTTAATGGATTTTTTTCAAGCGAGATTAAGGCTGATTTTCACAAACAAAGGTAAAGAATAAGATTGCATTAAATTATAAAATCAGAAAACAAATAAACTAATATCGAGAAATAAAAACCACTTCATTTGATCTTTTGGATATATTCGGAACATAAGGACAAATCCTTTTTATTCCATTTCTGTTATATCCTTAATTTTAAGCGTGTGAAAAATCCTATTCACGGCTGTTATTATTTTCAAATGACAACTGTCATAAAAGCTCGGAACGTAAAAAAACCTCGGCATTCCGAGGTTTTTTTACAATTATTCGAATGTAAGCTTTTCTACTGTTTCTGCATCCAGACGTTTAATGACTTCAGCAATTAGCTTCACGGTATTTTCAAAATCATCACGGTGCAGAATGCCTGCATGCGAGTGGATATATCTAGTCGCAATTGTAATTGACAGCGCAGGCACACCTTTATGTGTTAAATGAATCGCACCTGAGTCTGTACCGCCGCCAGGCACGGAATCAAATTGATAAGGGATATTCAATTCATCCGCTGTATCAGTTACAAGGTCGCGCAAGCCTTTATGAGAGACCATTGAAGCATCATATAAAATAATCTGCGGACCATTGCCTAATTTGCTTAACGCTTCTTTTTCCGTTACGCCAGGTGTATCTCCTGGTATCCCAACATCCACACCAAAGCCGATGTCAGGTTCAATCATTTGGGCAGATGTTTTCGCACCGCGAAGACCTACTTCTTCCTGCACTGTACCTACGCCATAAACAACGTTTGGATGATCTTCATTTTTAAGAGCTTCCAGAACCTTAATCGCAATAGCAAGTCCTATCCGGTTATCCCACGCTTTTGCAAGGAGCATCTTCTCATTGTTCATTACGGTAAACTCGAAATATGGAACAACCATATCTCCGGGCTTCACGCCCCATTCTAGCGCTTCCTCACGGCTGGAAGCACCAATATCGATAAACATATCTTTAATCTCTACCGGCTTTTTGCGCGCCTCAGCAGGGAGAATATGCGGCGGCTTTGATCCAATAACACCTGTCACATCTCCCTTCATAGTTACAATTGTTACACGCTGGGCAAGCATGACTTGCGACCACCAGCCGCCAACCGTTTGAAAACGGAGAAAGCCTTTATCATCGATGCTTGTCACCATAAAGCCAACTTCATCAAGATGGCCGGCAACCATTATTTTTGGTCCGCCTACTTTTCCTGTTTTCTTAGCAATTAAGCTGCCTAATTTATCTGTTGTCACTTCATCTGCAAAATCAGTTATGTATTTTTTCATTACTTCTCTTGGTTCTCGCTCGTTGCCTGGTATACCTTTAGCATCCGTTAACTCTTTTAACATCGTTAATGTTTCATCTAATTTTGGCATATTTCGACTCCTTCTTTGAAATGTGGAGACAGCTCGCTTTCATTGGACAAAAACAGAGACACTGCCTGTTTTTGTCTATGTAGCCGAGTGCCGTGCCACCGATACTGAATTCTAAAAATATTAATTCAATTATACTAGAGGTGCTTAAGTTTGTACAAACTCCAGTTAATTAATATCCTTCTTGCTGCCTTTTATAATTTACTTCATTTTTCTTAATATATGCTTCTTCTGTTTCGCTCGCTTGTAAACCAAGTGCCTCTCCTAATTGAAGATAGGCCTGAAAGACGATTTTATAATTTTCTAATGAACGCTGCTGTTTAAATTGGCCAATAACATCAAACATATAAATAAACTGCTCTGTTATTGATTCTTTCTTTGCTATTTCCACTGAATAGCTTTGCTCTGTTGTAAATCCGCATTCAATGCCTAGTGATAAGATAAAATGCACGCCGTCCACATATTCTTCCAGTACTGTTTCCCGCGGCGCAGACGGTTTAAGACTCCAAAACTTAAAACATCTTGTTTCATTGGCGAGTTCGCCCAGCTCTACAAGCAATGCAAGCACTTTTCTATCAAATAAATCTTCATTTCCTAAATGATGATTAGACTCTATATGATCATCCAATCCTTTTTGCATTGCGAATAATTTTTCAAAGTTCATAGGTCACCTTCCTGTTCTTCTATTAGTAGTGAACAAAAAAATTATAACAAAATCCATAAAAGTTGAAACCTTTTTGCATCTTATTCGTATACAGTTCAAAATAACAAAGAAGGAGCTTGGTTTCATGTGGCTAATTCGATTGCTGCTGTTTGCTTTGATTATTTTTCTTATCTACAGCACGATTAAATATGTAATAAATCCAAAAAGAAAGCTTGAACTTGCTCATGATCAAAAGAAATATTTCTTTTTTGATGACCAAAATAATGTGCGAAGAAACTTTCTAATCACATATAAAGGTGTCTTATTTGAAGGTGAAAAATATCTAGGCACTACTGAAAATTCTTTTGATGTTGTCTCTATTTTTATTTGGCCTCATTCTGTTTCAGCATTAAAGGGATTAGTAAGCGAGGATTTTCTCTTTATTGAACAAAAGGTTTTAGCAAACTATCCAAATGCAAAAATCGATTGGAAAAGTCCAGTTAAGGAATTTATGCAAAAAAGCAAGGGGAAAAATTCTTCATTTGAATAATGAAAGACCATTAAGGCTGTCCAGTTGGATGGTCTTTTTTTTGAAAGCGGTTGCTGAATGATATAGAAAGGGGCATGGCACAAAACATAGTCTTAAATCGTTCAGCACATACCATACCGGTTTGATGTAAATTTAGCTTTCTCTGGAAGCCTTTTTATTTCTTGGTCTCAGTCCTGTAACCCTGGAATCTACGTCCCATTTTGGTTCCAGTTTCATAAACTATGACCATTTTCTGCTTGTCTACGTCCCATTTTGGTTCCAGTTTCACAAACTTTGACCATTATTCGCTGACTATACCTAATTTTGGGGTCAGTTCCACAATCTATGACCATTTTTTGCTTTACTACACCCTATTTTGGGTACCGAGCTCAGTCCACGGTTGCAAAAGAAAACGTGTCTAACTTTATGAGATCACTTCAGCTTCGAAGCACCTCGATGCTCGAACCGCTCTGGAAGCGAGTGGTGAGCATCGGGAAATCCGAAAAGTCATCATTTTCCCTTTGAAAAAGTGAAAATAAGAAAATTTAGTTGGATTTGGAGAGGTGTCCGCTCGACTCGTGCTGGAGAGTAGCGAGAAAGTCGAAACACTAAAGGCGTATAGCGCAGAAGCGGCTTGACGCTCGCCCCCGCTAAAAAGCGAGCGGTAAGCCTCGGAGAATCCCAAACCCTTCATGTTTATTTTTGAGATGTGTTCTACAGCATGACACTGTGCAAATGAACAGTGTTTTCTTCATGCTGCAGACTTAAAAAATTCACGCCATTTAATAACTGTTACTTTTTCACGCAAAACGAAGAGAAGGACAGTGATAGAGAAGAGGATGATAAGCATCATCGTGGGTGTGAAGCGGCTGATGAATTCACCAAAGACTGTATAAAACAAAGCTAATGGAATATTAGTAATCCAAGCACCTTTGACGAAATCGGAAAAACCTTTAGTGCGCTCTAACAAACAAAAGTTGAGCAAGTGAAAGTGAATGAAAGGAACGAGTCTTAAAATCGCAATTTGACCTATCGTCAAGTTCCGATACTCGCCAAACCATTTCTTTTTTAGGGCTGAAAGCTTGCTGTGGAATTTCGGAAGCTGGTGGATCAGTGCATAAAATAATAAACAGGAAAACATTAACCCGATTAGTGAAAATAACGAACCAAAGACACTGCCAAATAAAACGCCTCCGGCAATGCAGACAAGTGGTACGGGAATAAATAAAAACTGCCTTAAAACATGAAAAAGTATAAAGGCAATCGGCGCTAATATACCGGCAGTTTCCACAATCCCAAGTGCAACTGCTAAATGCTCATTCACCTTTGATTGCCACCTCCTGCTTAGCTAGACATGATGTTAGTACATCATATGGGCGAATGAGCAATAATATTACAACTCAGTCAACAGATAAACAACTACAAGAATGTTTACAAGTGATAAAACCGGAAGACCGATTTTAAATTGAGCGTGCTTTGTTTTATGCCTAAATTGTCTCATGCCGGCAGTCATCCCGATTGCACCAAATAATATCGCAATCGTCCACAAAGTTTTTTCACTAATGCGGTATTCCTTTCTCTTTGCCCGCTGTTTATCAATATTCATTATGATGTAGCCAATGAGGTTCATAATAATTACAAATACAAGCAGCACTGTCATTGAAAATCCCCCTCTAATGTATAAAAAGCCACTCTCAATACGAGAATGGCTTATCATTATAAACTTGATTATTTAGATAGGTTTTGCTTTGCAACTTCTGCTAATTCAGTGAAAGCTTTTGCGTCAGCAATTGCAAGTTCAGCAAGCATTTTGCGGTTTACTTCGATACCTGCAAGCTTTAACCCATGCATTAAACGGCTGTAAGAAAGACCATTCAAGCGTGCAGCTGCATTGATACGAGTAACCCATAGCTTACGGAAGTCGCGTTTTTTCTGACGACGATCACGGTAAGCATAGTTGTAAGATTTCATGACTTGTTGGTTAGCAACTTTATATAATGTATGTTTTGAACCGAAATAACCTTTAGCTAATTTTATTACTTTTTTACGACGTTTGCGAGTAACTGTACCGCCTTTTACACGTGGCATAATATTTCCCTCCTAATTTCGAGTTTACTTAAGACCTACTAACATGTTACGGATACGCTTGTAATCACCAGAAGAAACAAGAGTTCCTTTGCGAAGCTTACGTTTTTGTTTTTGAGATTTATTAGCGAACATATGGCTTCTGTAAGCGTGAGAACGTTTTAATTTCCCAGATCCTGTTCTTTTAAAACGCTTTGCAGAACCACGGTGAGTTTTCATTTTTGGCATGTGGAATTCCTCCTCTTACTTGTCGTTTTTAGGTGCTAATACCATAAACATGCTTCGTCCGTCCATTTTTGGATGAGACTCAACTGTCCCTACTTCTGCACATGCTTGTGCAAAACGGACTAAAACACGCTGGCCAATTTCCTTATGTGTAATCGCACGTCCTTTGAAACGGATAGATGCTTTTACCTTGTCGCCTTTTTCAAGGAATTTGATAGCATTTCTTAATTTTGTATTAAAATCATGCTCTTCAATCGTAGGACTGAGACGAACTTCTTTAATACTAATAATCTTTTGATTTTTACGTGCTTCTTTCTCTTTCTTTTGCTGCTCGAATTTGAACTTTCCATAGTCCATAATACGGCCTACAGGAGGCTTTGCATTCGGTGCAACAAGAACAAGATCAAGATTTACACGAGCAGCTATTTCTAGTGCTTCGTTTTTTGATTTAATTCCTAATTGCTCGCCGTTCTGGTCAATGAGACGAACTTCGCGGGCGCGAATACCCTCGTTTAACAACATATCTTTGCTAATAGTTAGACACCTCCATGGTTTTTTGCGAACACAACGTTTGGGTCACTATTTAAAAGAAGCTGCCAGCTGCACCGAACCAAAGCTGAAATCGCAAGTTATTAGGCAAATAAAAAAGTGCGGATGAAAACACCCACACATTACGTTTAATCATAAAAGTTCACGTAAAACCTGCTAACTGCCTAAGCGTCAATCAGGTGAGAAGCGGGTGCTTCTTCTTTTCCTCAAACTGTATTCAAACTACCTAAGATACTATATCACAAAGTATAAATACTTGTCAAACGTATTCTTTTTTTCAACAACAAAGAAAATAATATCAAAACTTTATTCTTTTGGCAACAACTTTTTTAATAGCATTGATTTCCATTAAAAAAACAATAATAAAAAGATGCAAAAAAAGAGCTCCAGTCATTGTACTGGAACCCTTCACTTATTAATAGCGCTCTACTTCTTTGAACAGATTTTCTTTAAAATCTTCAAATGAAACAGTTTCTGAATTTTGTTCACCATATTTGCGGACATTGACTGCTTTCTCTGCTACTTCATTATCGCCAACCACTAGCATATAAGGTGTTTTTTGCATTTGTGCTTCACGGATTTTATAGCCGATTTTTTCATTGCGGTCATCAAGCTCTACTCGGAACCCTTCAAGCTGAAGCTGTTCCTGTACTTGCTTCGCATAATCAAAATGCACATCAGGTGATACAGGGATTATCTGCACTTGAACTGGTGCAAGCCATGTTGGGAATGCGCCTTTATACTCTTCAATTAAGAAGGCAACAAAGCGTTCCATTGTTGAAACAACACCGCGGTGGATAACGACCGGACGATGCGGTTTTCCGTCTTCGCCTACATAAGATAGATCAAAGCGCTCCGGCAATAAGAAATCAAGTTGAACTGTTGACAATGTTTCATCTTTACCAAGCGCTGTTTTTACTTGAACATCGAGCTTCGGGCCATAGAAAGCAGCTTCGCCTTCTGCCTCAAAATATGGAAGTCCGATTTCATCCATTGCTTCTTTCAGCATAGATTGGGCTCTTTCCCACATTGCGTCATCATCGAAATACTTTTCAGTATCCTTAGGGTCGCGATAAGAAAGACGGAAGGAATAATCTGTAATATCAAAGTCTTTGTACACTTCAAGAATCAAGTGAACGACACGCTTAAATTCGTCTTTAATTTGATCAGGACGAACAAAAAGATGAGCATCGTTCAATGTCATACCGCGCACACGCTGCAAGCCGGATAGCGCACCTGACATTTCATAGCGATGCATTGTGCCAAGCTCTGCAATTCTAATTGGCAGCTCACGATAGCTATGAATGCCATTTTTATAGATCATCATATGGTGCGGGCAGTTCATCGGTCGCAGAACAAGCTCCTCATTGTCCATATCCATTACAGGGAACATATCTTCTTGGTAATGATCCCAGTGGCCTGAAGTTTTATACAGTTCTACATTCGCCATAATTGGAGTGTACACATGGTCGTAGCCTAAGCGCACTTCTTTATCAACAATATAGCGTTCAATATTGCGGCGAATCGTTGCACCTTTCGGCAGCCAGATAGGTAAGCCTTGTCCGACTTTTTGCGAGTTCATAAATAGGTTTAGCTCTTTGCCGATTTTGCGATGGTCGCGTTCTTTTGCTTCTTCTAATAAACGAAGATGCTCTTTCAAATCCTCTTTATTGAAGAAAGCTGTACCGTAAATACGCTGAAGCATTTTATTATTGCTATCTCCACGCCAATAAGCCCCGGCAATGCTCAATAATTTAAATTCTTTAATTTTCCCTGTTGATGGGACATGAACTCCGCGGCAAAGATCGAAAAAGTCACCTTGCTCATAAAGTGTCACTGTTTCATTTCCAGGAATCGCCTCAATCAATTCAAGCTTGTATTCATCGCCGATTTCTTTATAAAGGGCAATCGCCTCTTCACGGCTGACTTCCTTGCGGACAACATCTATGTTTTCATTAATAATTTTCTTCATTTCTTTTTCAATGACTGGTAAATCTTCTGGTGATAATGACTCTTCAAGATCAATATCATAGTAGAACCCGCCTTCAATAACTGGTCCTACACCTAATTTCACATTTTTGTATAGGCGTTTTATTGCCTGTGCCATTAAATGGGCTGTGCTGTGACGCAGTACTTCAAGCGCTTCATTACTGCCTTGTGTAACAATTTCAACAGCTGAATCTGCTTCAATCGGGCGGCGGAGATCAAACATTTCTCCATTTACCTTACCGGCAATCGCCTTTTTCTTTAAGCCAGGACTGATTGATGATGCAATCGACTCGGTTGTCGTTCCCTTAGGAAACTCCTTTACCGCACCATCTGGAAACGAAACTTTAATCATCTCTGACATGTTGACTTCCTCCTTATTTAATAAAAATTAGCTCGGTTAAACTTATCCATTGATTTCCGCTCTAGGCACTCTTCCTCGCGGGCTGCTAGGGTGACTCGGCGCCCCTGAACCGCTTTTCCCGCTGGGGTCTCGCGCTTTTCACCAATCAACAATTAGCTTTAACCTAGCTGAAAATAAAAAAACCCGTCCCTGTAAAAAGGGACGAGTTATTATTCACACGTGGTTCCACCCTACTTCTCACCTTAAATAAAAGATGACTTGTAGCAAGATAACGGTCTTGGTTCCGCCATTGCTTACTTTCCAGTGCGTCACTGGAGTTCAGTAATGGAGTTCAAAGGTGGTAAGCATTCCAGTCGTGTTAGGAAGATTTCAGCCTAGCCTTCCCTCTCTATAAACCGTAAAAGAACACCCATATCCTTATCATAACTGTTTCATGATTTTATTAATATGTACGTTATTATAGATTTTAATTTACGGAAAATCAAGGGGTATCTGCTATATTTTTAATTCTTTGTTTTTCAAAACTTGCTTTATGAGCTTCAAAGGCGTCTATCGGCAATAGCGTTAGTCTTTCCTCAAATATATTTCTTATCGTCCTTACAAGCGGCTGATCTTCGTCGTTTGTATAAAGATAAATGCTTGTTGGAGCGATGGATAAAAGCGGTGCAATTGTTACTGAATCGATATAAACAGGATGGTTAAACAAAAGCCGTCTGTCTATCATCATTGTAAGCTCCGAGCGCGTAATTTTTGAAAATTGACTATTATAAAAAGATGTTCCCTCTTCTATTAATAAATGAATGATGTCCATTTTCTTAGTACGCGCGGTTAAAAAATCTCTTAATGTTTGAATGAACATTTGATATTCCTGCTCCATTTTATATTCATCAATCGAGATCTCTACAAATTTAGTTAATTGTTCCATCAATGGCCGGATTCGAAATTTCACAAATGAATCATATGAAAAAGATAAATCGTTTTCTATCATTCGGTCAATCGTTCCACGAAGTTCACCTTGTACATCAAATCCCTTTACAAAAGTCGCTAAATCTTCACGCTCCCCTTCAAGAATGGAATGAATGATTTCAAGTATTTGCTGCTGCTCATCTTCGTCTTCATAAAAAAAGTTTTCCGCCATAATTCTTCTAAACCAAGCATCTCTTTTACTATTTATTAGAAACGTATAAAATATCTCTTTTAAATGCTCAATTGAAACTTTTTCATCGTCTTTTCCTATTAAAATTCTTACTATATGTTGATCTTCGTTTTGAAGAATGTTTATTTCGCATTCCGGTAATGATAAAGCCTTAGTGGAATGATGGAACAGCTCTTCCGCATCATTTCTATTTTGGAAAATGATTTCGATCAACCAAATCCCCCCTTTAAACAATATCTGTTTTATGTATATGGGGGACTTGGACAAAATAGAAGTAAGCTCTAAAAAGTCCTTCAGTTTTAATTTAACATTGAAACCTTAAGGCAGCGATACAATAAAAAAAACTAGACATTCTAAATGTCTAGCCACAGTGCCTTCGAAAGTGAAAATAAGAAAATTTAGCTGGATTTGGAAAGTTGTCCGCTCGAACCGCTAAAAATCACCTCGAAGAATCCAAACCTTTCATTTCTATTTTTGAAATGAGTTTTCTCTACGGACAGACTAGACATTCTAAAAGTCTAGCCATTTCATTATCCTCTCCGGTTTGGACCGTCCACCAAGACCGGCTCTGTTAAGTATTTTATTCTTTCCATGATCCGTCTTGCTTTCATTTTCTCTTCCTCGCCTCTTTGACTATAAGATAAATGATGCTCTAATCCTGTAAAATCAAAATTGGAGGTAAAGAAGGTTGGTAATTTTTCAAGCATTCTATATTGCAATATCGGTCCTAAAATTTCGTCTCTTGTCCAGCTGGACATCGTTTCAGCGCCTATATCGTCGAACATTAAAACTGGGGCTGATCTGATTGCATCTAACTTTTCATTCAAAGTGGAGTCCGCTATCGAGCTTTTTAATTCTCTAAATAGTTCTGGAACATAGACGATCATCGAAGAAACCTTTTTTGCGGCTAATTCATTTGCAATGGCACCTAATAAATAGGACTTGCCCACACCGAATTTCCCATACAAATAAAAGCCTTTTTGATTGCTGCCTTCCTTGTAATTCATGCAGTAATAAAGCGCCTTATTCACCGCATCAATCCGTTTATCATCATCATTGTAAACAGAATCAAATGTTGCATGAAGTATATCTTTCGGCACATACAGACTTTGGATGAGCTTTTCATTTTTACGTTTTTCATCATATATCTCTTTACGCGGACATTTATCATATTTTATATCAATCATGCCCCGTTCAATGACCAATTCAGGGTGATAGCCTTGCATAAAATTAATGCAGCCTTCAAGGCTTGGACATTTGTTGCATTCTTTACTTAGCTTTGAATACTCATATAACTTAATTAGGCTACGTTCAATGATTTCTGGAGATAATTGATCTTTATTTTCTTCCAGGAAAGCTTTAATATCCGGATGCTGTAAAGTTTCTGCACGCTGCATTTCATATCTTTTTTTAAAGTCCTGGTTTCCGGCAAGGCGTTTTAACGTATCATTTATTTTTTTCATTCGCTACTTCCACCTCCGTTTCTCTTTTTCATCATTTCTTGAAATTCTTGCATCTTCAAAGATAATTCTTGCTCATTTCCTTTGCTTTTATCTACTGTTTCAGTGGTTTCACTCTTGCTTTCATCGAACCAGTCAGGGAGAAGCTCTGTTCTGACCGTTTTCTTTTTGGCTGCGGGCTTCTTATTTGCTTTCTTGCCTTCCGCCCATTCTAAATATTGCTTATGTTCTTTTTTAGCTAGTGTCATGGCAGCTACGGAAGTTTGGATTTTTTTTCGCGCCCAATGACTGGATATTTTCTCTACATAGCTTTTCGTCAGCTTCATATCTGTCCTTAAAAGAACATATTGAATAAGCACATTCACAACCCCTGGCAGCAGCCTTTGTTGAAACATGACATCCTCGATAATTTTCAAATCACCGCTAGAGGGCTCTGCACCGCCTGAAATGTCTTTTAGTAACTGACGGGGTGAAGTAGTATCTAAATAATATAACAGCTGTTCTTCCTGTGTCTGCGGTTTTGATTTAGCTGATAGATGCTGCAGCGGCTGCTTTCTGTCTAGGAGTGATGGAAGCTGATCTTGATGCTGAAATTGATACCAGTCTCTGGCCGATTTTCTCAGTTCGTCAATGGCAATTTCATCGTCTTCATTTACTGCGCTAATGACAATATTTTTCATCTGGATCGCATCAATGTCATATAAGAAAGCAAGATTACTGATAGCTTCTTTTACTTTTTTTGTCAACGCTTTCTTTGGCACTAAGGATTCGCTCAAGCCAGCTTCCAATAATTCAAAATTAAAGGCAGCCGGGTTGATTTGTATAGCTTGTGGTTCTCCTCTGCCGATGAATTGCTCGTTTTCATCCGTTTGCAGATCTTCTATATAATCATTAGGACTATTGTGCCCGGATGAATACACATCCTGGAATGAGCTTGTAATTTCTTCATATCCAGTTTGAGCAGACTGAGATTGATCGCTGAAAAAGCGCTTCAATCTTGAATATTGGTTTTTACCTACTTTTTTATATAAATAAATGTTTAACATTCCATCAAGGAAGAATTGTTCAGGCGTTAACGGCGGATGCAGTTGATAAATAAATGCGCGGCCTTCTTCCGTATTTTTCACAAATGCTTTAAGAAGGCCGATTCCTTCAAGCTTTTGCCTTGCTTCATAAATATCTTTTAGCCTGATTCCCATAAAATTCATTAAACTATGATGGGAACTAGATGTAGACCATAGCCGATTATCTTCTACCTCCGCCCAGAGTGTCATATACAAGCTCAAGCATGTCGGTCCTATTAATGGCTGATATAATAGCGTTAATATTTTTCGATCATAATCATGCAACATTCCGTTCATAGCCACTGCATAGCGATCGCCTGGTACTATTTCTGTCCAATGCTGGGCCATCACACACTACCTCTTTCATACACTTTTTTCTTAGAAAAACTTGGGCGTAGCCAAGTTCTACTGGCGAATGCTTAGTTTTACTTATGCGATATTTTCACTAGAAGCCAAATTTCATAAAAAATATGCCATTTTATCCTTTTAATTAAGTTAAACTTTCCTATTAGCTAAAAAACTGACGAATTAGTAAAAAGGAGCTAAAGAAATAACTTTAGCTCATACCCCCTCTATAGGGAATGGATTAACTGATTATTCACCTTTAGTTTGCTCTTTCTTAATTAATTCCTTCAATTCTTCAATAAAGACATTGATGTCTTTAAATTGTCTATACACGGAGGCAAAGCGAACATAAGCAACATCATCCACCTTTACAAGGCGATCCATTACCATTTCCCCTACCTCATCACTTTTTATTTCTGATACTCCATTGCTTCGAAGCTCCTTTTCGACCTCTGAAGTGATCTCTTCTAGCTCCTTCAAAGCAACCGGACGTTTCTCACACGCTTTTATTAATCCACGAAGTATTTTTTCTCGGCTAAACTCTTCTCTCGTACCTTCTTTTTTGACAACAATTAACGGGATTTCCTCAACTTTTTCAAACGTTGTAAATCTATAGGCGCATTTTTCACATTCTCTTCTTCTGCGTATAGATTTGCTTTCGTCTACTGGGCGAGAATCGAGAACTCGTGTATTATTATTTTGGCATGAAGGACATTTCATACAATCAGCTCCGAATCGTAACGATCATTTATTTCTTCATACCACTATCATATTAGAAAGAAGATGTCAGTACAAGTAGTTGTATTTTTTTGATGGTCATTGCCCCAATAAAGTGAACCTTCCATCAGTTTGGGTTTTTCTTCATCCCCCACTGATGGTTAGTCTGAGGCACTCATGATGAGGGTCACTCAGACGTTGCCACAGGACGTGGCGTATTTAGTCTGAGTTCTGATAATCGGGCGCATGCGGCAGTTGATTCCTCATTTACCCTTTTATGATTCTATCACAATTCTTGAAACGGGGATCTTACTGCTCGTTACTCTGCGATAAAAATATAAAAAGAGTGCATTACATGCACTCTTTGGATTGTCATTTCAATTATTATAGAGCATTTACTTGTTTTGCGTTTTTAACTTGAACTGGACCCATTCCACGAGGAATTTCGATATTCTCACGTGTTTCCGCCCCTAAGCTTTCTGCAATAAAATCTGCAGCAATATTAGGATCAAGGTCACCGCATGTATAAACATCGATGCTAGCATAGCCATGCTCTGGAAAACTGTGAATGGTTAAATGTGATTCAGAAATGATAACGACACCACTAACACCTTGTGGCGCAAATTTATGGAATGCAACCTCACGAATTTCTGCACCTGATTTTAAAGCAGCACCAACAAAAGTTTGTTCAATAAAATCCATATCATTTAACTTTTCAAAATCGCATCCCCATAATTCCGAGATGACATGACGACCCATTGTTTCCATATTCAAATTTCCCCCTTTACTTTATTGACATGAAGTTCTACTGGATAAAGCATATAACTACCACGGGGGAAAGTTAGTCCAAAGAGGTCCTAACCCTTTAAGTAGCCATTTAGCGCCTTACTCGTTTGAGAAGTTCACGAGGATTAGTATACTTTGTTTAACTCCGTTTTGCAATAAAAGCTTTAAAATTTTTAAAGCAAAAATTAAAATGGGTACCTGTCACCCACAAATTTCGACATTTTTCAACATGTGCAAAAAAGGTTGGCTTTAAGATAAAAAGCTATCCAGAGCAGCACTCTGGATAGCTTTTTAGGGAGCAGGTAAACGCTGATTAAATGTGTGTTAAATTAAGCGTTAACGACTGTTTTATTTAGTTCTTCAGCGACATATTTAACTAGGTCTACGACGCGGCAAGAATAGCCCCACTCATTATCATACCAAGCAAGAACTTTTACTTTATTCTCACCGATCATCATTGTGGAAAGTCCATCAATGATTGCTGAATGAGGATTAGTTGTGAAATCAATAGAAACGAGCGGCTCATCTGTAATATCGAGAATGCCTTTTAATCCGCCTTTTGCTGCCTCAGCAAATGCTTCATTTACTTCATCTATTGTTACATCACGTTTCAAGTCAACAACTAAGTCAACTAATGAAACGTTCGGAGTTGGCACGCGAAGCGCCATTCCATGTAATTTACCTTTCAACTGTGGAAGGACTAAAGAAAGTGCTTTAGCTGCTCCTGTTGAAGTTGGAATAATTGATTGTGCACAAGCTCTTGCTCTGCGCAAATCTTTATGTGGGTTATCAAGGTTTTTCTGATCATTTGTATAAGCATGAACAGTTGTCATTAAACCGTTTTCAATTCCAAACTTTTCATCAAGCACTTTAGCTACTGGCGCTAAACAGTTTGTTGTACATGAAGCGTTAGAAATAACATCATGCTCTGTAATATTTAATGCTTCGTCATTAACACCCATAACGATTGTAACATCTTCGTTTTTACCAGGAGCAGTAAGAACAACCTTTTTTGCACCTGCATTCAAATGAAGGCTAGCTTTGTCTTTAGAATTGAATTTACCAGTTGCTTCAATAACAATATCCACATTCATAGATTTCCAAGGAAGCTCCTCAGGGTTACGGTTGCTTAGAAGTTGAACTCTTTTTCCGTTCACAACAAGCGCATCGTCTTCAGGAATCACTTCACCTTGGAACGCACCATGAGTGGAATCATATTTAATCAAATGTGCCAAAGTTTCTGACGGGTAGCTCGCATTAATTGCAACTACTTCTATTGTATCATCAAGAATGGCCTTTCTAAATACCATTCGACCTATTCTTCCAAAACCATTTATCGCTATTTTCGCTTTCATATTACGGCCCCTTCCGCATTAATGTTATACTTATTAAACATTTTTGATGCTATTAGTATAACATATTAACATCCAGATGTGATGAGTAATTTGCGGATATTTTAAAGTTCAACTATTCAGAAATGTTACTACTAACCATTTATTCTGTTATCGGAGTAAAGGATTCTCCATGAATATATTATTTACATGAACACGACCGATTATGAAAAAAAAAGAGCCATACAGGCTCTCAGTTAGTGGAAGAACTCATTTAAAGGACGGATTTTTCGAGTGTCGAGCCTCTCGACCATCCCGCTACTCCCGCAGGAGTAGCGGACACCTGCCCAAATCCAACTCAACACAACGTACATGCCCCTTCAAATCATTTCCATTCATTAATGAAGTTGTTAAGCTGAACCTTGGTCTCCTCAAGCGTTCCATTATTATCAATAATATAATCTGCCAACTGCAGCTTATCTTTAAGCGGCATTTGTGATTGAATTCTAGCCTCTGCTTCCTCTGCGGAAAACTGATTTCTCTCCATTAAACGCTGCAATTGAGTTTGTTCGTTCACATAAACTAATACCGTATAATCAACCATGTAAGAAAGTTTGCTTTCAAATAGAAGAGGGATGTCTAATATCACCAGCGCTTCATTTCTTTGCAGCGCAGCCTCCTTCTTATCATTCATCCTTTTTCTGACTGCCGGATGGACGATGCTATTCAGCTTCAAGCGTTCTGCTTCATTATTAAATATAATGCCTCCGAGCTTTAAGCGATCAATACTTCCATCTTCCTGAAGCAGCTCCTCGCCAAAATGCGCGATTATTTCAAAATAGGCAGGTTCTCCCTTTTCAACCGCAAGTCTAGATTCCACATCTGCATCAATAACTGTATATCCTATTTCTTTTAACATAGTGGAAACGGTGCTTTTACCGCTTGCAATTCCACCAGTTAATCCTATAACGATTGTCACCTGTGGACCCCTTCCTTTATTAAACTAGATTTTCCATATACCGATAATAATTAGCAATAGTCCTGGTATAAATGAACATCGTTGCATCCATCTGACATTGGAGAACACATCCCCAATTCTCATGCCGGCAAACACAAACAATGAGCTCATTACTGCAACTGAAACAGCTAAATAATAAGGAGAATATCCTAGCATTGCCGCGCCAATACCTGCACCAAATGCATCCAGGGATAAGGCAAATCCGAGCAAAAAGGCTTCAATGCCTGTAATAGTACCTGACTTGTCTATGTCGGCTGCCATTGGTTTTCTTAATATATTAATTACAAGCCCTAATGACTTTATTTCAAAATTCACAATTATTTTTTCGTGAGGAAGCACTTCTTTCACTTTTTCAGGTCTGAAAAATTGATACAGCACCCATGCTCCAAGCACAATCAAGATGATGCCTCCGAGGCTATCTGCAAAAGCAGGTGAAATAAACCGGGCTATCGTATGACCAATCCCCATTGAAATTAAAAGTGTAAAAGCTGAGCAGCATGCAATAATAAGAATAGATTTAATTGGAATCTTCATCTTTCTTAATCCGTATGTCAGTCCAACACTAAAGCTGTCCAGACTTACAGCTACTGCCAATATAAGAAGTGCAATCATCTGCGTCATTTGAAAGAGCTCCTTCCTGGGGTTTTGCTAGGATAGTATATGGAAGAAGCCCATCCAATGTTATCGCAGAAATACAACGATTTTACTCTTTAATTTTTTGACATTCAGGGCAGAACACGGTTCCTCGACCTCCTGTAACCGTGCGTTCTAATGCTATTCCGCATATTTTGCAATCTTCACCGCGGCGGCCATAGACAAATAGCTCTAATTGAAATAAGCCAATTTGACCTTGTGTGTTTACATAAGAACGAATCGTACTCCCGCCTTTATCAACCGCCTCAGCTAACGTTGCTGTTATTTCCTTATGAAGCTTAATCACTTCCTCATCGGTTATCTGATTAGCGATTTTCTCCGGGTGTATTCCAGCCCTAAATAGTGATTCATCTACATAAATATTGCCTAAGCCGACAACTACCTTTTGATCAAGGAGCGCAGATTTTATATACCGCGATGTTTTTGCCAATCGAGCCTTTAAAACCTCTGGCGTAAACTCTTCTGAAAGAGGTTCAGTGCCAAGTTGAGAAAGAGGCAGCTCATTTAGTTCCTCACCTTTTAAAAATAAATGCATCGTGCCAAACTTTCTTACATCCTTATAACGAAGTTCGGTATCATCTGTAAAATGAAAAATTACATGTGTATGCTTATCAACAGGATCAGACTTTTTAAAGAGTCCATACCTGCCCTCCATCCGAAGATGAGAGACTAGTGCAAAATCTGTTGTGTAAAGAATAAGGAATTTTCCTCTTCTGCCCACTTCTACCATTTCTTGCCCGCGCAGGGCGTCAATAAATTGTGTGACATCATCTGGCTGTTTAATCATTTTCGGCCAATTCACAGTAATATGAGAAATGGTCTTATGAACAACCAATTCCTTCAGCGTTCTTCTTACGGTTTCAACCTCTGGTAATTCCGGCATGATTTAATCTCCTTTACTTACATTAGACAGCTTGCTATTTTGCATCAAACCATGTCGGTCCGAATGAATAATCCACTTTCAGCGGCACGTCCAATTCAACTGCATTTTCCATCACTTCTGGTACGATTTTTTTAAGAATATCTACTTCATCCTTAGGCGCTTCGAAAATCAATTCATCATGTACTTGCAGAAGCAGTCTTGTTTTTAGCTGCTCCTTCTGCAAACGGTCTGCCATATCGATCATTGCTTTTTTAATAATATCAGCCGCACTGCCTTGAATCGGAGTATTCATTGCTGTTCGTTCTGCAAAACTTCTTAAATTAAAGTTTCTGCTTGTTATTTCAGGCAAGTATCTCCTGCGATGAAGCAATGTTGATACATAGCCATTTTGTTTCGCCTCTTGAATAATATCATCCATATACTGCTTAACACCCGGATAGCTTTTTAAGTAACGATCAATAAATTGGCCTGCTTCCTTTCTGGAGATAGCCAAGCTTTGTGATAACCCATAATCACTAATGCCGTAAACAATGCCAAAGTTAACTGCCTTTGCATGCCGGCGCATATTGGATGTGACATCATCTTTCTCGACATGAAAAACTTCCATTGCTGTTTTTGTATGGATATCTAAATCTTCCTTAAAAGCTGAAATGAGCTTTTCATCCCCTGCAATATGCGCAAGAACCCTTAATTCAATTTGGGAATAGTCTGCCGCAAAAATCACCCAATCTTCCTCAGAAGGAACAAACGCTTGTCTTATTTTTCTTCCTTCCTCTAACCTGATTGGTATATTTTGTAGGTTAGGATCAGTTGAGCTTAAGCGTCCTGTCTGAGTTAAGGCTTGATTAAACCTTGTATGCACTTTATCCGTTTCTTTATTTACTACCTTTAAAAGTCCTTCTATATATGTGGACTGAAGCTTCGCCAATTGACGATATTGAAGAATCTCCTTAATGATTTCATGTTCTGATTCCAATTTTTCCAGCACATCTGCTGAAGTCGAATAGCCTGTTTTCGTTTTCTTAATGACAGGCAGACCAATTTTATCAAACAGAATCACGCCAAGCTGCTTAGGAGAATTGATATTAAATGCTTCCCCTGCCAATTCATGAATCCGGCTTTCAATGGCTGCCAGCTTTTCAAGCAGCTCAGTGCCCATATTTTTCAAGCGTTGCAAGTCAACCTTAATTCCTTCTGATTCCATATCAGCTAAAATAAGAGATAATGGGAGCTCCAAATCATAAAACAATGCCGCTTGCTGATTATTTTCCAGGGAATCATCCAGCTTAGATTTTAGTACATGCAATGCCATAGCTTTTCTTACAAGATGTTCAGCACGCACATCATCTGCCGGTATTTTTCGTTTCGCTCCCTTGCCATAAAACGCATCATCTGTCTGCAAAGCGGTATACCCGTGGCTCTTTGCCACTGAAGCCACATCATCAATCGTTTCTGAAGGATTGATTAAATAGGAAGCTAATAAAACATCAAATGTGATCCCTTTTAAATGAATGCCATGATGCCTTAACGAAACTTCTGACTTTTTCGCATCATATACAATCTTCTTATTCGTCTCATCCTCAGCCCATTTTTTAAATGCAGTCGATTGTAATGCGTTTTCAGTTGAAATAAAATAATTCACTTTATCATTTACAATTGAGAAACCGAGTATATCAGCATAATGATAATTATCCTCCAGCATCTCCACATAAAAAGCACTTTCATCCTTCACCATCTCTAAATCTAGATCATCGATGATTGTATACTCAAGCTCTTCAAGCTCCAATTGTTCTGCTTCAACATCTCCACCAATCTTCTCAAGCAGGGAGTTAAAGCCTAAGTCCTTAAATAGTCGAATGACCTTTTCCTGATCAAAGCCATCATAGGCAATTTGAGACAGCTGAATTTCAACAGGCGCTTCCCTTAATATGGTTGCAAGCTCCTTACTCATGATTGCCTGATTCTTAAATTCATCCAGCTTTTCTTTCAATTTCTTTCCATTAACTTGTTCTATGGATTGAAGCAGGTTTTCTAATGTTTCATATTCCTTCAATAATTTTAGCGCCGTTTTTTCACCAACGCCTGGCACACCTGGAATATTGTCAGAGCTATCTCCCATTAAGCCCTTCATGTCTATAATTCGTTCTGCTGTAATACCATATTTCGCCTGAATATGAGCAGGTGTATATTCTTCAATCTCTGTAATGCCCTTTTTAGTAATAGCCACAGTTGTTTGTTCAGAGCTCAGCTGAGTTAAATCCTTATCACCAGAAATGACTTTTACATTGAAGCCATCCTTCTCAGCTTGCAGTGATAACGTGCCAATAATATCATCCGCTTCATAATTTTCTAGTTCGTAGCGTGGAATGCCATAAGCATCTAGCAATTCTCTGATTACTGGAAATTGCTCTGAAAGCTCTGGTGGAGTTTTTTGTCTGCCTCCTTTATACTCTGTGAATGTTTTATGCCTGAAGGTTGTTTTGCCAGCATCAAATGCAACAAGAATATGGGATGGTTTTTCATCCTCCATTATTCTCATCAGCATCATCGTAAATCCATATACTGCATTCGTATGTATCCCTTTATCATTATTCAAAAGAGGTAGTGCAAAAAAAGCTCGATAAGCAATGCTATTTCCATCTATTAATACGAGTTTTTTTTCATTCAAATCTAGTTCTCCTCCTAACGCCACTTTATGGCTGCCTAGTTTTTTCTGCGAATATCTTGTCTTATATAGCCTAAACACATCTATACTGGAACCAATTTGCTTCTTATAAGACAAAAAACCGTTATTTTTCTTTATTTTATCACGTCTAGGCGGATAAAGAAAAATAACGGCAAAAGAACTATTTATTCGGTATATCCCATTAATAGTCTGGCATAAGGAGAATCCGACGGCAAGATGATGACTGTTTCTCCATTAATTGTTTTCTTGTATGATTCAAGTGTTCTGTATAATGAATAAAATTCGGGGTCTTTTGAGAAAGAATCGTTATATACTTTAGCTGCGCCTGCTTCTCCTTCTGCACGAATAATTTCCGCTTCTGCTTCAGCCTTTGCAAGCAGTTCCTTTACTTCCCTATCAGTTTCAGCAATCATTTTATTTTTTTGGGCATCCCCTTGAGATAAATATTCCTGAGCGGTTGAATGCCTTTCCGAAATCATTCTTGTGTAAACAGATGCTTCATTTTCAGTTGGCAAATCCGTACGTTTTATTCTCACATCAGTGACCACAACGCCATAGTTGTCCTGTTCCAATAATTCATTCACCCGATCAGTAATTTGGTCATTTAATGATCCGCGCGATGATTTTTCATCGTTAATAATTTCATCATAATTTAGCTGACCAAGTAACGTACGGGTCACTGAATAGATGAAATCTCTGATTTTTGCCTCTGCACCTTCAATCGTTCTTGCATTGGCAATCATCGCTTTAGGATCCTCTATTTTCCAAATGGCATAATTATCAATAATCATTCGTTTCTTATCTTTTGTATTGATTTCAGCCTCTGACACATCATATTTCATTTGATATTTAGGCAAAGTCGTTACGCTTTGTATGAATGGTATTTTGTAGCTCAATCCCGGGGTATCATCAATTCTTACGACTTCTCCAAATTGGCGAACCACCTTGTATTCGCCTTCACGGACAATAAATAAATTAACAAAAATGATAACAGCAACTACAATAATTATAACTAAAAGAATGCCGAGTTTGGAATATTTTCTCCAATTAAAATCACTGCCGCGCCCTTTCGGATTGAAATTCAAGATTTTTTCATCACTCATTCTCTTCACTTCCTTCATCTTCTGGCGGCTTCGGCTGTTCTTTCTCCATTTGTCTAATCGGGAAATATTTCATCGTGTTGCCATCATCGTTCATAATATAAATTTCTGCCGTTGGCAATACTTGCTCTAATGTTTCCAGAACGAGCCGTTCTCTAGTAATATCAGGGTTGTTCTTATATTCATCATATAATTCATTAAATACAGCAACATCTCCGCGTGCCCTTTCAAGACGTGCAGTTTTTTCTCCTTCTGCTCTCGACTTGATTGCTTCTTCTTCCCCTTTTGCTTCATTTAGCTTTTGATTGCGGTACTTTTGCGCTTCATTGATTTTCGTATTGCTTGTTTCACGGGCATCTGTTACGTCGGTGAATGCTTTACGTACATCCTTATTTGGCAGCTCTACATCCTGCAGCTTAACAGCGAGAATGGATATGCCAATATCATATTTTTCTACTAATGATGACAGCAGTTCCCTCACATCTGCCTCGATTTCAGCCTTACCAGATGTCAAGGCATCATCTATTTTTGAACTCCCTATAATACTTCTTAATGATGCAGATGTGCTATCATAAAGGATTTTTTGCGGATTTTCTGCATTGAATAAATATTTTTGCGGATCAGTAATTTTCCATTGAACAACCAGATCTGCTAAAACAATATTTTCATCACCAGTAATCATTTTCGTTTCATTTGGAAAATCTTTTATTTCACCATCTTTTGCTTCATATCCAAACTGCAAACTAAACGTTTCCTTTGATAATTTTTCTACATTTTGAATGGGCCATGGCAATTTAAAATGCAGCCCAGGTTCAGTAATCGCTTCTTCTGCTTTACCAAAAGTAAGAATGACAGCCTGGTCAGATTCATCGACTGTATACCAAGTAGTAAATGCAACGATAATTAAAACCACTGTTAAGATAACCAATCCGATGGTTGTATAAATTCTTTTTAAGCTGAGCATCTTTTAATCCTCCCCTTCCCCTTTAAAGCTCCTATCTGATATACGCTCAGTTATCGAAAAAGTTTCAAAAATATTACAAAATGATTGCGAATCAATTAAGTATTACCGCATCATTGATATGGTTATTCAGGAAAGCTTTGTACTATTCATATTGAAAGAAACGGGGAATGGCAGAGGTTCATTCATAGAAAAAGGAGAGAGCGGGGTTAGCTCTCTCCTTCTGTTTCATCATGTGATGAAGGGGTTTTTCAAATATTATTATACAATTCATTTGTAAAGAGAAAATAAAAGGATTGTAAACTTATAGTAAATAGTATGGAGATGGAAGTTTTTTAATTGAACACTGCCCGTTTTCTCTTAGGAATATAAATGGTATTTAGATAGGGCTTTGACTGATATGAACAAAAAAACTAACCTCCATCTAACGGAAGCTAGTCTCTCTTTACTCTTCAATAAATTTCTTATTAAATTCAAAGCGGAAAACAGAGCCTTTTCCGACTTCACTTTCTACTGTTACCAATCCTTTATGTGCTTCGACTAAATGTTTGACGATTGCAAGTCCTAATCCGGTTCCACCAGAATTCCTGCTTCGCGCTCTATCTACCCGATAGAAACGCTCAAAAATTCTTGGTATTTCAGATTGTTCAATGCCAATACCGGTATCTTCTATATCTATATATACTTTTGAAGAATCATTTGTTACTTTAATCGCGACCGATCCGTTGTTCGTCGTATAAGCCAGGGCGTTTGAAACGATATTTATAAAGATTTGTTTCAAACGATAAGGATCAGCTTCAATGATAATTGGCTCCATATCTTTTTCGAATAGTATCGATATATTCTTCTCTTCTGCTTTTCGATTAACAATCGTAATTACTTCATTGATAATGGTGATTACGTTCACCTTCTCAACAGATAGATTGAAACCTTGCTGCTCAATTTTAGAAAGATCCAATAAATCTTGAATGAGCGTTTGAAGCCTTTCACTTTCCTGTAATATGATATTTAAGAACTGTCTGAGTGCTTCTCTATCATCCATGGCTCCGTCTAATAAAGTTTCTGAGAAGCCCTTAATTGATGTAATTGGCGTTTTTAATTCATGTGACACATTTGCTACAAAATCTCTTCTGACTTGTTCCAGCTTTTTTAACTCCGTGATATCATGAAAGACTAGCAACACACCTTTCCAAACATCATTTGTTCCTATTATTGGAACCCCATATACTTCAAAGTGCTTTCTATGGATACCAATTGGAATAAGGATTTGCTGTCTTACTTTATGCTCAGTCATAAAGATTTCTTCTATTAGATCAGTGACTTCCTTTTGCTCAATCACATCATAATAAAGTTGATTAATATACTCTGTTGAATCGAGATGAAAAACCTCTCGATATGTCCGGTTAACTAATGTAATATAGCCTTTGCTATCGATTAGAATAAGGCCGCTCCCCATGTTCTCAATCAACGTGCTCAAGCGATCCTGATGCATTTCCTGAGATTTAACCATTTCTTGCAGATTTCTTGCCAAAACATTGATTGAACTGCTCAGTTTTCCTGCTTCACCAATATGTCTGTCATATGTGCGTGCCCGATAATTGCCTTTTGCTAATTCTATTGCGACACGTGTTGCAGATTCAATTGGTTTCGTATATTTGGATGTGATCGATGAACCTAGGAAGATGATGATTATTAATGCCAAGCTCAGACAAATAATCAACAACCACCATATTTGTGAATAGGCGCTTTCTAGCTCGTCCATTTTTGCACTTAAAAATATATATCCACCTTGATTTCCATCTGTCATTAGCGGCTTCCAATAATAATGAAAATCAGATCCACCGCCAACTTCCAACGCATGATCTGACTCTTTATCATCTGCAATAATGTCGAGAATGATCTCTTCATGCCGATTAATAGGATCCGTTTCGCCGCTGTCAAATAATAGATCACCACTATTCGTAGTAATCGAGACGCGCAATCCTAACATATCGCTCATTTCATTGACTTTCTGTTGCGTCAGGCCCTCAATGCCTCCATAGTCATCAATATACGCAGTGATTAACTTTGTTTCTTTTTTTAAACGCTCATCAAACACCTTGATATAATATGATTTGAATAATTGCCCCAATAGCAAACCAAGACAAATTAATACTGCTAATATGAGCGTAATTAAAGCAAAGAAAAGTTTTGAACGGAAGATTTTCATTCAGGCTTAGGCTCCTCAAGCTTATATCCAAGCCCTCGAATGGTTTTTATATAAGCAGGTTTTTTCGTATTTTGCTCAATTTTATCCCTTAAATGGCTAATATGAACATCCACAATTCTAGTATCGCCTGCAAAATCATAATTCCATACCGCACTTAATAATTGATCTCTCGTTAAAACCCTACCTTTATTCTTCGCAAGATATAGGAGCAACTCAAATTCCTTAGGCGTGAGTTCCAACAATTCTTCTTCATAGTAGACTTCATATCTTTCTGGATAAATCTTTACTCCAGAGATTCTGATGAATTCAGATTCATCCTCTTCAGTAATCTCATCTTCATATTTAAATTGGGCTCTTCGTAAAATAGCTTTTACGCGGGCAACAACTTCACGAGGACTAAACGGCTTCGTCATATAATCATCGGCACCTAATTCAAGCCCCAAAACTTTGTCAAATTCATCGTCTTTAGCGGTTAGCATTAATATCGGTGTATTCAACTTCCTTTGTCTAAGTTGTTTACACACTTCTATTCCATCTAGCTTTGGTAGCATTAAATCCAATATAATCAGATCCAGTTTCTCTTTAAGGGCAATATTTTTTCCCTCTTCTCCATCAGCTGCTGTTAGCACTTCATACCCTGCTTGCTGCAAATTATACTGTAATAACGTTACAATTGATTTTTCATCATCAACAACTAGAACTTTTTTATTCATAAAAGCCTCCGATATATAGATTCCCCTCGTTAAAAGCATCCTTCATTTCATTTCGATGCAAAAAAAACCCCAATACCACACCCCTATTATAATATAATTCAACAGTTAAAAGACAAGTATGTGAAAAATTAGCGAAAAAGTCTTAAATATTCTATTTCCACTTCTATATTTCGGTTAGTTTTTTGTCCTAAGTTCTGAGGTTCTCATTCCGCATCAGGAACTAATTCCCAATTATTCATTTTCTCTAAAACATGCATAAACCTCTGCTCACGCAGTACTAAGGGGCCATTTATTCGTTTCCTAAACACGCAGAACTCACCATTGCCAACAACGTATTCCTGTACTCAGTCATTGTACTATAGGGTACAATACTCTTTTAAAATTCAGTAAAAAAAATCCTAAAAAATCAATTAATTGATTTTTTAGGAAGATTAGATAAAGCACGAATATAAAGTATTTTAAATATGATTATTTTTAAAAGTTATCTAAAGCTTGACCGTCTATCTTTTGCATACGATGCGGCGGACTAACAAGAAGTTTACCTATAAGAACAGTTTCATCTTCTTCGTTTGTCGCTTGCGCTTTAATTTCTATCATATGATTCTGTTCATCAATATTAATGATTTCTAATAAAAATTGTATGGAAGAATAATGGTAAACAGGTTTTAAATATTCAATTTCTTGTTTAATCACATGGCTTCCAGGACCAGGCAAGTATTTAGAGATTGCTGAATTTATCATTCCGTTTAACATAATACTCGGTACAATCGGCTTTTTATAAGGAGTTTGTGAAGCATAATCATGTTGAATATAAAGAGGATTAGCATCATCTGTTAAGCCAAGATATAATAATAAATCTTTATCCTCGATTTTTTCAGATAATGTTAGTTTTTCTCCAATAGAGATTTCTTCTAGTTTTCTACCAATCTTTCTTTTCTTTCCTAGCATTTTCTGCACCCCCGCTACGTGTAAACGTTTTCATTGTTGTCGAAAACAGACTGAGTAATATTTTTTAGTTTTCACTCTATTTATATTATTTTAACATTTTATTCTCTTTTTAAAAAGCTAAAAATAAAAAAAATCGGGGAATTCCCCGATTTTTTTAGGTTTAGGCTAATACTGCCATGACACTGCGGACTGCTTCAGCAGATTTATCTAATGCTGCTTTTTCATCAGCAGATAATTCAAGTTCAATAACTTTTTCAATTCCGTTGGCACCAAGAATTGTTGGTACACCTAAGTATATCCCTTCATAGCCATATTCACCCTCAAGGTATGCAATGGAAGGAAGAACGCGGCGCTGATCTTTGAGGATTGCTTCTACCATTTCTACTAATGAAGCGGCTGGCGCATAATATGCACTTCCATTACCTAGAAGGTTAACAATTTCGCCTCCGCCTTTACGAGTGCGTTCGACAATTGCTTCTAGACGATCTTTAGAAATTAAAGTTTCCAACGGAATACCGCCGGCATAAGAGTAGCGTACTAGCGGAACCATGTCATCGCCATGTCCTCCAAGAACAAATCCTGTAATATCTTTGACAGAAAGGTTTAATTCTTGTGCGATGAATGTACGGAAACGCGCACTATCAAGAACACCAGATTGACCGATTACACGATTTTTAGGGAATCCGCTTTCTTTAAATACTGTGTAAGTCATTGCATCCACTGGGTTAGTTAATACAAGGATTAAAGCGTTTGGAGAATATTTTGCTGTTTCTTGCGCGACGCTTTTCATAATTTTTTGATTCGTTTGCACTAAATCATCACGGCTCATACCTGGTTTACGCGCAATCCCAGCTGTGATTACGACAATGTCAGAATCCTTCGTGTCCTCGTAGTTTGAAGTACCAGTGATGCTTGCATCAAAGCCTTGAACCGGGCTAGCCTCCAACATATCTAGTGCTTTCCCTTTTGTTGGATTCTCCATTTGAGGAATATCAACTAGCACAACATCGGCTAATTCTTTTTGAGCTAGTAAAAATGCAGTCGTTGCTCCTGTGAAGCCTCCGCCAATCACAGAAACCTTTTTGCGTTTTAAAGTTGACATAATGAATTCCTCCTTTGATATTCTCATCCGTTTTATGTAAGAGGGCTGATAGGGCGAAAATACACGACATCCCCCTGCTAGTTGCAGGGGGGCCGGTAATTTCGGATCATATTAACCCTCTTATATTGTTTACATACCCCGGAGATTAATCCATGTTCTTAATAAGAACGTCTCCGAATTCAGAGCATTTCACTTCTGTCGCTCCATCCATTAAGCGTGCAAAGTCGTATGTTACAACTTTAGAAGCGATTGATTTTTCCATAGATTTTTCAATTAAGTCTGCTGCTTCATTCCAACCAAGATGCTTAAGCAACAGCACACCTGAAAGAATAACAGAAGATGGATTTACTTTATCAAGTCCTGCATACTTAGGTGCAGTACCGTGAGTAGCTTCAAAAATCGCATGTCCAGTTTCATAGTTGATGTTTGCTCCTGGAGCGATACCGATTCCACCCACTTGTGCAGCTAAAGCGTCAGAAATATAATCACCGTTTAAGTTCATAGTCGCTACAACATCGAACTCATTCGGACGTGTAAGAATTTGTTGTAGGAAGATATCAGCAATTGCATCTTTTACGATGATTTTGCCAGCAGCTTCTGCATCAGCTTGTGCTTGATTTGCTGCTTCTGTTCCTTTTTCGTCTTTAATACGGTCATATTCTGCCCAAGTGAATACTTTATCGCCGTATTCTTTCTCAGCAAGCTCATAACCCCAGTTTTTAAATGCGCCTTCAGTAAACTTCATGATGTTTCCTTTATGAACAAGTGTTAATGATTTGCGTCCCTCTTTGATTGCATACTCAATCGCAGAACGTACTAGGCGAGATGTACCTTCTTCAGAAACTGGCTTAATGCCAATACCAGAAGTTTCCGGGAAACGGATTTTGTTTACACCCATTTCATTTTGCAAGAAAGAGATCAATTTTTTTACTTCATCAGAGCCTTTTGCATACTCAATTCCTGCATAGATATCCTCTGTGTTTTCACGGAAAATAACCATATCAGTATCTTGAGGACGCTTAACTGGTGAAGGTACTCCCTCAAACCAGCGCACTGGACGTAAGCATACGAATAAATCTAATTCTTGGCGCAGGGCAACGTTTAATGAACGAATTCCGCCACCGATAGGAGTTGTAAGAGGTCCTTTGATCGCAATTAAATATTCATCAATTACATCAAGAGTTTCTTTTGGCAGCCATTCACCTGTTTGATTGAATGCTTTTTCTCCAGCTAAAACTTCTTTCCAAACGATTTTACGTTCACCTTTATATGCCTTTTCTACTGAAGCATCTAATACGCGAGAAGCTGATGCCCAAATATCCGGGCCTGTTCCGTCGCCTTCAATAAAAGGAACGATTGGTTGATTTGGTACGTTTAATACTCCATTGCTTACTGTGATTTTTTCTCCTGCCATAGTAAAATCTCCCTCCAATTTCCTGGTGTTACATCTATTTTATAATAACACCTTCACAAACATATCAGAATCAAAGGTTAGAAGGCAAACGCTCCTAACCTTTTTCTGATTTCTCTATATGCGTACTTCTCTCCAGAAAGGAGAGTTCCGCTTTAATTATTATCATCAATATTTTAAAAATTCAATAGAAAATTACTGAAAAATTAAAATTGAATCGCCTATTCTATTAACCTCTTTTTTCAACTGGTACATAAGTTTGCATTCCCGGACCAGTATAATCCGCACGTGGACGGATTAAGCGGTTGTTCGCATATTGCTCTAGAATATGCGCTAACCAGCCAGAAACACGGCTAACAGCAAAGATAGGTGTGAATAGGTCGTGATCAATTCCTAAGCTGTGATAAACAGAAGCTGAATAAAAGTCTACATTTGGAGGTAGATTTTTCTCTCCAGTTACAATGCTTTCGATTTTTGTAGACATTTCATACCAGTGCGGTTCACCAGTTAGTTCTGTTAATTTTTTTGACATCTCTCTTAAATGTTTTGCTCTTGGGTCGCCTTGGCGATAAACACGGTGGCCGAATCCCATGATTTTTTCTTTGTTAGCCATTTTCTCGCGAATCGCTGGCTCAACATTATCAAGTGTGCTGATTTCCGTAAGCATTTTCATGACCGCTTCATTTGCGCCACCATGTAATGGTCCTTTTAAAGCACCAATCGCTGCTGTTACACCAGAGTAAACATCAGATAGTGTAGCTACACATACGCGAGCAGTGAAAGTAGAAGCATTTAATTCATGGTCTGCATGCAGTACGAGCGCTTTATCAATTGCTTCAATTGCAATTGCTTCTGGCTCTTCTCCATTTAGCATGTATAAGAAGTTAGCAGCAAAGCTTAAATCTTTATTAGGTGCAACCGGTTCTAAACCTTTTCTCACACGAGCAAATGCTGCAACAATGGCCGGCATTTTTGCTTGAAGGCGGATAGCTTTTTGGTAATTTGCTTCCTCACTCATCACATCTGCCTCTTCATCGTATAACCCTAATAATGATACAGCTGAACGAAGTGCTGCCATTGGATGTACTTTATCAATCGGATATGTTTTAAAGTGATTTAATACTTCTTGCGGTAGTTCCATATTCTCTGCTAATTGGCTTTTTAATTCATCCAATTGATCTTTAGTTGGAAGCTCACCGTGCCATAAAAGATAAATCACTTCTTCGAAGCTAGCATTTTCCGCTAAATCATCAATGTTGTAACCAGCATATGTTAATGTATCATCGATGATTGAACTGATAGATGAAGTAGTTGCTACTACTCCTTCAAGACCGCGTGTTGCTGTCATAACAAACATCTCCTTCAAAAATTAATTTTCCCCATTCCCTCTGTCTGCAAACAAATATTCATAAAGTTTTCCAGCTTATCAGAATTTTTCTGATATATATTGGCTGTTCAAGCCGAATTTATCCGACTAAGATAATAGCCGGGAGACAGACTAAATGACATTTCCAGTCAGATTTCCACCTGACTTTGAATCATCCCTGAGCGTTTGTTCAGAAAACACCTGCAAGAAAATGCTTACATTTTCTTTTTAGGGAATAATCGTGTTAATAGTTTCATAGACTCAACTATCGGACCCATATATACATGTTTATTATAAACAATTATCAGACTTTTGTGAAACGAAATCTAAAAAAAATAAAATTAATAATTTTCCTAAGAAACAATTAATTAATATATTCATATATCCTTATGATCATATACGCAATCCCTGCTCTAATGAGCGGCCCAACAGCCACTCCTTTAAATAAAGCGACTGCAAGGATCGTCCCTAATACTAGAGCCGTCGTAATATGTGGGTCTTCCGATAGAAGAGTGATACCGCCTTTTGCCAATCGTGCAACAGCAATACCTGAAATACATGCATTCATGCATAGAGAGATATAAATGCTTCACTTAAATCCCTAAAACCTATCGCTCCCCTGGCAATAGGAACTAAAACAGCAATCGTGATAATCGTCACTCCCCAATTTATACCCTTTGTCTGTATAAATGAAAACACTTTTGCTTCTACCCCTAAGATCCTTAACAAAAGTAAGATAAGGATTGCTAATAATAGAGAAAGATTTTTTGCAACGATGCTAATAGTTAACAGGAGCAGTAAAAACATAGCTGATTGAGTAATCAAACCCTTACCTTCCTGCCATTGATGTTATTTTAACATAATTTCGAAAAAAGATGTAATTAATTTATTTAATAGACAGAACATTTAAAATGAATATTCGTGATGAAATAGCATTTTAACGGATGAACGACTTAATCCTTCGGTCGAAATATAATGTCTGACTATTCTTTTTTTATATGTATTGCACAAAAAAATAGTGTATGATACTCATAAAAGGAACGACAAATTATGGAAAAACATTTGAATAAGGAGGCATTTATGTTAGACCATATTTATTTGCATAGAACATTGCGCTTCTTCCTAGTAATTGGGTCCGTCCTTCTCTTTTTCATTGCTTTCTATTATCTATCAAAGCTTACCTACCCCTTTTTAATAGGGTTAGTTATTGCATTCCTGATGAATCCGTTAGTTAATTTTTTTCATCAAAAATGGCGGGTTCCGAGGGCTCTTTCTGTATTGCTTGCACTCATTTTGTTCTTTGCCATTGTTGCAGGAATGGTCACATTATTAGTTGCTGAAATTGTATCAGGCACCACGTATTTGGCCAATGTTGTTCCTAAACATCTGGACACACTTATTACGCATATTGAACAATTCTTCGCTGGACAAATCATCCCTATTTATAATCAATTAACTAGTCTTTTCAACAATCTCGGCACAGGTCAACAAGATACGATTCTTGCTAATATCGAGAGCGTTGGCAAAAATATCGGCAATACATTAGGCGTGTTTATTCAATCTTTCTTTGAAAATATCCCAACAATCATTTCCTGGTTTCCAAATGCAGCAACAGTGATTATCTTTTCTTTATTAGCCACTTTTTTTATTAGTAAGGATTGGTATAGGCTATCTAGAATATTTAACAGACTTATGCCAAATCGGGCAAAAAAAAGCAGCTTAACAGTTGTAGCCGATTTAAAAAAGGCTTTAGTCGGATTCCTAAAAGCACAGGCCACGTTAATTTCAATTTCAACAATTATTATTCTAATCGGATTATTAATTTTACGTGTCGATTACGCTATTACAATTGCTCTCATTGCCGGACTCGTAGAAATCATTCCTTATTTAGGGACAGGCCTCATATTTGTGCCTTGGATTATTTTTGAAGCAGTTGCTGGAGAAATGAGCCGCGCCATTGGGCTCGGTGTGCTTTATACAATTGTAATTGTACAAAGGCAAGTGATGGAGCCGAAAATATTATCATCAAATATCGGACTTGATCCGCTCGCCACGTTAATTTCGTTATTCGTCGGATTTAAGCTTATCGGCTTTCTTGGACTCATTGTTGGACCAGTCTTCCTCGTTATTTTGACGACAATGCATAAAGCCAATGTATTCCATGATGTATGGACTTATATAAAGGAAGGCAAAGCTGCATAAAAGAGTTTGATATTAAAAACGCCACTCCAACCATGGAAGTGACGTTTTTTTATGATTATATGTGATCAAACTTGGCTACTTTCCAAATCTCATCATCTAATAATTTTGATTGTACCGTGATTCATCCGCTTTTTTATAAATCTATATAGCAGCGCTTTAATACTATTCCTTACAAACGGTATCAATAATATGATTCCAACTGTATCTGTAATGAAACCAGGAATAATTAATAAAACCCCTGCGATAAAGATGCATACACCATCCAATAGCGTATCACCTGGCATTTCGCCATACTGAAGCTGTGTTTGCACTCTTTTCATCGTCTCTATTCCTTGACGTTTAGCAACATAAATACCTATTATAGCGGTTAAGAGAATCGCTATAAACGTAGGACCAACCCCAAAAGCATTGCCCGATAATAGCAGAACGATAATCTCCAGCGCCGGGACAGTTAACAAAAGCAAAAGAATGTAGCGCATGTTTGGCCACCTCAATTTAGTTTTATACATTTATTTTAACAGAAAATCTTTTATGACCAAAATGATTCATTCTATTACACTTTTACAGGCATTTATTTATGATAACATCATACGGTTAAAAGCTCAGATGTTGCTCCTACCACAACTATTTAAACATATCAGGAAAGTTAGTAATGTCTATTCCCCAGGCGATTGGCATATAAAAGTAAATCATGACAGGCACAAAGAGAATAGTAAAGATACTCAGCCAGAAGCCAGACTTAACCATGTCAATTATTTTTAGATATCCCGAGCCAAAAACAATTGCATTTGGCGGTGTTGCAACCGGCAGCATAAAAGCGCACGAAGCGGCAATGCCGGCTGCTACCATTAAGGCATATGGATGAATATTCAATGCAAGCCCCAAGGAAGCCATAATCGGAAACATCATCGTGGCAGTCGCTGTATTGGAAGTAATTTCAGTCAAGAAAGTAACTAATGCTGTAACACATAGGATGACAATAATTAGATGCACACCTTGCAATATGGTGAGCTGCTCACCTATCCATTGTGCCAGTCCTGAATCTTTAAACCCTTTTGCTATCGCCAACCCTCCGCCGAACAATAAAAGAATTCCCCACGGTATATTTACACCGTCTTTCCAATTTAATAGCTGACCATCACTTGAACTTTTAGACGGCAATATAAATAGCACTACCGCAGCAGCAATGGCTATCACTGTATCATCTATACGATTCATGAATTCAAATGGAATAAATGTTCTCGTAATCCATGCTAATGCAGTAATAGTAAATACAGCTAGCACAAGTTTTTCTTCAAAGGAAATGCTCCCTAGCCTTTTTCTTTCTGATTTGATGATCTCTTTCCCGCCTGGCAATTCTTTAATAGTAATTGGAAAAGCAATTTTAACTAAATAAAACCATGCAACAGCTAATAAAACCGCTGCAAAAGGTACACCAAAAAGCATCCAAGTAGCAAAGGAAATATCGACACCGTAAATCTCTTTGACAACACCGGCAAAAATCATATTAGGAGGTGTCCCGATTAATGTGCCTAAACCGCCTATAGAAGCAGCATAAGCTATCCCTAGCATCAGTGATTTTCCAAATCGGCTCCCTGACTCCTTATCTTCTTTTATTGATTCATTTACATGCGCAATCACGGCTATTGCAATTGGCATCATCATCATAGCTGTTGCAGTATTAGATATCCACATTGATAGAAAGCCCGTGGCAATCATAAATCCGAGTACAAGTTTGGTCGTGCTCGTTCCTACAACCGAGATGATGCTTAGTGCTATTCTTAAGTGAAGATTCCACTTTTCCATTGCAATAGCGATGATAAACCCGCCAAGAAATAAAAAGATTGTATTATCTGCGTAAGCGCTTGTTACTCCCTCTGTGACTGCACCAGTTAAAGGAAATAAAACGATTGGCAATAGTGCAGTTGCCGGAATAGGTATTGCCTCTGTTATCCACCATGTAGCAATCCATAAAGTACTCGCTAGCACAGCTAAAGCCTCGCCTGACATACCCGGCGGAGAAATAAATAACAATGTAATTAAAAATAACAATGGCCCTAGCAATAAACCTATATTTTGTTTCTTTGACCTCTTTTGCTTAAAACTATTATTCTCATTATTTTGTTTCACAACCTTAGAAGCAGTCTCGCTGTTGTTATTATCTTGTTCTGTTGAATCATTTTTTGCAGAAAAAAGCAGAAGAAACTTTTTAATATCTTCATGCCATTTCCACATTTCTCCCCAAAAACTTTGTAAATAACCCATTATGCCTCTCCTTTCATTCACACATGTAATTGAAAACCCTTTCATTTTAATAGTGTTATACTATTAAAAATAATGTTATACTAATATAGAAGCTTTTTCAATTCTATTATGTAAAAAAGTTGCAAAAAAATAAAAAGAAGGGAAATCCCTTCTCAATCTGGCGAATAACCTATTTCAAAAATAAAAAATGCAGGGTTTGTGATTTCTTGAGGGTTACCGCTTGCTTTTTAGCGGCGCGCCTTTAGTATCTCGACTGTCTCGCTACACTCCCGCAGGAGGAGAGCGGGCACTCTCCGAAATCCAACACAATTTTATTAATAACGCAACGCGTTCTCAACACCCTAAGGAAGGGGTGTCTCTACTTTTAAAGTACACTTGCATGTCCATTATAAATAATGCCGCGTTGAGAATCGACAGTAATATCCTGGCCATCTTTAATTATTTTTGTTGCATTATCGAGTCCTACAATGACAGGCAGACCTAAATTTAGGCCGACAACGGCTGCATGACTTGTTAACCCGCCTTCTTCGGTAATTAATGCGCTGCATTTTTCAATAGCTGGCACCATTTCGCGATCAGATCCTATTGTAACGAGAATTGAACCGTCTGTTACTTTTTCCAATGCTTCAGCCGCATTTCTGGCAATAACAGCTTTGCCAAAAGCAGATTTTCGGCCAATTCCTTGCGCTTTTGCAAGAATATCTCCAACGACGTGGATTTTCATTAAATTTGTCGTTCCTGCTTCACCAACTGGGACACCGGCAGTAATGACAACTAAATCACCCGAGGAAACGATCCCGCTATTTAAGCTTTCTTCAACAGCAATATCAAGCATGTCATCTGTTGTTCGCGCCTTTTGCCCAATTTGAGAATATACACCCCAAACTAACGACAGCCTTCTAGATACATAATCGTTAGAAGTTACAGCTACAATCGGATTTACCGGTCTGTATTTGGAAATCATCCTTGCCGTATGTCCGCTCTCAGTAGGTGTAATGATTGCACTTACTCCAAGATTCAATGCCGTATGCGCAACAGACTGCCCTATCGCATCTGTCACATTATGTTTGTTCTTCTCGCTTCTATTAGATAATATCTCTCGGTGGTTTAAAGCCGTTTCTGCTCTTGAAGCTATATTATGCATCGTTTGCACCGCTTCAACCGGATAGGACCCGGCAGCTGTTTCACCTGAAAGCATAATCGCATCTGTTCCATCGAAAATGGCGTTCGCTACATCGCTTGCCTCTGCTCTTGTCGGCCTTGGGTTACGCTGCATCGAATCCAGCATTTGCGTTGCTGTAATAACTGGCTTCCCGAGCTCATTACATTTCTTAATCAATTGCTTTTGAACGAGTGGAACTTCTTCAGCCGGTATTTCCACGCCTAAATCACCGCGAGCTACCATGAGCCCATCAGAAACCTCGAGAATCTCTTCAATATTATCTACACCTTCTTGATTCTCGATCTTTGGAATAATATTGATATATTGTGCCTTATTTTCCTCCAGCAGCTGCCTGATTTCCAATACATCTGATGGTCTTCTGACAAAGGAAGCCGCAATAAAATCAACTTCCTGCTGAATGCCGAATAAAATATCATTCGCATCTTTCTCAGTAATGCCCGGCAGGTTGACAGATACACCCGGCACATTCACGCCTTTTTTATTTTTTAATGTCCCGCTGTTTAATATTTTTGTGAGGATTTCTCCCTTTTCTTTATCAATCGATTTAACTTCTAACGCGATTAATCCGTCATCTAATAAGATACTGGATCCAACATGAACATCATCAATAAGTCCTGTATATGTAACAGAGAATGCGGCTTCTGTGCCTTCCAATTCTTGCATACTGATTACAATCTCATTGCCGGCTTTCAGCTCTACTGCCCCGTCCTTCATATTGTTCGTACGAATTTCAGGACCTTTCGTATCTAATAAAATAGCAATCGTTTTTCCAGTCTGTTTTGCTGCTTCTCTAATATTTTTAATGCGCTCACCATGTTCCTCATAATTCCCGTGAGAAAAATTCAGGCGTGCTACATTCATTCCCGCATTAATTAGTTGAATAAGTGTTTCAACGCTTTCGCTTGCTGGACCAATCGTACAAACTATTTTTGTTTTACGCATTTTATAAACCTCCTTATTGTTTTAAAAAAACTTGGCCATTCGCCAAGCCCTCGGAGCGCATTTGCCTCCTTAATGCGGCTTATATTAATGATAACTCTTTTCAGAACAAATTTCCTTGGTTTATATACCAATCGATACAATTGGCATGATTAAATAGATAACTCCTGTGATAGATGGTACATGCTAAAATCGATGCTTTTCTCCTTAGAAAAAATCTCTTCAAAAGAATAGTCAACGACTTGGTTATTTTGAATACCGACTGCACGACCGCCTTTTTTATCAATCAGTAATTCTACTGCCCTTGATCCTAAGCGGCTTGCAAGCACTCTATCAAATGCAGTAGGGCTTCCTCCTCTTTGGATATGGCCAAGCACTGATACTCTCGTTTCAAAATTTGTGGCCTTTTCCACTTCGCGTGCAAATTCAGCCCCGCTGGATACACCTTCAGCGACAATTATAATACTGTGGCGCTTACCTCTTTCTAACCCCTTTTTCAAACGAGTTCCGATTTCATTTATATTATAGCCAACCTCTGGAATGAGAATTGTCTCTGCTCCCCCTGCAAGTCCAGCCCACAAGGCAATGTCGCCAGCGTCTCTGCCCATCACTTCAATAATAAAAGTGCGCTCATGAGAACTAGCTGTATCCCTAATTTTATCAATCGCATCTATTACAGTATTTAAAGCTGTATCAAACCCTATTGTATACTGTGTACCTGCGATATCATTGTCAATCGTTCCAGGTACACCTACACATGCATAGCCTTGTTCAGTCAAGGCTTCAGCCCCTCTATATGAGCCGTCTCCGCCAATAACAACCAATCCTTCAATTCCATGCTTGTTTAGCTGTTCTATTCCTTGCTGTTGACCTGCTGGCGTTTTAAACTCCTCACACCTTGCGGAATAGAGCATTGTGCCTCCGCGGTGGATAATATCTCCGACCGAACCTAATTCAAGCTTTTTTATATTACCATGAATCATGCCGGTATAACCGCCAAATATTCCATAAACTTCAATGTTATGATAAATTGCCTTCCTTACTACTGCACGAACAGCAGCATTCATTCCTGGTGAATCTCCGCCGCTTGTTAAAACACCAATTTTTTTCAATTACATCACCTCTATGAAAAATAAATGAAAATGCATTATAGCTTCATTATTTAATCGGGGATTAATAAAGAAAGTATGATATCACATTTATAATGGATCGTTGTTTTGGTTGGGGAGCTCTATACTTTAAAATAGCACGGAAGTCCTGATTAACTCAACTATCTAGATGTAAATATTGTTCAAAGCATATGTAAAGGAGGCTGATTTAAGGTATAGGCATTTAATTTGAAGTCCGCTCACCCACTCTTTCAGTAAATGCTGAATATTTCCCTGATAGCCTTACAAACTTAGAAGGGCTTCGCCAGAGATAAATAACAAGTCGCCTGAAGTTTGGTAAATGATAGGATGCTGTGCTCCTGCCATTTTTGCTTTTCTTATGAGAAAAAACGTGCAGAAAGCACGTTCAGACTGTAGAGAAACTCATTTCAATTATAAAAATGAAAGGTTTGGATTCACGGAGGCCTACCACTCGCTTTTAGCAGGACGTGCGTCGAGCCGCTTTGGCGCTATGCGCCTTTATAGTGTCTTGACTGTCGCGCTACTCTCCCGCAGGAGTCGAGTGGACACCTCTCCAAATCCAACTAAAATTTCTTATTTTCACTTTCGAAAGCACGTTTTTATTTTACCCCAATATATTCTCTTAAAAACGAAAATTTACCAATTGACTTATATTTTTCATAGCGATGATCAACCAATTGTTCTTCGCTGTATTGAGAAAGCTCTCTTAACGACTCATAAAGAATGGCTTCGATTTCAGCTGCTTGCTTATCAACGTCTTTATGAGCGCCACCTTTGATTTCTGGAATGATTTCTTCTATTATACCTAGTTCCTTTAAATCTGGTGCTGTTATTCTCATAGATTCTGCAGCTTTCTTAGCTTGTCCTGCATCCTTCCAAAGAATGGAGGCTGCTCCTTCAGGAGAGATGACGGAATAAGTTGAGTTTTCAAGCATATGAATATGGTTGCCAATCCCTAATGCTAAGGCACCTCCGCTACCGCCCTCTCCAATTACGATGCAGACAACAGGCACTTTTAGGCTGGCCATTTCAAATAAATTTTTGGCAATCGCTTCACTTTGCCCTCTTTCTTCTGCTGCCTTGCCGGGATAGGCTCCTTTTGTATCAATAAAGCAGATAATTGGTCGGCGAAATTTTTCGGCTTGCTTCATTAGGCGAAGCGCCTTCCGATATCCTTCCGGATGAGGCATCCCAAAATTTCTTCGTATATTTTCTTTCGTGTCCTTTCCACGTTGATGACCGATAATTGTAACTGGATGTCCTTGAAATTTTGCAATCCCGCCTACAATTGCTTCGTCATCACCAAAGGTGCGATCTCCGTGGCATTCGAAAAACCCTTCAAAAAGACGCTCAATATAATCCAGCGTAGTGGGGCGATTAGGGTGGCGGGCAATTTGAACTCGATCCCACGGCTGAATATTATCATAAATATCTTTTTCGAGTTTTTCTAATCTTGCTTCCAGTTTCTCAATTTCTGATGTAAGATCTACATCTGCTGTTTTAGTGAACTCTCGCAGCTCTGTAATTCTTTTTCTTAATTCAATTATCGGACGTTCAAATTCTAGTTCCCCTACCATTTGAGCTCACCTCCTGGTTGATGTATGGAAAGAATATTGGCAATCTGTTCTTTTAATTCAATTCTATTTATTACTGCATCTAATTGACCATGCTTTAAAAGAAATTCGGCTGTTTGAAAATCCTCAGGCAATTCTTCTCTAATCGTTTGCTCAATGATTCTACGTCCAGCAAATCCGATTAAGGCACCTGGCTCGGCAAAATTAAAGTCTCCAAGTGATGCAAAGCTTGCTGAAACTCCACCAGTTGTCGGGTGAGTCATAATTGAAATGATTAATCCGCCATTATCGCTAAATCTTTTTAGTGCTACACTTGTTTTTGCCATCTGCATTAAGCTTAATACACCCTCCTGCATTCTGGCTCCTCCGGATGCAGTAAAGATGATGAAAGGTACATTCAGTTCATCAGCTTTCTCAATGGCACGCGTGATTTTTTCTCCCACTACAGATCCCATACTGCCCATACGGAAAGTAGAGTCCATCACTGCCATCACGATTTTATTCCCCTCTACATGTCCGATTCCAGTGACGACCGCTTCATTAATATTCGTTTTCTTCCTGTCTTTCTCTACTTTCTCTAGATAATCAGGAAAATTCAATGGGTTTTCGGATATCATCTCTGCATTTAATTCTTCAAATGTTCCCTCATCTAAGAAGCTGTCAAAACGCTCTTTTGCATTCATTGGATGATGATAGCCGCAATTTATGCATACTTTTACGTTTTTCATAATTTCTTTTGTATACATTATTTTTTTACATTCCGGACATTTTGTCATGATACCTTCTGGAACATCTTGTTTTGCTGCTTCCGATGGAATCGTTGCATATTTTTTCTTTTTAGATTTTGTAAAGATCTCTTTAATAAGCAAGGTGAAACCTCCCTGTTATTAGAAAAACTTGGCGTTCGCCAAGTTTTTCGGCGAATGCCTCAGTTTTTCTAATGCGATATTTTAACTTGAATCCAACAATGCTAAAGTGTATTTTACTTTAGCAAGATAATTAAGTTAACTTCCTTACTAGCTTAGAAAAGCACTAGCGACATGCTCATCCGTTTGGATATCAGTTAGCCTCACAAAAGAAAGATGCAGTTTACCTTTCAGGGGGGATAGCTTAAACCATGGAGGAGGGCAGACGCTTGAGCTAGATATTTTTCTCACTTGAAAAATGTACACCTTTCATCATTAACAGTAAAAAAAAGAATATGATTGCAACTTTTTTCTATCCCTCTAACAATCATTACCAAATACCTAAGTGGCCAGACCACTTAGGTTTAGAAGAACTTGACGTTCACCGCTGGCGAATGCCTAGTTTTTCTTTTACAATGTTCTACTAGTCATTTAGGAGCACTCGCTTTTGAACACTAAATTTTCCATTCAGCTAAAACAATCTCCAATGACTGCTTGTCCTTTCACTATACAGTAAAAAGGATGAAAAAAGTGCAAAAAATTGTCGTTAAATACTCGACAAATTTCTTATTTTACAATATTGATCTTTTATTAATTGCTCATTATAGCTCAGCAAGGAATCAACTAATTTTATATAATCAGCTTTCGCCACTGGTTCTTGATCAAATTTAAGAGAATTATAATAATCCTTTAAAATCGTCCACATTCTCATAAATAGATGATTATCTGCTAGAAGAATGATGTGATAAAAAAATTCATCATCAGTGTAAACTGTTGATTCAGCCCAGTTTCTAAAAGATTGAAGCTCTTCTTCACTGACCTTTTTTGCGGCTAGCCATAAACAGTCCCATTCAATAAGATATTTCGTTTCTTTAATATCAGTTCTTGCCCGGTCATCTTGAAGGATGAAGGTACTGAGAAGCTGTACGAGATTATGGCCCCGAAAATCTCTAATAAATGTCCCTTCTCCTCTTCTCGTTTCAATCAGCCCTAAAAGCTCGAGTGCTCTAAAAGCCTCACGAACGGAAGAACGCCCAACACTTAGGCGTTCAGACAATTCCCGTTCAGAAGGAAGTTTATCACCAGCTTGATAACCTTCTACTTGTATCATATTACGTAATTGTTTAACAATTTCAATATAAACCTTTGTAGAGCTTTCCGGTGCACTCACTATTATTGATCACTCACTTTTTCCTATGACCGCTAATTGTTCCGTTTTTCTCTTAATTTCTTCAGGATCAACCTTCAGCCTCGCCACACCTGTTTCCATTGCAGCCTTTGCTACAGCAGCTGCAACAGCTGGTGCCACACGTGAGTCAAATGGAGCAGGAATCACATAATCCGCATTCAGTTCATCCTTTGAAATTAAGCTAGCAATCGCTTCTACAGCAGCCACTTTCATTTGTTCATTAATATGTGTTGCCCTAACATCTAAGGCGCCTCTGAATATTCCAGGGAAGGCTAATACGTTATTCACCTGGTTAGGGAAATCAGAACGACCTGTCCCCACAACCAATGCTCCTGCCGCTTTTGCTTCACTTGGCATGATTTCAGGCGTTGGATTTGCCATTGCAAAAATAATAGGATTCTCTTTCATTGATTCTACCATTTCTGCTGTTAAAGCACCGGCAACTGAGACGCCAATAAATACGTCAGCACCTTTAATTACATCAGCAAGGCTGCCTTTTTCACCATTTCTGTTTGTAAATCTAGCAACTTCACTTTTAATATCATTCATGCCATTTGGACGGCCTTCATAAATCGCGCCCTTCGTATCGCACATGATAATATCCCTTACACCATATCTATATAGCAGTTTGATAATAGCAATTCCAGCAGCTCCGGCACCATTTGCCACCACTTTAATTTCATTCATTTTCTTGCCTGCCAGCTTTAATGCATTCACAAGACCCGCAACCGTCACAATTGCTGTGCCGTGCTGATCATCATGAAATACAGGAATATTTGCTTCTTTTTTTAGTCGCTCTTCAATATAGAAACAATTCGGTGCAGCAATATCCTCTAGGTTGACACCGCCAAATGTCGGCTCTAATAATTTTACTGTTTCTACAATCTTATCAATTTTATTTGTATTTAAACAGATTGGAAAGGCATCTACGCCAGCAAAGCTCTTGAATAATACAGCTTTTCCTTCCATAACAGGCAGCGCAGCTTCAGGTCCAATATTACCCAGCCCTAAAACCGCTGTTCCATCAGAAACAACTGCTACCATATTTCCCTTCATTGTGTATTCGTATACTGTTTCAGGCTTATCATAAATTTCTTTACATGGTTCAGCTACACCTGGTGAATAAGCTAAGCTTAAGTCCTTTGCGTTGCGTACCTGTACCTTTGATTTTGATTCTAATTTACCTTTATGAACTCTATGCATATTTAATGCTTCATCTCTAAGAGTCATTAATAACCACCCCTTATAGCCCCATTTATGAATTTAATTATTTATTTTTTCTTTTAAAAATAAAGTCATTCCGTTATGTAGGAATGAATAGGTTGCAATTTTAAGAATGATGATTTGATAATAACATATGATTAATTATGAATAATATATATGTGCTTATCCAAATTCAACACAGTGGTCAGACCAGTTTCTGTTTACAATATAACATAAATGATATAGTTGTAAAGACTAACCTCTCAAAATTACATTATCCTTGCCAAATGTATTCTTTAGTCGTTCGATGATTATTTTTGACGGATGAATGTAATCATTCTCTCCTAATCTGATTGTTTTCTTAGTGCTTTCATAATAAAGCACCACAGGCGTGTCCCCTTTATTTTGCGAAATTAACTCTTTTAGAGAATAAAGATTTTCCTTCGTTTCCTTTTCCTCCATTAACTTCAAATAAAGAGTCGGCGGCCGATTGTTGATTTTTTCAATTATCCTATCAATTTCATCAGCACTGCGCACAATGAATTGGATTTTTCCATTTCTTTCTTCGGTATTGCCGTGAAGGAAAAGAACCCTTCCTTGAGATAATAGATGACTGCTGCGATTAAATACTTTCGGAAAAACAACAGCTTCCATATCGCCTGTTTGATCGCTGATTGAAAGAAATGCCATCGCCTCTCCTTTTTTCGTTCTTATTTTCTTTACTTCCGTAAGATACACGACACTCGATATTTGCGTATTTTCTCTCTTGCCTGTTAAACTCCTTAATGTCACTGCTCCAAGTGCTGGAAATGCAGCTTCATATATTGATACCGGATGAGCAGATAAATATAATCCTAACGCTTCTTTTTCAAAGAACAGCTTGTCTTCTGTCCGAATCGGATCTACTTCTGTATATTTAGGCTTTGGGAAGAAATCATCATCAGTAAACATATCAAATTGATCATCTCCCGGATGAACAAGATCCGCATGTTCAATTGCAACATCAAGACTCGCCAGCAATGTTGCCCGGTCTTCACCAAATTCATCGAAGCAGCCTGAATGAACGAGCATCTCTAATAATTTGCGATTGATAATTTTAGGCGATACTTGAACACAAAAATCAAATAAATCTGTAAAATACTTATTTCTACGCGCACGGAAGATTTCCTTCAACGCATTAGCGCCTACCCCTTTTACAGCAGCAATACTATATCTAATTGCATCTTTCTCCACAGTAAATGGAAATACACTTTTATTTATGGAAGGTGCCAATACGGTAATATCCATTTGCTTAGATTCATTAACATATTGTGCAATTCTGCTCTCATTTCCGATAACAGAGGTTAATAATGCAGCCATAAAATGCAGTGGGTAATGTGTTTTTAAGTAAGCGAGCTGGTATGAAATTAAACTGTACGCAACCGCATGGCTCCGGTTAAAGCCATAGTTGGCAAATTTGACAATATAATCATAAATGTCATTTGCTGTTTGTCCCGTATACCCCTTCCCCTTTGCTCCTTGGACAAAGTGTGCACGCTCTCTATCTAGTATTTCCTTCTGTTTTTTACTTACTGCTCTTCTTAATAAATCAGCTTCACCTAAAGTAAAGCCTGCCATCTTTGCCGCGATTTGCATAATCTGCTCTTGGTAGACGATGACTCCATGCGTCGATTTCAATATTGGCTCCAGATCAGGGTGCGGAAATTCAAGTTCTTGTTTCCCATGCTTTCTATCAATGTACAGCGGAATATTTTCCATTGGACCTGGTCGATATAAGGCATTAACCGCCACGATATCTTCAAAGTTTGTCGGCTGAAGCCTTTTTAGAACGCTTCGCATCCCGCTTGATTCCAGCTGGAAAATACCTGTTGTTTCACCGCTGCTAAGCACCTTAAACACTTTAGCATCATTTAAAGGTATACGTTTTATATCCAGTTCTTTCCCGGTGCTTTTTTTAATAGAAAGAAGGATATTTTCGATTAAGGAAAGGTTTCTCAATCCTAAGAAATCCATTTTCAGCAGGCCGACATCCTCCAAATGCTCCATTGTATATTGTGTTAAATAAACATCCTCGTGACCTTCTAGAACAGGAATGACCTGTACGAGAGGCTGCTCGCTTATGACAACCCCTGCAGCGTGAGTAGAAGAGTGTCTCGGCAAGCCTTCTAATTTAAGAGCCGTTTCACATAGCTTTCGATTAATCTCCGATTGATTCATAAACTCTCTTAGCGGCGTTGATTCCTTCATTGCATCGTTTAGCGTTACGCCGAGCCTATTAGGTATCGTTTTTGAAAGCTGATCAAGTTCCTTGGGATTTAAGCCAAAAGCACGTCCGACATCTCGCAGCACCGCCTTAGCAGCCATTGTTCCAAAGGTAATAATTTGGGCTACATGCTGCTTGCCATACTTTTTGGCAACATATTGAATGACTTCATCTCTTCTATGGTCCGGAAAATCAATATCTATATCAGGCATAGAGATCCTATCAGGGTTTAAAAACCGTTCGAATAAAAGACCATATCCGATTGGATCCACATCTGTAATAAAAAGGACATATGCAACAATAGATCCCGCTGCTGACCCCCTTCCAGGTCCTGTCAAAATCCGGTTTTCTCTGCAGTATTTCATAAAATCAGCTACGATTAGAAAATAATCACTGAAATTCATTTTTTGTATGACAGATAGCTCATACTCCAACCGGCTTCTTTCCTTGTCAGTAACATTTTCATATCTTTCTTCTAAGCCTTTCCTACAAAGCACTTCCAGCAGTTCATCTGCAGATTGGTCCGCATCAATTGGATACTTAGGTAAATTCTTTATTCCAAACTCTATCGTTACATTACAGTCATTTGCAATTTGTATCGTATGAAGAAGCGCATCAGGATCATCTGCAAAAAGATTCGCCATTTCACTGGCGGTTTTCATATAATACTCCGCACCTTCTAATCGCTCTCTGCCCTCTTCCTCAAGCTTTTCGCCATTTCGTATCGCTAACAGACATTCCTGGGCAAAAGCATCCTGTTTCTCAATATAATAGACTGCATTAGTAGCAGCCATTGGAATTCCGGTGTCTCCAGATAATTTTTTCAGCTTCTGATAAATATTTTTTTCATCTGCCGTTCCGTGATTTTGCAAAGAAAAATAAAAATGATTCTGTTCAAAGATATTTTTATAGCACAATGCTGTCTTTTTCGCCTGTTCGAAATCATCATTTACTAAATGACGTTCGATTTCACCTTCTATACCTGGGCTTAAGCAATATAGCCCTCTTGAATAAGCCTTTAGCCATTTAATAGGCAAGCCGTCTTCAGCGATTGTCTGAATACTGCTTGAGATTTTTAATAAGTTTTGAAAGCCTTGATGATTTTTTGCTAATAGGACGATTGGATAAGCTGTTTGATCATGATCACTAAGGACATCCGCAGTTAGGCCAAGAATCGGCTTGATTCCCTGCTTTCTACATTCTTTATAGAAGTGAGCCGCACCGTACATTACATTCCGATCCGTCATCGCAATACTTTTGAAGCCCTTCTGCTTAGCTGAAGCAACGAGCTGATCAGCCTTGGCAGTGCTTGTTAATAAGCTGTACGCACTATAAACCTGCAAGTGAATAAATGACAATTTTGTTCACACCCTAACTATTCTTCTATTTTCATTATAGAACGTTTGTTTTCAAAAATAAAACAGATGATTTATTTGCAGTCAATCATTTAAGAAATTCGTGCGGTTTAAACATAAATAAAAAGGATTGTCCATATGATTGAGTAAGGATCTTTTTCTTCACAGAGCAGTATATAAAATCTGTTGTAAGGATGGTTTTCATTATGAACGAACAGCCCTTCTTTTCTTCATTAATTGAAAGTTATTTTATTGCGTTAGGCGTATTAATCGGCGGGTCAATTATTGGCGGCATTGCAGCATTCATTACTGGAAAGCCGCCGCTTACTGAAATATTTAACCTGTCTAATTCGATAAGAATCTGGGCCATTATTGCTGCAATTGGCGGTACATTCGATGCAGTGTACAGCTTTGAGCGCGGCGTGCTGCACGGCCAAACAAAAGATATTGTAAAGCAATGCCTCTTAATCCTTGCTGCTTTTGGCGGGGCACAATCAGGAGCGCAGCTGATTATTTGGCTTACACAGGAGCATATTTCCCGATGAGAGTGGCTCCTTATTATCGCAGGCCTTCATGGCAACGTTTTTTTGCCGGTATGGCCATAGGCGCTGTCATCAGCTGGTGTATTTTTGTCTACATCTTTGGTGAATGGCAGGAAAGGTACAGTTTGGAAATCCGAACGCAAAAAGCTACGATAACAGAATTAACGAAGGAGAAGGAAATCTGGCAGGAGGAATTTAAAAAGCTTAATCAAGAAAATGAAGAGCTGCTGACAGTACAGGAGATTATCGTAAAAATAGATGACGCCGCAGTTGATAAATATAAGCTGGATCTATACAGCCTTTACGAAACAGAAGATAAGATTAAAGAAGATATAAATATGCTGATGGGAAAGGATATTGATACAGTAGCCAAAAGCACTGAGCTCACTAAGCGTATTATAAGCAATAAAACACACACGCTTAACGGGAAGCGATACCGTGTTAAAATAACGGAGATGATTATTTTCACTACTATCACAATTAAAGTAGAGCTGATGCTGGATTAACTTCAATCCTTCTACATTTTAAAAAGGAGCTTTGGTCGCTAATCTTCATGCCAAAGCTCTTTATTTACTTACTCTTTACAAAGCTGTTCTAAATCAGCAATAACACCTTTAGCTTCTTCCCAGCTATATATGGAAGCACCTGCTGCCAGCGGATGGCCGCCACCGTGATATTTTCTAGCTAGCTCGTTAATGACAATCCCTTTTGAACGAAAGCGCACCCTAATTTGATCCTCTTCTTCTATAAAGAAGACCCAGGCTTTAATACCTGAAACATTCCCAAGTTCACTTACTAACAGCGATGCTTCTGCCGGCTTGGCATCGTATTTTGCAAGTAGCTCTTTCGTTAATAGCATAACCGCTGCTCCATATTGCCGCATCTCAAAATTTTGCAGGACATACCCATGCAGCTTAACAATATTCGGCTTCATTTCATACATTTTATCGAACAATTCTGTGCGGGAAAAATTATATTTTATTAATTCACCTGCATAGGCAAATGTTTTATTTGTCGTGCTCGGGTAAATAAACCTACCTGTATCTCCTACAATTCCGGCAAATATTAATCGTGCCGCTTCATTTGACATCTTTAGCCCATTCTCTTTGCCAAATAAATAAAACTCATAAATCATTTCACTAACGGAGCTTGCTGTTGTATCAACCCACATAATGTCTCCATATGGATCAGCATTCGGGTGATGATCAATCTTAATGATTTTTTCACCAAGACGATAACGGTTATCGCATATGCGCTCTATATTTGCAGTATCGCAAATAATGACTAAGGCTCCTTTATAAGTCTCATCAGATATATAATCGAGACGCCGCATATAATGAAGCGTCTCCTCTTCCTTACCTACAGTATAAATATGTTTATTTGGAAAAGAGGTCTTCAAGATTTCTGCCAATCCACCTTGTGAACCGTATGCATCAGGGTCAGGACGAACATGCCTGTGAATAATAATCGTTTCATATTTTTGAATTTCCGCGAGAATTTGTGCTTTCATATGTATCTCCCTTCGTACGATAGAATTCAATTAATATTCGCTCTACTGTGGAATTTTCGATCCGTACCAGTTAAAATAAAAAGAGCATATCGATATTGGAGGTACAGCTATGCCAGTATTAGTCATATTTATTGTCTTATCGTTTGCGTTTTACGTGTTCTATAAAGTGAAATATGTCAGATCTAAACGCCCTGCAGAAAAACAATGGATTTCTGCAAAATCAAGAATTGCCCTTGGCATATTTGTTGCTTTTTTCGGCATCAATCAGCTTTTCTTATATTCAACAACAACAACCTATATTGTTGCAGCAGTATTTATCGTTATCGGCGGATTAAGTATTTGGACAGGTATTAAAGCTTATAAATATTTCCTTCCCCTTGCGGCTGAGGAAGCTCAGTGGCTAAAAGCCAATCAGCAATAGAACATTTTTGAAAACCGTCTCTTCAAAAGAGACGGTTGTTTTGTTAAAAGCTTAGCAGTATTCAGTCAATATTGGCGTTGCACTTCTATCGTATTATTATTTATCTTTCAATTAGCTGGCACATCATCATGGCTTTTCCAACCAGCACCCCTTCATTATACACTTCAACATCCACTTTACCGAACTTTCGGCCGACTTCAAGCACTCTAGGGAAAATATCAAGCATGCTTTCTATTTGCACAGGCTTTAGAAAATAAATCGTCATATTTTCAACCACTAAATCTCCTTTTTTATATGTTCTTAATACACGATTTGCAGCTTCAGCAACGATGGTTGTGAAGACCCCATACGAAATCGTCCCAATATGATTGGTCATTTGCGGTGTAACCTCACAGCGATAAACAGGATCCCCTTTCGCTTTCCCTGTTGTTAATACAAGCTGATTTGTGACGATATCATCAATCGTTTCACCAACTTGAGGCTGACGTTGAATCACCTGCAGCGCTTTTAAAACATCCTGGCGGCTAATAATTCCATCAAGCTTATTTGTATCATCGACGACAGGCAATAGCTCAATTCCTTCCCATACCATCATATGCGAAGATGATGCAACACTCGTTTTTCCGCCAACTGTCATAGGATTTTTCGTCATCACCTTTTCGATAGGCGTTTCAGGGTCATGTCCCATAATGTCTTTAGAGGTAACCATGCCTTGAACCTTCATATTATGATCTACAACCGGAAAACGGCTATGAGTTGTTTCACGGTTATACCTTAACCAATCTGAAATCTTATCCGTTGTCTGCAATCGGGTCGTCTCTTCGAAGGGTGTCAATATATCTTCAACCAGCACAATTTCCTTTTTTATCAGCTGATCGTAAATCGCGCGGTTTATCATCGTCGCTACTGTAAATGTATCATAACTTGTTGATATAATTGGAAGCTCCAACTCATCAGCAATCCGCTTTACATCATCTTCAGTGTCAAATCCGCCTGTAATAAGTACCGCTGCGCCCGCCTTTAATGCAAGCTCATGTGCGTTTGTCCGATTCCCGACAATCAAGAGATTGCCTGCACCTGTATATCTCATCATTGCCTCAAGCTTCATTGCACCAATAACAAACTTATTCAATGTTTTATGAAGTCCCGTACGGCCTCCTAAAACCTGTCCATCAACAATGTTGACCACTTCTGCAAATGTCAGCTTCTCAATGTTTTCTTTCTTTTTTCTTTCTATTCGAATCGTGCCTACCCGTTCAATCGTACTTACGTATCCTTTATTTTCAGCATCCTTTATTGCTCGATAAGCAGTTCCTTCGCTTACCGATAATGCCTTGGCAATTTGTCTGACTGAAATCTTTTCACCGACAGGCAGTTCATCAATATAATGTAATATTTGTTCATGTTTTGTAGCCAAGACCATCACCCTCTATTTTTCATCCTTATTCTTATTATAAGATGAAAATTAGCGATGTTCAATTAACGGCATTATTTAGTCGTAAGAACGCACCCGTTTTTTTAACGAACGCTGGGCGATTCGCTTTGATTTCCGCGCTCTTTGGTGCGGAGCATACAGCATCGCAGTTAAATTGCCCGCAATGACAACCAGAGCAAACAGGAGCCACGATATCGTAAAAATCCCTTCAGCACCCCCGCTATATAAATTCAGCCGTGGGACTGCATAATACAAAAGCACCCCCGCTAACAGCAAACATAGCATATAACGATTTTTTCTTGTCATCAAACCATCCCTCCTCGAAAGCATTTCTATCATATTTATGCAGACAGGCAGTTAAGAATGCCTGCATTCCTGCTTTAAATAGATTGTTTTAGGAAAGTAGTTCAATGGCGGGCTGGCTTTTTTCCTTATTGGCATTGCTTGGCGAAAGCAGTCCCCTCTTGAACCGTTTTTTCTGCCTATGGGCGCTGTTTGCGAAAATCTCACACCACTTATGCAATTTGACACAAAAAAGCAGCTAGAAGAAAACCTCTCTAAGCTGCACTCATATTTTTATAATTCTATAACGCCGCCTGCTTCAAGCACTTTAACGTTATCACCCTCGACCATTTCTACAAATTTATTATGGTCCTGCTTGATTTGCGGAAAGGTGTTATAGTGAATCGGGACTACTTGCTTCGCTCCAAGCAACTGAACTGCATAAGCTGCATCCTCTGGCCCCATTGTGAAGTTGTCGCCAATTGGAATGAAAGCTAAATCAATTGAGTGTCGATCACCAATTAATTTCATGTCTGAGAATAATCCCGTATCACCTGCATGGTAAATCGTTTTGCCGCCGGTCGTGAGTAGGACGCCTGCAGGCATGCCAAGATAGATGATTTCATTATTATCTGTTACAAGCCCTGTGCCATGGAAAGCTTGCGTCAGCTTAACCTTTCCAAAATCAAATTGATAGGCTCCGCCGATGCTCATGCCATGCGCATTTATGCCGTGAAAGCCAAGATAGGAAGCAAGCTCTGCATTCCCAATAACGAGAGAATTATTTTTCTTTGCAAGTTCAATCGTATCGCCTAAATGATCACCATGGCCATGAGTCACAATAATCACATCGGGCTTTTCTTCCTCTACCTTTAAATCTGTCAATTCATTACCAGTAATAAATGGGTCAAAAAGAATCGTTTTATCCTCTGTTTGAACCTTAACAATTGAATGTCCATGAAATGATACTTTCATCCTGAATCCCCTTCCTATTGATTGTATGTATTGTTATTTCAACATAAAGTGCCGCTATCCCTTTTTATTACCCTCTATTCTTTATATTTAAACAGTTCTTAAAGTTTACATTTTCACATTTAGTTGATACGCTCAATATATAACTTTATATGAGGGGGTTTTTATCATGAATCAAAAATTAAATCAAGTAGCTACTTGGATGAAGGATCACGATATTGACGTATCTTTTTTAACATCATCTGAGAATGTCTTCTATATAAGCTCGTTTTTCAGCGATCCTCATGAGCGCTTATTAGGATTAGCGATTTTCCAAGAGGAAGCGCCGTTTCTTGTATGTCCAAAAATGGAAATAGAAGATGCAAAAAATGCCGGCTGGACTGGTGAAATCGTTGGATACAGCGATATCGAGAACCCTTGGGAGCTCGTACATAATGCAATTAGCAAAAGAATCACTAACGTAAAAAAAGTAGCTATCGAAAAAGAGCATATGAATGTCGAGCGCTATGAAGCACTTACAAAATTATTTCCGAACGCTGCCTTTGCTTCTGCTGAAGAAAAGCTTCGCAAGTTAAGAATGGTGAAGAGTGCAGAGGAATTGGCTTTCATTAAAGAAGCATGTGCTTTAGCGGATTTTGCAATTGAAACAGGCTGTGCCGAGATTGCAGAAGGCAAATCTGAATTGGAAGTTCTTGCAGCTATCGAATATGAATTAAAGAAAAAGGGCGTTAATGAAATGTCCTTCTCCACAATGGTATTAACAGGGAAAAATGGTGCTTCGCCGCATGGTACACCAGGCAGCACAAAAATTCAAAAAGGGGATTTAGTTCTATTTGACTTAGGTGTAGTTTGGAAGGGCTATTGCTCTGATATTACAAGAACTGTTGCCTTCGGCGATATCAATGATAAACAAAAGGAAATCTATGATACTGTTTTAAAAGCCCAGCTGGCCGCAGTTGAAGCAAGTAAGCCAGGTGTAAAAGCGTCAGAGGTTGATTTAACTGCAAGAAAAATCATTGCAGATGCTGGTTATGGAGACTTTTTCCCACACCGTTTAGGACATGGCTTAGGTGTGAGTGTACATGAGTACCCTTCATTAACAGAAACAAATGATTTGCTTCTTGAAGAAGGTATGGTGTACACAATTGAACCTGGTATTTATGTACCGAATGTTGCTGGCGTTCGAATTGAGGATGACCTCGTTTTAACAGCGAAGGGTGCGGAAACGCTAACTAAGTTTCCTAAAGAACTGCAGATTATTAAGTAACATGATGGAGGAAATAAAAAAGAACGCCAGGGAAAAATCCCAAGCGTTCTTTTTTATTTCACACATACCAAAACTTTTTAATGATTTGCTCTTGCTGTATTATGTTCTTTTTCGAGGTTAATAAACTTACAGCAACATAAACGATAAGTGATAAGAATACTGGAACAACTACCGTATGCATCCCCCATAAATCTGGATGAAATCTATCGAGAAGGATATAGGACCCCACGCCAACAATCATTGAACCGAGCGCCCCATAAGCATTTCCTCTTCTCCAATAGAGCCCTAGGACAATCGGCCATATGAAGGCAGCCTCAAGTCCACCGAAAGCAAATAGGTTTAGCCATATAAGCAAGTCAGGTGGATGAATAGAAGCTAAATATACTAAAATACCAATTAATGCGGTAACGCTAAGGCTTATGTTCTTTACAAATCTTTCTGATGCTTCATTGTTTATGTAATTAATATAAATATCTTTTACGAGAGAGGAGCTAATCAATAACAGCAGCGAATTCACCGTAGATATAACAGCAGCAATCGGCGCTGCCAAAACGATTCCAGCCAGCCATGAAGGCAGAATGGTCAAGGTTAATTGCGGCATAACCGTGTCTCCTACCTCTATTCCTGGAAGAACAGCTCGTGCAAAGACACCCGTCAAATGCATGCCCAGCATAATGGCTCCAGTTACAAATGTCCCTATAATCATTGCTGTGTGCATGGCTTTAGAGTTTTTATATGACATCGCTCTTACAGCAATTTGCGGCAACCCAACAACACCTACACCTACTATAATCCAAAAGCTGGATACATATAATGCGGTAAGCGACCCATCTGCACCAAATGGCGTAATTAAATTTGGGTTTTCAGCAGCTAAATCATTTACTATATTCGTGACGCCTCCGCCAGCGATAATGGTTCCCACTAAAATAATGATCGTCCCCATTAACATAATGAAGCCAAGAATGGTATCTGTTATAGCCACAGCCCGGAATCCGCCCATTACTACGAAAGCAAGAACTGAAATCGTAAAGATAAATAAAGCTGTCTGATACGATACGCCCATAAATGACTCCAGCAAACGTCCACCGCCAATCCACTGAGCGGTCATTGAGGCAAATAAAAAGATTACAATACATAATGATGACAGAATAACGACCCATTTGCTCTTATAGCGCTCTCGCAAGAAATCATTCAAAGTAACTGCGTTTATTTTCCTCGCTGTTATCGCAAACTTTTTTCCTAAAACAGATAATGTAAAATAGCCGGTTACTACTTGAGCCATTGACAATAAAACCCATCCAAGTCCCATATTATAAGCAATTCCAGGCCCGCCTATAAAGCTAGAAGCACTTCCATAGGTTGCAACCATCGTCATTGCTAGTACTAACCCGCCAAGATTTCTCCCGCCAAGGAAATATTCTTGCAAGAAATTCGGACCTTGTTTAAGAAACTTAGTCGCATAAAAGCCAAACAAGAATAATGCTCCAAGAAAAATTAATAATGGAATGGTTACTCCTAAATTCATTGATCTTCCTCCATCCCTTCACTCTCGAAAGGAACTTCTGTAAAAAACAGGCGAACAACTACAAATACGACTGCTGACATCACTAAAAATCCTAAAACACAACTGTAAAAAAACCATGCCGGCAATCCAAATATGAATTGATATTCCTCTACTGGTTGACCTCCTAATCCATAGGCAAAACCATACCACCAGACAAAATTAATAATAGCCAAGCCAATGCCAATGAGTGCTTCGCGGTTAGATACTTTATATCTGGGATCGATTTGATAGTTCTTCATATTGCGCATTACCCGCACCTACCCTCTCTGTAGTTAACCAATCTTTATCCCCATTGCACCCTCTATTTTAATATAAATTAAAAGCAATAGGGACAAACTTTAGTTATTTTTGCTCGGGAGATGTTTTGTTTTCGTGGTTCGAATGAATAAAACATCTAAAAAACGATGAGATTTCTATTGATCTCATCGTTTTTTAATCGCTTATTTATTTTGCTCATCATCAATCAATTCGTTTGTAATGACTTCACGATCCACTGTTCCGCCATTATAGGCTTCCATGATTGAATCGCTGATTGACTGCTCCGCTTCCCCTTCATTAAAGAAGCTTTGAGGTGCATTTTCTTCATTTTTTTTCAAGTGAGTTCACTCCTTTGTCAAAATAATTCACAATTATTGTTTGATTTATTGCTACATTTATTCATAAAAAGGGTATGTATAATATAGGTAAAGGAGGAGATAAAAAATGAGTATACATTATGAAAACATTTTGGTTGCTGTAGATGGTTCAACAGAGGCAGAATACGGTTTTAAAAAGGCGATGGAAATGGCAAAGTTGAATGGAGCCAATCTCATATTGACTCATGTTATTGATACTCGAACTTACACAGCTGTGGAGGCTTATGACCGTACTAGCGCAGAGCGTGCCAATACATTCGCAAAAGAGTTAATGGAAAAATACAAGAATGAATGCTTTGAAGCTGGTATTACACATGTGGAGTATGAAATTGAATATGGTTCTCCTAAAGTAAAAATCCCTAAGGATATTGCTAAAAAATATAATGTTGACTTAATCATTTGCGGCGCGACTGGATTAAATGCGGTTGAGCGATTCCTCATTGGCAGTGTATCTGAACAAATTACTCGCCATGCGCCATGTGACGTATTAGTCGTTAGACCTAGTAAAACAATGAATCATGATGATTAGTTAGACCAACTCGTTTAATAAATCTTCTTAAATAGATTATTAACATATGTCAACCCCACCCGTTATCAAGGGTGGGGTTAACTTTCCATAGGATGGTTGAAAAGAAGCCTTTTCGACCATTTAATGCTTTACTCAGTTGAACGAGGGGATAGAAGCTGTCTAGGCTTGGTCTAGAGCTTTCTTTCGATAAAAAAGAGCATACTGTATTAAACAGCGTGCTCTTCTTCTTTTAATAACGTCTTTGCCTTTTCAATCGCAAGTTTTACTTGTGCAAATCCAGTTCCGCCAGCACTGTTTCTTCTTTCGACAGCGGTGTATGGATCAAGAACTGTATAAATATCGTCTTCAAATAATGGATTTACATCTTTATATTCCTCTAAAGGTAGGTCTCCTAAGAAACAGCCCTTTTGAACACATGTAAGGACAAGCTTTCCAACGATTTCGTGTGCTTCACGGAAAGGCACACCCTTGCCTGATAAATAGTCTGCCAGCTCTGTTGCATTAGAAAAATCATTCTTTGTTGCTTTTTCCATTTGCTGCTTCTTCACCTTCATTGATTTAATCATGCCAGCAAAGATTTTTAAAGAGCCAATCACCGTTTTGACTGTATCGAACATACCTTCTTTATCTTCTTGCATATCTTTGTTATAAGCAAGAGGCAATCCTTTAAGAACTGTCAGCAACCCCATCAAATTTCCATAAACTCGACCGGTTTTGCCGCGAATCAGCTCAGCCATATCCGGGTTTTTCTTTTGCGGCATGATGCTGCTTCCGGTTGCAAAGCTGTCATCTAACTCGATGAACTGGAATTCTTGGCTTGACCAAAGTATGAATTCTTCACTTAGTCGCGATAAATGCATCATTAAGATAGAGCTTGAAGATAAAAACTCAAGAATGAAGTCACGGTCGCTTACTGCGTCAAGGCTGTTTTCATATATCCCATCAAACCCTAAAAAACCAGCTGTTTGATAGCGATCAATCGGGAACGTAGTCCCAGCCAGCGCGCCGGCGCCAAGCGGAGATAGATTGATGCGTTTCATGCTTTCTTCGAAGCGCTCTTTATCCCGTTCTAGCATCCAAAAATACGCCATTAAATGATGGGCAAAAGAAATCGGCTGCGCTCTTTGAAGATGTGTATATCCAGGCATGACTGTTTCAACATTCGCTTCCGCTTGTTCGACCAAAGCTTCCTGCATTTCTTTAATTAATTGAGCAATGACAGCTACTTGCTTCTTCAAATATAAATGCATATCAGTAGCAACCTGATCATTACGGCTTCTTGCCGTATGAAGCTTGCCGCCAACCGGCCCTACAATATCTGTTAATGCGCTTTCTAAGTTCAAATGGATATCCTCTAGCTTAACTGAGTATGACAGCTCGTCCTTAGCAGCTTTTTCTTGGAGCTGCATTAATCCATCTTTTATTTTTTCTGCATCTTCTTCACTAATTATCCCATTTGCAGAAAGCATCGTCACATGCGCGATGCTCCCTTCAAGGTCTTCATTTACAAGCTCCTGGTCGAATTCGATTGATGCGCCAAATTCGTCGACCCATTCCTCAGCAGACTTTGTAAATCTGCCTCCCCATAATTTCTTCACACTGTCACCTTCTTGTTGGTTTGCACAATGCTTTGTACTTTTGTCGGCAGACCCCAAAGTTTGATGAAGCCTACTGCTGCATTATGATCAAACTCATCATCAGATGTGTATGTTGCTAATTTTTCATCATATAGTGAATATGGAGATTTTCTTCCTTCAATAATTGCATGTCCTTTGAAAAGCTTCACTCTTACTGTACCAGTTACAAAGGTTTGAGTTTCTTTTAAGAAAGCTTGTAATGCATTTCTTAATTGTGAGAACCAAAGACCTTCATAAATTAACTCAGAAATTTGCTTTTCAATTACTGGTTTAAAGTGAGCTAATTCTTTTACAAGTGTAAGATCTTCTAATTCTTTGTGTGCTTTAATTAATGTCATTGCCCCAGGGCATTCATATACTTCTCGGGATTTAATTCCTACAAGGCGGTTTTCCACATGGTCAATACGGCCAACACCATGCTTTCCGGCAATAAAGTTTAATTCTAAGATTAATTTTGAAAGCGGGTACTCTTTACCATTTAAAGTTACTGGAACCCCTTGTTCAAATCCGATTTCAATAATATCTGGCGTATCCGGAGTTGTTTCAAGGCTTGCAGTCAATTCATAAGCATCTTCAGGCGGTGCAGCCCATGGATCTTCAAGAATACCGCACTCATTGCTTCGGCCCCATAGATTTTGGTCAATCGAATATGGTGAATCTAGTTTAATGGGAACAGGAATGTTGTTTTGTTTTGCATATTCAATTTCTTCTTCACGAGACCATTTCCAGTCACGAACTGGTGCTAATACTTGCAGCTCAGGATTTAATCCTTGAATCGCCACTTCGAAACGAACTTGGTCATTTCCTTTTCCAGTACAGCCGTGTGCAACCGCTACAGCGCCTTCTTGTTCAGCAACTTCTACTAGCTTTTTCGCGATTAACGGACGGGATAATGCAGATACAAGCGGATATTTGTTTTCGTAAAGCGCATGTGCTTGAAGCGCAACTAATGCAAATTCCTGTGCGAATTCTTCTTTTGCATCAATGACGTACGACGACACCGCACCAACCTGCAACGCTTTTTCTTTAATAAAGTCAAGGTCCTTTCCTTCACCTACATCTAAGCAGCAAGCTACGACTGAATATCCTTGATCTCCTAACCATTTAATTGCAACTGAAGTATCTAAACCGCCTGAGTAGGCAAGAACAACTTTTGGATTTGACATAATATTATTTCCTCCTTGAAGTATAAACGTATAAATATTCAACAATATATATTTTTATTCAACTTATTATGATATTACTTTAACAACCTTTCCTTAAAATTGCAATAGTTTCATCCGATTTTTTATAAAATATCCACGAATTAATTAATGCACATATTTATCCATAAAAAAAAAAGTAAAAATCCAGTTTGGATTCTTACTTTTAGCTTTAGCGTATCATTGCTTGATATACTGCCTGCACAACATTACCATATTCACTGATTCCATACGTATCTCCATAAAATCTGTTCGGTTCAGTTGCAGGATTCATTACTTTAGAATGCTTCTTATTTGTCAAAAGGACAATGCCTAAATTATTTTCCTTATCTATCATTGTCACTGTCCCTGTCCAGCCAGTATGGCCAATTACCTCTTCATTTGCATATTCACTAAACATCCATTCCATACTTTCATTGCCATTAATTCTCCACCCGAGTCCATATGTCGGGCTGTAATCTGAAGGCGATGTGAATAATTCGATCGTCTCCTCATCAAACAGCTTTGTCTTTCCATAGCCTCCTCCATTTAACATAACCTGCAGGAGTACAGCTAAGTCATTAGTCGTTGAAAATAAACCGGCATGTCCAGAAATCCCGCCCATTGAATAATATGCCTTTTCATCATGTACTTCTCCTTGCAGTGTATAGTTTCTTATGTTCGGAAAAGAGATTGCTCCGTCACGCGTATTGCCTAGCAATTCTGTAGCTGCAATATGCTTTTGCTTCTCTTTCTTATCTAAAGGATTAAATTTTGTTTTTTTCAAGCCGAGCGGTTTATAAATGTTATTCTCCACATACATATCCAAGCGCTGTCCTGTAATTTCTTCAACAATCATGCCAAGCAGCATATAGTCAATATCACTGTAAATTTGCGCAGTGCCTGTTTCATTTTGCAGCGGAGTTTTTAGAAGCATTTCTTTTGTCTTATCTCGATCCTGTGAATATAATTCGCCTGCACGTTCAGGATTATGGTAATGAATACTCGAAGGAAAACCTGCTGTATGCTCGAGAAGATCCCTTACTAAAATATCACCTTTCCCCTTAATCTTATCGTTAGGACTATCCTTAAAGTCAGGTAAATAATGTTGCACCTTTTCATCCACATTCAAAGCTCCTATACTGACGAGGTGCTGCAGAGCATAATTCGTTGCATACATTTTCGTATTTGATGCGAGATCAAATATTGTCGTTGTTTTCATCTTTTGCGGCTTCTTTAACGGAGTATGCTTGTCATATATTTGTGCATAGCCATAAGCTTCATCCATTACAATTTTTCCATCCTTAATTACGACTATGGCTGCACCTGGAAACCCTGCATCAATTTCTGATTGTATGAGCTTATCTACCTTTTTCAAACCGCTAGAGGAAAAGCCTGCATCCTCTGGCCTTTTTGCCTTTTTTAATGTTGAATATTGATGTTTTTTACCTTGAGTGAAGAAAGTTTCTTTTTCAATGGATGTGTTTGCACCTGCACTCCCGCTGAAAGGGCCCAAAAAAAGTAAAATAATTAAAATGACGACGACTGGCTTTTTCAGAATAGCTTCACTCCTTTTAAAAATATAGAATATTAAAATATTTCAATCTATGTTAATATATTCTTTCGGACATGTAAACGGAATAAGATAAATCAGCCAAAAAGGTCTAGATTTACGACATTCACTTATAATAGATTACCTATTTTCAACTGCGACATGCATGAAGCAAATGACATGGAGAAATAAAAGAAATCATGTATGATAAAGACAAAACAATTAAGGGAGATTTATTAATGAAGGATTATTTTTCTTATAATAATAGGTTGGGCATCCTTATCCCTTCATTAAGCAAAGAGTGGGATGATTTTGATGATGAAGTTCAGCAAGGAATATTACTTTACTGGGAAAAAATACGAGGTGGAATCCCTGATCGGATTGCAGAACTTGAGCAAGTCATTAATAAAAAGCAGGATGCGTTATCAGATGAAAGCGACTTTATTAAGTCATGTGAATTAAATAGCGAAATAGCAGAGCTTGCTTCACAAATAAATGAATTGTGGCTATGGTTTCGAACGGGTCAAGACTTGTCTGTGAAAAAACATGTATAAGTTTTTTCTTAAACAAAAGCAGAAGCTGAACACCCTCTAAGAGATTGTTCAGCTTCTGCCTTTTTTATAAATCTTTATTCAATTCTTTTACTACATGTCCCAGCTCAGGCAAAATTAGTTTAGTCATTGCCAGCTTTACAGCACCGGAAGATCCGGGCGTACAAAAAACAGCTTTGTTTTCAATGACTCCGGCTGCTGCTCTGGAAAGGATTGCTGCTGAACCGATGTCTTCGGTATAGCTTAACATGCGAAACAATTCTCCAAAACCATCAATTTCTTTATGAAATAGCGATTGAACAGTCTCGATTGTGACATCTCTTAAAGCGATTCCAGTTCCTCCGTTTGTTAATATCACATCAACTTCATCATTCTCATAACCGGAAATGACGCTAGAACGGATAGCACCTTTATCATCTTTAACTATTTCATAATCTGAAACAATATGCCCTGAGTTCTCTATCAGCCTCATCATCAGTTTACCGCTTTTATCTGTTTCTTTGTCTCTAGTATCACTCACTGTAATGACTTTGCATTTAACTTGCATTGCCGTTTTTTTATGCTCGACGACGCTCAATATTCCTCACCCTTATTTGCCAAATATCTAAATTGGTAATACTTGTGGGCAAAGTCCGTAACCCTTCTTGTTAACTGATAGTTTGACCCTGCTCCAATTGCCATGCTAATTAATGGCATGCCCTGTATTGATTTTTTTCGGAGCATAATGATGGCAACTGCTTTCAAGAGCTGTTTAATCGGTTGTTCAAGCCATGTACCATCTGTTAAGTCTTCTTTTCCTTCATAAAAATATAAATCTTCATGACGGTCGAGGTCTTCCATTAAATCCTCCCACGCTCTTCCTTGTAAACGAAGAGGCAGTGTCGCCGCATGAAATACTTTAAAGGAGCTCATCATTTCAAATGGCGTATTTACTTCGACACCATACGTCATGGCAATCAGTTGAACTGACCTTAAATTTATGACAGTCATTGCAGGAATATCACTGCCGATCATGATTGCACCGCCTGTACCGGCAGCACCGCCTTGAGCAAGCGAATACATTCTATGTCTGGCAATTTGTTGTTTTGCTATATATTGCAGCTGATCAATTTGCAGCGCGTTCATATCCTCAAGCGATTGAATATCAGGATGAAAGATTCTGCCTGCAGTTAAAATCCGCTCTTTTGCGTCAACTTGCAAATGTGAGCCTTGAATTAATGCGTGCAGATGGAATAACCAGCTATCTAATAGCGAGAAAAGCTGTTGTTGAACCTCTTGAGGCAACAGCGCTAAAGATTGTTCCAAATATTTTTCATATGAGCGTTCAAAATCATTTGGTTCATATGTATAAAGCTTGTTCTCCCATTCACGAATTTCTTGCAGTACAGCTTGTTCACGGTCTGTTAATGGCATCGTCTTCTTCCTCCATTTCAAAACTCGTCTTTTGTAATCAGTATAGCATAATGGGTGAGGATTATGTGTATGAGGAGGATATGGCTGCAGTGGAGTAAGGAATAAAAATGGTTTGATCACATTAAAAAAGACGAAGACATCGTCTTCGTCAGGCTGTAGAGAAACTCCTATCAAAATAAAGTGAGAGCAGGAGAATTAACATCGCTTTTTTAGCAGTTCGAGCGTCGAGCTGCTTTGTCGCTGCGCGCCTCTAGTGTCTCAACTTTATCACTTCTCCGGCAGGAGTTGAGCAGCAATCTCTATAATGCTGTCTTCACTCTGAAACGAGACAACTGGCTTCATCTAAATTAAACTAACAACATCACGTGCAATCATTACTTCCTCATTTGTCGGGATAATCATTACTTTTACCGGTGAAATTTTAACGACCAAAACCTTGATTTATCAATCTTTTTCAATGTTATTTGATTCGATTGTATCATTTAGGTAATGGTTAGTACAGTAAAATAAGCAACTTCTTTTCTTATTCGAATAAAGGCTAAATTATATCCTTCCATACTTTAAAATTAACTATTTTCGAGATATTCTGTTGACTAACTCCGAATTTTTTTCTTAATGCTTCTGTTCCGAATTCTTTATCTCTAGGGATATAATTTTCCCTGATATATCGAACTTCTTTTACTTTTAGTTTGGAACTTGGATTTTCTTCACCGATAAATACTGTTGCCTTCATTAATCCTGTATCAAATGCATGTTTTATGTTTTCTCTGCTGGTATTCCATTCTAAATTAGATGCATAATTATTGATTTTATCTCCGTCTTTATGATTAACTTCAGGTTTATTATTAGGATTTGGGATGAATGCTACAGACACCAGCCTATGAATTAGAAACATTTTTGCCTTTCCGTTTTTGCATAACCCTACTTGAAAATATCCTTTGCGATCGGAAATAGGCTTTAATATCTTTTCTTTAAAGGTTCGATTACGGCCATCTGATCCAATATTTTTTCTCAATAAACTTTTAACCCTTCCTTTATTGCTTACTTGGTACAAGCCTTCATAGCCCGCAATATCCTGCCAAATTTCCATTCTTAGCGTCTCCCCCTGAATTGTTATAACCGAATATTACAAATTTAAGAGGAAGACTTCTATCTTTCCTTTCGCAATATCTAAAGTCCTCAACCCTTTCTTATTAAAAAGCTATTTTATTCCAATAAAAAAGCACCCCGAAGGATGCTTCAATTAAATATCATAATCAGATAATTTAAAGTTACCTAACTTATCTATTTCAGTAGTATAACTACCTGAAGACTTTAGATACTTTAAAATATCAATTAAACGACTATGTGATATCCCATGTTTTTCTAATTCCATTCTAAATTCTAGGAAAGATGGCATTTCTTTTAATGACTTTTCTTGTTTGTAAAAAGGATCCAATTGGTCGCACACAATAGAAACTTGTTCTCGATTAATAAAACCCAAATTACCTAATTCGCCTTCTAACTCTTCCTCTACACCGTTAAGCAATCCGAAGATTCTGCTATCACTTATTTGGCAAATTCCTTGTTGTTTTTGGATACGGTAAACCTCACCAAATAATTTACCTAAAGCTAGTTTTAACTCTTGATCCATATTACCCACTCCTTTTCACATACTTATTTCGACAAAAGGATAAATTCCCCTTCATAAAATATCGACTTCTTTTATTCCTCAGCTTTATAATTAAATTAATTAGTAAAAAGGAGGTGAATATGGACTTAAACGGACTCATATCAACAATTACAACTTCTACTGCAGCACTTGTTGCAATTATCGGTGGTTTCTTAGTAAGTAGAGTAATATCCCTGGCTAGTGATCAGAATGGTATAAAACGAAGGATTAGAGAAATAAAAAAAGATTTAGATGCTAAACGAGAAATGTTGGAAAATGCCGAAAGATTTTTATTCGAAGATGATTTAAATGACTTCGTTTCAAATGATAACATCAAACTAATAATACTTGGAAGAACACTTGAAGAAGTTATAGAAGAAGATGAGTATGATCTTTTAACTGAAGAAGAAGTAGAGCCTTATTATAAGCAAGTAAAGCAAATTGCATTAGAAATAGCAGAACTTCAAAATTCCACGGATGAATATTACGATAAGTTCAGCAAGTTTAAAGAAGCATTCAAAGACTTTAAATACCCCGATCGCATGAATTGGTATGAAAAGGTATTTAAAGTAATGGACGATATGGCTCAACCAGAATCGAATTTTCCTTTAGGTGGCTTTAAATTTCGACCTGCTGTTCCCAATATAAACACCGATTATAAAGATACAAGAAAAGAACAGGATCGGTTAAATGATGATATAAGAGTGTTGGAACTTCAGTTAGCGGAACAACTAAAGATTCTTAATGATTACGGTAAACCTAAATGGGTATGGAGCGGAATGTTTGTGCTGATATATTCTTGCGGTGTCGGGATTGTTTACCCTTCAACTTTGCTGCCGTATTCTACAGATACATACGATGATGTATTAACTAAATGGTTCCTTCTTGGGTTATTCTTCAGTCAACTAGTTGCATTATTCGTTTACTTAGGATTCGCGATGTACAAGCTAACAAACGATAAAGATGAATCTTAAAATTTTTTTTCAAAAGCCTTCATTACAGGAGGTTTTTGTTTTGTTCACTTTTACATCTCCCCCTGTTCTTTGGAAATACTCAAAAATGTTTAGTAGGGAGTGCTGCTTCGAATTTCAATTTTCGGCAAAAAGAAACGTAAACGCGGCCCGAAGCCTTACCTTCTCCTAATCTTATTCAACGTCCTCCTTCTGCCTTTCTATCTGGATCAGGCAACACTCTAATGCCTTCAGAACGTATTCATATTGACTTGTACTTTCATCAACACTATGATGCCTTGGCCAAGGAATAAGCAAGGGTTCAAATGTAAACTAATAATCAAAAGTTTACTTTCATATCACCTATATTATTGACTTTAAGTATTATCCAATGATAATATTGATTTAATCGAAAAAAGTATACATTCAAATGATTGATTTTATTCGTATTGATGGAGGATGAAGAAGAATGCCCAAAGAACATTTGATTGACGTTCAACCGATCAGAAACAAACAACAACTTTCAGATATGAAATGGGCTTTGAAAAGACATTGCAACGAACGTGACTACATACTATTTCTTATTGGCATTAATACTGGCCTTCGAGTTTCTGATCTGCTAAAGCTTGAAACAGATCACATTAAGAAGATAAAGAAGAAGACAAGGAAAGAGTTTCTTGTGCGTGAAGGAAAGACTAAGAAGGAACGAATGATAAACATTACATCTATTTACAACGAGATTCTTGCTTATGCTGAAACTGTTGAGAGTATTTGGTTGTTTCCAAGCCGCAAAGGTGATAAGCCAATAAGTAAGATTCAGGCATACCGGCAGCTACAAAAGGCTGGCAACTTTGCTGGTATTGATTCAATTGGTACACATACCATGCGTAAGACGTTTGGATATTGGTTTTATAAACAGACTAAAGACGTTGCAATGCTACAAGACATATTGAACCATAGTACACCACGGATTACATTAACTTACATCGGAATAAACAAAGAAGAGAAAGATAATATACTTGATACATTTAGTATTTAATGAGAGCTGCCTTAATGGTAGTTCTTTTTTTATTTGAGTTAAATCACTTATCATGTGTAAAACTAAGCAAAAAAGAACGAAGGAGCCAAAGCGATGAAACACAACGTTAAACGTAAACATGAATTCCTATTAAATGACGAAGCAGTTGAACTATTGGACATCATCAGAGGTAAAATGGCTTCACAACTATATAGAGAAGGCTATGATCCGGAATATTGCACTGAAGTAATTGTTGATGATGACGTATTAATGCTTGAGATTTTAAGGAAGGTAAATAATTATTTGTTTTTGTTATTAAAACAAGAGTAAGGATTGATTAAAAACATGTTTGAATAACTGGTTCTGGCATGTAAATTATAACGTTTCCCCTTCCTTAACCCTTATATATATTCATGCTCGATAATTAACCTTTAACAGAACGGCACTTAGTCGGGTGTTCTCTCGATAACTTCCCCTAACATTATTTCAAAATTTATTTTTACAAAGTGCAAGAATATCGCGTTTTCCACCTAACTTTTTCGTATTAATGTAAATATGAAGAAAGCAACACCTACCTTAATTGTTTTCTTCAAATGTCCGATTTTTTTCCTTTCTTATACAGGTTATTTTCTGAAGGGCCAATAACACGGCTTCCTACAACACTCTTCAGAATTTAACCTGTCTTTTTTATTTTACCGCAAGAATTTATTTCTCTTCTTTTTAAGCAACCACTCCATATCAGTATAGACCAATCAAATTAATATCGATGTCGATACTCAAAAAGACCTCGAAGCACTATTCCCGAGTAACAAGTACCACAAAAATAAAATTCTTGCACTTTTATCATTTTATAGAGACGCAAGAACATTGTTTTCGTATTAATGGACTTCGAAAGGAAACTTAAAAAATACAAATTGCACAAAGAAAGGAATGGATCAGTCAATGAAAACTTACTCAACAACTGATATTAATAAAGCTGCTATATTAACAACCGTACAAGGTATTGAATTTTCCAAAATATCCGTCGAGTTATATAAAGAAAAGCTTATTGTAACGTATCACTTGCAATTACCACGCGAATTAAAGTCATTTGCAAATAAGATGATAAAGCAATATGAACGCAAAACTCTGATAATCGACGAAGACAAGTACCGCCATCAATTTAAAATACTAAGTATTTACACTGACAAAAAGATAAAGGCTTTTCATGACCTTCTTGGAAAGGGCTTATTTAAATGATTAATAAACATGATGACGAATTTGCTTTATTAAACAAAACCACAGGTGAAATAAGCGACTTGAAACAAGGAGATACAATTATTTCGAAGGAAGAAAAAGAAAGACGAAAAAGATTTACTTTATACAATAGAGATAAACGTCATTTTTCTTTCGGTAAAATGGAACGGATCAAAGATGTATCTTTAAAATTAGATACTAAGAAGTGCGGTTATATCTTAAAGTTAATACCTTTTATGGAATACGGGACTGGATATTTATTAAGGGAGGATGGGAAGGTAATGGCTACAAAAACTGACTTGGGTAAAGGTTTGGGAGTAAAAAAGGTTAGCTCTAGAAATCAAATTATCGATTCTCTTTCAAATGTTTCAGCTCTAAAATTGGATGAAAAAGGATACAAGTTAAATCCTGATCTTCATATCAAAGGTGCGGTAAACGGTAAGGAATTAATTAAATTATTCAGTACAACTCTCAAAAAACTTTCGAATGATTTGCAGCCAGCTCAATTAGGGTATCTATACAAGTTATTGCCGTTTGTTCATTATGAAACGAATCTAATTTGCATCAATCCTCACGAGGAAGAAACGGAAAAAATAGAGTATTTAAATCAGAAAGCTATAATTGAAATATTAGGAATAGATAATACAGATGCTAATAAATTTCTTAGAAAATGCCACAAAAATGGAATTTTATTCGAAGGTTCGACAATGGATCGAAGAGAAAGAAAATATTATGTTAATCCTTATCTATTTTTCAGAAAAAAAGGCTATCCAGATAAAACACTTGAATCGATGTTCGCTTCTTCCCCATATCATCCATAAAAAATACTTGGGAGAAACGTAACCCCAACAGCCTAGATACTTGGGAAAAAGGTAACCTCTTAAAAAGTGGATTCATCCTTAGAGTTACAAGGTATTGAACCACTTCCCTTAGATATTGAATCTTATATCTTGTACTTGAACTTTCTGCTGCTACTAGTACCGGTAAGTTAAAAGGTTCAGATATATTGATCTTAAGTATTATAACGGTTTTGATGAATGGGAAACTTTTGAACTTTAAGGTTTACCTAGCATCGCAGAGTAATACGTATTAAACATTTATACGACCTCGGCGGTCGGCCCATCTCCTACGTCGATAAGTTTAAAGGAAATTTTAATAATATTGGAGGTTAAGAATAATGAAACTTAAAAATGGCTCTTACTATTCACGGGAAGATTTCGTCCGTAACGTTACAATAATAACACTTGGAAAGTATGCTTATAATGGTTTACCAGTTTCCTTTGCTGAAGTTGCAGCTTATTTAAATATATCAACGAATGCTTTACGGTTAAGAAAACTAGATGAAAATGTTATGAAGCCGTTAGAACATGCTGGTATTAAGGTGAAACTAATTAACGGTAAGAATCATTTCTACTTAGATACCGAAGAAGATAACGTTCAAGTTATTGTGAATGAATGAGTGCCTTAGCCAGAAGGAACAAAGGGTTACGTGTTAGTGGATGAAATAGTCCTATTAACCCCTTTCCCTTCCCTTCTCTCTGGTTAGGGCTAATCCGTGTTAAAGATAATAAATGTCCTAAAACTGTCGGCCATGAACTTGTGGCCGGCTTTCTTTATGTACCGTTCGTTTTATTCTTTACCCTACCTCTCTAATTTAACTCATCTTATTTAAATTGTAACTCTAACTTAAATAAAAACACGGTCATTACCCTTGATATTAAAGGGTTTATTACTATTTACTTATTTATAAATTAATTCTAGTTTTCCTCATTTTAGCGAGAAAAAGTACACTCTTTCAGTATTAATGGATTATAGAAGCACTAATAGATTGAAGGTGAAAAACGTGGCAGAAAGATTAGGTAAACAGGATTTTATAGATCGTGTGCGACGAAATGTTATCGGCGAATGGCATATAAACCAATCCCCTTTATCTTTAAAAAAACTCGCTTCATTGATGCGATGCACTGAAACTAATATCTATGTTAGATCACGTGATAAACAAATCATTGAGGCTTTAAATAAAAGTGATATTCACTTAACAGATGTCAATAATCTCAAGTCATTTGTTTATCAAGCAAAAAAATTATAGGAAGCACAGGAGGAAAAGTACATGCCTAACAACGAAAAACACTGGCTCGACGGGATTTTAGAATTAGACAATGAACATGAATTTGCAAGTAAAAACAACGAAAGCGATGATTTGAGCTGGTTAACTGCCCAGAATGAGGAGACACCTAACTTCCTTGAAGGAATTGAACTGTTAGAAGTGTCAATGGTAAATCATCGAAAACAATTTATCGAAAGTTTTAAACAACAAAATATTATGGAAATTATAAAGAAACAAGCAAATAAAATTCAATTAACCCAACCAGAAATGAAAATACTTAAAGCTTTTAAAGAAACTTTTCCAGATATATCAATCGAAGAATTGGAGGAAGTTGCAAATGCCATTAAATAAATTTCTAGGAATTGAGTATACACGGTATGGTTTTTCCGCAAGCACTCATGATAGAGAACTAACGGATGAGATAATCGCAAAAGGAATGGTCCGTTACTTGCGGCAGTATTACAAATATGACGGTAAATGGAACGGAATTAATGTTCATGGAAGAGAATTGTCCCGGTCGGATTTCTTTCAAACAGCAGAAATTAAGCCCCGCCGTTTTTATGAAATTTTTAAAACTGAAGATCGCGCAGAACGATTTTTGGCTTATTTCAATGAATTTAATGTTCGCGCTGAACTAAAGCATGGTTTCTTGACGCTTATTGATCTTGAACATCCAAAAAGGAAAAATAGTTAACACTTCAAGGAGTCCATGAGACTCCTTTTATTATATGAAAATTTAAGGAAGTGAGTAAGTTGGCAGATAGTAACAATCGCATTGGAATTGCGTTTGATGTCGATAGTTCAGATTTGCAAGAGTTTACAAAAGCTATAAACATCCTCGATAGATTCAATAAAAAGTCTTCTGAAGTTGTTAATTCTTTAGGTGCTTTAACTGGATCAATGAATAACAATGCCAAAAGCGCAAAGAACCAGAAGGACGAATTCATAAACTTGGATCGTGCAATGAATGCTTGGTCTTCTCGGTTAAAGACTAATCAAAGTATGATGCAAAGTTATGAAGCGTCGCAAGCAAAATTAACTCAAAAATTAAAACAATATGGTCGTGACGTTAAAGTTTCTGTTGATGAGACAGGAAAGCTTTCTGCTTCTTTTAAGAACGCTGAAGGTAATCTTGTATCAATGACAGGTACTTATGATAGGTCTTCAAATAGCATTAAAAACATGAAGACTCAACTTTCGACAGCTTCTATGGAAGTTAAGAAGAAAGCCGAAGCTGATAGAAAAGCTGTTCAAGAAATGGATCGTCTCCATGCGGCTGCATTAAAAGTTAACAAAGGGCTTGACGAACAAAAAAAGAGATATCAAGAATTAACTCGTGGCACTGATATTTCACGCGTAGTCAGAATGAATGGCGCTGCGTTTAATGTAATGAATCATGCTGTGAAAGCTAACGGAGAGATTGTTCGTGCATCTATGGATCGAAACGGAAAATGGACACAAACCCTTCGGATGCAAAATGGAGAATTACGGACTATTTCCGGATATTATGACAGAACAAATAAGAAGTTAATCCAATATAGTGAGTCTGTTTCCAGATCAGAAACAGCAACGAGAAGAGCATCATCAGCGATCCAAAACCAATCAAGGCATTTATCAAATCTTGAACGCTCGATGCAAGGGTTAAACAAATATACCTTAACTTGGGCCGATGCAATTGAAATAGCAGGAACTCGAATGTTGCAATGGAGCGTTGCAGGAACTGCAATATTTGGCCTTCAACGAGGATTCCAGAATTTAATATCAACAATAATCGAGATTGATACACAAATGACTCAATTATTCAGAGTATTACCTGAAGAAACCAACTTCAATGAAATGATGAAAGATTCAATCCGACTAAGTACACAGTTAGGCCGGACTTTAACTGATATTAATGAAGCACTAATTACTTTCGCCCGTTCTGGTTTCAACAATGTTGATACTCGGTTCTTATCCGAAGCAGCTACCTTAATGGCTAACGTATCTGATATCGATATGTTCGATGCTTCAGAGACAATCACTTCGGCCATTACTTTGTTCAACGTTGAGGCTCGTGATGCAATCCAAGTTGTCAATAAACTAAACGAAGTTGATAATGATTACGCGATTTCTACTCAACAACTCGCAAAATCCATAACTCGTGCCGGCGGTACAGCAGCAAGTTTTGGAGTGAGTTTGAATGAGCTATTGGGACATACAACAGCGATAGGTGTTGCGACGCGGGAGTCAGGGCAGATTATCGGGAATTCCTTGAAGACAATTTATTCTCGTGTGAATACTCTCGATAAAGCCCGCAACGCTATCGAAGCATTAGGTATTTCTATGACGTTACCAAATGGAGATAACAGAGACGTTGCAGATATTATGAACGATATCGCTAAAAAGTGGCCTGAACTTAACAATGCACAAAAACAAAATACAGCAATAAATGTGGCCGGTACTTATCAGTTATCACGATTCCTAGCAATGATGAATAATTATCAAATGGGCCTTGATGCAACGGCGACAGCTCAAAATTCTTATAATTCTGCTGTAGAAGAAAATGAAAAATACATGAAATCTATTCAAGCAAGAATTAACCTTCTTAAGTCATCATTCTCTCAACTTTCAATCGCACTGAGAGAAGCCGGATTAGGCAAGACGATACTGGTTATTCTGGAATCTTTAAATAATCTTACCCAAGGATTCACAAAAATTATAGAAGTTATGGGTAAATGGTCTTTTGCTATTCCTATTGTTGCTGCGGCTGTTGGAATTTTCATTGCTCAAATGCAACGAACTCGAAATGAAATGCTCACCTTCCAGATGGCAATGGCCGGCATGAATACAGCTATGTCGCGTCAAGCACTTATGATGTCGACAACCGTAACCACATCAACAATTCTATCCGGTGCTTTCGCCACTCTAAGGACTGCTGCAATCGGTTTGACAACTGCTTTATTAACAAACCCCTTAACTTGGATTGCTGTTGCTCTAACTGCTATTCCAATGTTAATAGGTCATTTTAAGCGTTTAAAAGCTGAACAAGAAGCTCTTTATAAGAAAGCTGAAGATAATACAAAGGCATTCAAGGATTTCAAGAAGGAAGTTGAATCGGGCGATGTTTCACAAACGAGCATCGATGTTTTTGCATCTAAGACTGACGTTGCCGGTAAAGCTTTAGAACGTCTCGAAAAAGCCCAAAACAAAGCGAAGAAAGCGCAAGAAGACGCTAAAAGTGCCTATGATAGCCTGAATCACGCTTACGCAATAAGTTCTAGTTCTATTCAAACTCATACTAATTGGCAAGATACTCTTTCTAAGAATACGAAAGAAGAACTTGCTGATATCGGCATCAAATACGATAAGTATAAATCTATCGAAGAGTTAATGGCTGCTGTCAAGAAACGTCAAGGCGAATATTCTGATGCTGTCAACGCTGGTAATGCCGTTCTTGAAGAAGCAGAAAAGAAATTAGCATTCCATGCTGATGCGTTCGAAGAAGTTGGTGAAGAAGTTCAGGAAACAATGGACTTAATGCAGACATTTTTCGGAGTAAACGATCAAATGGTTCAACAGATGATCGGGGCATATAACCATATCATGGTTTTAACAAAGATCAAAAACAAGGATGCAAATCAAACTGAAATGTTAGAACAGTCTTACAAACTTTGGGAAGCTCGACTAGGATTAACTCGCCAAGAAATCATGAAAAATCCTGATGCCATGAAAGAGAATATTGATTGGCAACTTAAAATGAAGGATAAATGGGGAGAAGCAACTCAAAAAATCCTCAATAATGAAGAACAAAAGCAATTGGCAGTAGATATAACAAAGCAGAAAACTAAGGAAGCTGCCGATGAACAAATAGCTGCTGAAAAGAAAGCTGCTGAAGAAAAAGCCAAGGCTGCCGAAGATGAAGTTAAACGCAAAAGTAAAGCGTTTGAAGAATTCCGTAGAAACATGGCGTTAAACCAAGCCCTTAACCTCGGTATGACAGCCGAAGAGGTTTCAAACGCAACACTTCGAGGAGATTTCAATAAAAAATCCGCTGATAAGAGTATTGCTGCAATGAAGGGTGAGAATAAGCAAACCGTTTCAACTCAAACAGCTTATGACAAACTAAAACAATTGCAAAATACAGCAAACGAAACGCGTCAAAAAAATCAGTTTAAATCAGGGGATAATATTAAAAAGAACCTCGAAAGCGAGCGGAAACAAGCTGGTACAACCGCTAAAGGACATCAAGATTCAGCTACGAAAGTCAGTAATGCAGCGAAGAATAAGAAGGATAATGTAATAAAACACGCCGGTACTCAAAACAAGGAACATAAGCGTTTAAGCAAAGATGAGACTGGAAGTGTGTCTTCTGGATGGGATACAATGTGGAAGACCGTTTCGAAGATTATGGACTGGATTAAAGGGTTGTTCGGTATCAAAACCAGCAGCAAAAAAACTTCAGGTAGCTTGAAAGGTAATGGCATTGATCGCTATGCTAAAGGAACTTCAGCATCAGGACACGGTGGAGGCCCTGCTATCGTCGGAGAAGAAGGCCCTGAATTAGCTCATATCCCTAATCTTGGAACAACAGTTGTTGGTAAATCTGGCCCTGAACTACTTAATCTTCCGAAAGGTACTTCTGTACTTCCAAATAAGCATACAGAAAGAGTCCTGAAATCTTATGGATTCCCTGCTTATGCCGGAGGGGTCGGTAATTTCTTTGATGCCATCACTAAAGGCCCAAAAGCTGTTTGGGAATCTGCAACCAGTAAATTCGGATTGTCTGACAAATTAATACCTAAGTGGTTTGTGAATCATTCTGGAAGTCCTACGAAATACATCACAAGCCTTGCTGTTAATAAGGTAAAGGATATGTTAGACTCTGCCATCGGATCGTTCGGCGACTTCGCCGGAGCTGGCTCTGATATGGCTCAAAAAGCTATTGCAGCGGCATTGAAAATTACTGGTCAGTCAATGTCTTGGATGCCATTCTTAATGACCGTCGCAAAGAGAGAATCAGGCTTTAATCCTCGCGCGATAAACTTATGGGACATTAATGCAAAAAGAGGAATCCCGTCTAAAGGGATGTTCCAGACTATTGATCCAACGTTTAATACACATAAGTTGGCTGGAATGAATGACATTTGGAATCCTCTTCATAACGCTGTTGCAGCAATTAGATATATGATTAGCAGATACGGCGGAATTGGGGGCCATCCAGCATTCAAGTCTATGAAAAATGGCGGAGGATATAAACCATATGCAAACGGCGGAATAATCAACAAGCCTCATATGGGACTTGTGGGTGAAGCTGGCCCTGAAGCGATCATTCCATTATCTGCGAATAGACGTTCACGAGCTTTAGATTTATACGAACAAACAGGTAAAGCCTTGGGGGTTCGAGCTTACGCTAATGGCGGCATAGTTGGCGGCAAGTATAAAATCAAGTACGGCGATACATTAAGCGAGCTTGCTGTTCGTTTCAAGACAACAGTGAAAAACCTAATGGACATGAACAAACAGATTAAGAACGCGAACAAAATTTATGCCGGACAATACCTGACAATTAAACAAAGCAGCTCTACTTCTAAACCAAATCCAACTCCGGCCAAGAAAAGTTACACTAAGGCCCAAGCTGACTCAAAGTTTCAATCAACAAATGATTATGTCAGCTATATGCAAGGGATGAATGCTCATGGGTATGATTCGGCAACATACAAGACTTGGAAGTTAAGAAGCATCAAAGATTATATGCCTTACGCAAGCACAGCCACTAAGCAAGATTATAATAAGCAATATGCTCAAGCGTTGAGTGAGTACGACTCTGTTTCTTCAGCCAAAACGGCATTTAATCAAGCGGGCTGGTATGGTCTAAGTAAAGACCAGAAGGCTTCTGTCTGGAAAGGCATACAGGAAGACGTAGTAGCAAACGCTGTTGAAAAACTAAGTCAATCAACTTCGGCTTGGTTGAACACTTTCAACGATGGACTAAGCGAAGCTAACCAAAAGGTAACAGATTGGTTGTCCCTTGCGGATCAAATGCGTGATAAACAGGCCGCTTTAAAGAAAGAGGCATTTGTTGATAATTACGTAAATACCGGAATGGAAAAGTACGGTATGATCGAAAAGAAAAGCGGTGCTGAAGCTATTCAAGAAAGAATGGATCAGATAAGGCAGCAAACTGAATCTCTTCTAACTGACAATGCTGAAATTAATTACCAAAACAACCCTGCCGAATTCGCAAAACGTAAAGCGCAATTAGACAAAGAACAAAAAACGATTCAGGATAAAATTAATTCCGTTACTGCCGATGCTAAGAAAAGAGGACTAACTGCTGCTCAATACTCTGACGTTCTTGGCCCGTTGAAAGATAAGTTAGCCGAATTAAATGCAGCCGAAAAGGAATTAGCTGATGCAACTACCACGAACAACAACATATTAAAAGCTAACGAAACCACTATCAATAAGCTTGGTTCAGAGTATCAAAAGTTGCAGAAGGAGTTAGAGGAAACAACTAAGAAAACAGAAATGTTGGATATGATTAAAGAGAAAATTACATCATTGTTCAACTGGAATTCGAATTCTCTTTTCACTGAAAAAACCGATGAATTTGGAAATGTCGTTCGCGACATTGAAGGTACTATCCGTTCTGTACTCGATGTTCAGAAAGCTATCCAAGATATCACATCAAACATTTACGAAAACATCGATAAAACGGTTGAAGAAATGATTTCGAATATCCTCACTGCCGAATTGCCTGACCTTTCAGAGTTGTTCGGAGGAAAGAGTGATTATTCTGGCATCGCTAACGGGATCAACGGAGCTATCGATACTATCAAGCCGACTTGGGATGAAGCATTATCTTATATGTCTGGCTCAATGGTTAATATGTTCACAGGCACAAACTGGCAGGATACTATGAAGAAGTGGACTAAAAACATGGCTATTTCAATGGAAGGACTCGCTCCTCTTTTTGAAAATCTTATGTTTAAGTTCCCTGAAGTAATCGGCAAGATTATGTCAGAATTGCCAAGTCTTGTTTCAACAGCAATGCAGAATTTAACCGTCGGAGTATTCAATACTGTAATTGAAATATTGAATCGTTTGGTCGCTACAGTCAATCAGATTGTTCCTGCTGATAAACGAGTTCCTATGTTCGATAAAATGCAATATGCTACCCCGACATATACCCAAAATAATGAGACAACGAACAACAACGACACCAAGACGTACCAAGTTGGGGGAGCAGAGCGAAATGTAACTTACGTCATTAATACCGGAGTAGCGATTGCTTCGGAATCTGAACTTCGTGAGTTTGCGATGTTATTGAAAGGTCTAATGGAAGAAGAGGAAGGGCGAGGTGAGTCGTGAGACAAAAAGCTTATATTAAAAGGAAGAGGTCTGATTCCCTCTTCCCTTTTTTTACTTTACATTTTTATTAAGAGTTAAGAATGTAAACCCCTTTTTTTCATTTGCGAATCTAACGAATTCTCTAAGTAGAATATCCTCTAGGTTTTCTTTTGGCAGATCATCATTGATGAATTCTACAACATAGTCGATATGTTTTCTTCTTTTCATTACGAACAACCCCCTTATCAAAATCATTTCAAACATTTTTCTTTGGCAAGGGCATGACTAAACCAAATCAATTTTGTGTTAGCCTTTACCAGAAAAAGACGAAAGCATAAGAAGTTACTAATGAACGTGTTATAATATTAATTTCACCAATATCATTCAGAAATAATCTTTTCAAAAGAATCATTGCCATTAAATAGTCCTGCTTTATATCCAGTGTGATAATTCAAAAGCGTTATTATTTCTTCTAATACCTCGGATGTTTCACCTTCGATCATTTCTGTAATTCTTTCAGCTAATTCAACATCGGATTCAAATTTCAACTGTTCCATATCCATCCCCCTATAATTTATCAATGACTACGATACGTTGTCTGCGAGTTAATTTTAAACCAACTACAATTCGTTGTCAATATATTTTGACTACTTTCTTTAGTCGTCGTATAATAATTATAGATACAGGGGGGATACAGATGCGTGTTAAATCAAATTTAAAGACTATTTTAGATGATAGAAAGATATCAATAAGGCAATTCGCTGATATGACAGGATTAAAATTCGAAACCTTAAGAAGGCTTTATAACGATGACACAAAACAATACCAAAGAGATACGATTGGAAGAGTATGTGAAATTTTAAAGATAGATATTAATGAATTATTAGTATTGATTGATGATACAGAACAAAACCACCAACAATAATCTGCTGGTGGTTTTTTTGATTTAAAAATTTCAAATATTATTAGTTCTTAACACCTGTTTATATGGTAAAATTTAACCATAATATAATAGGGAGGTAAGTTATTCATTGAGGTCTCTACTTTTAGGATTTATTTGTTCGTTTTTCCTTATAGCTTGCTCATCTAATGAATTAAATTCAAATCCGGAGTCGATAAACACAGAAGAAAAACTAAAGAATGAATTAGTTCAGCTATTTAAAGAGAAAAGATACGATGAAATAATGGACAAAGTAGTTAAACAAGAAACTGAACTACAAGAGAATTTCTTTAATATTGTTTTAGCGTATAAAGAACTAGAAAAAGTTGAAGGTGTCAAATTATCGTCTTGGCATATTAGTACTTTTAAATCCATAAAAACGAATTTTGAAAAAGTTACCAATCCTCCTGAAGAGATAGCAGAGGAAATCGATAGAACAAAAAAACTAACTGAACAGAAATATACAACTTTACTTTTAGAAGAAGAGCCAACCAAGACTAATGTAAACATCAGCAACCTTCCCTTACCGTCAATTGGCATGACAGCAGAAGAAGTTATATATTCACAATGGGGTAAGCCAATAGATATAAATAGAACAACGACAGCAACCCAAGTTAGCGAGCAATGGGTATACCCAAATTACAAGTACCTTTACTTTGAAGATGGGATACTTGTTACTATACAAGATTAATATTATTTAATAAAGTTTATATAGTCCCTTCTTAATTTGAGAAAGGACTATTTTAAGTTCAACTTATTTTATACAGCATTCCCCACTTGCTTTAACACATCTAATATTAATGGCGATACCTGAATTAGCACATAACCTAATCCAGCGTTTTGTATTGCCGTCCAAGCCTTTTCTGAATTACCGAACATAAATAGAAAGCAAGCTCCCACGATTACAACTGAAGCAATAGGAAAACTTAACGCTACAAGTATATCGACTACAGGATCAAGTACATGTGCTAATGTAGATAACGTCTGCTCTCCCATCCATTCCTTAGCAGTCACTTCAACAGCAATAGGAGTCATTGTGGTATTAGTAGTTGCTGCAAAAGCTTGCATTGTAAATCCTAACGTACCTACAGCCCCGCCAGTAGCCAACGGAAGAACTGCTGCACTGGCTAATTTAGTAGTTTTTCTAATAGCCTTCATCCTTTTTGCTTTATCTTTTAATTTGTAATCCCCACTCACAAAATCATTAAAAGCAATCGTCTTCATGATGTATCACTCCTTATTTGATGTCATTAACTGTGTACACACTATAAGGCAACCCTTTGCACAATAGGGCTAATTGCTTCCTTCTCAATTCAGTTGTCGTAAGCCATATTAGTTTTGGGAAGTACCCTAAATGTTTAAATAGTTCCCCATTCCTCATTAGACCTTTATACTGTTCAATTTTCTTTTTGTTAACGCTCATCTTTTGAGTAGAATCCACCTCAAGAAATTGATACTTTCCATCCCTTTTAAAGTAGGAATCACAAATTACTGTATAAGTACCATCCGATACTTTCAGTTCATTTTCCCATTCATGAGGAAAGCCAATAAAAATGTAGAAATCATTTCTTATCAAATAGTGATTTACAAATTTATTTTTTCTCCTTACTTTATCTGAGTTAACATACTCCCTACCTTCTTTATTCAAACAATAAACAGTAGGCTGATCATTTTCTCTGAAACTTGTTAAGTAAGGTGACAATTCCTTTAAAATACGATTTGCATTTCTTACACTGCCAAGACGGTGTATACTGGTTAGTTGATCACGATTAAGAAAATCTTGTTTTTTCAAAGATAACAGTATCTTTTCCTGTCTGTCGCTTAACGGTTTCACTATTTAAAGCCTCCTTTTTGTCAACAATGTAAGGCTTTATTAGAGAATCAATATCATCATTTTTTATTAAAGGAGTTTGAATGATTGATTGGCTTACATTTTTATAAATGCCTCTTCCTTCAATTTCTGGAAGTTTTTCAGCTCCACCTTGATCAAGCACAGTTTTAGATGCTGTAGAACTGTCTAATACAAAACATAAGCGAGCAGGTATATTTCTTTTTATTTGCATACTTATTGCCTCTGCTGATGGATATTGAGTCGCATAAATGACATAATAGCCAGCCCCCCTACCTTTACGAACAATATCAGTTAATATTTCCATACATTCTTTACTGTCAACTAAGTCTGCTGCTTCATCGATTACAACAAAGTGACGTTTACTTATTCCGGCTTCTACAACATCTTCAAAACCATTATCCACAATTTTTTTATAATCCTCTTTCATTTTCTTTTGGATATCTTTAAGAATTTCTAAAGCTTCATAATTTTCAATCCCAAAGTTTATGACTTGTTTAGCATTCTTAAACCTTGCAAATGCTGATCCGCCTTTCAAATCAATTAAAGAAAAGGTTACATCGTCAGGTTTGGAGAGTATAAGAGAAATAATAATACACTTCATGATGACTGATTTTCCATATCCTGTTGCACCAGCAATGATTAGATGTTTTCTTTTATCAAAATCATGATAAATACATTCAGTCCGATTAAATCCTATAAGTACCTTCCATGTATCAACTTTTAAAAATTCCTTATTCCAAAGAATTTTTTTTGATAACGGTTCGTTGTATACTTTTATCTTTAATAAGCCGTCATATGACATCTCTATTTCTTTATTACCAGTGAGCTTCTTTGACCTTAACCCTTTTATATTACTAATGATGTCTCGGTCTAATTTCAATGATTTGAGGTCTTTAAATTGAAGTTTGATGGAACGAGTATTAAGTCCAGCTTCGAGCGCACTTTGCTTTTCTAAATAGTCTTCAAAACTCCTACCTAACGGAATTCGATAACAATATTCTGTTCCCCAATCATAATCTTTCTTTCTAAGTTGTTGAGTAGTTAAAGTTTGTTTTCCATCCTTAACGTTCAATCCCGACAAAGCAAATATTTTATTGATTTTTTTAGAGTCGTTACCTTCCCAATTTTTTGATAGATAAGCCTTCAAAGAAATTGCTCCAAATATTGTTGTCGATACAACTTCAAAAATCATACTATTTACCTCCTCCTCTCTAACGCCACCTCTTTTAAACTTACGTAGTAAGTATCCCTCCAAATTGGAAGTTGAATTTAGTGCGGATTCCATTGATACAACTGTTATGAAAGAGTTCCAATGGTAAGGCTAACTTCGTCATTCCAATGGCTATAATTAATGGTATTAGAGTTGGTTTGTCCATAATGCCAATTAAATTTACAAAAACAAGCCAATTATTTTTCTCAAAGGAGTAAAACTTATCTTTGTAGAATAAATAAGCAAGGTGATAATAATGAAAATAATGAGTAATATAAGAAAACTTACAGATCAAAGTGGATATAAGAAAAGTTTTATTGCGGAAAAGCTAGGGGTCAGTGTCAAACAATTGAGAAACTATGAAAGTGGTCACAGCTTGATTCCGATTGATAAAGCTTACGTATTAGCTGACTTACTAAAAGTAAAGGTGGATGATTTATACGAACGGCTAGAAGAAACTGAAATAAAATAAGCGTTGTCTAGTTTATCAAACAGGACTTAATCCTAACTCTTCCCTCTGGTAAAGGCATTTTATAAGTCATTCTGTTATGTAATTGCCTTGACTAGAAAAAGGCTGCTGGTACTCGTAATACCGGCAGCCTAGTTATCCCGTGTTTGACACTTCAATTTGCTTGCTTTGTTTACTGTAGTTCAATTCGATTAATTAAGCTATACGGGCATATTTCAGTTTCATTTCTTTATCCTCCCTGTCCTCGTTTTTCTCCGTTCTTTATCATTGATCAAATTTAAAGGTGAAAACTGCTCATGTTGCTGTTTAATTGTCTGATCTAATACATGAGCGTAAATAGAGGTTGTTGAAATTTCAGCATGTCCGAGAATTTTTTGTAAAACTCTTATTGAACCATTTTGTCTAAGGAACATTTCACTGGCTGTATGCCTGAATATGTGAAACCCTTTGATATGTTCTAACCCTACGCGTATAGATAAGTCTCTAAGGTGCTTTCTTGCTGTGTCAGGCGACATAGGATTACCATGATGTGTTAGAAACAAATACTCGCTTTCAAAGTCCTCTGTTTCCTCAATCAATTCTTCAAGTAACTTAATTGTTTTCTTCGATATTGGAACAATGCGTAATTTGCCATTTTTAGTATTATGAAAGGTGATTGCATGTTTCTCAAAGTCAATATCTTCTTTACGAACAGATAAGACCTCATTTATCCTTCCAAAACTGTCTAAAAGGGTATGAACTAACACAAACATTCTAAACTCTGAATACCAACCTTTATTGAGTGAGCGTAAAAACTTCTTTATGTCCTCTACTGAAAGAGTTTCAATTTTCTTTTCTTTCTCCTTAATGTTATTTACATTTTCAAATATATTTTCCTCTACAATTTCCTCATTAACCAAGACAGTAAAAGTCGCTTTAGCATAATTGATATAGGTATTTACAGTGCTAACTGAAACACCCTTCGGCTTAACTTTTCTGTACTTGTGATTCAGGAATTGAATCTTATCATTCAGTTGCCAATAAATAAATTCTCTTGCGTCATCCCTTGTTAATGAAGCAACATCATTTTTTTCACCAAAGAAACGATCAAAGTCATTAAATAACTTTTCATAATTGTCTATTGTGTTAGTAGATAATCCTTCCAGTTTTTTCACTTTAATAACAATATTCCTTGCATCATCAATTGTGAAAATTTTTGTTGCTAATTGATTTGTGTACCTTTTTGTTTTCCGATATTTAGGATTTTTAGTCATAAAAAAACAATCTCCTTCACATTAAAATTAATAACATGAAAAAGATTGCTTGAAAATTTAGGTCATGGTTAGTAAGTCGTCAAATTTATACGAACGTATGTTTAAGAACGTTGATTTGACACCATTTTAACAACATCACGTGCAATCATTACTTCCTCATTTGTCGGGATAATCATTACTTTTACCGGTGAATGAGGGTAGTTAATAAAGGCTTCTTTTCCGCGCACTTTGTTTAATGCAGGGTCCCAATAAACGCCCATAAACTCTAATCCTCTTAATACCCGTTCGCGGATGACATCACTGTTTTCACCGATGCCGGCTGTGAAGATAATCGCATCAACACCATACATCCTTGCTGCATAAGAGCCGATGTATTTATGAATATGATTAGCAAAAACCTCTAAGGCAAGTTCTGCTCTGTCATTGCCATCATCTGCCTCGGTTTCGATATCTCTTAAATCACTTGAGAAACCAGATACGCCAAGCATCCCACTCTTTTTATTAAGCACATCCAATACTTCGTCAGCCGTTTTCTCTGTCTTTTCCATAATAAAAGGGATGAGCGCCGGATCAATATCACCTGAACGGGTGCCCATTGTTACACCTGCTAAAGGTGTAAAGCCCATTGAAGTGTCAATTGATTTACCACCCTCAATGGCAGCGATACTTGCGCCATTGCCAAGGTGGCAGGAGATTAAACGCAACTGTTCCAATGGTCTGCCTAGCATTTCTGCTGCTCTTTCTGACACATACTTATGTGATGTACCATGAAAGCCATATTTTCGAATGCCATAATCTGTATAGTAATGATATGGTAAGCTATATAAAAATGAACTCTCTGGCATTGATTGATGGAAGGCTGTGTCAAATACAGCCACGGCTGGAACATTTGGCAACACTCTCTTGAAAGCCTCAATGCCGGTAATATTTGCCGGATTATGCAATGGTGCCAGCTCTGATAATGCATGGATTTTTTTCAGCACTTCATCCGTAATCAACACTGATTCTGAGAAGTCCTCACCGCCATGTACAACACGATGGCCCACTCCAACAATTTCATCTAAGCTTTCGATAATGCCTTTTGCTGTTAGCTTTTCAAGTAACAGCTCGACGGCAACTTCATGATTCGCAATTTCCAATGTTTCAATGATCTTTTCACCTGCAACGGAAATGTTAAATATTGAATCAGGCAGCCCGATTCTCTCTATGATGCCTTTTGTAATAACCTCTTCGCCAGGCATTTCAAATAACTGAAACTTTAAAGATGAACTACCAGCGTTTATTGCTATTATTTTTGTCATATAGCAATCTCTCCTTTATATCATCCACGCTACTCTATATAGTCAACATTTGTGGTGTTTTTTATGATAATAGAACGGTAATATCGTCCTAGTCTATCATTTAACCATGCTCCTATTGACTTTTCAACCTATTCTTCACTTCTTAATAAAGTAATTATTTTCTGACACAAGAAAGGTTGAGGAAAGGTTTCCTCAACCTACTATTACCCTTTATTTTCTTTAATCCATCCGCTTACTTGCTTTAATATTTTATCAACTTCATTTGCTTTTGATAAGCTTGGAAGATTAACGAGCAATGCTTGTTTTGGCGGCTTAACCTCTTTGCCTTTTTTCTGAATGATAAAAATGCTTTTCGCAGCTTGCTCATTTTTGAAAAGAGAAAGCGGTAAATGCAATAGCCCTTGAATGATTGCATGATTTTTAAGGTATTCATGAAGTTTTGGCGATTGCTCACTTTCAAATAAACCATTCGGAACAATGAAAAATAAATAACCGCTTGGCTTAACATGCCTTAAACTTTGCTCTATAAATAAGTGATGTGCATATGAGTGGCCTTCATCAGCCTTCAGCTCATAATCCGCTGCTCGAATATCATTTGGATAATAGCCTACTGGCAAATCGCTAATCACCGCATCTACTTCATTAATAAATAAGGGTTCCAGACTATCTTGATTAAAGAAGCGAATCGGGTGTTTTTGCATATTAGCATTAATATAAGCAAGCTTAATGAGTAGATCATCCACTTCACTGCCAATTGCATCAACAGTCTTACCGTTTTGGTGATTCATAACAGTAGTAAGTAAATTCCCAGTTCCTACAGCCGGATCTAGTAAAGAAAAGGCATCCTTCTGTACAAACTTATCAACCAAATAGCCAACGAGCATACCAATGGAGTCAGGTGTCATTTGATGGTTAGGCTGCACACTTTCTTTCATTCCTTTTAAGATGGCAAGCTGGAATGATTTGCGTAAATCCTCATTCGTGAACTTGTCCAAATGAAGTGACTCATAGCTCTTCTTCAGCCGCTTTATTGTCAGCTCACTCAATTCCTCTTGTAAAATACTTTCCTGAAAGATGTTTTCTCCCGTTTCTGCAAGCGCTTCAAGATAGGTGCAATCTAATTCTTCCCGTAAAATATCTGCCGTTTCATTCAGCAGCGTAAATAATTCCTCAACCGGAGTTATTTTCATCAACAATCTCCCCCGTCCTTTATTCTATTTTCCTATTGTAACGGCCTTTATCTTCATTCACAAGCTTTGTGCAGTATTTAGTAATATTCAAATAAATGTCGAAAGATGTCGGTGCCGTTCACCGACATCTTTCGACAAACAAAAGCCCCGGGGTTGGCCGGGGCTTTTGTTTAATAAGATAGATAATTGATCGTGAATTAGTTTGCTGCTTTTACTGCTGCAATTGCCGCTTCATAGTTTGGGTGGTCTGTACCTTCACTTACGTATTCAACGTAAGTCACTTTATCGTTAGAATCCACAACAAAAACAGAACGTGCTAGAAGACGGAGCTCCTGCATGATAACACCATAAGCTTCTCCGAAAGAGAGGTCACGGTGATCAGAAACAGTTTGGACATTTTCGATGCCTGCTGCTGCACACCAGCGTTTTTGTGCAAAAGGTAAATCAACACTTACTGTTAGCACTTCTACATTATCTAATTTTGCTGCTTCCTCATTAAATTTGCGAGTTTGTGCATCGCAAACACCAGTATCAATCGATGGAATAACGCTAATTAATCTGACTTTTCCTTTTGAAGAAGAGAGATTTACCTCTGACATATCGTTAGCTAAAACGGTGAAATTAGGTGCAGAATCACCAACTTTTACTTCTTGCCCTAATAAAGTAACAGGATTTCCTTTGAATGTAACTGATGCCATTTTATTCTTCCTCCTTTTCAATATATGTACAGTTTAAATCATATCTTTTCAGAATCTTTTTTGCAATTGATATGTTTATTGTGTTAAAGGAAAAAAGTTAACTTCCGAAAAAGGAGAAGTTAACTTTAAGTATATTACAACTCGATATCTTGTTTTCGATTTTCCTCATCATCCATGTGATGATCGTGTCCATCTTTACTATTTTCTTTTTTGTTAAACATATGTTGAATTTTATCTACAGCTTGAGGAGCAAGATCAAGAATTTTTTCATATAAGTGGGTGCTTTCATCTAAATGCACCATCTTAACTCCTAAGGAATTTACTATTAAGAAAGCAATTGGCGTGATAGAAACTCCGCCACCGCTACCGCCGCCAAATGGATGGCCTTTAGATTCACTTCCGCTTCCACCACTGCTTGCGACACTGCTGTTATTCTTGCCACTATCCATCATAAACTCGGATCCGCCTGCTGCAAACCCAAAGCCTACTTTCGAAACTGTAATTATTACACTGCCATCTGGTGTTTCAACCGGATCTCCTATGATAGTATTTACATCTACCATTTCTTTCAAATTTTCCATTGCAGTTGTCATCAGACCTTGTATTGGATGATCAGACATTTTTAGCTCCTCCTCAACTAGTATGTTTTGGACTTATCATTAGATAAAACGGAAAGATGCATCGATTTAAAGTGAGCTTTTCCGCCTTTCCAAAATTTAATCAGTTTAATTCCTGCTAACATAGCATGCCCGATACGAAAATGAAAAATACATATAAAAGATGTTTGTGTAACAGCAAATTGAAACTGGGGTGCTATTACAATATCCGGGCGTGTCCTTAATTTCATATAATGACTGATGACTCCGAGAATGCTACCTTTTACCGCCCAAAAAGCACCTGTCAGCATTCCTGTCACCGCTGCATCCCCCACACCGACAATCGTGTGCCACCTTAATTGCTTAATCGTAATTTTGCTCAAAAAATGTCTAACGATATGATAAAAAGAAGCAACATGTGTGATCACTTCATTCATGTTTTTAATACTATTCAGTAAATCATCGGCTGTAAATTCCTCAGTCTTCTCATCAGACATCCCTCCAATTGAGGAGTTTTTCTCCGTAAACTTTACTGCTGGTTTCTCCTCACTTAATTCAATCAAAGGGATATCTACTTTATATTTTATAAATTTCCACAGCTTAAACTGAAGTTGCAAATGATGCTGTTTTGCTTGGTGAAAATAATGAAGAGTTACATGTAATTTAGAAAACGCTATAAAAATGAGTAATATCAATAATATAAGTAATAATAAGATCAATATAATGAACAGCCATTTCATTTTTCCCACAGCCTTTCAAACTGTTAGTATGCTCATAATAGAAAAAAATAAACCTGCCAGCCTATGCTGACAGGTTTATTTTTACTTTTCATGTGCAACTGTTGTATCTGCAAAAATATCATGAACGCCTTGCTTTTTTGGATGAAAGGCAACGACAATATAAACAAGCATAAAAAATGCACCCGATATAAACCGGCCAATCCACTCTCTAAAAATAACCGTACTCCACGATAATTTGCCGCCATTTACATCAACGACCCTTAAGCCAAATACCATTTTTCCTATCGTTTGGCCAAAGTATTTTGTCATTAAGACGAAGTACAAATAAAAAGTTATTGCCGTTGCAACCGTAATCGGTGCGATTGGCGCAATTTCATGAAGCGAAATATCCAATGCTCTGAAAATAGGCTTAATGATGATTCGATCAATACTGCCAATCACGATAATGTCTATTAAATACGCCCAAAATCTCATCCAAAAACCAGCAAACCTAATTGTCGACGTTTGATTTTGCAAGATTATATGTTCAGATGGCAGTTCTTCGGTTTCATCCACATTTTTTTCCAAATGGAGCTCTGCGTCTTTTTCCTTCATCTCTTCCTGATCATTCACACTCATCACAGCGCCCCCTATTCAGCATACAAGTACATTAGGCGAGGGGAATTTGGCTGAGTTAATAATTTCATTAAACCTGCCATCTCTACATCATTGCCCATTAACTTGCTTGCTCCCATACCTACTAAGGATCCAAATCCGGCATTTTCTGTATATTTTACAACTTGAGCGTCATCAAGCTTCTCGTCTTCTTTTAATTGGGCGATAACATCCTCTAAATACCCAAAGCCATCAATTAAATCTAACTCAAGCGCCTGACGTCCATCATATATTCTGCCGTCCGCAATCTTGTGTACTTGTTCCTCTGACATTTCCCTGCCTTGGGCGATGACATCAACAAAACCACCATAGGCATTATCAATCATATCTTGCATTATTTTCTGCTCTTCTTCGGTCATTTCTCGCGTTTGGCTCATAATATCCTTATATTCGCCACTTTTTATTGTCATAAAGTCTACACCATATTTTTCAGCCAGCTCTGATATATTTATTCCTTGCATAATGACACCCAATGAACCCGTCATCGTATCGGCACTTGCAAAGATTTTATCAGCTGGCGCAGAGATATAATATCCTCCCGATGCAGCCATTGATCCCATAGATATGTATACAGGCTTCTCCGTTTCCTCTTGAATTTGAACAATTTTATCATGAATCTCCGCACTTTCAACTACACCGCCACCAGGCGAATTGACACGGAGGATGATTCCTTTCACTGTTGGATCATCTTTCACATGATTTAAATTTTTCATAAAACTACTATGATTATATGTAGTAGTTGCAAATAACGAGCTTGCTTCGCCAGTATCCTGAATCGCACCATTTACATTTAATATCGCAATCTTGTTTGATGGATCTCCTTCTTCGACCACTTCTTCTAAAAAGCTCGCATCACCTGCGGCTAAAATATCAGAAAATGCCCCCTCAAAATTGCTAAATGCGAAAGATGATAGTGCGTTAATAAAAATTGATACAAATAAAATACATGCAGCTATCCCTAATGCAGCCCAACGCTTTGCTGTCATTCAATTATTCCTCCCTTTTAAGTAAATGATTATGCTTTTAAAATTAAATAAAAACAGGTAGACTAAGGTCAATCATCCTTATGATAACAAAATATGAATTATTTAGAAATCGTAACCTTACATTTCATCTTATTAAACTTACTTATGAATATGACTGTCACCAGAAGTTCAAAAGGAGGAAACAATTATGATTACCCGCCGTCAATTGTATTTTCACCATAAACAAGATATTGAAACATTAAATATTGTCCAAACTTTAAAGACCTTAGCAGAGGAACATGGATTTAAAGTCATTAATGATGCGAAGGCTGCAAATATTATCGTCAGCATCGGCGAAGACGGGGCATTTTTGCAAGCTGTCCGCAAAACAGGTTTCAGAGATGATTGCCTATATGCCGGCATCTCCACCTCAGGCCCATTAAGCCTATATTGCGATTTCCAGCTAAATAATAAAGCTAAAATGCTGGAAGCAGCTCTTAATGAAAATATCGAAGTAAGAAAATACCCTACAATTGAAGCAACTGTTGATGGAGAAACTTCGTTCTACTGCTTAAATGAATTTTCCATCCGCTCCGCAATTATAAAAACACTCGTAATGGAAGTTTATATTGATGATCTTTTGTTTGAAACATTCCGCGGCGATGGAATGATTGTCGCCACCCCTACAGGCAGTACAGCCTATAATAAATCAGTAAATGGCGCAGTTGTCGACCCTACCTTGCCATGCATGCAGGTGAGTGAATTAGCATCCCTAAATAATAATAAATACCGGACATTAGGATCTTCCTTTATTCTTGGGGAAAATAGAAGGCTTACTTTAAAAATTGTCCAAGAGGGCAATGACCATCCGACAATGGGTATGGATAATGAGGCTTTAAGCATCCAGCATGTTGAAAGAATAGATATTAAATTAAGTGAAAAAGTTATTAAGACTGTTAAACTAAAAGACAATTCCTTCTGGGAAAAAGTGAAAAGAAGTTTTCTATAAATAAAAAACTTTGTTTCAGTTCCATACTCTATGAGCGGTTTCTTCGATATCCGGCATTTTGTCACAGCTCCATACTCTGTGACCGTTTTTTTGATTTCCCCGCCATTTTTGGTCACAGTTTTACACTCTGTGACCGTTTTTTTGATTTCTCCGCCATTTTTGGTCACAGTTTTACACTCTGTGACCGTTTTTTTGATTTCTCCG